>JADJOB010000002.1:107500-707500 GCA_016714025.1 Saprospiraceae bacterium | reverse complement strand
GTATTTTGTTAATTCATCTGATTTGTTGATTGGAAGGTATGAACAGAAAATGGTTCCATTAAAAATTTCCATTTGTAAATTGAGCCAGCAATCGTTTAATGGCTTTTCACCAAAGAAGGATGTATCCTTTATTGGTTTAATATAAGATGCGTATTGAAATGTAAATGGGCAAAAAGGAGTTTCATAGTTAACCAGTGTAAATTCAGGAAAAGATATTTTTGGATACATCCGTGGCTTGGGAGTAAAAACGGATTCTTTACAGCTACTTAAAGCCATGAAATTCGCTAAATAAAAAAAGTAAAGTAAAATTTTGTGATTCATGTAATGGCTTATGTATCGAGCTATTTAAAATACTGTATTTATAGACTTACTTTAATTTGTTCGATGCGTCTTTTACTTACAGCAGTTACTTTAAATTTAATATTTTCTATTTCGATTTCTTGATCTTTTCGTGGCATTTCTCCCGATTGCTCTAATAGCAATCCGGCAATTGAATCTGAATTACCCCGAGCTTCCTCAAATCGATAAATATCGATGCCAATAACGCGACACATGTCATTGATCAAGGTTTTCCCGTCAAACAAATAGGTGTTTGGATCTATTTTTACAAAATTGAGTTCGTGCTGTTCATCAAATTCATCTTTAATTTCACCTACGATTTCTTCCATAATGTCTTCCAGGGTAACGATACCATTTGTGCCACCATATTCGTCAACCACAAAACCCATGTGAACGTGTTTTTCACGGAAGTCGTTTAAGGTATCATTAATTTTTCGAGACTCTGGTACATACAAAGTGTTGGTACGGATCAAGCTTTGCCATTCAAAATCATCGGATTCGTTTAGATGGCCGATAAGATCTTTAGCATATATAATTCCAGTAATTTGATCAAAATCTTCATTGTAAACCGGGAGTCTGGAAAATCCGCAATCGCGGACTATTTTCAGAACCGAGGCATAGTTTGAATTAAAGTCTAATCCATACACTTGTGTACGGGGTGTCATAATTTGTTTAGTAGAGACATCATTAAACTTAATAATCCCTTTTAGTATATCAACTTGCTTTTCGGAGTTTATATCCTGACTTACTGCTAAATCGATAGCTGTATCCAAATCTTCTTTGCTGGTTGTTTGCAAACCAACCTTTTTTTCCAATAATTTTTTTTCAACGCGATTTGTCATACCAACCATTACACGCGTTATTGGTGAAAAAATTATATCCAGCGTTCGCATGGGTAGTGCCAATAATAAAGAAAGACTTATAGGATTAAGCCTTCCATATATTTTAGGCATGACTTCGCCAAAAAACAAGATCAAGGTGGTTGAGCCAACTACGGCAATGCTAAAGTAGATGATGCTTCCAAGTTCATCAGGATTGGAAGATTGCAAATTGAAAACACTAATTGCATTCTGCGCCCAGATGGTACATTTGGATATCGGCAACCAAATAGCAAGTAATCGCTCTAAAACTAAAGCAATCCCAATATTTACAAAAGTGTTGCAGATTAAAATAAGGGCCAATAGTTTCTTGGTGTGATGCTTTAAATAGATTAATGCTTTTGAAGCTGGTGTATTTATTTCCTCAATTTCATCCATATCTTCATTTCGCAATGAAAACATAGCGATCTCTGTTCCAGAAAATATTCCTGAACAAAGCAATAAGATAACCAGCGTAAAGAGATAGCTTAACTCTCCAATGGGAATGAAAAGTAAAAGGCTTATTACAAAAGCAAATGGGGTCGAATAGTAAGGGTCAGCTTCCACGAATTGAACCTTTTAATTAAAAAGGTAAATCATCTTCTTCACTGTCAAGATGGTTGGTTGTAGTGGAGTCATATTTTTTTTCTTCAGTGTTGGTGGTTGGGTTAGTGTGTGTGTTTGCGGAATGGTCTCTTTTTTCAAGAATTTTTAAAACATCAGCAGTGATCTCAGTTGTGTAGTGATCTCTGCCTTCTTTGTCAACCCATTTTCTATGGGTTAATTTTCCTTCTACATATACGAGCATTCCTTTTTTCAGAATTTTAGCCCGTTCAGCCATTGAGCGCCACATGATGATTTCATGCCATTCAGTACTTTTTTGCCAGTTTCCGTTACGGTCTTTATAATTTTCGTTTGTAGCCAAAGTAAAATTTGCACGATTCACCCCGTTTTCTAAGGCGCGTATTTCAGGGTCTTTTCCTAAATTTCCAATTAAAGTAACTTTGTTTAACATGATTCAAGGCTTAATATAGGCGAATAATGGATCGGTAGCTTTTGGAAATGCAAAATTCACCAAGTTTTCTGGTTTAACAAAGGAAAACAAGGGCTTTATTTTGGGATTAAAGTCTACATTTTGAAGCAGGTAATAGTTTATTTTAAGGTCCTGGTGACTCAGTTTGTGCTTTTTTTGACCTAAATTGATCAATTTAAAATCAGGTTGAATTATGAGTCCGAGCTTCTGAATGAGTTGAACATCCGCTTTTTTAAAATGATGCTCTTGATTTGTTTCTATCATTGGAAATTCATAAAGATGTTTCCAAATGTCTGTTGCAGTACGTTTTCGGATTGGTATTTTGCCTTGTTTATTCTTAAACAGAAAGAAATGTAGATAACGTTCTTTTATTGTAATTTTTTTCTCTTTATAGGGATACTTTGAAATCGCATCTTGCATGTATGCTACGCAACTTTTATGAAACGGACAATTTTGACACAGCGGTTTCTGTGGAATACAAACCATTGCACCAAAGTTCATAATAGCCTGATTATATGAAGCAGGATTCTTAGAATCAATCAGGCTTTGAGCTAAATTTTGAAAGTATTTTTTACCAGAAGCATCGACAGCAGATTTATTGATTCCAAATACCCTGGAGAGTAATCGAATCACATTTCCATCTACTACCGCATAGGCTTGATTGTAAGCAAAACTACAGATCGCTGCGGCAGTATACATTCCAATTCCTTTAAGTTTCAGAATCTCCTGGTATTCTTTAGGAAACAGTCCCTGATGATGTGTTTGAATAATTTGTGCAGTGTGGTATAAATTTCGTGCTCGAGAATAATATCCAAGTCCTTTCCAATGATTTAAAACTTCATCTTCTGAAGATTTTGCTAAGTCTTGCAATGTTGGAAAGTGCAAAATGAAATTTTCATAAAATGGTTTTGCCTGTTCTGATCGGGTTTGCTGTAATATAATTTCTGATATCCAGATTTTGTACGGATCTCGTTCACCGATCCAGGGATAATTTCTTGGATTTTCAGTAGACCATTTGATTAATATTTTTGCAAAGGATCCGGATTTAATCATGTATCACGCAGGGATATTCTTTTTCCAGTAAAAGATAAATCCTCCAATACCCGTTAGCATAAGCCCAAGCGCAATAAATTGTGCCATAGAAAGATCAAAACCAATAATAGAATAACGCGGATTCACCCGGATAAATTCTATAAAAAATCGTTCAAAACCATTTAGAAAGCAGTATACAAAAAACAACAGGCCGGCACGATGCAGCTTGGTACGTAAGAGCCATAAAATTATAGTAATTATTCCTGCAAGAATAATTTCATATAAAGGTGTTGGAAATACTTTTGGGTATAACTCGCTGCAATAACGCCATTGGCAGGTTGGTATAGCAACACCTTCATTCAACACATTGTGTGCATAAGAATTAGCCCACCAGGAATCTGGAAAAATAAACCAATTCGGTTTGCTCAATTCATTTATAATTCCCCAATCGCCATCTCCAGAAAAATGACAACCCATTCTTCCAATACAGTAACCGATCATTAATGAAGGCGCAACCGCATCCATCATATGAATTGGACGAATACCGCGCTTAGCTACATAGCGGTAAACCATAATAAATGCAAGGATTAAACCACCATAAATCGTAAGGCCACTACCAGAAAAAAATTCACCAATCGGATCTTTGACAAAAGATTTCCAGTTTTCTAATACTGAAAATAATTTTGAGCCAATCAAACCATAAACAGCAGCAACAATTGTAATGTTTGTGAGCCGCTGGTGTGGATGTATAAATACTTCTGCAGTTTTTATTTTTTTATCTGTTTCTCCAGACATTTTATAAAAAAGATAGATAGCAGTAATCAGAAAAAGTACCAGACCAGTAGTAAAGTTTCCTTTTGTGGAAAAAATTATTGCTGCCGGATCCATCTTGAAAGGTTCAAAATGGCTGACGATATATCCAATTTTGTAAAAAATTACAAAATTGATAAAGGACTGTGTTAAAATGTCTTGCCAATCAATAGGTTTATACACAACAACGGTTTCCACCATTCCTGTGATAAGATTTTGTGCTTCCTTTCTTTTTAGCTCTAAGTATAGTAGCGAAGCACTTGCTATAAATGCTATTCCTAAAAAGAATCCAAAGGTTTTAATAACCGAAAACGCATTGTCGGGTTGCGTTCCAATCAGGCTATGAAGAATGTATGAAAAGTCAGGCCACATAATGTTAATTACAAATTATAAAAATTTATAATATATAAATATAATAATTATCTTTGTATGCATAAATGTAGGCTTTTTCTAATTTTTGACCTTATGATTAACCGATTTATATTCATTGGAATACTTATCCTCTTAAGTTTTGGGTCCTATTCTCAATCCGGAATGGTAGCTTCTGTAGGGGTCAGCATGGCTTTTTCAGACAATCCTGCTGTAAATAAGCCTAATGAAGTTATGAGTGGATGGCATGCCAGCCTTTCGGGTCGCTTTGGCAATCGAAATTTATTTTTACGTCCAGGTTTAGAATTACATAAAGTCAAGTTACAGTCTAAAGAAATGTTGGATCCATTTTCCAACTTACCGGCAGCGTATTTTCTTAAAATACCCTTGCAAATTGGATACAAATTGATCAATACCGAGGCTTTTAAACTGCGACTTATGGGAGGTGGCCAATTTAGTTATACAGCTTTTATTGAAGAAAACGAACTCGGATTGGACCACAACAGTATAAATGATGCAAGTTTTGGGGCACTGGTCGGTGCAGGAGTAGATTTTGGGCCTTTGGTGGTTGATTTCAATTTTGAAAAAGGTCTTACTGCATTATACCACGATACAGACTATAAAACGGACTATATTTTCGTAAGCATTGGGTTTTTCTTTTAAACCAATTCAGCGTAGAAACTAAGCTCTCTGCGTGGTTCATTTTTAATAGATCCCAATTTTACTGTTACCAATTGATTTACTTGAGCAAGTTCTTTATTTAAATGGATGCGTAAATAATTTTTTGAATAACCACTGATATATCCATTGTCAAGTTTATTTTCTACCAATAATTCTTGTTCACTTTGTTCGAACTTTAAATAATAGTTCAACTTTTTTTGATCCGATAAATTTCTTAATTTTTTTGATCGCAAGTGTCTGACTTCAGGACTTACTTTACCCATTTGTTCCAATGCTGCAGTATTAGGTCTTTCAGAGTATGTAAATACATGGAGATAACTTATATCCAATTTTTCAATAAAACTGTAAGTGTTATCGAAATGTCTTTCTGTTTCGCCAGGAAAGCCACAGATGAGATCAACACCAATGCAAGCATGTGGCATTTTAGATTTAATATAATTTACGCGATCTTCATATAATTCACGTTTATACCGTCTTTTCATCAAAGATAAAATTTCATTATCCCCTGATTGTAATGGCATGTGAAAATGAGGCATAAAATGTTTAGAACCCGCAACAAAATCTATCAATTCATAAGTACACAGATTCGGTTCAATAGATGAAATCCGAAACCGGATATCTCCTTCCAATTCATCTAAAGCTTGTACCAAATCAATAAACAAAGCTTGTTTTTTAGGTTTAATTCCTTCCAGTACCTCGGTGCCATTTCCAAAATCTCCAATATTTACACCAGTCAAAACGATTTCTTTAATCCCATGGGTTATTAATTCTGAAGCAGCTTTTACAATGGAAGGAATTTCTCCACTTCGGGAACGGCCTCTTGCAAGTGGAATGGTACAAAAACTACATTTATAATCACAACCGTCCTGAACTTTTAGAAAACTTCTCGTACGATCGTCAATTGAATGACCTGGAACAAATTGAGTAACTTCTTCAATAGAATGTTGATAAATTCCTGTGTGCGGAGAAGCTAAATCGTTTCTGTGAATATAATCCAGAATCCTAAATTTTTCTGTAGCTCCCAAAACCATGCTGACCCCGGGTATAGCAGAAATCTCCTCTGGTTTGAGTTGTGCATAACACCCAATTACTATAATCTGCGCCTCCGCATTTTGTCGAACAGCAGCGCGTACAGCCTTTCTACATTTCCGATCCGCTTCATCCGTTACCGAACAGGTATTGATAATATACAAATCACTTGGTGTATTAAAATCGACCTCCTGATAACCTGCTTGTTCAAATAGCTTTCCAATAGTAGAAGTTTCTGAAAAATTCAACTTACAACCCAGCGTATGAAATGCAACGGTACGATGTGTAGACATTTTGCAAAGATAATCTTTTGACTTTTTAGCTTGTATAGAAAGTAATAGACGGAAAGTCGATTGTCAGATGATAAAAAGGCTATAATCTAGAAATTCTAGAAACAGCAATCATTAATCCCTGGAATGCATTTGCTATCAACGAATTCCTAACAAGCATTCTATTATAGATTTTCCAATCCTTTTCCGATCTGATTTTTTAGTTTTGACTTGTCCTTGTCTTTAATTGAATTGTAATATTGGATTTGTTTAGGAGATAACATGGAATCATCTTTCAAGCCATTGCCTAGAACCGCATTCAATTTAGTGGCTTGCATAGCCGTCATAGGAACGTATTTGTAATCTGATTGATACAAATAATATTTTGTTTCTGGATCTTGTCTAAATGCACTTGGTTTTTTTATTGGAATGGAATTATTTTTTAAATTTTCATTTGTAAATAATCGATCGGCTGTGTTTTGTGATTTACCTATTTTAATTAATTCATCGAGCCCGATTTTAGATGGATCATATTGGATCGTCACAACTTCAGAACCACCCATAAAACCAGCATTTGTAGCGATGACTCCGTTTAACTTGCCAAATGTTTTTTCTCCAGACCAAAAGCAATACATTCCAAAGGTAGCCTGGGAGCTTCCAAATTGTTTTACCCTGAATTCTTGTTCTAGTAAATTTAAATAACCGGGAATTTTTATGCCGCAAACCACAAGGGCCGCGTTGATTTTTGAAACCAACCCAAATTCACTATAATCACCGGCCAATCGCCCAAGAATATCCTTAAAATTTTTATCTACAATTCGAATTACGGGATTGTTCCAGGATGCTTCTTGGAATAACTGAAGCGCTTCTTTATCTGGGCCATTTTTATTGTTATGGATGCAAACTGGAATAAAATACTGCTCTATGGCTTCCACAAGCAATGGATGGCTGAGTGGTCCGCTTCCATAATTTTTACACGTACTGCACCCTGGTACTTCCTGGAATAGGATTAATAGAGGTTTTCCGGATTCTTTAGCGAGTTCTTGTCCTTTTTTTAAGCTGCGAAGCCAATTGACTCGACCCAGTTCGATATCACCGGCTCTGGTAAACGTAGTTCCAAGTCCGAAGAAAAAGATTCCTAAAATGCTTATTTTAATAAATTGTGCCATAATCTTGAATAGAAGGCAAATTTCCGAATAAAATCCAGTCTTATCAAGCCCAAAGAATTTGTTTTCTTTGCAGATTGAAATTTTCGAATGCCGCAGCACAACAGTCCATTACACGAGCGTTTTGAAAAAGAGTTTCTACCCCATTTAGAAGCACTGCATTCTTTTGCCTTCCACTTGTGCTATAATGAAGAAGATGCAGATGATCTGGTTCAGGAGACCTTTCTTAAGGCATTTAGATTTATAGATAAGTTTGAAGAAGGAACTAATGCGAAGGCTTGGTTGTTTAAAATATTAAAGAACGCTTACATCAATCAATACCGGAAGGAGAGTAAACGTCCTGCCCGGGTAGATTATGAAGATGTAGCTGTTTATAATGAAGAAGAAGAAGGACAGGTCAGTGGTTATTATGACCTTAGGGAAGATGTTTTTGAGAAAATGATTGGAGATGAAGTTTCTACTGCATTGAATTTATTGCCGGAGGAATTTCGTACGGTCATTTTGCTTTGTGATATTGAAGGATTTAGTTACGAGGAAATTTCTAAAATTATTGACATTCCAATTGGCACGGTAAGATCCAGACTTTTTCGGGCCAGGAATATGTTGAAAGAAAAATTGGTGAAATATGCTTCGAGTATAGGTTATAAAGATTTGAGGGGAGATCGGTCTAAAGCTGAGGATGTCGTTGAAGATTGATCCTTAAGGTGTATGCTGCCTTTTTAACATGCTGCCTTAATCCCCTATTTTTTAGCTATTAATTTATTAAAAATGGTTTTTTATGAAAGATTTTTTGCGAAATGATTTAAACAAAAGAATCGCTCAATTTTTTGATCACCAAATGAATCAGGATGACGAACTTGAATTTTTAAAACAAATTCAATCAAATCCAGCAGGTCATCAAGCTTTTCTAAAAGAAAAATCTATTCGTGAAAAAATTAAAGAAAACCTATATAAACCCACCCGCAGCAATATCCTTGCAGATCAAATAAAGGATCGCATTAAAAAGTATCCGGGACAATAACATCCAAATTCATAGTAGTTTTTATTAGTCGTGCCATTCTAAAAATTTCTGTTTTTGTATTTCTTGTAAGATAGGTTGAGTTAAATTCAATTGTTGCCGATCCAATATCATTTTATACTTTTCCAAATACGCCAAACTCATTTTTCTACTGTTAAAAGTATTTAAGGCATATTCGTGACAGGCTTTGGAGGAATAATCGGATCCATTTAAAATTGCATCAGCCAATTCATTTTTTTGATTTGACAAATAACCAAATTCTTTTGGGATCAGTTCTGGCAACGAACCATAAGGAGTGCCAAATACCGGACAACCATAGTAAAGACTTTCTATTATTGCTAAACCAAAAGGTTCGTGCCACCTCACTGGGAAGATCAAACCTTTAGATCCATTTAATAGATTTGTTTTGAGCGTTCCTCCGACCATTCCATAAAATGAAATTCGAGGGGAGAAGGTAAATCGCAAACCCATTTTAAAATTAAATCGGTATCCACCCAATACTCTTAATGTTTCATTAGGAGTTGCTCGGATAACATCGATGGCTCCTTGTACATTTTTTATTCGCCAGGCAGCTTTTCCTAGGAAATGAAAATAGCTGCGCTCCTTTTTAAAATTTGGCAAAGGATAATCATTCCAATCCAAACCATTGTACACATAACAGGAGGATCCAAATCGGGCAGCATGATTTGATGAGACAAAAACGGTATTTGAATGCAATGGTTTTTGATCATTGGTATTACCATGCATGGTTATAAGCAAAGGAGATTTTATCTGGTCAATTTCTTCAGGATTAAAATGTAAATGGACCAGATCTGTATCTCTTGGAATTTGTTCTTGAATCGATTTCGATTTTTGTAAGGGTATTATTTTAGCAAAACTACAATATGAACCTTCGTGTGCCAGATATGAAATCGTGTGCCCCATTTGGCTAAGCTCCTTCCCGAGGTACCAAATCACTCGTTCCGTTCCTCCATATAAGTTGACGGGTATTTTAGAATCAATGGCTATTACTATTTTCAAATTGGTTTTTTTAATTCGCGATTTCTATTAATTATTTCGAACGTTGTCCTTAAATCTTCAAACATTGCTTAGTATTCGGTACAATTTTCATTTCTATTTTTCATTTTATTTGAGATAAATTCTAAATGTACAAGATGAAGAGTTTCTCAATATATTCTTGTTACGTGAGTTTCTAATTTATACTTTGATTTTATGTTTTTAATGGATCTGTTTAAATTGAGGGGTAACAATACAACTTCGGTTTAAATAATGTTAAAGAATTTTTTCAAAACAAACGCTGTTGTAAATATTTTCGTATTGGCCATAATTTGGAATTGTCGTGTAATTATTTTTTTTATATAAATTAATAGCCTCAGGTTGATTAATACCTGTTTCTAAAATGCATCGCTCGTATTTAAGTTCTTTAGCCCAGGATTCCAATTCAGATAGTATAGTTGAAGCGATTCCTTTACCCCGTTCGGATTCAAGGACAAACATTCTTTTGATTTCTACACTATTTTCATGATACTTTTTAAGAGCGCCGCAAGCAATCGCGCGTTCATTATAATATGCTACCACCACATGATCAAGTACTTTTAATGAATTGTATTGATGGTAAAAGGAGTGTAATTCACCATCTCGGATGACCAATTCTTTATCTAATGCCATGGTAAGATTTTGAAAATCTTTGTTGTCTGGAATGGTCCTTAAAATTGAGCATAGGATATTCAAAATGTTTTTGTTTTATTGCTTTACAAATTAAGTATTTTATTTTGGTTTCACATAATGTGATAAATATATCTTGTATGAAATTTCTAGCTTCATTGAATATGTGAATCAGTATGCATTTCAGCTATTCACAATTCCTTCTATCTTTGCGCTTTAGTAAAAAACCATGCTGTTAGATAAATTACATTCTATTTATGATCGCTACCAATATCTGGAGGAACGGATGTCTGATCCTTCTGTGGTGAGCAATATGGTTGAGTACAGTAAAATTAGCAAAGAGTATAAGGATTTAAAGGAAATTGTTGGTGTTTACCTTGTTTACAAAAAGAAATCTGAAGAATTTAAGCAAGCGAAGGAAATGCTTTCAGATCCTGAGTTTCGTGAAATGGCGCAATTGGAATTTGAACAGTTGAAGCCGGAGCTGGAGCAAATGGAAGAGGAATTGAAAATCCTGTTAATACCAAAAGACCCGGAAGATTCGAAAGATGTTATTTTAGAAATTCGTTCCGGAACAGGTGGGGACGAGGCTTCAATTTTTGCCGGTGACCTTTACCGAATGTATACGCGCTATTTTGAAACACACGGTCTTAAATATGAAATTCTCGATGTAAACGAAGGCAATGTAGGTGGTTATAATAAAGTAGTGATGGAGATTACAGGGGAAAATGTTTATGGCAAATTAAAATTTGAATCCGGAGCACATCGCGTTCAAAGGGTACCAAAGACCGAAGCACAAGGACGAGTCCATACTTCTGCTGCAACGGTTGTTGTTATGCCTAAGATGGAATTGGAAGAAGTTAATATCAATAAAGCTGATTTGCGTGTGGATACATTCCGAAGCAGTGGTGCTGGTGGGCAGCATGTCAATAAGACAGAATCGGGTGTTCGATTTACGCATATTCCATCCGGGATTGTTGCTGAGTCAATGGACAGCAGAAGCCAACACAAAAACAGGGAAATTGCCTTTAATAGGATGCTTCAAAAAATGCAAGATGCTCATGTTATGAGATATGAGAATGAAGTTGCTTCAAAACGACGCTCGTTGGTAGGATCAGGTGATCGGTCAGATAAAATCCGCACATACAATTATCCTCAAAACCGTGTTACAGATCATAGAATCAATTTGACCCTTTATAATCTCAATGATATCGTCAATGGCGATTTAGATGAAATCATACAGGCCCTTCAAGTTGCAGACCAGGCAGAAAGACTGAAAGGGGAAATGGAGGAATAGCTCTACAGCTATTAAGCTGATAAGCTGACAAGCGAATATGCTGATAAGGCAAATTGAGGAATGTAAAAATTGAAATGCTAGTTAGAATAGCTTTTATATATTTTTTATCTTAATAGCTAATAAGCTAAAAAGCTAAAGCTAATAAGCTGATAAGGCAAAGAGAGGAATGTAAAAATTGAAATGCTAATTAGAATAGCTTCAATATTTTTTTTACCTAAATAGCTTATCAGCTTAATAGCTAAATAGCTAAATAGCTAAATAGCTTATCAGCTTAATAGCTAAATAGCTAAATAGCTTATTAAGCTCATCTTTCAACTACATTTTTACAAATCTTAATAAGGTTTGCTTTCCTTCTAATTCGAATCGTAAATAATAAATCCCTGGTAATAGATTCGAATTATTTATTTCAATTCGGTTTTCTGTTGACTCTATTGGAACGGATTGGACGATCAGCCCCATTGCATTGTATAAATAGGCTTTCGTGTGAATTGTTTCATTAAATCGCACGATAAATTGATTAGAAGTCTGTGAATATTGATATTCAATTGGCTGTTCAATACTGTAGTTTAAATTCCAATTAGTGATTTGTGAAGGCGATTCTTGAAATTCTGCATCCTGATTTTGAAGTTCCTCCCGTTTGTGTTCTTCGCAACATACTCTGCCAATGCTCTTGGATGCTTTGCAGGCTTCATTTTCACAATCAGATACTACAAATTCATAAACGGTTTTACAATCTCCTTTCAGTGGACCAATGCGAATGGGCAATTGTGTATAGTTAAACGTTCCATAATTTACACCATTTCCTCGGACCTTAAAGCAAGAGGAGGTTCCGCTATATCTAAAATTGATTGTAACATAAAAATTTTTATTTTCATCGCAATCTGATTTATTAATTCTTAAATCGCGAATGCTGCACTGTTTTCGTTCGCAACAAACAATGCCTAAATTACCAGTTAACTGACAGCGCTCATCTTTGCAATCAACGATTTTAAATTCATAATTGGTTTTGCAATCGCCTTCAAGGGGTCCTATTTTAATTGGTAATTGATTGTATTGAAAAGTTCCATAATCTTTACCATTTCCTTTGACTTTAAAGCAGTCACTGGTGTTAGTATTTTTAAAGTTTATGAAAACGAAGAATTTTCCATTTTCATCACATTTGGTTTTTTCTAGTTTGAGTTCTGATAATTTACAAACTTTTTCACAGCAAACAATTCCCAATTCTTTGGTTAGATTGCATTCTTCATTTTCGCAATCTTGAGCTGTAAATTCATATTCTGTTTCACAATTAGCTTTTAGTCCGCAAATTTTTACAGGCAATTGAGAATAGCTAAAACGACCGTATTCATGGCCATTACCACGGAGTTTAAAACAAGAGGAATTTCCTACATGATTAAAATTAATAAATACACAAAAGTTTTGATCATCATCACATTCCGTTTTTTCAATGCGCATTTCTGATAACTCACAATCTACTTCACAGCATTCTTTTCCTAGAAAATATTCTAACCGGCAAGATTCAGTATGACAATCGCGAATTACAAATTCATATTCGGTGCGGCAATCTCCGCTGAGAGTTAATTTGACCGGTAGCTGATTGTATTTAAAATTACCATAATTTTTTCCATTGCCTTTAATTGTAAAGCATTCGCCAACGTCTTTATATTTAAAATTGATGGTAACCATAAACTTTTTTTCCGGGTTACAATCTGTTTTTTCAACTTGTAGATCCCAAAGTTCACAGGCACCAAAAAGACTGCCGGCAGAGATCAATGATAGAAGGAGAAAGTAAATAGTTTTCATAAGTTAATCTTTAATTGATGTGATATTATGACCCTATACGTTAATTTTCTGCTGCTTGTTACCTTCTACGTAAAATTAATTGCAGCGAATCTTGTTTGATCATGCCATTTTAACCTGTTTAAAGCGATGATTTAAACTGGATATTTTGAAATATCGCCTATCAAATTTACCTTTATACAAATGATGTTTCTATGGACTGTGGAAAACGGAATACCCTTTTTTTGCTTTTAACGTGTTTATTGATAATTGGGTCTTGTAAACTACAAGAGCCCACCTGGGATACTCAATTATTGACCCCTTTGGTTAAATCCAGTTTGACCATTCATAATCTGTTGGATTCCGATTTATATAAAACGGACAGCAGTCATTTGGTAAATTTGGTTTTTTCTAAGAGTTTGTATGATTTATCCATTGACTCTTTAGTTAATTTTACGGATACCAGCGCCCGGAAAACCTTTAAAATAGACTCTCTTTCGTTGTATAGTACTTCTGTTGAGTATCCTATAACCTTAGGAGCTATTGCAAGAAATGCTGGATCTACCGGACAGTTGATTTTATTTTTGCAAGGCAGTACCCAGGTAATTCCAGCGATCCCGTCGATCAGTTCTGGAGCTATTAATATCAGTGCAGACACTTTATTTACCACCATGTCACTTAGAGATGGAAAGCTTGATGTGCGATTATTTAATGGGTTGCCCATCGATATTACAGATGTTAAATTTGAACTGAAGAATGAGCAAAAAGGAGATGTCGTTGTATTCGGGACCTTTCCATTAATAGCTGTAAATTCAGAAGTAAGCCAGACTTTTGATTTGGCAGGCAAGACTGTGGAAGGGAAATTAATTGCGCAATTAATCAGCTTGTCTTCTCCGGGCAGTAAAGGAGTGCCCGTATTAATAGATACGGCGAATTCAATAAAAGCTACTTTAAAAGTCTATGATTTACATCCTATAACGGCCACAGCTATTTGGCCGAAACAAAATCTGATCAACTCGGCATATTATTTTCGGTTGAAAAATCTTCCTGTTGAGCTTAAAGAGACTCGAATTAAATCCGGAAAGGCGCGAATAATTCTTTACAGCACCTTACAGGATTCTGTTCGCTTTTCCTATAGTTTGCCGGGAGCCATTAAAAACGGAATTCCCTTAAAAGCTTATAAAGTGCTTGATCCTGCGCCACCGGGAGGCAGTTCGCGGTTTGAACGGGATGAGGATTTAAGTGGTTATACCTGGGACCTTTCTGGTCAAAATCAAGATTCATTTAATTTGGCATTTAATGAAGTTATCGGTTCAGTTGATAGCACCGGTGTGATGAAGACATTTTCTGTAGAAGACAGTATTTACATTGAATTGGGTTTTATAGATCTACGACCTGAATATGCAAGAGGTTATCTTAGAGATACCACCTTATTAGCAGGGCCAAGTTTGATTGATTTAGATTTTTTTAATCGTATAAAATCCGGGAAATTACTTTTGGATCAGGCAAAATTGTCCATTGATTTTGAAAACAAAGTTGGAGTTGATTTAGAATTTAAATTGAATGAATTTAATTCGATTAACAATAAGACAAAAGAAGTTATCGCATTAAATTCATCTGAGATTAACAAACCAATTTTTATTCCCAGAGCAACAGATCAAAATGGCCAATTACCAATTAATGCAACGTATACCAATATAAAATTGGATGAAAACAATTCCAATCTGACAAATTTTATTAATAATCTTCCGGATCAGATTTCATATGCCTTACAATTAAAAGCAAACCCATTGGGAAATGTCAGTAATCATAAAGATTTTATTTATGAGGATGAATTTATGAATTTAAATATGAATCTGGAATTGCCCCTGATATTGCAATCACAGGGTTTGACAATTTGTGATACATTGGAAATGGATTTGACGAAAGGGGATTTAAGTGGAATTCAAAGCGGCAATCTGCATACGTTTTTTAATAACGGATTTCCATTTGAATTAAAGGCACAGTTATTTGTTTTGGATCAAAACAATGTAATCATTGATACATTATTGGACGGTAGTAATAAAATTTTAGCCGCAAGCAATATTTTACCTGGCTCAAATTACAATCCGCAGCTCAGTCGAATTGACATTCCAGTTGATAAGCAATCAATTGATCGATTGTTAAATTCTGGAAAATTACTTTTAATTGCTGTCTTGGATACTCAGCCAACGGGTCAGAGTGCCCGCATTTATGACACTGGAAAGTTAGATTTCCAAATGACAGCTGATTTTATATATAAAGTAGATTAATAGCCTTTTCAGTTTTAAACAACAATACTAAATGAAATTAATTAATATAGTCTGGACGCTAATAATTTGTATTAACACCGTTTCAGCGCAATGGAAGCCTCGTGATTATTTTATACAAGATTACAAAGAGAAGGATAAAATAGTTAGTGTAAACGTAGATAATCATTTTGCATCCAATACGATTGTTTCTTCATTCGCCTGGAATTATTTAAGGGGAAATTATATAAGTGAAGCGGAAAAGAATGAGTGCATAGCTAATTTTAATAGTGAGCAAATCCGGGTTGGTGAACGATTTAATTCAGGATTTTCCATTTATAAGAAGTTAGGTAACGGACCTTATTTTTTTGGTTTGGAATTTTCAGAGAATATTTTTTATGAGACACGGGTTCACAATGATTTATTTAGTTTGTTGTTTAAAGGGAATAAAAGCTTTGAAGGTAAAGCAGCCAGTTTAAGTCCCTTAGATATTAGGTTGTTTCATTATTCAGCATTTAAGGTGGGGATGAGCAAACAAACAGATCGATTTTCTTTTTATTGCAAACTAGCTTATTTAGGAAGTAAAAACTATTTGGATTTAAAAAGTACGAACGGTTTGCTTTACACGGAGCAGGATGGAAGATCAGTCGATATCACTTTAAATTTAGTTTCTTTGGATGCTTCTGCAGGCCAAGGAGGTTTTTTAAAGTTTGCAGGATCCGGCATTCAGACTGAATTTGGATTTGATTATAAATTTTCGAAACGTTTTGGATTCTATTTTGGTTTGGATAATCTTGGATATTTGAAATGGAAGGGACAATTAAAAGAACGAATTGTAGATACATCCTATGTTTTTGAAGGGGTCGTTATTTCAGGTATTCTGGATTCGTTTTCTTTGGATATAAAAGATGCAGAAGATTTGAGAAGCAGATTTATTCATGAGAAAACAGGATTGTCAAAGCGTGTTAATTTACCGGTGCTATTCAATTTTGGAATTTATCATGAGTTGGTTCCTGGATTTTTAGATCTAGGTCTTAAGTATCAATACATTCAATCTGACTATGCTGATGCATTGTGGTCAGGATTGGTTGATATAAAATTCAGTCCTAAGTTGATATTAGGAGCAGAAATTTCATATGGTGGTTATGGTAAATTTAATGGAGGGGTAAAAGCTGGATTGAATTTATTTAATCACCTTTTTGCTGAGGCTTATTTTAGTTCGCTGAATAGCCTCGTAACGAGTAAAGAACCATATACTTTTATTGGTGGAGCGGCAGTACGTCTGGCTTTCTAATTTGTACTTTCTTACTGTGTAGATATCTTAAGAGGAATGCAAGTGCAGTTTTTATAGTTACTATTAGTTGATAATCAGAATAGCATTTTAAAAATCCAAGCCAAGAGAAAAACTGTAACGCGCTTTACTTTTTTTGGCATCATTTATTTTCCAGCTTTGATCAAAGCGAATGTAATATCCAAACAAAGAAGTTCTTAATCCATAACCAGTTCCAGCAATATAGGGTTTTCGGGTATATTGTAAATCGATGATGACTGCCGGGTTTTCTGCATGATAATCCAAAGTAGAATTATTTTTAAAATCTGGTAGCAAACCATCCCAAACGAAAGCTGCATCCAGAAATGGAATGAGTTGAAAATTTCTTAAAATACTATTTTTCCAATTTTGATTTAAGATATATTGAAGAAATGGGATTCTAAGTTCGGAGCTAAATCCACAAACGGAGCCTGCTTTCAATGCACCGTATCCATAAGATCTTACTTCAGTTGCTAATGCTGAATAGACATACGTTCCACTAGTTTGTAGGGCATTTTGTTCTTCGTATTTTGCGAGTATCCAATTTTCTGTACCGCCAACATGATATAGAATTTTTTCTTTACCAAAAGAAATATTAGAATAAAGTCTGTTGGAGAAAACGGATTTTTTTAATACGGGCAAGTGGTATCTGATGTCAAATCCAGTAAGCCACAATGCACCCGTATAAAATTTGGTTTTATCTTGAGCATTCAGAGAAAATCTTTTTGAAAACTCCAGGAAGAATTTTGCCTGCCATCCGTTTCTTATATTTAAGGAGACATCAATCGCGTTATCGTAAACATATTCAAGGCGTGTGCCAATTCGTTGTTGATATTGATCAATGCTGTCTTCTAAGGTTGCAGGATTTGTTGATAGGTATTGGGTATGATCGTTTCTGATCGTTGTGATTGCTTTCAAAGCATTGTAATGGTCAAAGGGAAATTTTAATTGGTGATTTAACAATACTGTATTTGTTTGTTTTTTAATATTAGAGCCAAATCCGTTACCGGAAAGATCTGTATTGGTTTTATAATAGAATGCATAGCTTTGGTCCATTCGCTTGATTCTATTTTCAAAAAGTACATAAGATTCAATGCCATTGAAATTAGTAGGAATTCTAATTCCCCCTTCGAATGAATGATTTTCGAATATTTCAGAAATTTTTGCTTTTAATAGAATTCCAATTGTGGGCGGTTCATAATTGGCTGAGGATCCGCTAAACGTATTTAGTCCTGAAAAGAGAACTTCATTATTTACCGTAGAACTCAATTCTTCTATGGTAAATCGTTTGCGATATGCAATGGCAAGATTTGAATTGAAATCTATTATGTTTGGATATTTATCTGATAAAATAGTTTGAATGGTTCTTTTACCAGGATTTGTTACCGTAAGTTTTTTTGTATAAAATTCAGATAAAATATTTTTAATGCTTGGTGGATCTCCAAATTTTGACTGGAATGTAATCGGTGATTGATTGTTTTCTATCAGAGTATCTTTGGATTTATCAAGACTATTTTTTTTAGTTATGATTTCATCGCTTGAGTAAGCATTCAATTGAATTTCAGCCGTTGGAATTATTTTAAATGCGTATTGAGAAGGTTTTATAGGAATTATTAAAACCGTTTTTTCTGCATCTAAAGTATATACGAATTCTACCGATTCATTGAAGTTAATGTTATAAAGTTTGTTTTCTTTAAATAAAAACCAATTGGATTCAAGTCCATGTTTTGCTTTAATGATAAGATCTGAATTAAACTCTTGCCAATATTCAATTGAATAGTTTGGCAAATCAAGGACCTTATTTATTTGTGCTTTATCTGGACCTTGACTTAAATCAATTTCAAATAATTTAAAATTGTCTAGTGGAAGAATGCTATCTACTTTTTTTACAAGGACATTGGAGTCAGGCCGGTTTGAGCAAAAGTATATTTTATTTGATTTATTTGTTTTGTTTACGCACAGATCATCCCAAATGTCATCCGTAATTTTTTTGTATTGTCTGGTTTTTAAATTGAAAATGAAAATATCAGAATAACCTGAATTATTAGCTGAAAGTAAAAGTTCGTTTTTATTTAAAACACTGGCTTTATAAATACGTTGGATGTCTTCTGGAAACTTGAGGTCCGTTTTATTTTTTGTTTTTGGATCTACGATTCGTACATACACGCGATTTCTTTTTTCAAAAAAGTAAAATTCTCTCAAATCTTCATTTGATTTCGCATACAGCGGATAATTATAATCTGATTGATATAATTTTGACCGGCTCCCCTTTTTAAATTGACATGTTTTGTTCTTTGTGATCAAATCGTATGATAAAAGGCGTGTCTTACCATTTTGTTGAGTAGCAAGGATGACTTGATTTTCAGTATCGAAGAGTGAAATAATTTTTTCTTCAGGATGCAATTTAAAATTTGCAGTTTGTTTAATATCATCGGTATTTTTACCTGCGCTGCTATTTTTGTAATAGTTATACCATTCCATTTGGAGATCTGAAAAACTTTGAGAGAAAACAGCCTGAGCAGCTTCACCCAATTCTTTTTGGATCCGGGTCATGTACAACCAGTTTGAAATGGATTGTTCGCCATACGTATTCGTAAGAAAATGCCAAAAGGATTTTCCAGCCAATTCTGGATATTTAGATGAAAATTTTTTAAAATTTCGTTGTTTCCATTTTTCTGATAATTCTAATTGATCTTTAGCAGACCATCCTTCAGCAAGATATTCAATCAATCCTTTTTCAAACCATTCAGGTAATTTCAATGAAATCACTTTTTGAACGACTTCCTGCAAAGCCGTTCCGGAGAACATGGAGTTGAAATAAATTTGCACAATACCACTACGTAGATCTTTTTTTAGTTGTTGATGATTACCGGTAAAGTAGAGTAATATTTTTTGATCCTTTATTTTAGGGGAAGAATTCCAATTTTTTTCATTTAATATGCCGGTTAAATCAATATTAGACTGCGCATGATCGGATGCATCTGCATATAAAACAATCTCAATTTTATCTTTTAAATGGTATTCAAATAATTTTTGGACATAGTTATTTTCTGATTCAGCAATTTCTATAATGAATTGTGCGGGGTTTCTGGATTTACCATACCAGTAATACACAAAGTTGTTTGTTTCATAAATCCACCAGTCGTATTGATCTTCATTGTATTGGACTTTATTTTTGCCAAATACTTCAGCCGCATTCTGGGATTTCGAAATTGCGCTGAACACTATCATTCCCAGAATCGTTAATACTATTTTACAACTGACATTCATTACTGATGCAAAATACTTAGTTCGATGCATATAAAATCCTTCTGCTTTAATCCATTTTCTGAAAACACGTATATTTTATATAACGATGCTTTGGAAGGAATCGTTATAGATCCCGGGTGTTCAAATGCAGGGGAGCGACAGGAGTTAAAGCGTTTTATTAGTGATACTGGGATTACTCTGAAGAGACTTTTACTTACCCATGCACACATAGATCATATTTTAGGACTCTCATTCATTTTTGAGCAATATGGATTGTTGGCCGAAATGCATTCTGGTGAGCTGCCCGTGCTGGAGTCTGCAGAGATTGTAGCAAAAATGTATGGCGTTCCGTATGAAAAAGCACAGCATTCATCAGTTTATTTAGTTGATAATCAAATCATTACACTGGGTAATGCAAATCTTAGCTGTATTTTGGCTCCGGGCCACAGTCCGGCGAGTTTGTGCTTTTACAATGGGGAGAAGAACTTTGTGATTGGGGGTGATGTTTTGTTTGAAGGGAGTATAGGGAGAACAGACCTGCCAGGAGGTAATTACGATACACTAATTAATAGTATCAAAACCAGATTGTATCCCTTAGGAAATCAGGTTATGGTATATCCAGGCCACGGGGGAGCAACAACCATTGGCCAAGAGAAACTGACAAACCCCTTTTTAAATTAATGCCTGGCAAAATGTTCCACGTGGAACATTTTTGGAAAATAGTTGATAGTTGTTGGTTGATAGGTGTTAGTAGGAACTTGAGTGGTTCTTTGCGTCACTGTGAGCAATAAAATAGTTGATAGTTGGTGGTTGATAGGTGTTAGTAGGAACTTGAGTGGTTCTTTGCGACTCTGCGCCTTTGCGTGCAATAAAATAGTTGATAGTTGTTGGTTGATAGGTGTTAGTAGGAACCTAAGTGGTTCTTTGCGTCTCTGTGAGCAATAAACTAGTTGATAGTTGGTGGTTGATAGGTGTTAGTAGGAACTTGAGTGGTTCTTTGCGTCTCTGTGAGCAATGAAATAGTTGATAGTTATAGGTTGAAAGATGTTAGCAGGAACCTGGGTAGTCCTATGCGGCTTCGCCTCAATGCGAGAGCATATTTCATCAGATTTTAAGACTGTAGGCCAATTTACCTAACAGCAGGAAGCATTTTTAGGATCGTTCGATCACCCATTTTGCAACACTGGGAGCCAGTTCTTTTTGTGACTTTGCCCCAACAAATACCCCGATATGTCCACCTGGAAATGCATAAAGCTGCTTGTCGGTACTTCCAATATGATCCATTACTGCCTTTGTTGATTCATTTGGGATGATATTGTCTTCGGTGGCATAGATATTCAAGAAGGGAACGGTCATTTTTTTAAGGTCTACCTTTTTACCATCCAACTCGAAATTACCATTAATCAATTTATTATCACGGAAAAGGTCCTTGATGTATTTGCGGTACATTTCACCAGAAAGGTCAGGGCAATCATTTTTCCATTTTTCCATGCGGAGGTAATTCATTAATTTGTCCTTATCGCCCATCATGTCCATGACTCCAAAAAATTTAGATAATTCCATGCTGGGTTTTAACATACTGAATGCACTGTTTAGCATTTCGGCACTGATCAAGCCATTTGAATCTACCATAGTGTCCACATCAACATATTTGGTCCACTTATACAGCATGTTGCAATTTGCATCCCTGAAATCATAAGGAGCTACATAAGTACTCAATGTTTGAAGTTTTTCCGGATGAATTGCAGCATAAATCATACTGAATAATCCGCCCTGGCAAATTCCCATTTTATGGATTTTAGGTACTTTATGACGCTTGCGGATAAAATCAATGGCATCATTTAAATAGCCCAAAATATAATCCTCCATAGTTAAGTAGCGGTCAGCGCGAGTAGGATATCCCCAATCCATAATATAGATATCCAATCCTTCTTCCATTAGTTTTCTAATCAAGGAGCGATCTGGCTGTAAATCCAATACATCGTGACGATTCATAATGGCAAATGAAACGAGTACCGGAATTTTACATTTAGCAGGAGATTCCCGGATGTAATGATAGAGTTTAACCTTATCGCATTCCCATACGAGTTCTTTTGGGGCGGTACCCACTTCAACGGTTTCAATATCTTTTAAGGTGTCGTAACCTTTTTGAATTTTGCCGCTTACTGAAAGAAGCTCATCATAAATCGCACTTGAATTGATCATGTTTTTAAATTAGTTTGCAAAAATAAAAAAGCCCGGATGAATGGCCGGGCTTTTTTCAAATTCATTGTGAATCTCTTATTTTTTCTTGGAAACAGGTTTTGCTTCTTCTGTTGATTCAGCACCCATTGCGCGTTCCAAATTTCTATACATTTTTTTCAAATCATAAATGTTTTTATATACTTCATCCATTTCAGTACGGGTTGCTACCGGAAGATTTACAAAAAACATTTTTTCCATTTGCTTATCCATTTCCATTTTAATTTTTGACTGAAGGCTACTAACCTCGGTCATCAATTTACTGTATTCGTCACTATTAAATAAGCTGCTGAATTTTTCATCACCTTTCATTAACCAGTCCTGGTAAACTTTAACGATGCTGTCAAAACTTTCTCCTTTTTCTATTTTCTGTGCAACACCTACAGCAACATCTTCCATTACTTTCATACCGTGTTGGTACATCATGTATTGCAGTTCATTATTCTTAATGTTGAATTGCATCATTTGGTCATAAATTTCATTCCAAACTTTTGCATTTTTAACATTGCTGTTTTCTTCAACCAATTTAGATAATGGAGATACCGCTTCAGTCATTGCATTTCTCCAGTTCACATACATATCCATCATTTGATTAAATGGATTTGTATTTGCAAACGGATTTGAATTCAAACCAGTTTTGAAACCTTGATAATTTTTTAAACCAGCTTCACTCATTTGTTTCATGTAAGAAACGAAATTGTGATTCATTTGGTCAAATGCTTTGCGGGAATCTTCTGGCATAAAGCTGAAGAATTTATCGATAAACTCTTTATATTTTTCAGGACTTAAATTTTGTTTGAATACATCCAAATTGAAACTCTTTTCCTGAATGCTTTTAAACATTGGAAGCCACATTTCATAGAATTTATTCAAGCTATCTGCCATGTGATTCATTCCTTTATAAGAATCAGCTGCAGTGATATTTGAAATACCTTTCCACCAATCACCATTTCCACTGTTCATCAAATCCATGTATTGTTTAACATATTGTCCCCATTGATGAACGCCATCATTCATTTTACCTTGAAAATTCATGAAGTTGTTTTGATTCATCATATGATTCCATGGGTTTGTTTGCATATTGGACTGTGCTTGAGTCATCCAATTTTGCCATGTATTCATCCAATCAGTCGGGTTGGTACTAAAACCATTTGACGAAATAGGATTTGTTGAAAACATGTTTTTAGCCCAGTTCGTTTGGTTTTCAAACCATTGTTCGAAATAATTCTTTGCAAACTCAGTGTTTTTGTTCATTTCGTTTGTGCTTTCTGAAATCGTTTCAGTTGTTTTATTAATAAAGCTAGCCTGATTTTGTAAATTCGTCTTGAATAAGTTATTGCCTTTGTCCAATGTCTCATTTACAAATGGGATGTCTTTGGTTAATTTTTTGGTTGCTTCAACGGCCTGATCTACCAATTTTGTTTGGTTCTCAACCATTAAATCTACCATGTTTTTTGAATTGTTTCCGTTAGTTGCCATGATACTTTAATTTTATTTTTTAGAATTCTTATTATTGCACTGCAAATTTACTACAACAGCCAAGGGCGACTGTAAAGAATATATTAATAAACGTTAAAATGCTACAAATAGGAGATCAATTCAGCCATATTTTCCGATATACACAGGAAGATGTTAATTTATATGCAAAAGTTTCAGGAGATGTAAATCCTTTGCATATTGATCCGGAAGCAGGAAAAGCCAGCATTTTTGGCAGAAATATTATCCACGGATTTTTAGGTGGATCTGTTTTTACTAAAATATTTGGTGCACTTTGGAAAGCTGACGGACATGTTTATCTGAAACAAAGCATGCAATGGTTAAAACCCATGTTTGTTGAAACAGATTACGAAGCGGTAATTACAGTTAAAGAAGTATTTCCGGAAAAAAACCGCGTCTTATATGATTGCGCAATTTTTGATAAATCAACCGGAGAGCAGTGTTTCACAGGCGAAGCATTGTTGATGAATAAAAAGCAGTATGTTTGGTAGAGGTCGTTTTTAGGAGTTTAGTCTGTAGAGAAGAAGTCTTTAGGGAAATGTTGCAATGCTTCAATGTTGCAATTCTGCAATGCTGAAATCCTATAATTGAATTCTGCTGTAATTAATTTTTAGAAAGAAATTTGAATGGACAAGGCAGTTACCGAAGGCGTCCCGCCGAGGTAGGACTGGATGACTTTTGAAGGATAAGTGCTTGAAAGAAGTTTAGTCTGTAGAGAAGAAGTCTTTAGGGAAATTCTGCAATACTGCAATGTTGCAATTCTGCAATCATGTAATTGATTAATGCTATAAATAATTTTTAGAAATAGATTTGAATGGACAAGGCAGTTACCGAAGGCGTCCCGCCGAGGTTAGACTGGTTATAATACGAAGGATATATGTAAGAAAGGAGTTTTAGTCTTTAGAAAATAAGTCTAAAGGGAAATGGTACAATGCGATTATTGATTTTTAAAAAAAAAAAATCTGTTCGTTTGGGACGAACAGATTTTCAGAAATGAGATAAAAAAATCCCTGTTTAAATCTGATTATTCAAGTTTCATCATCTTGCGATAATAGCTTTCATTGGATGATTTTATTTGAATGAGATAGGTTGATGGAACTAAATTTCCAGTTTCAATTTTAAATGTATTGCGGCCTTGAACAGCATCCATGGACTCTTCTTTAATTAAACGTCCAAGAGGATCAAGTATTAAATATTGAACTTTCTGATCCACATTAGCATTAAATTCCAAATTGAAATTGTTTGAAAATGGATTTGGATACAAAGAAATTTCATCGATTACATTTTGTGTATTGTTTGGATTTACTAAAGTACCTGCTGCTTTGATATTTACAGAATAATCTTCCACTTCACCATACGCAAAGGTTTGACAATAACTGGCGTAACCACCATATTTTACAGAAACACGCATACGCACTTTTGCAGTAGCGGCTCCACTTGGAATGGTTATGTTTGAACTTAGTAAATTCAAGCTTTTGTTAGCTACTGACACCACTTGCTCGCCGGCATCAGCAAACGAATTGTTGTTGTTAAAATCAATCCAAACTCTCCAATACAAGGTCCCGGAACCACCTGTTGATCCAGCTTGATAATTAATGGTGTATGTAGAACTTTTACTTACATCTGTAACTAATGCCGTTGCATCATAGTAACCACCATCTTTACCTGAATTTCGATCAATGCTTCCTAAGTTTACACGTTTTACCCATTCGTAATTTGAATTATTACCTCGTGAAGTACAATATCCACTGCTTGCTTGTGTCACAAAAGTTACGGTGTTGCTGAATGCACTGGTTGATCCGGCACAAACAGTTTGAACACGTACATCATAACTTGTAGCTGGAGACATACCTGTCAAGCTTACACTGGTACTGGTAAAGTTTGATTGACTCCAGGTTGGACTGGATGTCAATTTATATTGAAAATTGTAGGACAAAGCACCGGAAACTGCGTTCCAGGATACGGTTGCAGTTGTTTGTGTAATATTGGTAACGGCTAAACCAGTAGGAGTTCCACAGCCAGAACTGCTGGTGGTGAAATTTACTGTTGAACTGTAATTAGATGAACCAGAAGAGCAGGTAGCTTTTACTCTCGTATTGTAAAGTGTGTTTGCTGTTAAACCAGTCATGTTGTAGCTGGTGTTACTGGTATTTGCAGTGGTCCAGGTGGTACCAGCGTTAGTTTTATACTCAAACGTATAAGACGTTGCACCGGAAACGGCGTTCCAATTTCCTGTAGCAGTTGTTTGTGTAATATTGGTAATATTTAATCCGGTTGGAGCATTACAGCCACCTCCGCCACAACTGGTTCCAAGGCAGGTTGCCGCTGCAACTTCTGCACGGATTTTATTTCCAGGTTGTGTACCAAATCCATTATTGAAATTGATACCATAACCGGTTAAATGGCAATAACTCATAATGGTTCCGCCGTTTGTTGGGGCGGGTCCTTTTGAACAACCTCCTTCAGGCGTATAACAATTATCCAATGCTCCACCGGTCCATCCACACCAGTGCGTGTGATTTGAACCAAGATTGTGACCCATTTCGTGAGTCATAACTTCTACAGTCCAACTATACGTTGGTACATTTGAATATGAAGCGTAAATATTGCTATAAGCATATTTATAAGAAGAACATAAAACATCCAACCAGGCAATTCCTCCAATGTTACTGCCACCTAAAGCAGCAAGATGTGCGATGTCTCCATTAAATGTTGTACGTGCATTTCTAAATTGTGTCAATGCGGTATAAGAATCCGTTTTACTATAACCATCCTGACTGGTCCAAACAAACACTTCAGAAATTGCAGTATTGATGCTTTCATTGGCATACAATGTTGCCAGATTATTAAATACAGCCGAAATCCAGTTTACAGTTTCTGTTTTGCTGCTTCCTTTATTTACATATAAAGCATAATCACATTCAACATATACTCTAACACAATCGCCTGCAGCTTGAATTCCTCTTTGTTCGATGGGTTTTACCACAGTATTTGCATCATCTGTCAAACATTCATAATTAAAAGACTGCTTGATATCGCGATCATAAAACAATATCATTTGACCTGGAGTGTCTTTATTTGGTTGAATTACCAAATTGCCATAATCATCCGAAATACTTCCAATGATTTGGTTTTCAAAAATACTAATGGATGCCATGGTTCCTTCTTCACGACCCTGAATGATCCCGCGATAATAAACACCTTCTTTATAATTGTATGGCAACTTTTGCTGATCTGATGTAAAAACATGAAATCCCTCAGCCAATATATTGACACGTACAAGGTCTAGTTTGATAATTTCTTGAGAATTGGTTGGGATTACCAGCGTAAGTTGTTCAGGTCTATTTAAAAGTAATTTTTGCGTTTCTGTTTGAAGAACATCCAATAGCTGGTACTTACCATCCAGACTGGTTTTAAAATGAGTTTCCGAGCTTTGGCTCAGGCGAAGGGGTTGCGTATTTTGGAATACCCCGACGGAATTGCGGGCTTCAGTTACCTGAAGGGCCACTTTAGAGTATTTACTTAAGTCCTTAAACTGGACTTTTAATTCAGGAACTTGCTGCGCGAGTAGTTCGAAACTGAATACAAGGCATAACAATGCCCAAAAATGGTTTTTTACGAGATGCATTAGCTGTATATTTAAAGATGTATTAATCTGTTCCTAAAAACGGGACGGATATGTGCGGGAAGAATAAGGCAAAAATACGAGTACTTTTTGAATTGTCAATCAGGGTAAACCCTGATTTTTATCAGGGTTTACCCTGATTTTTTGTTAATTTTTGTCCTTTTTTAATATTTTATAATTAATATATGTAAAAGTATATCATTCAATAAGCTGTATAAATATCTGCGATCATATACTTATCCACGCTATGTATAAAACTTAGACTATCTATACTAAGTATAAACAGATATCTATAATATGTTTTACTGGGGGCATTTCCCGGCTTTAAATTCATATATTCCAGAACATTGTGCTGAACATGCATTAGGATACGTTTTTAGATTGCAACCACAAACAGGATTATAATCCATGGTACAGATGCAATCTGCTTTAATTTGTTCTTTACATTGTGGAGCATTTTTGCTGCACGAACTAAATATGCAAAAAATTAATAAACCGCTTAATATATTTGATATGTTTTTCAAACTGAAATTTAAATATCAAAATCATTTAACGCAGAAATTGTTTCAAAATTTTATTTTTTAAAATTAAAAAGTAAAATGAATTCATTCCAATAGTTCAATTCAGAAATGGAGAAAAAACTTGAATACAGCAACAATGAAATTACTATAATTTGGAAACCGGATTTATGCATTCATTCCGGAATTTGTGTACGCATGTTACCCGCCGTATACCATCCAAAAGAAAGGCCTTGGATTATTGCATCCAATGCAAATGCCGATGCGCTTGTCAATCAAATTAAATGTTGTCCAAGTGGTGCATTGAGTTATCGTTTGAAAACTGTGCAAGAAGACAATGAATCTATCTAATATTAAAATAAGTAAAAAATGCAAAGACCAAATCCAAACGAACACAGAGACTATTTTTTAAGATACATTCAATTGGTTCCGGAAGGAGACATCATTCAATTAAGCAGAGCAAATACGGAGAAGACTTACAATCAATTTAAAACATATCAGGGGGATCATGAGAATTTCCGGTATGCTCCTGAAAAATGGACCGTAAAGGAAATGTTATTGCATATTATTGATACCGAGCGGGTGATGGGATACCGCGCTCTTGTAGCGGCACGGAGAGATTCAAAGTCCCCATTACCCAGCGTTGATGAAAATTTATATGCGGCGAATGCGGACGTAAGTTCAAGAAGCCTTGAAAATATTTTGGAAGAATTTAAAGCCGTTCGCGAAAGCAATTTGAAGTTATTTGAAACGATTTCGGAAGATTGCAGCAAGTTTATTGCGGATGGTCCGGTATCTGCCAGGGCAATTGCTTATATTTTATTAGGACACACCATGCATCATTTAGGAATTTTGAAGGAGCGATATAAATTAACAGAATAGATGCATTTGAAGTAAACCGTATTGCAGAAAGCAAATGAGTTCACCAATGCAGCTAACTTAATAAGCCAGATCTTTTTATTATTCATTTGTAGATTCTTTAAATACCCAATCAACAATTAAACTAAGCGAAAAATCTTTGAATCGTTCATTCAACCTGCCATCATGCTCGAGTTAAATTTTTATCCATTTCCTGAATTAGAATCTGCACGATTGCGCTTCAGAAGAATTTTAAAAAGGGATGCTGCAGCAATTCATGCACTGCGATCTGATCCTTTGGTTATGAAATACATAGACAGACCATTTACAACAAGTGAAAAAGACGGATTGGAGCTGATAAAAAAAATAGATGATAGTTTACTGCTCAACGAAGGCATTTCCTGGGGAATTACGATAAAGCCGGAAGACGAAATTATCGGGACGATTGGATTTTGGCGTATAGATACAGCAAACCACCGAGGTGAAATTGGTTATATGCTTTCACCAAAATACCAAAAGCAGGGTATTATGAAAGAGACATTTCAGACCATTATCCCTTATGGTTTCGATGGACTCAAATTGCACAGCATCGAGGCAAATGTCAATCCTGAAAACATTGCTTCTAAAACTTTATTGGAGCATCATGGATTTATTCAAGAAGCTTATTTCAGAGAAAATTATTTTTATAATGGACAGTTTCTAGATAGTTTAATATATTGTCTCTTGAAGGAAGATTTTCCAAGCTTATAAATTTTTAGTTTTAAAGGGTGAACAAATTTTATAAAAACAAATCTATACGTAATGCAGCATCAAAAAAGTAAATTAAGAAGTATCCTGTTCAATATTCCGGTATTGGTAGCTGCTTTGGGTTATTTTGTTGATATATACGACTTGCAATTATTTAATATCATTGGAAAAGAGTCATTGGAAAAAGGTTTGGGCTTATCTCCGGAAGATGTCATACGCTATGATTATATTTTATTTTTATGGCAAATGGGAGGCATGTTACTTGGTGGTGTAGTGTTTGGAATTTTGGGAGATAAGATTGGTCGCAAATCAATTTTATTTTCTTCCATTTTGATTTATTCGTTAGCAAATATTGCAAATGCGTATGTAACCGATATTCACCAATACCAATTTGTACGATTGATCGCGGGGTTTGGATTGAGTGGTGAATTAGGAGCGGCTATTACTTTAATTTCAGAGATCATCGACAAGGAAAACAGAGGTTGGGGCACCATGATCGTTGTTTCGGCAGGCGCATTAGGAGCGGTTGCAGGAAATTTGGTAGCGAAACAATGGGATTGGCAAATTTCTTATATTGTAGGAGGAGTTTTAGGTTTGGTTTTATTGGTTTTCAGAATTGGTACTTTTGAAAGTGGATTGTTTGAAAAGCTTCGGGACGAAAAGTATATCAAGAAGGGTAATTTTTTAATGTTGTTTCAAAAGCGAGCTATTTTCTTTAAATATCTGGCATGTATTTTAATAGGCCTGCCGGTTTGGTTTGTAATTGGAATATTGGTAAAGTTTTCCGCTAAATTTGCTGCAACCATGCAAGTTGCGGATCCAATTTCAACAGGGGATGCAATCATGTATTCCTATATTGGATTGTCTATTGGTGATTTTATTTCCGGGTGGTTGAGTCAGGTTTGGCGAAGCAGGCGAAAGGTTATTTTTACTTATTTATTCCTTACATTTATTTTAATGCTAATTTATTTAAATGTGCGGGGAATCAGTTCGCAACAATTTTATTTTTTAAGTTTTATGCTAGGGATTGCTACCGGATTTTGGGCACTTTTTGTAAGCGTAGCGTCAGAGCAATTTGGCACCAATATCCGAGCTACAGTTACGACAACGGTACCAAATTTTGTAAGAGGGGCAGTAATTCCCATTACACTATCGTTTAACTATTTAATGGGTCAATACAATATATCGTTTGCAAGCTGGGTTGTAGGACTTACTTGTTTGCTATTAAGTGCCTTATCGACCTGGTATCTTAAAGAGAGTTTTGCAAAGGATCTCAATTATTATGAGACCACTTAGATTTTAGTTATCTACAAATGAATCGAATGTCGATTTGATTTTATATTAGAACTAAACCAGTTGAAAGAACAAGTTTATGAAGGCGACAATTTGTGATACATGTAGCAAATATCAAGCAATATTCCACTTGGTTTTAAGCTCCTGTAAAAATTTCTGTTTTAAAGGTTCTCTGTTTTTAATTGCAAAGTCTGTATGGTAGTGGTGATTGGTTAGAAAGCGAATTTGAAGTGCATCCCATTCCTTTTCATTTGCAATAACTTTATACGCTATAAATTCTTTGAAAAGCGTTTCCCCTGTTTTATAAAAGTTTTTAGTACCCAGGTAATCTAAATCTGCATCGCAAATTATTTTCTCCAATATATTTTTAGGTTTTTGAGGAATCTGAGTGGCTAATATCATGCGTTCAATTTTAGCAAGGTCAGTTTTGGAATATCCGAATGCTGGTAAAATTTCTTTTGAATATCGTACAGATGCTTCTTCATGGCCATTGTAAGTCCACATAATACCAATATCGTGGATGAGGGCAGCGGTGCGTAGTAAATAGGCATCCTCCGCAGAAATATGCAAACGCTTGATATATTGATTGCAAACATCCAACACTTCCATGGTATGATGTAAACCATGGTATGTCAGATTTTTTGGCAAGTCTGATTTGAGTTTAGCCGTCAGATAATTTTTTAATTTACTGATGTTCATTTAGATATTGCTTTACTCATGTAGAATAAGTCGTTTTATTTGTGTGCGATGTATATATTTATAAATCTTTTGGATTGATATCCATTTCATAAGATCCCAGATCCCATTCTTTATAGAGTTCGTCTGACATAAAGAATTTTTTACCTGGCACTAATGTATCGACACCGGAGTTAGGAGAAGTTGGATTCTGTAAATCCTTTTTTGACAATTCTACCAGGATGATTTTAGTTATTGATTCTAATAAGTTGGTTTTTGGATACCGGCTTAAATGTTCTTCAAGGTTAAATCGTTTGGCCAGGAAATAATTTATTATTCGGGTAAACCATCCTCCTTTAATCGAACTGTTGTTATGATTGAAAATCCATTGCCAGATTTTGAGTGAGGTTAAAAAATGAACGATGGCATCAAAAATCCGATCAAATATTGTTGGTTTATGCATGCCAAGTGATTTCCAACTCCTTTTATCGTCTAAAAAATAAATGGTTAGATCTTCTAAGCGCTCTAATGAAATATTAGTTCTTAGCAATTCATTCATGCTTTCGAGCAAGGCCTTAGTCAGGATGGGTCCATCAGGGTTTTCAGCAGCGGATTGACGTTTAAGGATGGTTTTAAATTGGTCCATGCCATCTTCCATGTTGTTGGAATACAATTCAGGACTAATTCCCATGCTTTGACCGATGCGTTGCCAGGTTATAAAAATGGCATTGCGCTCTTCGTTAGTAAGATGCACACCCATTTGATCCAGTCCATCAATCATTGCTAACGAGAACAAGTGATTTGTCAAACACAAATCTTCCTGGTTAATAGGAACACCTAATTCCATGTTCCATTTTTTATCAGGCCGTGAGTCATTTAACAGAGCCATACGCATGCCCGCATGCATTAAGCGTACTCTTTGTATAGATTCTAAACCTGGATTTCCGGATTGGTACCAATTTGCATTATTGACAGCAAATACAAATTGCGCTGTTTCCATTACGCGTCGTGCCGCATAATTTACCAACAGTTTGGTGCTTTCTAAAACATGTCCTGGTTTTGGACACATATAACCGGTTGGCAAAGCTTTAAAAAACAATAAGCCACAAAACCGAAAGCCATAATTATTAAATAGTTTGGCAGAAATTCGAAATGCTTCAATTTCTTCAGGACTCACTTTAACATTTTCCGTTTCCTGAAAATAATCAAGAAGTGGTTTGACATTTTTTAAGTTATTTACATGGTGATTTCGACTGATAATTCTTAATTCTTCAAGTATTTCCTTGCTGTTGCGATTTTCCCATAACAATTTTGCTGCCCGGTCTGCCAGGGGATCGCCTTGATGACGCATCCTGTCCAGTAATTCATCGGTCCATTTAGAAGTTGCCATATTTATTCTTTTGAAATTGAATACTAATATTTAGAATTATCAACAAAGTACATATCTAATTCATCCTTGTATTTTACTTTAATTTTTCCACGATGGGTGCATTCAAATTGATTTTTAACCAGTTCGTAAGTAGTGGATGAAATATTTATTTTTCCGGGTTCACCCACACTTTGCATTCTGGATGCCGTGTTGACAGAATCTCCCCAGATATCGTAAGCAAATTTATAAAGACCTACAACACCCGCCACAACAGGACCAGTATGGAGTCCGATCCGAATTTGACAGTAGGGTAAATTTTGAAGTTCCCTTTGTTGGTTATATTCATTTACAAATTCTAGAATTTCAATGGCTGCTTTTATTGCATTTGCAGCATGTTCTTCATTGAAACGCGGCAAACCACTTACACACATGTAAGCATCTCCCATCGTTTTGATTTTTTCAATTTTATATTTTTCAATGATTTTATCGAAGCCTTTATAATGATGATCCACAATTTCAACAATTTCTTCCGGAGTCAATTTTTCAGACATCATGGTAAATTTTTCAAAATCAGTAAACATGATGGTTACGCTTTCATGACGACGGGGTTTAGATTTTCCATTGTTTTTTAATTCGGCAACAATTTCATCAGGCAAAATATTTAGTATGAGAGACTCACTTTTTTGCTTTTCATCTTCGAGCAGCACTTTTTGTTTTTCAATAGTAGAAGTACGCTCTAATACTTTTTGTTCCAAATTTTGATATAACTGTGCATTTTCAATGGAAACCGCAATTTGACCGCTGAGTAAATTTAAAATTTCCATGCGATTTCGGGTAAATGCATGGGTACTGGCAGCATTATCCAAATATAGAATTGCCGTCATTTCCCCTTTACTCATAATTGGAAAACATAAAACGGACTTTGATTTTAAATGAATGAGATCCTTATCACTTGAATAAAGTGGATCTTGCCTTACATCATCAATGGTAATGGGAGTCCGTGTGTTGTGTACTTTTCGAACTATAGCATGTGAAACATCCCGGACTTCGTCTAGTGGAATTGACTTAATGAGGCACACATTGTTGTTTTCCAGTTTGCTATTCGCATCCTGAAATATTTTATTTTCTCTTGGACGCAGCAGATACCCATTTTGTGCGCCTGCATTTTCAATTACAATCAGCAATAGTTTTTCCAATAATTTTTCAAGCACCACTTCTTCAGAAAGAGATGCTGCCGCTCTTAAAACACTTTGCAGGTCAAGTGAACTCGAGCTGATAGGTTTTTTAGCTGCATCCTTTGCAGCAGTTTTGGCTTCAAGAAACGAATATCTTCTTTGAAGTGAATGTACTTTTGCCAGTGCACCCCAATCCTGATATTCCAAAACTGCAAAATTTAAATTTCGCTCTGCTAATTCTGTTTCTTTTTCTCGTTCATACATTGCCGCTATCCGCTCATATATAAGAGCGGTCATGTATTTCATGCCGGCATTCTGAGAAGACACCAAGGCTTTATTGAAATTTTGTTTTGCCTCTGTTTTATTATTATTGAGTAATTGTGACTCAGCCAGGGCAAGTAAATATTTTGATTCGTAATTAAAAGGAGATTCGTGAGCCCAAACTTCAAGTAATTTAAACGACTGTTTAAATGCTTTTAATTGGGCTTTGCTTAAGGGATGCCCTTCTAATTGAATGGCTAAAGATGATAAACAATTTATAATAAAATGTTCAGGCCATTCCGGAAGACCCAAGACAGCTGGCAAATGAGGAACTGATCGTTCTGTGTAGGCCAATGCTTGCTTGTAATCAGCTAAAATATAATAGTAAAATGATTTTGCAATTGTATAATTTACCAGCGTCAGTGGAATATTTTTTTCCATGAGCAATTGCTCATAAAAGGCATCCTGTGCTTTATCATCAACATAATCGCCAAAAACGGATTTAGTGGCTGGTTTTTGAAGCAAGTCTGTTGTTATTCGCATCCAGGCCATCATTTGGTGCAACGAAATCAGCGATTGAATTTTGTTGGCGAATTGCATATAGCCAAGCATTTTTTCATAGACACTGTCTAATGACTCGCCCATTAAAAATTGCGCTCGATTTAAGAAGGTGATGGCATAACCGGCATAGATGATATCATTGGATTCAACTCCGACCTGATGTGCTTCACGCAAATTTTGCAGATATTTTGAAAAGGGCAATTGCCAATGGGCTACACAACCTTCGGAAATGACCAATACTTTGGATCGCAAAGTTTTATCATTGAATTTTTCATTCAAAGTCATCCCTAGTTTCGCAAAGTCGTAACCAGCTTTATAATCTTTCAATTGCGCGCTGATGACATAACCATAAAATGCAAAGGCTAATGAAGATTCAACTGAATTGCCATATCGGATGGAAAGATTTACCATCCGCAAAATTTTAAAGGCCAATAAATTTTGTCGTTGTAATAAATATACGGGACCCCATAGGTTCATGAGAATTTTCATCATCATGATTTTTTCAGGAGATTCCATATTTTTATTAAACAATAAGTCAGAAGTAGATTTATTGCGCAATAAAAACTTTACAGTAAGCAATTCCTTCATTACTGTAAGCGGACCTGCATTAAGTGGCAGGTGCATTCCCAATAATTTTAATCCTTGCTGTGCTGCTTCTAAAGCTTTTTCATGGCGTTGTGTGTTTTCATAGAGCGCCATTTTTCTACAAAGAATATCAGCTTGATTTAATTTAGAATCAGAATTAATCAAGGCTTTATTAAACAATTCCTCTGAAGCAAAGTAATTTCCTAATAAATACTCGCTTTCGGACCGACCGATCAATAAATTTTTAAACAATTCAGAATTTTGGTTATCATCCATTAATTCCATGCCGATGGCATAGTGATTTAATGCAGGTCGAATGGCATTATTACGGAATGCCTTTTTAGCAGCCCTTAAATTTAAACCGGCAAGTTCCTGAATTTCATTTTTGGATACAATAAGATCCCGGCCAATATTTATGTGATTGATAACATCAAAGAGATTTTCTTCAAATTCTTCTTCAGGCATTTTCACTAAGAGCGTACGACCGATCCGAAGGTGTGTTGCATGTTTTTCAGATTCAGGAATCATTGCATAAGCAGCTTGTTGAATCCTGTCATGCTGAAATCGAAATGAGAAATTTGTTTTGGAATTTTCAGCTAATTCAAAATCCTTCCACAACTGGTTGCTGTGATATTTTCTCCACTGTCCAACCGGATTAATAAAGTCTGCTTCAACAATTTCCCAAAGCAATTCTGCAACTTCATTTTCTTTTTTATCAGAAATTATTACCAGGGTATCAAAATCAAAGGAATTGCCTATAGAAGCTGCAAGACAAATAACATCCTGAGCTGGTTCGCTTAATTTTTTAAGTTTAGTAAGAATTAAGTCAACAACGTATTCTGTTATATCAAGAGATTGGATTGATTTCAAATCCCAAAGCCAGGTTCGGATGTTGCGATCGTAGTAGATTCTTTTTTCATCTACCATTTTTTCCATAAACTGTCGGATGAAAAATGGATTTCCCCGGGTTTTACTTAGAATGGCTTTTGATAACTCCTCTGTAATTTTTGTATTTAAATGCAATGAATCTGCAATTAAATTATTCACATCAAATGGTGAAAGATCTGTCAAATGCAAAGTGATAATTTGCTTTTTGAAATCTTTTTCCAGAATTTTTAAGGTCATCATTAATGGATGTGATTCATCCACTTCATTGTCACGGTAAGCACCAATTACCAGGATATTTTTCAGCGAACTATTTAAGATATGCTGAATAAGTTCTAAGGATCCGGAATCAGCCCATTGCAAATCATCTATAAAAAGAGCCAGGGTCCGATTTTCGTTTTCAAGAATATTTAAAAATTGAACGAAGGCATTGTAAAAACGTTTTTTACCTTCAGCATGACTAATTTCATAAATTGCTTCCTGATTTTCAACCAGAATTCCCAATTCAGGAATCACTCCCAGCAATAAGCCCACGTGATCTCCCAAACTTTCTTTAATTGCATTTCTCCACAAGGCGATTTGTTCGTCTTGTTCAGAAAGTAATTGCTGGATAAAGCCATTGAAGGCCATTCCAAAAGCGCTGTAAGGAGTTTCACGATTAAACTGGTCAAACTTTCCATTGATAAAATATCCGTTTGATTCAAGAACCGGTTTGCGTATTTCATTAATCAATCGCGTTTTGCCAATTCCGGAATAACCAGAAACTAAAAATAATTCAAGATTATTTTCTTTGATATGGTCCCAGGCAGAAATCAATTGTTTTAGTTCTTGATTTCTTCCATACATTTTTTCGGAGAGACTGAAAATACTGGATTGATCTTTTTCACCAAGACCAAAAGGTTTTATACTTCCATGCAATTGCCAATCCTGGATACAATGTTCAAGATCTTCCAAAATGCCCTCTTCGCTTTGATAACGATCTTCTGCATTTTTGGACATTAATTTCATGACGACGTCATTTATCGGACCCGGGATGCTTTGTTGAATTACTTTTGGTTCAACCGGATTTTTAGCAATGTGCGCATGAATTAATTCCAGACTGTCGGTGTAATTGAAGGGTTTTCGCCAGCATAAAAGTTGATAGAGGATAACGCCTAAAGAATAAAAATCGGAACGATAATCAACGGTACGCCCTATGCGTCCGGTTTGTTCAGGGGCAACGTGCCAAAGCGGACCGTAATAATTAAACTCCGAATTGTATTCGATGCGCTCGCGACTTAATTTACTGCAAGACCCCATGCAACAAATTCTCATTTCCTGACTTTCAGGTGAAATGAGTATATTCTCAATCGTAAATTCCTTTACAATTATTTTTTTATTGTGTAATTCTTTTAAAAGTGAAGTAATCCGTATTGCGAGTTGGAGAAATAATGGAATGCTAAATTCTTTATTCGTCAAATAATTTTCCAAGGGGATCCCATCAAAATATTCTTTGTAAATGATAAATCCAGAATCTGAACGAACCATTTCAATTGCTTTCAAAGCAGAGCTTGAACTCAATTCATGAGCCAGTTCGTAGTCGTTTTTAAGATAGACCATATCATCTAAAGAAGGGATCGCTTCTTTTAAAACCTGGGCATAGACTTTAAGCTCAGATCCAGGTGGTTTGAATTCATAAAATTTGCAATTATATGTTTCGAATTTGGGATTGCTTGGTAAACTAAACGATGCCATGTTGCATTTAATTTTTAACAAATTTCATCACACGATAATCCCACAATTTATTTTGTAAGCTTTTATATTGATAATATGTTGACCACACGTTTCTACCCTGAGTTTTTTTCCGAAGACCGAACATTCTCAAAAATCCATGACAAATGAGTCCAGGAAAAAAACAATAATAGAGCCTACGGGCAGTTTTTTGGATTGCCTGACTGATATTGTTATTTTCAACAAGTTTCAGGCCAATATTTTCAGCATCCTGAATAAAATTTTCAAAATTGGAAAAAGAGGGAACGGCCCAGGATTCAGCCCATTTGGCCATGAGGTTTTTTTCATCCGGGTCCATATCTGATTTTGACTCAAAAAAGTCAGCAACCACCAAATACCCGCCTGGTTTTAAAAGACGATGCGCTTCACGGAAAAAGGATTTTTTGTCAAAGGCATGGCAGATGCTTTCTATGCCATAGACCCCATCGAAGCTGGCCGACTCAAAAGACGTTTTACAAAAATCCTGAACAGAGAAATCAACCGAACCAATCAAATTTTTAGATCCTGATTTAGTTTTAGCGGTATTAATTTGTTTTTCACTTAAAGAAATTCCATGGACGGTGCATTTACAGAGTGAACTTGCATACATGGCCGTTCCGCCAATGCCACAACCGGCATCGAGGTATTTATTTCCAGGTTTCAGATTCAGAATGCCCAACACGTAATCATTCATATTGCGAAGCGCGTCCCGGAGCAAGCGGGTATCTTCTTTCCAAAAGCCATAGTGTAAGGCAGATTGCTCTCCTAAATGCCAAAGCAGTTTGTAGTCACTTTCGCATTCATCGTAATACTTGATTATATCCTGATTGGTAATCGTAAGCGGCATAGGTATTGTAAAAGTAATAAAATATTACAGGAATTGAGATCCGTTAGCAGCGGGATATTGATTAATTACCTTTTTAACTTTTGTTTAATCACACCTCCTTTGACTTCCTTAATCGAGGAGATATATAAAAACGCGTTCGGATCAATTTCCAGTATGGCTGTTTTGATGCGGTGAATTTCAAGTCTTGTTAAGATGGTGACGATGATTTCACAGTCGTATTTGATATCAAAACTTCCCGGCAAGTAACCGCGCTCTCCTTTATAAACTGAAATAGCTTTGTCAAAATCATTTACAATGCAGGATTTAATTTCTGCGTCTTTTGCTGAAATTATGGTCATGGCTGTATATTCTTCAAAACCATCCACTACATAGTCTGAAGTTTTCATAGCAGTGAAATACGTTAAAATGGAATACATGCCCACTTCAATTCCAAATGTAAATGCTGCAGCAAGAATAATAGCAGAATTTATAAACATGACAATTTCACTGGTTGAAAGTCCTAATTTTTTATTGGTGTAATCTGCAATAATCTCCATTCCATCAATGACCCCGCCAGCTTTTATAACAAATCCAATTCCTAATCCTATAAAGAAACCACCAAACAAGGCGATCAATACCTTATCATGGGTTATCGGTTGGATTTCAATGAAGTTTATACAAAATACCATGAGTAAGATGGCCATGGAAGTTTGAATGGCAAAGGTTTTACCTATTTTTCTGTAACCGATATATATAAATGGAATATTTAATACAATCAGGAAAAAGCTAATGTCCCAATGAAACCATTCGTGTAAAAGTATGGACAATCCTGTAACGCCACCATCCAGAAAGCGGTTTGGGATCATAAATCCTTTGAATGCTATTGCAGCGAGGAATACACCCAATGCCATAAACAACAAGGAATGCAAGGAGAAAATGCGTTTCCAATCTATGTTTTCAGCATGAGCCATAATCTGAATTGTTTTAAATTAATATTCGTGTAAATTTAGCTTTGATTTTCTTTATCATCCAAATGAATGCAGGTTTGATGTGTACAAAATGATGAATAAATAAGTAGCTATGAAAGAAATTTATGGTTTTGATGCATTTTCACCAAAGGAAATTGCCGAGCGAGTTGAAAATTTGGGAGTTGTTAAAGCAAGACTTCCTTTTGTTTCGATGATGATGTTGGGCATTATGGCCGGTGCCTTTATTGGTTTGGGAGCCATGTTTTACGTACTCATTTTATCGGATTCCGCACTAAGTTTTGGAATTGCCCGACTGCTTTCCGGCCTTGTTTTTTCATTGGGTTTGATTTTGGTAATTGTCGCCGGTGCGGAGTTGTTTACTGGAAACAATTTGCTGGTCATGGCATGGGCAGATGGAAAATTGAGTATGAAAGAGTTGCTACGGAATTGGGCCATTGTTTGTTTATCAAATTTTCTTGGGGCCTGTGGATTGGCTTGTTTGGTTTATTTGTCAAAGCATCCGCAGATGAATGATGGGGCGATTGGTCAGTTATATGTAAAAATTGCAATTACAAAATGCAGCATTTCATTTCAGCAGGCATTTTTTAGTGGGATGCTTTGCAATGTATTGGTTTGTTTGGCTGTTTGGATGGCTATGGCCGGCAGAAGTATCATCGATAAAATTTTTGTAATTGTTTTTCCGGTTACAACATTTGTTGCTTGTGGATATGAACACAGCATTGCCAATATGTATTTGATCCCAATGGGCATGTTACTTAAAGAATCCTTTCCTGATTTATCAAATACGGATGTAATATCCTGGTATGGTTTTGCAAAAAATTTAATTCCGGTAATTTTAGGAAATCTAACTGGTGGAAGTGTGATTGTTGCTTTGATTTACTACCTAATCTATAGAAGAAATGCCACCAATGCATGAATGGAAATGCGAAGAGTTGCCACGAATGCACGAATTAAAGACGAATGGGAATTGAAATCGTTTGCCGAATGCACGAATTAAAGTCGAATGGGAATCGTATTATTAAATTTATTCGTCTTCCATTCGTGCATTCGTGGCTATCCTCCTTTCTTCAATTCGTCCTTCATTCGTGCATTCGTAGCTATCCTTCTTTCTTCAATTCGTCTTCCATTCGTGGAGGTAAAATTTACTTTTTCTTCAGGTAACAAGTTTTTAAAACCAGTACACTGCCTTCTACTTTGCCTTCTATGGCATCCGGATCATCTGTCAGACGGATGTTTTTTACAACCGTACCCCGTTTGAGATCTTTTGAAAATCCTTTTACTTTTAAATTTTGAATTAGTAAAACGGCATCGCCGTTTTGAAGAATATTTCCGTTGCTATCTTTTGTTTCCATCGCGTAAAATTATTAATTTCTATCTGAATCTGAAATTTAATTTAGCGAGGAACGAATTCTTATTATAAGTTTTAAAATTTAGAAGCAGTTTAATTTTCAGAAGATTTATTTTTTAAATTTTTAGTTGAATCTTCCACTTCTTTAGCAGCTTTTGTCAATTCATTAATTCTTTTCTGACGATCGGATGGAATTTCAATGACTGAACCGGAAGATTTTCCGTTGAACGTGAATCCTTTATTGTCTGTATCTAAATGAATGATACCGTCTTGTATTAAATCTCCGGAGAGCAATAATTTTGCCAACTCATTGATAACTTCTTTTTGGATCACCCGTTTCAGAGGTCTTGCACCGAATTGCGGTTCGTAACCTAAATCAGCCAATAAACTTAGTGCTTTATCGCTTGCTTCAAATGTAATACCCTGATTTAAGAGATTTTTAGTTAAACCTTTTAATTGAATTCCTGCAATAGTTTTTATTTCTACTTTGTTGAGTGGCAAAAACATAATTTTATCATCAATTCTGTTTAAGAATTCAGGTCTTAGGTTTTCTTTTAGTTTTTCAAACACTTCTATCTTGGTCGTTTCAATAATTTCTGATCGATGTTTATCTCCTAAGGATTCGAGGTCTTCAAAATTTTCCAAAATCAAATCAGAACCCATGTTACTGGTCATAATGATGATGGTATTTTTAAAGTTTGCAACCCGCCCTTTGTTGTCTGTTAGTCGACCGTCATCCAATACTTGTAATAAAATATTAAAGGTATCCGGATGCGCTTTTTCAATTTCATCAAGCAAAATAATGGAATAGGGTTTAACGCGAACTGCTTCTGTCAATTGACCACCTTCATCATACCCAACATATCCCGGTGGCGCGCCGACCAAGCGGGAAACGGCATGAGCTTCCATAAATTCACTCATATCGATGCGGGTCATTGCTTTTTCATCATCAAACATTACTTCCGCCAATGCTTTTGCCAATTCAGTTTTACCTACCCCGGTAGGTCCAAGAAAAATAAATGAGCCAATTGGACGATTTGGATCTTGTAATCCCGCACGTGAGCGGCGTACCGCATCCGCCACAGCGGTCACGGCTTCTTTTTGTCCAATGACCCGTTTTGCCAATTCATCTTCCAGATGCAAAAGTTTTTCTTTTTCACTCTGCATCATTTTTGTAAGCGGTATACCAGTCCATTTACTCACAACCACTGCAATATCATTTGCAGTAACGGTATCGGAGGTAAACCGGCTGCCTTCAGGTAAGGCATTTAATTTTTCTTCAGCTTCTTTTAATTGTTGTTCGTGCTCCTTGAGATCGCCGTATTTTAATTTTGCAACTAAACCAAAATCACTATCACGCTCGGCTTTATCAGCCTGAACATTTAACTCATCCATTTTCTTTTTAATGGATTGGATATGATCTACAATTTCTTTTTCAGTTTTCCAGGCAGCTTTTAAAGATTCAAGATGTTCTTTTGCATTCGCCAATTGAGCTTCGATCAATTTTACTTTTTTATCATCTTTTTCCCGTTTAACAGCTTCGCGTTCGATTTCAAGTTGGCGTACCTTGCGTTCCTTTTCATCAATTTCATCCGGTACACTGTCTAATTCCAAACGCAAACGGGCAGCGGCTTCATCGATTAGGTCAATGGCTTTATCTGGTAATTGGCGATCAGAAATGTAACGATGGGATAATTCTGCTGCCGCGATTAAAGCTTCATCCTGGATGGCAATTTTATGAAACACCTCGTACTTATCCTGTACTCCCCGAAGAATTGAAATGGTATCTTCAACGGAGGGTTCATCTATGAGTACTGTTTGAAAACGTCTGACAAGTGCTTTGTCATTTTCAAAATATTTTTGGTATTCGTCCAGGGTTGTTGCACCAATAGTATGTAAATCACCACGGGCCAATGCAGGTTTTAAAATGTTTGCAGCATCAATGGCACCTTGTCCACCGCCTGCTCCAATGAGGGTATGAATTTCATCTATAAACAAGATGATGTTTCCATTGGATTCGTTGACTTCTTTTACAACAGCTTTGAGCCGTTCTTCAAATTCACCTTTGTATTTAGCACCTGCGATCAATGCAGACAAATCCAGAGAGAATATTTTTTTAGTCCGTAAATTTTCCGGTACATCATTTTTAACGATACGCCAGGCGATGCCTTCTACGATGGCAGTTTTCCCAACTCCGGCTTCCCCAATTAGAATGGGATTGTTTTTCTTACGTCTTGAAAGGATGTGAAGGATTCTTCGAATCTCTTCATCCCGACCTACAATCGGATCGAGTTTTCCGCTTTCGGCAGCTGCATTGAAGTTAATGGCATATTTATTCAGCGCATTAAAAGATTCATCGCCGCCACTGTCTTTGATATTTTTTCCTTTTCTTAATTCTACGACTGCAGCTTTGAGTGCATCGTATGAGATTTGATTATTTTTTAAAATTTTAGATGCAGGATCGCTGGATTTGGAAATCGCCAATAACATGGAGTCCAATGAAATGTATTCATCTCCAAATTCCTTACTGATGTTTTTTGCATTTAATAAAATCGCATTGGCTTCACTGGATAAATATTGTTTATCTGCATTTTGAACTCTGGGCAGTTTTCGAATTTCAGTATCCAGTTCAAATTTGATTTTTTGAAGATTTGCACCCAATTTGCCAATCATAAATTCCACCAATTTTTCATCGGTTTCGATAATGGCTTTAGCAAGGTGCGAACTGTCTACAACCTGTTGGTCTAAACCAGCAGCAATTTGTTGTGCTTTGAGAATGGCATCTTGTGCTTTTATTGTAAAATTTTCGTAAGTCATAATTAATTTAATTACAGCTTATACATCAAATCCTTTTCCAAAGCTGAATAAATGCCAAATTAACCGAAATTCTGCCGAAACGACTTATAAATTTTATAATTTCTGACAAAAAGTCTAAAATTGTAAGAACTACAATGCCAGGTAAGTTTTGATTAATTATGGAACTAATTATAAAGTCAGGATGCTGGTGTAGGAGATGGTATGCAAATAGAATTTGCGAGCTGTTTTATACCAGTCTTTATTTAGACTACTCATTCATATTACGGTTTGGTTTTTCCTGTGTAATTAATAAAAAATACCAACCCCAGGACATGTGTTGATTACCAGCATAAAAGCAAGCAGAAATCATAAGTATGCTGAATAAAATTTCTTATATTTGACATACAATTTTAAACAATGTAAAGTTTATTATAATGGATCAAGTATATAAAAATTGTCAGAGCTGTGGTATGCCATTAAAAAAATCACCCAATGGAGGTGGTACCAATGCAGATCAATCCATAAGCACTATGTACTGTGCATATTGTTATGAAAATGGAGCATTTAAACAAGCTGATTGGACAGCAACGCAGATGCAGGAATTTTCAACTAGCAAATTAAAGGAAATGGGTTTTCCGGGTTTTCTGGCAAGATTATTTACAAAAGGCATTCCAAATCTTGCCCGATGGAAGAATAAAGCTTAATTCCACATTAAGATTAATAGAACATCCCCAGAGATCCATTGCTATGGTTGCAAAATTGTAGTAGCTGTTGTTGAGAAAAGGTGTATGCTGTTTATATTTTAAATCTTAGAGTTTTACAGATTTCCAATGCCTTCATTCGTTGCTATATTTTAAGAATTACACAAATTCAATTTGAGTTTATTGAGTAAAATTCTTTAATATTTTAAATAAGTTTACAATTCACAATTCAATTAACGATAGTTTAAAACTTATGCTATCTGAATGCGATACCCTATCTTTTCTTCTTCAAGCCATTCAAACTGTTCATCAAATTGCTCATTTGAAATTTCAATAGATGATGCCAACACTTCCATGCTGATTAATTCTTTAAATAGTTGTAGAGATTTTAAAATATCCTTATGATCCTGAAGCTTTATTACAATTTTGTCCGTCACATTAAAGTCTTTATCCTTGCGAATATTTTGTATCCGGTTGATTAGTTCGCGTGCGTGTCCTTCTGTCAGGAGTTCTTCACTGATACTGATGTCCAATGCAACCGTTAATTCACCATCATGACTTACCAACCATCCTGGAATATCTTCGGATAAAATTTCAACATCTTCTTTTATAATGGAATAGTTTTGTGTATCAATTTCCAACGAAACACTCAAATCTTTTTCCAAGAGGCTAATTTGATCTTCATTAAAGTTTTGAATGAGTTCTGCCGCTTCTTTCATGTGTTTACCCAGTTTTTTACCGAGCGTTCTAAAATTTGGTTTTGTTTTTTTCTTTACCAGTCCGGCATCTCCGGAAATGTAATTGATTTCTTTTACGTTAACTTCAGATTTAATAATGTCTTCAACCAGTTGTACATCTGATTGGATAGATTCTTGCAGAATTGGAATTAAAATTTGCTTCAAAGGTTGTCGCACACGAATTTTTTGTGCTTTTCGCAAGGACAGCACTTGCGAACAAATGCGTTGTGCTAAATCCATACGGCGTTCCAGATCCATGTCTTTTAAAGCAGGATCCGCATCCGGTAGATCTGTTAAATGAACAGATTCTTTGGCTTTGTCAGATGCAGAAAGTCCTGCAATTAAATTCTTATAAAGCCAGTCAGAGAAAAATGGAGCTAGCGATGCAATTAAAATCGAGCTATTGTATAAACATTCATACAGCGTTTCAAAAGCAGCTTGTTTATCACTGGAGGATTCTGATTTCCAATAACGACGTCGTGATAAACGTACAAACCAATTGGATAAATCATCAGAAACAAAACTTTCAATTACCCGCGCAGCTTGGGTGGGCTCGAAATCATCCATATACATTCTGTATTGGCTAATGACCGATTGCAAACGAGAAACAATCCATTGATCCAACTCAGAACGCAATGACAAGGGCAATGCCTTGGAAGCATCGTATTGAAACTGATCGATGTTGGCATAGATGGCAAAAAAGGAATAGGTATTGTATAAGGTACCGAAAAACTTATTTCGCACTTCAGTGATTCCATCTAAATCAAATTTTAAATTTTCCCATGGATCTGCATTGCTGATCAGATACCATCGGGTTGCATCTGCACCGTATTGATTTAAGGTTAAAAAGGGATCTACTACATTTCCTTTTCGCTTGGACATTTTTTCACCATTCTTGTCCAATACCAGTCCATTGGAAACAACCGCTTTATAAGCCACACTATCAAATACCATGGTTGATATGGCGTGCAAGGTGTAAAACCAACCACGCGTTTGGTCAACGCCTTCGGCAATAAAATCAGCAGGAAACAAACCGTCTAAAGATTTATTAGAAAAAGGATAATGGATTTGAGCATAGGGCATAGAACCCGAATCAAACCAAACATCAATTAAATCCAATTCACGCGTTAGTTTTTCTTTTCCATCCGGACTCGATAAAATGATTTCATCGATATATGGTCGATGGATGTCTTTTGGTAACATTTGATTTAGTCCAAATGCTTTATTTGCCAGTTCAATTTCTGCTTGTAATTCTTGTAAGGATCCGATGCATTTTTCAATCGTATTATCTGCATTTCTCCAAATGGGTAATGGGATTCCCCAATACCTTGAACGGGAAAGATTCCAATCCTGAAGATTTTCTAACCAATTCCCAAAGCGTCCGGTGCCTGTCGCAGCAGGTTTCCATTGAATGGTATTATTTAAAGCGATCAGCCGATCTTTTACAGCGGTAACTCTGATAAACCAACTGTCTAATGGGTAATACAAAATGGGTTTGTCCGTACGCCAACAATGCGGATAGTTGTGTAGATATTTTTGTGAATTAAAAAGTTTGCCTTCCTTTTTTAATTTGATTACCAAGCGTTCGTCAACTGATAAATATTTTTCAAGACCCAGTCTGATTTTTTCTTTGGCTTTTTCTTCAGGGCTGAGATAATCTTCTTTTACATATTCACCGGCAAAGTCATATACTTCATTTGTAAAACGACCTTGTTTATCTACAAGTGTCAGTGTACCGATGCCGTATTTTTTTGCTACGCGCATATCATCGGCACCAAAAGAGGGTGCGATGTGTACAATTCCGGTTCCATCTGCAGTAGAAACAAAATCACCGATTAGAATTTTATGTGCATCGCCTTCATCAGGGACTGCATAATCAAATAAAGCTTCATATCGAATGCCTTCTAATTGTTTTCCCTTAATTTCAGAAATGAGAATTTTAAAATGAATTTTTTTATCCTCATTCGCTGGAAGTAGTTGATCAAATACTTCATGTTCTGGTTTAAACCATTTATAGACTAGATCCTTTGCAAGTAAAATTCTATTTAATTCGTGTGTATATGGATTATGACATTCGACAATAGTGTAAGTAATTGTTTCTCCTACTGCCAATGCAGTATTACTTGGTAAGGTCCATGGCGTAGTGGTCCAGGCTGCAACTAAAATACCTGGAACATTTAGAACTGCTTGTTGAGCCGCATTATAGGATTCAGGTTTTAATTTAAACAAAGCAACCGCCGATACATCTTTTACTTCACGGTATGCGCCCGGTTGATTTAATTCATGCGAACTAAGACCGGTTCCGGCAGCTGGTGAAAAGGGTTGAATGGTATATCCTTTGTATAAAAATCCCTTCTTATAGATTTCTTTTAAAAGATACCAAACAGATTCAATGTATTCGTTTTCAAAGGTGATGTATGGATGATCCAGATCAACCCAATACCCCATTTTTCGAGTTACATCGTCCCATTCATTTTTAAATCGCATGACGGTTTCCCGGCATTTATGGTTGTAGTCATCAATGGAGATTTTAACTCCGATATCTTCCTTTGTGATTCCCAATTCTTTTTCCACACTGAGTTCGATGGGCAAACCGTGGGTATCCCAGCCCCCTTTTCGATGTACTTTTTTTCCTTTTAAGGTCTGATATCTACAAAAAAGGTCTTTTACAGCACGTGACATCACGTGGTGAATTCCAGGTTTGCCATTGGCAGAGGGTGGCCCTTCATAAAACACGAAAGACTCCTGTCCTTCCCGATTTTCAATACTTTTCTTAAAAATGTCGTTTTCCTGCCAAAACGCCAGGATTTCTCGGTCAATTTCCGGCAAATTCAATCCTTTTACTTCCTTATAGATCATTATGGACAATTAGTCCGCAAAGATAAAAATTAGAAGAAGGGATTTGAGCATTTGAAGTTTAAAGCTGGATCATTATACAGAATGTGCATCTTAAATTAAAGAAAAACGATCCCATTATTGAAGGGAACCAGCGTTAAAGCTCTTTTTTTACAAAGGAATTCAGGTTTGTACTGATTGTAATTTGACTGGTACCACCTGCCAGATGGTAAACGGCATACGAATAGTCAAACTTAAATTTATAGATTTTAATTCCAAAGCCAGCAGAAAGTCCTGAGAAGCTTCTATAATCTGTTACGGAAAGGTCGCTTTTGCGAAGGTGATTGTAACCCAGACGTAAGGAGAAATTTTCCTTTTTGCCGACATTCAATTCAGCACCGATCACAACATGTCTCAACATCGTTCCGAGCGCTTTTTCAAAGGGTTTGTCTTTTGTAACATCTCCAAATAAGTTGGAATTGTCATTGAGATCCGGATCATCATAACGCACATTCCATTTTTCCAGATGTTGAAGGCTGATGTGATAAATTAAGGGTAGATGTTTTAGTTTTTTGGCAAAGCCCAATTGAATTTCAAAGGGAAGGTTTTCAGATTCGTTATTGTATTTACTTAATTGGAAGCCGGCATTTTTAAATAATAAAGTCAGCGAATAATTTTTTTCAGGATTAAAATAATTCACTCCTGAATTAAATGCCATTCCACTGGAAGTATATCCATCTAAATTTGAAAAGATCATTTGCAAATTAAGGCCTACACTCAATCGTTCTTTTATGATTTTAGATGCCCCAATATAAAAATCAGTTTCTTTGGCTTTGAATGAACCCTGAGAATTTCCATACACATCGGTTCGATTTAAATCTCCATGATTAATGTAATGAACACCCAGTTGAAAATTTAAATCCGGTTTAGCTGCATGATAAGAATATGCTGCATGTCCATTTGAAATATCAGCAAAATAAAATTGGTGGGCGAAATAAATTTTCCCACTCATTTCTTTGGTTAACGTAGAAGGATTATAAAAAGCAATACCCGGATCGTTTGCTCTCCATGCGATCGGCATTCCTCCAAGGGCTGCAATTCGTGCTCCGGAGGATAAATTAAGAAACTGAAAAATCTGTCTGCCACCTGTTTGCGAACAAAGTGACTGGATGAATATTAAAAAGACTATTGAACAGCCGTAGTATCTTTTGCCCATTTTGTAAAACATTTGCCAAGTTCGCAATTCATTATTTTTATTAAAGTGCCTGTGGTATCATAAAGCTTTAATTCACCATCTTCAACTGCACCATCGGATTGTTTATAATTGCCTTCTGCTTTTAATTTTCCATTCTCATGGTATTCCACAAACGGGCCATCTTCCACATTATCTGCAAACCTAACAATTTCTTTTAATTGGCCACCGGGATAATATACTTTTACGTCTCCGGCCATGATGTCATTGGTATAGTTTGCTTCAATTTGCAGACTTCCATTCGGGTGATACGCTTTAAAGGGTCCCTCGTATTTGTCATCTACACGAGTTTCTTCACTTTCCAATTTTCCTTCCCGGTATAGTTTTCGGATGCCATTTAATTTACCGTTTGTATAGTTAGCCGATTCAAGCAGCCTGCCTTCTTCATCGTATTTTTCATAAAGGCCTTCTTTTAGTTCCTTCCCTTCAATAATTTTATAACTGTATTTTTCAATCAGCTTGCCAGCTGCATTTTTATTTTCAACTGTTTTCAATTGCTTGCAGGATATCGAAAGCAGTAAGGTGAGCACGAAAATGACAGGGAACTTCATGGGCTTTTAACGAATCATTAGATTAAAAATTGTAAGCTGTGGCTTAATACCAAAGAAATTTAATAACTTTTTGTTGGTTCCCTGATTGAATGCAAATAAAATAGATGCCAGCAGGTAAATTTCGAGCATCTAGCTTTGATTGAATTTGTTTTTCACTAAATTGCTTTAGCAGACAACTATGGTTATATACATCCTTAATTGAAATAGTCAGGTTTTCATTGGTGTTTGATTCCAGTTCAACATAAATTAGTTTCTCATAAGGATTTGCGACGAGTTTAATCACTTCAAATCCATAATTCTCATCCACAGCAGTCACTTCTTTAACAACAAAAGGTCCAAATTCTTTCACACATAAATTTGCATCCGTCAATTCCACATAATAGGTCCCAGCACTAATCAATTCAATGGGATTGGAGCTCATTCCATTTGACCAATTGTACTGATAGGGTTGTATGCCTCCTGAATTAAACAGTTTTATTTTTCCATTATTTAATCCAGCACTTGCAGGACTTATTTCAGCTTGATCTAAAATGATTTCATCTGGTTGTAAAATGGTAAACTCCTGTGCAATTGTATTATTTAATTGGTCCGTAATGTTTACCAGATAGTTGCCTGCTGTTAAATGTTTGATAGTGCTTGTAGTATCCTGATTGTTCCACAGGTAACGATAGGGTGGCTGTCCGCCTTCAGTTATAATTTGTATGGAGCCAGTCGCTTCACCATAACAACCTACATGCTTTAACTCGCTGGATGCTATTGATAAGATGCCAGGTTTAAAAATAAATACGGGTGTACAGATCGTATTGTTGCCACATTCATTTTCAACCTGAAGGCAGATATTGTATTCTCCATAATTTTCATAGCGGTGTTTGGGATTTGGTTCAAAAGAATGATGACCGTCTCCAAAATCCCAATAAAATTGATCAGGTAATCCAGAAGAGGTATTAAATAGCTCGATTTCAAGATTGTCTGTTTTTGATATAAAATCAGCAATTGGTTTTGTCTTTTCCAAAATGCTAATGCCTTCCTTATTAGTGCAATAATTTCCAATATTGGTAATTTCCAACTCATAATTTCCAGCTTTTGAAACGCTGATTAACAAACTATCTGAAAGACCATTAATCAAACCATTTGATGTGCTCCATCGATACAGAAAATTTGCCCCAGTGGATGAAGCAGAAGCATTCAGTTGTATCTGTGTTTTAAAACAACTTAAAGTATCCGGATTTTGTATTGCAATGTTTGGAATTAATTGATCCACTTTCACCTGAAAACTGTCTTCATTCATACAGGAAGTGAGGGTATCCTTAACTGATAAAATATAGTGTCCACTTTTTGCAACCAGAATAAAACTATCCCTGGAATGAAATGCAGAATCCTCTAAATTTTTCCAATTGTATTTTACGCTTACTGCAAGTTCTTTACTTTGTAGTTTTGAATTTTTAATTTTACAATTAAGTATAGAATCTCCGATAATATTTAGTATCGGTTTAATCGTTTGTGGGACATATACTTTTAGTGAATCACTGCAATTATTGACATCTATCAGTTGAACTGGATACGTTTTTCCGCCAATTAGATTTTGAAACAGTGCTTTGTTTTGATATCCATTCCCGATATCGTATTTATAGGGAGGCGTTCCTCCTTGTGCAATCAGTTGAATGCTGCCGGATGTTGTTTCACAAATGTCGGGAGTTGTTATTGCTGAGAAATTTATTGCGGCAGTTTGATTTATTACATAAAAACCGGTCACACTACAACCCACATGATCCGTCACGGTCACTTTATAAGGACCTGCACTTAATTGATCTATTTTTGAAGTGGAATTTCCATTTGACCAGGAATATGAATAGGGTGCAACGCCATATCTGGATTGAATTTCAATAGATCCTGTATTGTCACCATAACATTTCACGTGATTTAATTTATTACTGGAAATTTCAAGCATTTTTGGTGGAGCATTGATGATCCAGGGTCCAAAATTTTTATAATAACCGTTGTCATCAGTAATGGTAACCTGATAGCTGCCAGGACCTAAATCTTCCAAATTGCGGCTTGTTTGTCCGTTGCTCCAGTTAAATTTAAGATTCCCAAAACCACCTATCGTGTTTAGGTTAATTTTTCCATTAAATCCACAAAAACAATGCGTAAGATTTGCGGTAGCATTTAATTTAAAACTATATCGAATCCAATTCTCTACTTCGAGGTAGGTTTGTGTTTTTAGTTCCCAAACTCTTTTATCCGGTGAAATGGTATAGAGCAAGGGATAATAAATCACATTGTAATCTGCAATGACATTGGCACCATTGCTAGGACTTAAATTGGCAATGGTGTAGGGCATGCCGGTTACAAAATCCCCTTGGGACAGGTAATTGCAATTTGCAGGTCCGTACAGGCATTCTGTATTGGTGGCATAATCTGCTTCCATAAAAATGACGGTGGTTTCGGAAGCATAATTGTTATAGATATCACGCATTACATGGCTTTGATGAAAATCCCAGCAATAGTGACACCAGGTTACCCCAAATTCAACAACTGCAGATTTGTTTGAACCCATTTTTGAATATAAGTTGTAGTTTAGTCCGTTGACGTCAGTCACAGAAAAATCTAAGGCCACACTCCCATTAGAAACTTGAGAAAAAGAATTAAAACCAATGAAGAGGAATAATAATAATGAGACGTTCCGCATTTGTAACAAGCATTTACACCTGGAGCATTGCCCTAAGGCAAACAAATTTAAGAAATTAAATAATAAATGCCAAATTTGTATTTAGGATTAGAATTTTGCAATAGGATCCTAACATATTTAATATTTGTGTATATGATAAGAATCAAGCATTTTTAAACGTAATAAACTTTAGATCGCTTCCATATGAATCAGAAACGGGACATGCAGTTATTGGTACTTATTATAATTATTGGATACCTCATAAATTTTATTTTAGGATTTGTCGGTGCTTGTTTTGAAACAAATTCTTATTTGCAGATCTTGTTATGGCAAATCGGAGATACCGGAGGGATCACTGCATCCATTTTGGCAAGTCGATATGTTGGTGCAAAGGGATTTCATTTATCTGCAGCAAGTTTTAATATGCTGGGCATCGTTTATGGAATTTCATTTGGATCGTTTTCCTTTACTCAATTGAATGCAGATAAAATGGCCACTTTATTAATTCCTATGATTCCCGCAGCGTTATTGGTCAGTCTTTGTAAATTATTTCCGTTTTGGACAAGAATGCTGGCCGTTCTAATTTGCATTCCATTTTTTATTATGTATGTAAATATTATTTCTGGAACCTATCAATCTACAAACTGGATAAATTATGTAAGTTTTTCAGGAATTCAATTGTTGGGTTTAATCTGGTCTTATTATATTTATAAAGATTATAAAAGAAGTTTACAAGTAGTATAAAAATTCAATTTACAAGAAGTCTTAACTATCTTATTTTATAGTTTCTCCCTTCAAAAACAGCCTGCACCACCATTCAAAGCACAGTAAACTCCAAATCAATAAGCGGTGATTGATGCGTTGATCGCAATGTTCATGGATAATGTTTTGTATAAAGGCAGGTTCGATAAATTCATGGCAGGCAATATTTTTACCCAATAGCAATTCCTTAACGTAGGCAGCATTTTCACCCCGGTACCAGGATTCATCCGGCGAACTAAATCCTTGTTTTTTACGGTTAATGATTCGTTCGGGTAGGATATCCTTCATAGCCTGACGCAATACATTTTTGCCATCGTAGTAATCTCCATATAAAACCCGTTTATTACCGGCAGTGTTTTCATCCAATTTTTTCATGGCTTCCAAATTTGCAAGTTTATACCGGATGGGTATTTTTTGTGCAAATTCTACCAGCTCATTATCCAAAAATGGAAAGCGTTCTTCCAAACCATTGGCCATCGCCAGTTTATCGCCGACCAAAAGCAGCCCCGGTAAAAATGTTTTACTCTCAAAATACAAACTGTTTTGAATGTGCTCTTCCGGAGTATTGTATTTTAGTTTTGGATTAAACAAAAAGACTTTTTCAAAAACCTGACGGGGTAAATTCATGTCAAAATTCTTGGCTATCTGCGGATGAAACAATTTTGATTTTTGTTCATCTGTCACCAGACGTTGCCAAAATCCGTAATAATTTTCAAAAAATTCTTTTCGATCCAATGATTTAAATACGCGATAATATCGCCAGGGATATCCACCAAAAATTTCATCGCCTCCGGTTCCTTGCAAGCAGACTTTTACAAATTTTGAAGCAAGCCGGCTGATGTAATAATTGGAATAGCTCATGCCCACTTTCAAATCTTCTAAATGCCAGACTACTTTCGGTAAACTCCATTTTATATCACCGGCATTCAGTACCTGTTCGTAATGTTCAGACTTGATAAAATTCGCAGTAATTTCTGCATCGGTCCGTTCGTCAAAGCCCATTTCATTTCCATGAACCTCACTCATTTCAAAACCGGCAGTAAATGTATACAAGCGATCTACTTTTTTACTGGCTAACACACTGAGCGAACCGCTATCCATGCCTCCACTTAAATAAGAACCCACTGGGACATCGGCTACCATTTGTTTTTTAACAGCCAAATCCAACAGGCGTTTGGTTTCTTCAACGGCATCTGTTGGGCTAATGGTTTCGTCGGGTTCTGTGTAATTATAATCCCACCACGAATGATGTTGCAGCTCTTTATTTAAATCAACGCAAACCGTATTGGCAGGGGGCAACATGTGCACCCCTTTAAAGAGTGTTTTATAACTAAATAAATTTTGAAAAGTAAAATATTCATTTAGAGATTCCTGATCTAATACAGACTTGAATACCGGATGTGCAAAAAAGGCTTTAATTTCGGAAGCAAACAGAAAAACACCGTCTTTTTGAAAATAATATAAAGGCTTTACACCAAACCGATCTCTTGAAAGCCATAATTGTTTTGTTTCCCGATTCCAGGCTGCTATGGCAAACATCCCATCCATCTTCTTGAAAAAATCAGGACCCTCCGCGGCTAGTCCTTCACAGATCACTTCGGTATCGCAGGTACTTTTAAAATGATGACCCTTTGCCTGTAAATCGATTTTTAATTTTTGATAATTGTAAATGCACCCATTAAATACAACAATCCAATTTTTATTATTGGAGAACATGGGTTGTTTTCCATTCTCACTTAAATCCAAAATGGAAAGTCGTTGATGCCCTAATCCAATATTTTGTTCACAAAAAATGCCTTCTCCATCCGGACCTCGATGTGCCAGTTGACGAGACATTTTTTTTAGCAGTTCTTCCGATACTGCAGTTTGATTCAGATTATATATTCCGCTTAAGCCACACATTTATCAATTACGAATTACGAATTATCAATTACGAGTTATCGATTACGAATTTTCGATTACGAAATATCAAATACGAAATATCAATTACGAATACAAACTAAGAACTATTAATTCGTAATTCGTAATTACTAATTCGTAATTATTCATTCCCCTTCCTCCATGCGATCAATTTCTTTAGTCCATCTTCCAATTCAATGGCATATTTAAATCCTATTTCTGATTCTGCTTTTTGTCTGGAACCGATTCTGTTTTGTACCAGGGCACGCGCATCATCTGCAGAGTAAGGTTTATATTGAACTTTTAAATCAGATTGTTTCAATTTAAGGATGGTGTCACACAATTCGCGAATGGATGTTTGAATTTCGGTACCGACATTATAAAAGCCGAAAGGAGTTTCACTTGTCAGGGCGCAGATATTGGCACGGGCAACGTCTTCAACATAAATAAAATCATAAGCCTGGGAACCATCACCGTTTATTATCGGTTGTTCGTTGGCATCAATTTTATTGAGCATGATGGGAATGACGCCAGTATATGCAGCGGTTTGGTCCTGATGAGGACCATACACATTCATATAGCGGAGACCAATAACCTGCAATCCATATCGATCGTTGTAAGCCGTACACATTGCTTCGCCTGCGATTTTTGTCGCACCATAAAAATTTTTATTGTTGTAGGGATGAGACTCGGTCATTGGGATTTCGACTGCATCACCATAAACGGATGCAGAAGAAGACCATATTAATTTTTAATATTATTTTTTACACATGCTTCCAATACATTAAAGGTTCCGGCTATGTTGACTTCAAATGCGGTCCGCGGATAATCTTTGCAATGCAGCAGCCACATGGCAGCCAAACAAATTACATAATCTTTTCCTTTTAATGCAGCATCCAAAATATCTACATCCCGGATATCACCACCATGCGAAAAGATACTGCAACGAGGATCTTTAAGAGATTCTGTTAAATATTCTTTTTTTCCCCGAGTGAAATTATCATAGATGACCACTTCAGCTACGGGATGTTTTAATAATTCCTGAACAACAAAGCTGCCGATAAAACCACTGCCTCCGATGACAACTACCTTACTATTCTCTAAATTCATATTGGAAACTTTATAATAGATGCAATAAAATTAGGGCGTCAAATTATAATTTTTGCAAAAGTAAAGTTTTCTGGCAGAATTCTACTCTAAATTGAATTGCGAATTACCTGGAATACCAGGACCTCAATACCTTTTCAGCAGCTTTCCCTTGGGGTGTATAATCTTTTTCAGGATAACCCTCATGGCCTTGACCATTTGGAAACCATTTCCATAAAAAACCACCAGCCCACCATTCATGTTCCCATAAATTTTTAAATAATGCTTCGTAAGTAGCTGCTTGAGCCATTTGATTGACGGAGTAAGCCTCAATATTTTTTCAATTTCCCATCCTTTTCCACCACTTCCATCTACGCTTAGATAACCGTACTCTGTAAACAAAATTTGTTTATTGAGTTTTCTGGAAAAACTTTCCAGCTTGTATAGATAATTCTGCCAGGCTTTATTGAGTTCATTTGCCGTTGGTGTCTGTTGTTCAGTTAATGGAAAATATGCACTAATTCCAATATAATCCAATGCATCCCAAATTGGAACTTCTGAGTAATGATCCCAATTCGCACTGTAGCATATTTTTCCTTTATACAATGATCTGATTTCAAGAATCAGTTTTCTAAAAAAGGATTCTCTTTTGATTACCGCGATATTGTATTCTGTAGCGATGCAAACCATTTCCACATTCAATTCCGCAGCAAGTTTGGCAAATTTTAATATGTAATTGCGATAATCGTGTTCCCATATCAGCCAATCGGATTCTAATTGAAAATCCATGCTGCCTACCCAGGATTTGTGAATGTAAACCTGTGGCTTTAACATCACATGCATGTTTTGCAATTTCGCTAAACGAATGCTTTCCCGAATGCCTTCTTCCCGTTCGCCCCACCATTGCCAATCCAAACCATGGTATCGGACTTCCGGTTTTTGTGGAGAAGAAAATGCATAAGGAATCAAGGCAATCCAATTTGCACCGATGTTTTTTATTGAGGGCATCGGATCTTCAGGAAAAACCTCCGGAGGCGCAACCATACTGATCCCTTTTATTTTTTGAAGGGGTTTATTAGTATTTACCAAGCTCAGTATTAAGTATAATACCAACATCCCTGATAAACTATAAATTAAGCTGCGCAAATTAATTTTTAACAAAGTTAATCATTCATAGAATACATGGATTCCAGTTAATTTTGTAGCAATGAAACTCATTGACAGAGAATATTATTTAAACCCGGATGTCGTCGGACTTGCAAAAAGTTTGTTAGGAAAAATAATAGTATCAAAGGTGGATAATCATATAACTTCAGGAATCATTATTGAAACAGAGGCTTACAAAGCACCCGAAGACAGAGCCTCACATGCTTTTAATAACAGACGGACTCCTCGAACCAGCACCATGTTTATGGAAGGAGGACATGCCTATGTTTATATATGTTATGGAATTCATCATTTATTTAACGTAATCACTGCGGTTGAAGGAATTCCACATGCTGTTTTGATACGGGCTCTTGAACCCCTGGATGGATTGGATCACATGCTCATTCGAAGGAAGATGTCAGCACTAAATTATACCATTACAAAAGGACCCGGTAGTTTGAGTCAAGCTCTTGGAATTACACAAAATTTAAATGCAACAAAATTGTATGATAGAAAAAGTCCCATCCAGTTGTTTGAATCAAATCAAAAGTATTCAGATTCTCAAATTGGAATTTCAAAACGGATTGGGGTTGAATCATCCGGAGAATCTGCAAGCCTGCCTTATCGATTTTATGTGAAAGGCAATGTATATGTGAGTGGAAAAAATACTTAGTTAAACTTCTTTTTCGGGTTCTTTTTCAGCTATTGGTTTTTCATCACTTACATGTTGTCCGCTGTGTGGAGTTGGCTCGGAAGATTTGTCTTTATGAAATGGAGAAGGACCAATCAAACGTTCAACATCTGATTTATGAAGTACTTCTTTTTTCAAAAGTTCCTGTGCCAGAATTTCTAATTCCGTACGTTTTTCTTTGAGCAATTCCTGTGCCCGGGTGTATTGAGATTCGATCAGTTTGCGAACTTCTTCGTCCATTATACGAGCTGTTTCATCGCTGTAGGGTCTTTGAAATCCTTCTTGTGATAAACCGTAATACGAAACGTTACCGACTTTATCATTTAATCCAAATACACTGACCATGCTGTATGCCATTTTAGTTACATGATCTAAATCACTCTGCGCACCGGTTGATATTTTATCAAACACAATTCGTTCGGATGCACGACCTCCCATGGTCATACACATGCGATCTAAAAGCGCTTCTGTTCTTGTGATGTATTCTTCCTTAGGTAAATATTGCGCATAACCCAGGGTACCCAAACCACGAGGAACAATGGTTACTTTAACCAAAGGAGATGCGAATTTTAAATACCAACCTATGATAGCATGACCGGCTTCATGATAGGCGATAACTTCTTTTTCTTCCGGAGAAATCAATTTATTTTTCTTTTCCAATCCACCAATAACACGGTCCAAAGCATAATTGAAATCATCCAGATCAATTTCTTTTTTATCACGACGCGCTGCTACCAATGCGGCTTCATTGCAAATGTTTGCAATATCCGCTCCCGCAAAACCTGGAGTCATTTCTGCTAACGCTTCCGGGGTAACAGTTGGAGATAATTTTAAATTCTTAAGGTGGACTTTAAATATTTCTGCACGGCCTTTTAAATCCGGTGGATCGATGCCAATCTGGCGATCAAAACGTCCGGGACGCAATAAAGCAGAATCCAGCACATCCGGTCGGTTGGTCGCAGCCATTAGAATAACACCGGCATCGGTACTAAATCCATCCATTTCCACCAACAATTGATTGAGTGTGTTTTCCCGTTCGTCATTACCACCCTGGAAAGTATTTCTTCCACGGGCACGGCCTACAGCATCTATCTCATCAATAAAAACGATGCAAGGTGCTTTTTCACGAGCCTGACGAAACAAATCCCGTACACGAGACGCACCAACCCCAACAAACATTTCTACGAAGTCAGAACCAGAGATCGTAAAGAACGGAACACCCGCTTCACCCGCTACGGCTTTTGCCAGGAGTGTTTTACCGGTTCCGGGAGGTCCGACTAATAAAACTCCTTTCGGAATCTTGCCACCCAATGCGGTATATTTTTTTGGATTCTTTAAAAAATCAACCACCTCCATGACCTCTTCTTTCGCTTCTTCCAATCCAGCTACATCGGCAAAAGTCACATTGGTATTTTGATTTTTTCAAATAAGGTCGCTTTCGATTTACCAATATTAAAAATTTGCGCTCCGGGTCCTGAACCACCACCACCAACACGACGCATTAAAAACATCCAGATACCAAGAATGATCAGAAAGGGTACCACAAAAGACAGGATGGGTCCCAACCAGTTTTGTTTTTCTTCGTAACTAATACTTATTTTATTGGTAAGATGTTCGTTGTATTTATCAATTTTTTCCTGAAATTTTTCTGCAGGTCCAATGTTAAAATAAAAATTAGGTCTGACACCTAAAGAAGAACTGAGTTTGTCTTTGTATTCTTCTTTATTGATAGCATCTTTATTTAAATAAACGTAAGCCTGTTTTAAATTGACTACTTCAATTTTTTCAATATCCCCTTTGGTAGCCATTTCTTCAAAGCGAATGGAATTAATATTTCCTTTGCCTGGAGATACCATGTAAAATAAATTTACACCGATGATGATCAATAAGATGATCCCGTAAATCCAATACGCATTGAAGCCTTCATTATTTTTTTTATTCGGATTATTATTGGGAGTGGGTTGTTGTTCCATTAATTTCTATTATGTTACGTTGAAATTTAATAACGATTATAAATTCAATTAGTTGCTTTTATCAGATATTCTTGTACTCAGTAAACTTTGCATCACTCCATAAATCTTCAAGTTCGTAGTATTTCCGGGTGTCTTTATCGAACACATGGACCACTACGTCAAAAAAATCAACCAACACCCAACGAGCACCGATTTGTCCTTCAGAATGGGCACGTTGTCCCATTTCCGTTTTAACTCTGCGTTCAACATTGCCGGCAATCGCTTTTATCTGGGTACTGCTTTCCCCTTCGGTAATTATAAAATAACTGGCTGGAGCATCCGGTAAATGACGAAGGTCTAATTGGACGATGTTTTTACCTTTGATATCCTGAATACTGTCAATAATCAAGGCTAGTAATTCCGCAGTGTTTTTTGCAGAATCGGAAGTAATGGCTTTAGTACGTGGCAATGTGTAGGGTAAATTTAAGATAAAGTAAATATATAAACAATTTATAATATATACAAGTTTTCTAAAGAGGATGGAATTTGAATTTCCACATATTTATGAATATCAAATTGATTCAACCAATCGGCTTGCATCGGATCTACTATCAAAAACCAATCCAGAGCATGGATTTTTAGTTATAACTGACTATCAGACAGATGGAAAAGGCCAATATGGCAGATTTTGGCAAAGTACTGCCGGACAGAACATTTTAGCCAGTTTTATTATCTATCCGCATCACGTCGAACTGGAGCAGATTTTTCGACTTCATTTGGCCAGCAGCCTTGCAATTGTGGATAGTCTGGAACCATATTCCTTACCCCGGCTTCGAATCAAATGGCCCAATGATATTTATTCAGGAAACCGTAAAATAGCCGGCATATTAATTCAAAACAATATCAAAGCCGGCAAGATTCAGGGATCTGTTGTGGGCATAGGAATTAATGTAAATCAAACCGAATTTCCTGAAAGTTTGAATGCGAGTTCGATCCAACTTGAAACAGGAAAATTCGTTTCAAGAGAGTCTTTGGTGATTAAGCTTCGTCAGGAGTTGTTGAGAAATATACAGGAAACCGATGAGGCAGTTTGGGATCACATGTTAAAACGATACAATGAGCTATTATATCTGAAGGGAAATTCCACTGAATTTATTTTATTCGATGGAAACACGCTGCAAGGGATCATCCAGGAAGTAGATCCGTCCGGCATGATCATCCTTTTAGATAACCAACAGCAGCGTCGTGAATTTAAATTTGGAGAAATAAAATACCTCGCTACATGAATTCCTTCAAACCTTATTACGCGGTCATTTTTAGTTCCTATCTTTCTGATGATGCAGAAGGGTATGCAGCCATGTCAGAAAAAATGCTTGAGCTGGTAAAGAAACAAGAAGGATATCTCGGACATGAAAGTGCCCGGGATGGAATTGGAATCACAGTCAGTTATTGGGATAGTTTAGAATCCATAAAAAAATGGAAGCAAAATGAAGAACATCTTTTAGCACAATCCGAAGGACGTAATCGTTGGTATCAATCGTATCGTTTGCGCATCTGTAAAGTAGAGCGGGAATATGGGATGGAAAGGGAAGTCTGAACTTGTTAAGCTGTTAAGCTAATAAGCTGACAAGCTAATAAGCTAATAAGCTAATAGGCTAATAGGCTAATAGGCTGATAAGCTGACAAGCTAATAAGCTAAAAGAAATTTTGGATTCAAATTAATGATTAATTCGAATCACACGTTCCTTGCATCAAGCTTAACAGCTTTTCAACTTAACAGCTTTTCAACTTAACAGCTTTTCAACTTAACAGCTTTTCAACTTAACAGCATTTCAGCTTAACAGCTTATCAGCTTATTAGCTTAACAGCTTTCCAGCAAAAAATCTTCAAACTTCCCTCCTACCTCCGAGCGTTAAATCCATGTTAAACTGAAATTTATTAAGACCTATCAAGGCCAGTTCACGTTTTAAATTTGTAACACAAAAAACAATACGTATGAAAAAATACATCCACCCTTTCTTAGCAGGTATTACCGGAGGCCTTATGGTTATGGCGGTATTTATTTGGTTTCAAAGCGCACCAGCTGATTTACCGGAATCGAATTCTATGGTCCATGCGGTAAATTCTAGCCTGGCTGTTCCGGTTGGACCTGATTTTTCAGATGCTGCGGATAAAGCACTCAACGTCGTGGTACAGATTAATGCCCAGGAAAGTGAGAAACTGGCGCGTCAAAAAATGGATCAGAACAATCCGTTTGGCAACAACCCCTTTTTTCAGGAATTTGATTTAAGAAGTTTTGGGTTTGGGGCACCTTTTTATCAACAGAAAAAAGGCAGTGGCAGTGGCGTCATTTATTCCAATGATGGATACATTGTAACCAATAATCACGTAGTTGAATTTGCTGATGACATCGAAGTCATTCTAAAAGATGGACGAAAGTTTAAAGCAAAGAAAGTTGGCACAGATCCCAGAACGGATTTAGCTGTTTTGAAAATAGAAGCAAACAATCTTCCGGTCCTGCAGGTTGCCAATTCAGATTTATTGCGAGTAGGGGAATGGGTACTCGCGGTTGGTAATCCTTTTGGATACCTGACCTCAACGGTAACCGCCGGAATTGTAAGTGCAAAAGGCCGGGATTTGAATTTATTGGATCAGCAAAATGATGAGGATTATTACAATCCGTTTGAGCGTAAAACCCAAACGACTCCACCGGGAATTGAAGAATATTTACAGACCGATGCCGCAGTAAACCCGGGCAATAGCGGGGGTGCACTGGTAGATGTACAGGGTCGATTGGTGGGGATTAATTCGGCCATCGCTTCTAAAACAGGGTACTATTCCGGCTACTCCTTTGCCATCCCATCCAACCTCATGACTAAAATAGTTAAAGAGCTTATAAGTACCGGAAGTTTTGATCGCGGACGGTTTGGAGTTGGTGTTGTAAATGTTGATGAAGAAATTAAAAAAGAATTGAACTTAAATGTTGATTACGGCGTTGTAATTACAGAATTAGAGGATAAAGGTTCGGCTAAATTTGCAGGATTACTTCCAAACGATGTGATCGTTGAAATAAATAATAAGCCTGTAAAAACTGTTGAAGATTTACAAAAAGTTGTAGCTTTGTCCAAGATTGGTGAGACACTCTATACCAAGATCATCCGGGATGGTCAGGCAAAAGAGATACCCGTCAAAATCAAGAAAATGTTATAAAAGAAATAGGTAGCCATTTGTAGCTTTCTATAAAGTTGGTTTTTCGTTTTGTTTGAAGGTCCCGGCCATTCGTGGTCGGGATTTTTTATTTCTCAAGCTTACTTTTTACAAGAAGGATAGATTCTTAAATTTTCTTTCAGATAAATTATTTAACATTATATAATTTATTCTGATCTAATAATTTATAACACCCTATTATGGATCTATCGTTTTTCAAACAGGATCTTCCTCATGCGTTCAATTGTTTTTTGGATTTACTCTATCCAAATCTCTGCATTGCTTGTGGTGGAAGAACACATGCGCGGGAGGAGCTCTTTTGCCTGACTTGTCAATACCAGGTTTACCCTACTCAAATGCACCTTAGGCCTGAAAATGAATTTACGAATCACTTCAAAGGCAGAATTTCTTTGGTTGCAGGGGCCTCCTTGTATTATTATTCAAAAGGCTCCAGGGTTCAAAAAGCATTGGAACTGTTAAAATATCGCGGAGAATATGAAATCGGGATCCGAATTGGTCAACATTTTGGATCCTTATTAAAAAACGCAGCAAATTTTAAGAACCTGGATTATATCATTCCGGTACCACTCCACCCAAATAGAAAAAATCAACGGGGTTATAACCAAAGTGCTCAATTTGCCATTGGACTCTCCGAATCCTTAGAATGCCCTACACGCGAAGATATTTTAATTCGCACCAAAGAAACCATTACTCAAACCACTAAAAACCGAATCGAACGAAATCAAAACATCCAGGCCGCCTTTAAATTGCAAAGACCTGATTTAGTTAAAGGAAGACATGTCTTGCTCGTAGATGATATTTTAACAACAGGTGCTACTCTGGAGTCCTGTGCGCTGACCCTGCAACAATCTGAATTAGTTTCAATCAGCATGGCAACCATTGCGATGACAAGCTGAGCAGGCTAATCGTTTGAATAATGAAGCATGTCAGTAATCGTCCCCGGTTAGAAACTAATTTGCTGATTGGTCCATTGGAATGAAGATTAGGAGTCCTAAACTTAAAATATAGCTTTGTAAGCCAAAAGTCTTTTAAACCGATTTTACATTTTTCTTTATTTCCTAAAAATTATTTGCCCTCCAAATAATTTTTCTTAAAAAAGGTCTTGTATTCAGTCAGGGTTTTGAGGCGTAATACTTCGCGGTAGTTGTTTTGAGTAATGACAAAAGATTCCCAATTATCAAATCCGGTGATAAATTCTTTGGGTTTGCGTTGAATGCCTTCATAATATTTCATAGCCGCAGAGCGGGTATCAAATTTTCTGATGAGGATGAGTGGTTGATTAATTTCAATATCCAATTCAACACTGGTCATTTTTAAATTTTCCGGTTTGTGGTAATTTTGATTATAGTCAGAAATAGAAATTTTTGCTTTATCCACCACTTTATCCTGAGGATCAAATAGTACGATTAACACGAAATGCATTTTATCATCTTCCAATTTAAAATTGGTTTGATCCAGCGTATTTTGACTAATTTCAATAAACGCATCCTGGTCTCCTTTTAAAAACCGAAGAATTTCTTTTGCTTTTACCTCTTCGGCAGAAGACGGATAATTTGCGACTACATCGCGCAGTGCATTGATATAAACATCCTTGCCTTGCGTATTGCCTAAACATAAAGCGGACAATAATGCAACTTTTGCTTCTAAGACATGGGGTGGTTTAATTTTATTTTTTAAAATTTGTAAGGCACTGTAAGCATCTGCATAATTTTTATCTGAATACAATTTGTATGCATTGATGTAATCATTTGAAATCTCATCCCGTTTTGCCAATAAACTTTTTACATATTCCGGATCAGATAAAATTTTTGCGTAGTGACTTCCTGGAAACTCATAAATAATTTGATCGGAATACGAATTTGCACAAGCCTGATCCCGAAGGTCAAGACAATTTAAATATAAATAATAGAGGGCATCGATCCGTCGCTCATGTTTCGGATAAGCTTCCAACAATTTTTTTAAGCTGCCTGTTGACTTAGGATAATTTTCAAGTTTTTCGCGATACAAAATGCCTAATGCATAGAGAGATTCCGCAATTTTGTTTTTCGCCATTGTGATTTCTTCCGGACTATCGGGAATCGTACTTAAAATTTGAGCTAAATCGGATTCCAGGGTATCTGATTCTTCTTCAGTACGTTCAACCTTTATTTCATTTATTGAAAAAGTATTTTTGTTTTTACGACGCCAATTGTCTTCTAAAGTGCGATTTCCCCATATCTGTTCAAATTCAGAACGACCTCGATTGATTGATCGTTGATCGTATGCAAAAAAGCTGCTGGTTTGTTTTTTGGCATCGGCTTTTTTCTCAACTTCCCGATTAAACGGACCGTTTGATAAAGCTTCCATTTCTGCAAAACGATTTCGCAAATCCCGATTGGGATTGTTTGTATTTGGCTCTGCATTTTTTGCTTTGCGTGCATTTTTAAGTTGGATTGCCAATGCACGTTTGTCCTTGACTGAAAGTCCGGATATTTTTAATAAACTGTCCTGTAATGCAATTTGCTGTAAATGCTGGGCTATTTCTTCCAGGTTTGCAACCAACTTGGAAACTTTAATCCGGCGTTCATCATTTTTACCCAGCATTGTTAAGGTACTATCGTAGTATAATTTGGCTTTAAGGTAATCCTGATCATCAAAATAGATATCGGCCAATTTACTATAGACATCTGCTTTTTGTGAATTGCCTGTATTTGGAGCTTGTAAGGCTAGATTAAACTGATCGAGTGCTTCAGGTTTTTTATTATTTTTTAAACTGATCAATCCTAAAGCGTAATACAATTCCCCTTGAAAATCTTTATTTTTTGGATCTTTTAGAAGCGATTCAATGCCGGCGACAATTTTTTCAGGATCTGCACCTTCTGCAGCTTCATTCAGCAATAAATTCATTCTGCAATGAAATGCTAAATCATAACCTGGCTTCCACTCCATGCATTGTTTAAAATAGGTATTGGAAGACTCAAGACGATTTTCTTTTTGATAGAGCTGTGCAAGAATGAATGCATAACGCGCTTTGATTCGCTTCTTTTTAGTATGTTCAACAGCATTTTTCAAAGCTAAAATTGCTTTCTCCTGTTTGCCCGTTTTTAAATATAAATCAGCATAGGATGCATACAATTCACCTTTTAATTTCTTAGGAGCTAATGGATCAGATTCAACCCGTTTTAATAATTGTTCTGCTTCAAATGGTTTTCCACGTTCGACTAAATTTTTAGCAGCCCAAATAGCTCCTTCCCAAAAAGCCGGATAATGTGGAAATAACCAGGAACCTTCATTGGTAATTTTTTATTGGTTTTGTCCAGTTCGGAATCTGTTTTCTTAAGTGCTTGTGGTTTCGTTTCAACCGGAGTTGATGGAGTGGTTGTACTGGGTTTGGTTTTACTGTTTTTTGAACTATTTTTCTTGGCTTTAGCCCGATCTTTTTGTAATTGCTTTTTTTCTTTGGCTTTTTGTTCGGCTGCTTTTTTACGTTCTTTTTTTAAATCCTCCGCATCTTTTTTCTTTTCCTTAACGGTATTTTCCTTAATTTTTTTTGCTTTAATTTTATTTTTTATCGGGTCAAATTCTTCGATAAAAAAACGGAACGAACTTTCAGCAGTTTCATAATCCTTTTTGAGAAATTGCGCTTTACAAAGAACCAGATAGCAATCATCCGCCCAATGACTCACACGATGTGAGAATACTACATTAGAAACTTTCTCAATTGCTTTATCCAGTTTTGATTTTTGAGGATCTACACTTTCCGTAGCGATGTAGGTAAAGACCGGAAGTGTTTTACTGTAATTGTCTTTATAAGATTGATCAATTTCCAATAAACATTCGTCCATTATTTCATTGGCATTAAAATATCCATTGTATTTTGCGGTCGTGTTGTGATAAAACCGGCCTAAGGCGGAGGTATGCCCTTTTTTTCTGTGGGTGACACAGGAATTTGACAAAAACAGGCAAATAAAAATAATGCTACAAAGGACTCTACTTGAATAACTCATGAATTTCCGGGGAATGTCTACTATAACTAAAATTGGGCAAATTTATTGTAAATTAATTACTTTTAAGGATGGCTTTTGACTGGAATAAAACGAAGAAATGGGTTCAGGAACATTTGGAGAAGAAATTCTTAATTATTATCCGCAATGAAGAAACCTTCGAAGAAACGGCAAATTACCGCTTAACCCTTCAAAATATCTATTTATTGTCGTGCACGCTCTTATTGGGTTTGGGCATTCTCCTCTTTCTGTTGATTGCCTTTAGTCCGATCAAACGATATGTTCCCGGATATGGAGATTTGCGTTCACAGAGTGAATTTATTAAGCTGGAAAAGAAGATTGGTGGTTTGGAAGAGGAGTTGAAAGCCCGGGATACCTATATTCAGAGCGTTCAGCGTATTTTGACCGGCAATCCGGAAACCACGGATGACGTTACCAAAAACATCCACATCAAACAGGAAAAACCAGAACCATTGCCTAAAGTACGGGAAGACAGCATGTTGCGAGCTGAATTTGAAACCAGTCAGGCCCTTGAAGCCCGTTCAAAAACTCAAAACAGCGGCAATCGGGCTCAAGCAAGTCCGGTAACTATGAAAACCAGCGAACGGGAAAGTTTTACAGACCTGAATTTTGTTAGTCCCATACGAGGTCCCTTAGGGGCCGCATACGATCCGGCAAAAGGTCATTTAGGAGTCGATATCATCGCTCCCAAAAACACACCGATTAAAGCCTGCTTGTCGGGGACGGTAATTCAAGCCGATTGGTCTATAGAAAATGGACATACGATAGCCATTCAACACAGCAACAATTTAGTAAGTATGTATAAGCACAATTCAGCCTTACTTAAAAAAACAGGATCCCGTATTAAAGCCGGAGAGGCCATTGCAATTATTGGAAATACCGGCACCCTGACCAATGGTCCGCATTTGCATTTCGAATTGTGGTACAAAGGACAAACTGTGAATCCAGTGGAGTATATTCGTTTTTAATTTATATTTTTTCAAATTTGTATCTATTTAAATACTAATTGCAATTCATGAAAAATCTAATTTATTGTCTATTCTTAATGGGAACTTGCCTGGTGCAGGCTCAGAATCCTTTACAATCTTTAAGAGATGCAAACAAGGATTTATTTCAGCTTTCAGACAGCCTTAAAAACCTGGAGCGTTTGATGAGCAGAGGAGGAATTGACACGCTTCAGTTTGTAGAAATGAGTGGCGAATTATTAACTCAAATAAGTTCATTGGCATATTCCAATTATGATAATTATGCCCGATTGGATTATTTTAATGCAGAAGAAACGGTAGCCCCTCCGCCAACACCACCATTGGGAGCTATGGTGGATGCTGTATATCAAGGCCAACAAGATACCATTCCGGAAACTATGCCTGAAATGCCCGAATTTAAAGCACCTATGAATCCCATGAGTTTGATCACCGGTTCCGGACGTCGAACTGGATTTAAGTTGCGTTACGGAATGTATTGGAATGGCCTCAGTCAAGGTACAAAAAATGCTGCGATAAATTACCCTGAATTTAAAACGGGATCTTCATTTAATTGGTTTGGAGAATTTGATATTTTATTGCAGACAAAATTGGGTAAGAATAAAGGACCTTTTTCTATATATTATGGGATAGGATTTGATAGACGACATTTTACACAAACGGATAAAGTCCAAATCTTGACGACATCAGGAGATGAGGCAATTTTTCGTAGGGATTCCGTACCAAATTATGAAGAATCAACCATTCATTTAGGCTATTTACGAATTCCGGTTGGACTGCAATTCAAAAGAAAAAAACTTGCTGTCAATTTGGGAGGGTATGTTGGATTTTTAACCAGCCATGCGCAATCACTTGAATTTAATACGGCTGATAAAGAAGAAGCGAATTTATTTCTTGATAAAAACTATGACTTTACGAAGACGATTTATGGTATAAGTACTTCAATTGGTTACAATAGAATTCATATCGGATTTAATTATGATCTTAGTACCTTGTTTAATAAATCCAAAGATTACGAATACAATGCCTGGAGAGTAGGTATCCTCCTTTTTTAATTAATAAATCCCATGACGAAACCGGAACTGTTTTATGAGAAATTAGCCTATCTTTTTTATGCGATTGCAAATGCAGATGGTCGTGTAAAAAGGCAGGAATTGCAGATGTTGCATCAGGAGATCAACACCATTTGGAAAGAAAAAGATGATCCCGTTGATGAATTCAATACGGATTTGGTATTTGAGGTAGAAGCTGTTTTTGAATGGTTGGAAGACAATCGCTATGATTCAAAGGATGCGTTTAATGATTTTAAAGATTTTGCGCTTAGTCATAAAACTTTATTTGATAAGGATACCCAGCAAAAAATACTTCATACTTCAATGGCAATTGCCCATGTTTTCAAAAGCATCAATCACGATGAAGAAAATTTACTGCATCAACTTGAAGATTTATTAAATTCGATTGCTCATTGATTTCAATTCCATGATTTTTTAATGGGGATTTTCGAAATACCCAATCCAATTTAGTCGGATTTAATGATTGCTTTGATTTTTGTCATATCGAACTATGACAGGGATCACGGATTATAGGTCAAGGACCCCTTACCTTGGTGTATAATTTAACAATATGATAAAAGAAGTTGAAGGAGATATCCTTTTAAGTAATGCAGATGCCATTGCACATGGCGTAGCGCCAATGGATCATTTTGATACCGGATTTTCATTGAGTCTGCGAGAGAATTATCCATCGATGTACAAGGATTTTAGGCATTATTGTCAAACCTTTCATCCTAAACCCGGCGAAGTTTGGTTTTGGCAAAGTGCAGACAAGCGTAAAATTTTTAATTTGTTAACCCAGGAACAAGCGCCTGCAGCTTCTGCTCATCCCGGACGCGCAACCGCTTCCTCAATCAGGCATTGTTTAAAAAACATGGTAAAACAAATTGAAAAGGAAGGCATTAAAAGTTTGGCCATTACCAAATTATCAACCGGTGTTGGAGGCATGGAATGGTCTGAAGTAAAACCAATACTTGAAGAGCATTTGAATGAATTAGGCATTCCGGTTTATGTGTACAGTGTTTATCATAAGAATGTAGCGGCGGAAGAGGGAGGTCTTTAGTCTGTAGAAAGGAAGTCTTTAGGGAAATTTTCCAATGCTACAATGGTTCAATGCTGCAGTGTTAAAATTCTGCAATGCTGTAATGTTGGTTTTATATATCTGATTAAAAAGCGTAAATAAGTTCATTGTATTATCAATGAACCATTGCAGCATTGAACCATTTTAGCATTGCAGAATTTTAACGTTGCAGCATTACAAAATTGGAAAATTTCTCTAAAGACTAAACTCCTTTCTTACATGTGTCCTTCGTATTATAAGCAGTCCAACCTCGGCGGGACGCCTTCTGTAACTTGCTAGTCCATTCAAATTTATTTCTAAAATTAGTTACAGAATTAACCCATTAAACGATTTCAACATTGCAACATTTCAACATTGCAGCATTTTCCCTACAGACTTCTTCTCTAAAGACTAAACTCCTTTCTTACATGTGTCCTTCGTATTATAAGCAGTCCAACCTCGGCGGGACGCCTTCAGTAACTTGCTAGTCCATTCAAATTTATTTCTAAAAATTATTTAAAGAATTTACCCATTAAACGATTGCAACATTACAACATTGAACCATTGCAGCATTGGAAAATTGCAACATTTCCCTAAAATTCTCCCGAACTAATTTTCTAAATTTTTGGTTTATGATTGAAAGCAATTGTGGATATCCTGTTATTAGTTCTTGGTTTTGTGTGTTTACTTATTGGTTTAATAGGAGCGGTGTTACCGCTTCCCGGTCCGCCACTTAGTTTATTAGGAATCTTATTGATTCACTGGACCAAAACCTATGAGTTTTCATCGAATACCTTATGGGTCTTGATCATTTTAACTGTTGTGATTACGGTATTGGATTATTTAATTCCGGCATTGGGATTAAAGAAATACGGTGGTTCGAAAGCAGGGATGTGGGGCAGTATGATCGGACTTATACTGGGTATGGGATTAGGTCCCTTGGGTATATTTATAGGTGCGTTTGCCGGTGCTTTGTTGGGTGAACTTTTAGTGGGTAAAACATCTGCACAGGCTAGAAAAGCAGCATGGGGAACATTTATGGGATTTTTATTTGGAGTGGTTTTAAAAGTTGCGCTTTGTGTTGCTATGATTTGGATTGCAGTGACTGCTCTATTTTAAAAGACCCTGGTATTGGATGTAAGTGGTTCATGAAATCGTTTTTCATTTTTTTTGTAGGATATAGCAGCCATCACTATACCGCTAATGGTGAAGACAGTCAGACCAATTCCAATTTCCTGGATGCTTATGGGATTAAAAGAATTGAATGCGGAGTTAAAAACGAGACAAAATAATAGGGTACCCCAGCTTATATAGATGAACTGGATAAAAAATTGGAATTTAAATTTTCTCATGGTCCCCCAGAATGTTAGAAATGCTGCATCGTCTAATTTATCGTAATTAAATAGCATGGCTAGGTTGTTTAAAGATTAAATAAAGTCTTATGCGCGTGCTTCCAAATTTAAATCAAATTTAAATTATTTGGACCTGATTTTTTTGAAATGCTTTTTATCAGGAGCTACATCCCGGTAGTTCTAAATCATTGGTAACAAAAGATGGGGGAATAGTGTGCCAGAATCCGGACAGGGATCACATCCAACTGGATGCTTGGCAGGTCTAATTCTATGTTTGGCGAATCAAATAGTTTTTTGATTCTTGTTTGGTTGCGGTTTAGGCTTTCAGCTGACCCACAGTTATTTTTTTTAAAAATATTTTATAAAATAATTGCATTGTCGAAAAATCCGTCTATCTTTGACGAGTTATTACAGAGCACAAGAAAAACCATTTTTGTGTTTAAATCTTTGAAAACGAATAGATTATTTCAAATAGCTGAGGGGATTTGGTGGGTTTTTCGGAAAAAACCTACCGGATCCTGAAGGCAAACCAGGACTTCCATCGGCTTTAAATCAAAAACACGTTCTATGATAAGTTTAACCAGGGTTTCGCTATGCATCTTTCTGTACATACTTATTTTTCCCTTCGTTACGGTACCCTTGCTCCCGAGCAGGTGGTCGCAGAAGCTGCGCAAAAGGGTATTCGCATATTGCCGATTACCGATATCAACAATTGCTCGGCAGCCTATGCTTTTGCTCAACTTTGCGAAAAACAAGGCATCCGGCCCGTCTATGGACTGGAATTCCGTCAGGGGAATCAATTCCGTTACACCGCCCTGGCTCAAAATGCAGATGGCATCCGTGAGATCAACGAACTGCTCACCCAAACTTCTTTCTCCGGAAGCGAGTTGTCCGCAAGAGCTCCACAATGGAAGCACTGCTTCGTCATCTATAAAAAAGCACCCTGTGCAATTGAAGATCTCTTTACCCATGAGTATATAGGTATAAGGCCTGCGGAAGTACCTGCCCTTTATTCTTCAGCCTTGCGTCCTCACGTGGACAAGCTCGTAGTTTTCAGCCCAGTCAGTTTCCTTAATGGGCAGGGCTTTCGCATCCATAAATTACTTCGCTGCATTGATCTCAATATTGTTCTCGGGAAATTAGAAGCCGGGGACTGTGCGGATCCGGACGAACTCTTTATTGATCCGGAAATTTTGCGCGATCGGTTTTCGCAATATCCACAAATCATCCGCAATACAGAAGCCATTTTAGAAGCCTGTCATTTTGAAATGCCTGCTCACAATGACAACAACCGCAAAACATTTACGGGAAATACCGAAGGTGATTATAAATTATTAGCCAAACTGGCATTCCAGGGTTGTCGCCGACGTTATGGTCCGCATCAGGATCGCGCGGAAGATCGTGTGCGTCGTGAATTGCAAGTCATTTACCGCATGGGATTTAGTGCTTACTTTTTAATTACCTGGGATATCGTGCGCTATGCACAAAGTGCCGGGTATTATCATGTGGGTCGCGGAAGCGGTGCCAATTCCATTGTTGCTTTTTGTTTGTACATCACCGATGTGGATCCACTTGAACTGGATCTTTACTTTGAACGATTTATCAATCCGCATCGAACGAGTCCGCCGGATTTTGATATTGATTTTTCCTGGAGTGACCGCGACGATGTTACAGAATATATTTTTGAGCGGTATGGGCGCGAGCACACCGCTTTATTAGCAACCTACAACACCTTTAAAGGAAAATCCATCATTCGCGAATTGGGAAAAGTGTTTGGTTTGCCCAAAGCAGATATTGATTGCATCGTAGATCAGCCATTGGCCAGTCATAAACACCATGCCTACGCCAAACACATTTTTAAATACGGAAAAGCCATTGAAAAATTTCCCAACTATTTATCTATCCATGCCGGCGGTATTATTATTTCTGAACGACCGCTGAGTTATCATACGGCTTTGATTCAAATGCCCAAAGGATTTCCGATCACCCATTTTGATATGTACGGTGCGGAAGATTTAAATTTTCACAAATTCGATATACTGAGTCAACGTGGACTGGGACATATTAAAGATGCGGTAGATCTGGTAAGGCGCAATCAAGGAAAATCTATAGAGATTCATGACATCACGGCCATTAAAAATAATGTTCGTGTAAAAACGCAATTGCGCTCGGGGCATTGCATTGGTTGTTTTTATATTGAATCCCCTGCGATGCGTGGTTTATTAAATAAGCTGCGTTGTGATACCTACGTACATCTGGTTGCTGCCAGCAGCATCATACGACCGGGTGTTGCACAATCCGGAATGATGCGGGAATACATTGAACGTTTTCATCATCCGGAAAAAGTACAATACCTGCATCCGGTTTTTGAAGAAAATCTGCGCGAAACATTTGGCGTCATGGTATATCAGGAAGATGTGATGAAAATTGTCCATCACTTTGCCGGATTGGATCTGGATGAATCCGATGTTTTGCGTCGTATCATGACCGGCAAACGCAAAAGTTCGGATACGTTTCGATTGTTGATGGAAAAGTATTTTAGAAATTGTAAAGAGCGCGGTTATCCGGATGAATTAGCACATGAGGTATGGCGACAGATTGAAAGTTTTAGCGGCTATTCATTTTGTAAAGCACATTCGGCATCTTTTGCTGTTGAATCTTTTCAAAGTTTGTATTTGAAAGCGCATTTTCCATTAGAATTTATGGTCGCAGTGATTAATAATTTTGGTGGATTTTACAATACGGAATTGTATGTGCACGAAGCCCGGATGTGTGGTGCAATGATTCACGCACCTTGTGTCAATAACAGCAAATACCTTACTGACATTCATGGCCAACAGGTATGGATTGGTTTTATTCATATACAATCACTTGAGCAAGCAACCGGAAAACGCATTGTTCGTGAACGCGAATGCAATGGTCCGTATCTCAATCTGGAAGATTTTATACGACGTGTACCGATGGGACGCGAACAATTGCAATTACTCATTCGGATAAATGCCTTGCGGTTTACCGGATTGAGCAAGGGTGAATTGATGTGGGAAAAAAATGCAGTGCCCGAAATGGGAAAAACACAAATCGTCCATTCTTATTTATTTCATGATGAGAGCGAGGCGTTTGTAATGCCCGGTTTAGAAGAAGGAGCTTTTGATCAAAGCTTTGACGAAATTGAGTTATTGGGATTTCCGCTTTGCAATCCTTTTGACTTGTTGGAAGCGGATGTATCTGATTGCATCGTATCCAAAGATTTAAAAAAGTATATGAACCGCAATGTACAGTTGCTTGGTTATTACGTCACGCAAAAACCGGTACGCACCAAACAAGGCAAGTTAATGGCTTTTGGAACCTGGCTGGATCGCGAAGGACAATTTTTTGATACCACCCATTTTCCACCCGAATTGGAAAAATCTCCTTTTCAGGGAAGAGGCTGTTACCTGATTGCTGGAAAAGTCGTTGACGATTTTGATTTTGCAAGTATCGAAGTGAAGTTTATGAAAAAGTTGGCTTATGTAAAAGATGGGAGGTATTAGTATTGTAAATTTTTATAAAAAATAATTTTTATTTGATCACGAAAATATCTGGCCATTCGTTATCCCAGTATACAAAACCTACAGACCATGAAATCACCAATGAATTCTGATTTTGAATGGCTCGAATTGGTATTTGAGCATCGCAACAAAGCATATGGAGCTTACCGGATCCGGCAAGCACAATCCAGTAATATGACGAAAGCCATGCTGATTGCTTTTTTCTTATTTGTACTGGCTGCATTTAGTTCGTCAATTCTGGCAAACATGAAAAATGCTTCGATCGCTGAAGAAAATTGTCCGGAGGAAATCTGGCATGAATGGAAAACAGATTTACCCATTGAAAAACCAATGGATGTAAAACCACCTGCAAAAGAATTGCGGGCTGCAACAGTAAAAAAACCAAGCAATGCCGAAGGATTTAAAGTTGTAAAAGACAGTACGCTTGATATAAAAAAAGAAGTCGAACAAATCCCAGAAAGCACAGGCAATCAAACTCAGGAAGAAGGACTGAGCCTGACAAATGAAACCATTTCTGGCGGATCTTCATCAGGAACTGAATCAATAAATGCAGCATCCGAAACCATCACAAAAGAAGAACCGATTCGGTTTGCAGAAGAAATGCCACAGTTTGGTAAAGGCGAAAAAGATCTCATGGATTATTTAGCTAAGAACATTCGCTATCCACAGATGGCAAAAGAAAATCGCATTGAAGGTCGTGTTACAGCTGAATTTATTGTTGATAAACACGGACAAGTTCGGGATGTTAAAATATTAAGAGGCCTGGGTGGTGGATGTGATGAAATGGTAAACCGAATCCTGAGCAACATGCCAAAATGGACGCCTGGAAAACACAATGGTAAAAACGTTTCAGTAAAGATGGTATTGCCGGTTGGGTTTAAATTGAATTAAACCCATATTATGCATTAGGATTTCTATTCCAAGCCAAAATACCTTCAAATACAAGCACTTCCTCGATTTTTCTCCTTCACCATAGGATCTACTATGGCTTGTCAAAAAATCTTGCGGGAGCGCTTGTCTTTATTGGTCTTTTGACTTTCATTACGAAACCCTATTGCATAATATGGGTTAAACCATTTGAGCAGCTAATTTTTCAGCAAGCATCAATACCGTTGCTTGAGTATTGCTGCTAATTGTTGTCGGAATCACCGAAGCATCAGCGATTCGAAAATTCGCAATGCCCTTGACTTTAAATTCAGAATCAACTACTCCATCTTCTAAAGCACTCATTCTGCAAGTTCCTGTTGGATGATAAAGCGTTTGACTGTATTGACGAAGGTGCTTGATGTAATCATCATCTGATCGCGCTTCGTATGCTGGAAATTCAATTGCATCAATGGTTTGTTCCCAAACTTTTTGCTTGCTGATTTCACGCGTTATTTTTAATCCTTCCACCATGAGTTGCAAATCGGATTCATCCTGATAATAATTTGGATTGATTACTGGAGCATCCAGCGGATTGTTTGATTGCAATTGAACAGCGCCCTGACTTTTTGGATGTAATAAAGTTGGTCCAAAACTAATCCCATGAGGTTTTGGTTGAATAAAACCATGTTGAATAAAAAACGCCGGACCAAAATGAAATTCCAAATCCGGACGATCACTGTTGCCTTTTGTATTAATAAAAGAACCGGCTTCAGCAATGTTGCTGCACAAAGGACCGGTTTTGTTTCTAAGATACTGAACTAAACTTGTAACTGCCGGAACCAGCTGGTTGAGGGAATCTAATGATTGAATTCCTTTTTTTAAACGAAATGCCATACCACATATTAAGTGATCTTTCAAGTGTTTACCAACAGTTTTTAAATCCAGGATTGTTTGGATGCCGTGTGTTTCCAATTCAAGACTGTTTCCAATTCCTGACAGCATTAAAAGCTGGGGTGATTGAAATGCACCAGCACATAGGATGATTTCACGATTGCAATGCAATTGCTGCAGTTTGTTTTTTTGAACAAATTCAATCCCGGTTACTTCGTTTTTATTTAAGAGTAGCTTGCTTACTTGTGAGTGATTTATAATAATTAAATTTTTGCGATCTGCTATTGGTTGAAGGTATGCGTCAACTACACTAAAGCGTTTTCCATTCCGAATGTTCTTTAAAAAAAATTGCGAGCCCTTTTGAATGCTCGAACTTGATTTGTTGATCGGCCAACCAAATTCATGTGTAGTCTGCACAAATTGTTCGGTTAAGGGATGGATGTACATAGATTCATTTGAATAGGCACCAGTTTCATCATGATAAAATCCCATTTGTTGTTCGGCCCGTATTAAATAGGGTAAACAGCTTTCCCATTCAAATCCCTGAACTCCAAATTTGCACCATGCTTCCATATCCAATGGATGGGGTCTGGTATAGATCATGGCATTCATACTGCTGCATCCACCCAACATTTTTCCACGTGGACTAAACATCTTTTGGTTATTTAATCCAGTTTGAGGAGTCGTTTCAAATGCCCAGTCTCTTTTGGTTTTAAATAATTTAGAAAACGCTGCGGGTGTTTGAACAAAAAAATGCCGATCGATACCCCCGGCTTCGATAAGGGCAACTTTTATAGCAGGATTCTCACTCAATCGATTGGCCAGCACACAGCCTGCAGATCCGGCACCAACAATAATATAATCAAATGACTTCAAATTCATCTTGCAATCTAAGAAATTAGCTGTATTCAAAATTTAAAAAATTACTACACAAGAATAAATGAAACAAATAGAAAAACAAATTAATGTTCTTCTATGTAATCTATGTTCCTATGTATCTATGTGTTTCAAAAAAGATCTTCATTGATACCTAAATTTATAATCCGAAACCAATCAAAGAATTACCACATAGGAATAAAGAAAACATAGATAGAACATAGAAAGAGAAACCAAATTAATATTCTTCAATGTAAACTATGTCCCTATGTATCTATGTGTTTTAAAAAAGCTTTCAAGGGTAAATAAATTTACATTCCGAAACGAATGAAAAGATTACCACATAGGAATATAGGAAACATAGAAAAAACATAGAAAGAGAATACAAAATCTTCTATGTAAACTATGTGCCTATGTATCTATGTGTTTCAAAAATACCTTCATTGGGAGACAAATTACTAATGGAGAACAAATCAAAAAATACCACCTAGGTATAAATTAGACAGCCAGAACCCTCAGGAAGAATTTCCAAAACAAGATCATGGCATTCAAACCCAAGTGACAAAAATCATGGCTCCTGTTGACAATGGTCATAAGGCAAAATTAGCCATTCGGATATTTTTGTATTATTAAAAAAGACAATTTTATCTTTAATTAAAAAATTCTGGACCATGAAAACTAAATTATTAATTTATTCGGCTCTTTTTCTAGGCCTTATTTGGCTTCCTCTCGGTTGTAGTGAAGGCGTTAAAAAAGACGCTAAAATGTATGATGTACAAGAACTAACCAAAAATCAACCAGAAGTGCATGGAACGGAAGTAAAAGAAGGTGAAATAGTATTTTCTAGCCCATTGAATGCCGAATGGGTAACCGGAGGAAAAAATATTTATGACCTCAAATGTTTAGCATGTCATAAGCTCACAGACGAAAAATTGGTTGGACCGGGATGGGCTGGTGTTACAAAAAGAAGAAATCCCACCTGGATTGTTAATATGATTACCAATGTCGATATGATGTTGGAAAAAGACGAGGAAGCACAAAAATTACTCGAGCAATGTTTGGTAAGAATGCCCAATCAAAATGTAAGCAAAGAAGAAGCACGCCAGGTGATTGAGTTTATGAGATCCAATGATGGTGAAAAATAAATATACAATCTATCATACAAAATTTATTAAAATGAAACTAAGAAAGCTAAAATATCTTCCCATTTTATTGGGACTCTTTTCACTTGCAATGTGTATGAATGCTTGCAAGCCAAAAGGAATTCAAACTGCTGTAAGCGGTGATGCGGCTGTTAAGGCTTATGTCCCACCAGGAAAATACGATGAGTTTTACAACTTTGTTTCCGGGGGATTTAGCGGACAAATGTCTGTTTATGGATTGCCTTCTGGTAGACTATTTCGAGTAATTCCAGTTTTCTCTGTTGATCCAGAGAAAGGATATGGATACGCAGAAGAAACCAAACCCATGCTGAATACTTCTCATGGATTTGTGCCTTGGGATGATTTACACCACCCAGCACTTTCAGTAACTGATGGGGTACATGATGGTAGATGGGCATTTGGAAATGCAAACAATACTCCGCGGATTGCTCGTCTTGATTTAAAGACATTCCGTACCGCAGAAATAATTGAAATTCCAAATAGTGGAGGAAATCACTCTTCGCCTTTTGTTACAGAGAACACAGAATATGTTGTTGCTGGAACGCGATTCAGTGTACCTATAGGAGACAAGCAAGATGTAGCAATTTCAACTTATAAAGAAAACTTTAGAGGAACTGTAAGCTTTATTAGTGTTGATAAAAATGACGGTGCTATGAAGATAGCTTTCCAAATACTATTGCCGGGTATCAATTTTGACTTAGCGCGTGCCGGTAAAGGAAAATCTCACGGATGGTTTTTCTTTAGCTGTTATAATTCTGAGCGCGCCAATACCTTATTGGAAGTGAACGCCAGTCAAAAAGACAAAGATTTTGTTATGGCGGTCAATTGGAAAAAAGCAGAAGAATACCTTGCTCAGGGCAAAGGCATGAAAAAAGCAGTTAAATATGCTCACAATACATACAGCGAACAAACACACAGTGCAACATCAAAAATTGAAACGGAAGTGATTGTTCTGGATCCAAAAGATTGTCCGGACATGGTCTATTTTATGCCTTGTCCAAAATCTCCACACGGTTGTGATACCGATCCAACAGGAGAATACATAGTGGGTAGCGGAAAATTAGCAGCTATGATTCCTGTATTTTCATTCACAAAAATTCAAGAAGCAATTGCTGCTAAAAATTTTGATGGAGATTACGAAGGAATTCCAGTATTGAAATACGAAGCAGTTTTACATGGTGAAGTTAAAAAGCCAGGTTTGGGCCCCTTGCATACTGAATTTGATGATAAAGGAAATGCTTATACTTCATTTTTTGTGTCTTCAGAAATCGTAAAATGGAGAGTTAGTGATTTGCAAGTATTGGATCGGGTACCAACATATTACTCCATTGGTCACTTGTGCGTTCCAGGAGGACCTACTAAGAAACCTTGGGGCAAATACGTAATTGCTTACAACAAAATTACCAAAGACCGCTATTTACCCACAGGTCCTGAGTTAACACAAAGTGCACAATTGTATTCTATTGATGGCGATAAAATGAAATTGTTGTTAGACTTTCCGACTATTGGTGAGCCACATTATGCAGAAGCAATTCCGGCAGAACTTATTTCTAAAAACAGCGTCAAAGTTTATAAAATAGAAGAAAATAAAAACCCATATGCAACTTTGGGTGAAAAACATGCGAAAGTAGAACGCAAAGGAAATGAAGTACATGTTTACATGTCATCAATCCGTTCGCACTTTGTTCCAGATAATATTGAAGGGGTTAAATTAGGAGATGTAGTTTATTTCCACGTAACCAATCTCGAACAAGATTGGGATGTACCCCATGGATTTGCAGTGAAAGGAGCTAACAATGCTGAGTTATTGATTATGCCTGGAGAAACACAAACCTTGCTATGGAAACCAGATCGGATTGGTGTTTTTCCAATGTATTGCACTGATTTTTGTTCAGCATTGCACCAGGAAATGCAAGGATACATTCGGGTTAGTCCACCTGGATCCAATGTACCCATTACATTTAGCACTGGTAAAAAAGTTGAGGCAGCAGCTCCTGTAGCTAAATAATTTATTCATCATAATATTTCATTCAAAATCGAATCCATATGAAAATTTATAAATTAATTCTACTGGGTGCAGCATTATTTAGTGCATGCAATGCACCAACAAAAACAGAAACCGAAGCTGCAGCTACTCCCGCTGCAGAAGCAGATTTAGGGCAAGCAGGTGTACAGGACAATGATTCACAAAAGGATATTGTGAAAATTGCAGTTGGCTCACCTGATCATACCACCTTGGTTGCAGCGCTTAAACAAGCAGAATATGTCAATGATCTTGCAAATGCAGGTCCATTTACTGTTTTTGCTCCTACCAATGCAGCTTTTGATAAACTTCCCGCAGGCACTGTTGAAGGTTTGATGAAACCTGATAAAAAGGATGCACTGAAAGGGATTCTCGAATACCACGTAGCAGTTGGAGTTTATAAGCAGGAATATTTACAAGATGGACAAACCATTGGAATGGCAAGTGGTGATGACATTACTATTCAACTGAAAGATGGAAAGATGATGGTTAATGGGAATGCAAATGTAATAGCAACAGTTCCCGCAACCAATGGACTGATATATATCGTGGATGGAGTCTTATTGCCTCCTACAAAATGAACATAGAGTTCCAGAAGCATTTAATTTGAGTAAACGGGTCGGTGTATTAATTACCCGGCCCGTATTTTTTTCAAATATTATACTATGACAAAAATTACAAATAAATCCAGGATCATTGTAGCCTTGACTTCCCTTACATTGATTGTTACTTATTTTGTTCCAATATGGCGAATTGACTTATTTGCACCGCAGTATCCTGAAGGCTTAACCATGAAAATCTGGCTAAACACTTTAAAAGGAGATGTAGAAATTATCAATGGTTTAAATCACTATATTGGAATGCGACACATCAAAGTGGAAATGTTTCCTGAATTTGAATTTTTAATTTATGTAGTGGGATTTTATATTTTGTTAGGTTTGTTAGTAGCCTATTTCGGCCGATTGGCAATCTTATTTTGGTATATTGTATTTACTGCATTTGGTGGGGTATTTGCTATGTTTGATTTTTACAGATGGGGTTATGATTATGGACACAATCTGGATGAAACGGCAGCTATTAAAGTGCCAGGACTCTCCTATCAACCACCGTTGTTGGGCCATAAACGACTCTTAAATTTTGATGCCTATTCCCTCCCGGATATAGGAGGCTGGATTGTTATCATAGCAGCATCTATCATGATACTTCTATGGATTTATGAATATTACAGACATCATAAATTTCCATTTAAAATTCCGATAAAATTTTCAGCAATTCTTATTATTCCAGTAGTCTTGTCGGTTTCATCTTGCAATGTGCAACCAGAACCATTTAAATTGGGAACTGATGTTTGCTATATGTGTAAAATGGGAATTGTAGATCCAAAATTTGGTTCGCAGATTATAACCAATAAGGGTAAACTGTATAAGTTTGATGATATTGGGTGCATGATCCGTTTATTGAAATCCGGAACTTTTGATTCCAATACGATTAAAACCATGGTGGTTGCAGATTATGACAATCCGAATGCATTCATCTCTGTAAATCAATGTACATTTGTTTTTGGAGACGGAATCAAAAGTCCGATGAATTTTAACCTTGCTGCATATACCAATGAATTAAATGCTAACAAATATGCTGAAAATTCTAACGCAAAATTATTTGACTGGAATGCAGTTTATCAAAGCATTGAATAAGATTAAAATTTCAGCTTATGCCGTTTGTTTGTGCTTGGTTCTCTTAAATATTTCATTGCACGCTTCCGCCATTTATGTAGGACCCAATCACCCAATAAAAACGATTAAGGAAGGACTCCAAAATGTCAGACCGGGCGATAGCCTGATTGTAGATGGTGGACATTATTCAGAAGGAAATCTGATCATTCAGCAAACAATGGTTTTTACAGGTATCAATCATCCGGTCTTAGACGGAAAGTCGCAGTTTGAAATACTAACAATTAGCGGAAAAAATATTGTGGTTTCCGGGATCACATTTATAAATTGTGGAAAATCGGTAACAAAGGATTTTGCATCAATTAAATGTATAGATGCTGAGAATATTCGGATTGAAAATAATAAAATTGAAAATTCTTATTTTGGGATTCATATTTCAAATACCAGTCAAATTCATATTAAAAACAATTGGATTGCAGGGCAGGCAGAAAGCGAACAAACTTCCGGTAATGGAATTCATCTTTGGAAATGCAACCATGCTTTAATTGAAAACAATCACATCAGTGGACACAGAGATGGAATTTATTTTGAGTTTGTAACGGAATCCAGTATCCTTCACAATTACAGTACAGAAAACGTACGATATGGATTGCATTTTATGTTTTCGCATAAAGATTATTATGCAAATAATACATTTATAAAAAACGGAGCTGGTGTTGCTGTGATGTATTCGCACGAAGTCACGATGGAATCCAATCACTTTGAAAACAACTGGGGTGCCTCATCTTATGGCATCTTATTGAAAGATATTTCAGACAGTTGGATTTTTGGCAATACGTTTGATCAAAACACCATAGGCATTCATATGGAAGGCAGCAGCAGAATGGTTATTGAAAAGAATCGTTTTAAAGAAAATGGCTGGGCTTTAAAAGTCCAGGCCAGTTGCAACGACATCCAGTTTCAGCACAATAATTTTATTGGAAATACCTTCGACGTTGCCACTAACGGAAGCAATGTATTGAGTCGATTTAGTCAAAACTACTGGGATAAATACGAAGGATACGACCGAACCAAAGATGGATTTGGAGACATACCCTATCATCCGGTAAGCATGTATTCAATGATCGTAGAGCAAAATCCGAATGCATTAATTTTATTGCGAAGTATTTTAATTGCTACCCTGGATAAAGCGGAAAAGGCTATTCCAAGTCTTACACCTGAAAATTTAGTTGACATTCAACCCAAAATAATTCCAAATAAATTATGATTCGGATTAGTGGTTTAGAGAAGCGATTTAAAAAATTAGTTGCATTGAACGACATCCACGTACAATTCAATAAAGGCCAGGTGATTTCATTGATTGGTCCCAATGGATCTGGTAAAACCACATTGATAAAATGCATCCTTGGATTGGTTAGGCCAGACCGGGGTCAAATTGAGTTAGATGGAGCATCTATTTTTAAAGATGAAAGCTATCGCAAAAAAATTGGGTATATGCCTCAGATTGGCAGGTATCCAGATCAAATGAAGGTAGGTCAGTTGTTTAGTTTATTGAAGTCCATTCGCAGTTCGGTGAATTTAGATGAAGAAATGCTGGAGCTTTATAAATTACATGACATTTGGGAAAAACCCATGAGAAGTTTGAGTGGTGGGACCAGACAAAAAGTAAGTGCTGCAGTTGCATTTCTATTTGATCCTGAAATTTTAATATTGGATGAACCCACAGCCGGACTTGATCCTCTGTCTTCTGAACTGCTTAAGGAAAAAATACAACGAGAAAAAGCTAAGGGTAAGTTGATTTTAATTACCTCCCATATATTAAGTGATTTGGATGATTTAACCACACACGTATTGTATTTACAGGAAGGCACCATTCAATTTAATGGTAATTTAAATGAATTGAAACAACAAACTGGAGAGGAAAAATTTGGAAAGGCAATTGCGAGGTTTATGAAGATTAAAAATGAAGCAACACATGTGGAAATTGTCTAAATACATATTTTATGATATCGTTCGCAATAAAGTAATATTGGCCTATACGGTATTCCTTTTTTTGGTTAGTATGTTATTATTTAATCTCGAGGAAAATACCAGTAAGGCCGTACTGAGTTTGCTCAACATTCAGTTGGTTACCATCCCATTGATTAGTATGATCTTTGCGACCATACATTATTACAACTCGTATGAATTTATAGAGATGTTGTTATCGCAGCCTCTCAGCAGGAGTCGCGTATTGTGGAGTGAATTTCTGAGCACGGCCTCTTCTTTGATTTTGGCCCTGCTGCTAGGCATGGGAATCCCAATTTTAATTTACAATCCTACTGAGAGCAGTCTTACATTGTTGTGGACAGGGATTGCTTTAACAAGCGTATGTACTTCCCTGGCATTTTTTGCGTCCGTACATTCAAGAGATAAAGCCAGAGGAATCGGAATCATCTTATTGTTATGGTTTTATTTTGCTTTAATTTATGACGGCCTGGTCCTGATGATTTTATTTAATTTCAGTGATTATCCGCTAGAAAAAATCACGCTTTTGTTGACCGCATTAAATCCCATTGATTTAGCAAGAGTTTCTGTTATGCTTAAAATGGATGTCAGTGCGTTGATGGGTTATACCGGAGCTTTGTACAAAGAATTTTTTGGAAGTGTACAAGGAATATTTTATACCGGCGGGATCATGTTGCTTTGGATGCTAATTCCGATCCTTTATGCAATCCGTGGATTTAATCGAAAAGATTTATAGGCATTGAAAGCCTTAGCATACTATTTAATGCTATTTATTTTAAACCAGCAACTACAGATATTAACTGGAGGACAAATAAGATTGAACTTAATAATTTTGAAGTTGTAAACAGGAAAATCTTTTAAGCTATTTTAAATTAACTTTTAAATCAACACATTCCACCATACTGCTGTCTTTGTAAAAGATAGGGGAAGATTTGTTGTCACCGCTCACTTTAATATTTTCAAGTTTTAAACCATGTACATCATCAAAGACAAATGCAGGGCGGTAATCCGGATCTTTTATTTTAATATTTATATTTTTAAAACTTAATCCTTTTACATGCCTTACATAAAAACCCCAGGCAGGCAACTCACCAAACATGGAAAATTCCGGATAAGCAGTTTCGAGCTCCGGAACATCTTTGATTCGATATAAAGGAAGATTGGCATATGCTTTATTGCCTCTTCCCGGATAGTTGATCGTAATATTTTCAAGATGTACATTTTCGACATACACGCCAGGATTTCCGGTGATCGAAGATGGAAATATATTGTGAAAACTTGCTAAATCAGGACCCCTTATGATATAATTTTTATCCGGTTTGTCAAATGGAACAGAAACATGCATGTTTTTTATGGTAACATTTCGCAAAGGTCCTGCTTGTGGTGCACCGCGCACTTTCCCTATGCGTATAAAAATAGCATTCCCGGTATTTTTAGCGACGATATTTTCAACAAGAACATTTTCTATAAAACCTCCTTGGGTACATTCAATAGCAATTGCAGATCGATAGGTATCATATACCTTAATATTTTTAATGACGACATTTCTGGCACCACTTACGAGGGACGTACCAAATTTTACTGCGCACGAACTGGAGCGAATGGTACAATCCGCAATGTAGATGCTATCGCAAATTTGTGATAGACTAAAATCTTCCGATTTTATACAGATCCCATCGTCTGAAGCGTTGATATAACAATTGGTGATTTGTACATTTTGACAATCAACGATGTCGATTCCGTCGTTATTCCAATAGGTATCGCTGTCTACGCGGATGCGGTCGATTACAATATTTTTACATTTTTCATAGGTTTGAACCCAACAGGCTGAATTTTTTATAGTGACATTTGTAACTTTAATATTACTGCAACGATTGAATTCAATTATTTGTGGTCTCAATTCGGCCCAGGGTCTTTTTTCAGCTAAATAATAATTGAAACTATCAATTACTCCGGCATAAAACAGGCTGTCGATGTGTAAAGCAAGTTCTGCGCCTCTCCCATCGATGGTCCCTTTTCCTGAAATAGCTATATTTGAAGCGCCATCTGCCATGATTAAAGCTTTCCATCTATTGAGTTTTATATAATCAGCAATTTCAATGCTGCCTAGTAGGTATGCCTGTTTTTCGAGATGTAGTTCCACGCCATTTTTCAAAACAATGGACCCCGACACAAACTTACCTTTTGGTATTAACACAACACCACCACCTGCAGCATGCGCTTGATCAATTGCTTTTTGAATGGCTTCGGTATTAATTTTTAGACCATCGCCAATTGCACCATAGGACTTGATGTTATAAATGTTAGCACTAAATGAAGCATTGATTGAGAAAATGAGAAATAAAATGAGAATATATTGTTTCATATTTAAAAATAGAAATACAAACATAATTAGAAGCAGGCAATTAATGGATCCTATTTTTTAAATTGATAAGGTATAAATTGTATATTTTAAGGAATCTAATTCAATAAAAATTTATCGAATTTTAAATAACTTTGACAATTCAATAGAAACATGAATTATTCAATTTATAAACTTCTTTTTTTAGTTTTAGTGCTTGCATTTGCAGCAAACAGTATTAGTTCATGCAATCAAATTGGAATGAAGGAGGGCTTTGCCTTTAAATTGCTCACTTTGTCCAAATCTCAACTACCCGAATCAGATTTAGAAAATTGTTGCAATCTTGGGGTGAAGAGCAAAGTGTTAATGTCTACGCGTTTCAAAAATTTAGATCACTTAAAAACCGTAGTATCTATCAAATACGATAAAGATTATTTGGCAATGGATAGCATGGAATGTATTCATTCTGTTGTCAATATAAGTTATACAAGCAATGGGGAAACAATAGCCCGATCCATGAGCTCAGGGGTAAGTCAAAACGAGATCTTAAAACTTCAAAAGGCTGATTTTTTAAGCCGGACTCGATTTGTACTTTCCAATCCAACTACCATCAGGCAACGCGATGAATTAGACGATATTTACATGCTATCACGAAGAAGGCCTGCATTCTTTGGTCCTGGTGATATGTCTTTTTATGATCTCGCCGAGGAATCATTCCGGCATATCAATACACCTAATTTAGCTTACAAAACGGTACGGGATAGTTCGGAAAAGGGATTTATCAATACGTTTAATCATGTTACAGCTCAGGCCATTATTACTTCATTTTTTTCTGAAGAATTGGCAGATCTCATAGCCGATTTGCACGAACGAAATAATATGCCGGAAATTACATCAGGCAAATTCAGCATGCATCAATTAAAAGATTCGATCAACAGTCCGGAAGATAATTACATCGATATTATTAATAATGAGATCGGGCAAAAGTTGGGATATAAACTTAAGGAAAAATATAATTTGAATGAAAACACAGTTTGTACTCCGGATCTCTTAACAGCCTATTTAAATGATCTTCAAGGCTATTATATGTGGGCCTTAGAAATTGGAATGGATAATTTTAGATCTAAGGACGACATGGTTATTAAATTTGCGAATAAAATCAATGTGCTTCTAAATAGAAGCTGAGTATTTTATTCTTTAATACTTGAGATTCATTCCAAATTAAATGATTTATTATATTTAATGCGCTTATTGCATTTTCGGTTTTAGACAATAAATGATTGAATCTTTATACATGCTGCTGTCTGCTACCATCTGATATTTTTCGAGCATCTCCTTCACCCCGACATTATTTCTTTCACTTAATCGTTCGATCCAATTTTCGTGTATGATGGCATCGTTTAGAATGGCATTGCTGAGATTTGTATTATAGACGTCGGAATAATTTAATTTTGTTTTCGTGAGATTTACATTCGACATGTTTGTACCCGAAAAGGTGCTGTAACTTAAATCTGATTGATGCAAGATCGCATTGCATAAGGAAGTTTGAATGAAGGTTGTATGATTTAGATTTGAATTCTGAATGGTTGTATTTGATAAATCGGAACTATCTAATTTGGACAGATGTAAATCGGCTTCATTTATTTTAGCCCAATTTAATTTTGCTGCAATTAAATTGGCTTCAACAAGTTTGGCATGGTTTAAATTTATTCCAAGCATGTTTGCGCCTTTTAGGTTGGCATTATTCAAATTAGTCCCTTGTAAATTTGCGTACTGTAAATTTGCATAGCTCAAGTCTATGCCGCTTAAATTGAAGCCATTCAAATCAGCATTTCTTAAATCTGCTCCGTAAAAACTAACGTTTTGCTTTATTTTAGTAAAGTAATTGGAATCCCTTATCGAAGTGATTAAAATGAGTAAGAGCATCCCTCTTTCCGAACTCAAGGATTGATATACTTTGTTTTCCATATCCCATTCTTTGGTTATTTTAAACGAAGCACTCAATGCTGCAATGCGATGAATCATTGCATCAGCTTCTGCTTTATTTTGGAAATTTTCTTCGGTAGAATCCAGTTCGTGAATCAAAGCCAGAAGTAAAGCCATATTGTTTCTTTGCTCTTCCAGGTTAATATTATCCTGAAACGATTTCAGTTCCTCCTTAGCCAGATTTAATTTTTCGTATAAACTTTTATTAAACAATTGGGAGAATAGAAAATAAAAAAAGAGCACGGAGCAGGCGAATAAAAGCAAGAATTTAAATTTGAAAAACCTTTGGAATCCTGAACCAGCATCTATGTTGCTGGTGGTTTCAATCAGTTTAGTGGCCTTGTTATAATTCCAGGCCCAATAAAGCATAAAAACAAACGCAAAGATTCCAAGGCATCCAATAAAACCGATCCAAAATGAATGCGTTGTTTCAAAATAAGGCACTTTTATGTATCCAAAGATCCAGCCTAAGAGCATGCACAGCAAAACCAATCCCAATCGAAGCAATCTTTGTTTCATTTTAAAAGAGATCCCTTAATGATTTTATTGTAACTGTAGTTCAAGAATTGCAAAAGTAGTTTTTTATAGTCATAATTTTTATTCTGAATTTAGTATTCAAAAGAACCGGGATTGAATTTTAGCGAATTCGTATTTTTGCAGAATGAATCTGTTAAAATTGTTTATTCTTTTACTATTCGTTCCTTTAGCAAGTATAATTTATCCAACAGATTCACCGCCAGATAAAGTTAAGCCCAATAGCAAATTCTATAATTCTTCAAAACCCTTGACCCGTTGGTTTTGGTTTGCTTCAAAAATAAAAGAATCCGATGTTAAATTTCAATTGGATTGGTTAAAGAAAAATAATTTTGGAGGTGTTGAGATTGCCTGGCTTTATCCTTTGCATCGCTACCAGGAATGGTATGCAAAAGATTACAACCGGCATTATCCGGTTGACACCAGTGCACAAAAGTGGCTTAGCAATGAATGGGTTGAAATTGTTGCGTATACAAAGCGTTATGCAGATTCCATTGGCATGGCTTGTGATTTCACGTTCGGAAGTGCCTGGCCGGTTGCAGGACTCAATATTGATAAACAATATGGTACTCAAATTTATGGGGATACTTCATTCAGTCAGCTCCTGACTTTTTCCTGGGCATGGCCCCAGACGATGCGGGTAATCAATCATCTGGATGCAAATGCATTTGAATTATTTGCAAAGCCTTATCAAGCTGCGATGAAGGATGTATTAAAGGGTTCTAAAGCCATTCTTTTTACAGATTCGTGGGAAATCAAACTGAATAAAAAAAATAAAATATGGACACCCGGTTTTGATTCAACATTTAAGTTAAAATTTGGATATGACATAGTCCCTTTTATGAAATTAGGGATTGATTCTTTTCCGGATGTGCGGTATGATTATATGTTGCATCTGGATGAATACGTTACCAATGGATTTTATGTTCCCTATGTTAAAAAATGTAAAGAAATGGGCGCCTGGTCCAGGGTGCAATGTTTGGGAGCGCCAACCGATGTGATGACCACTTATTCCCTGCCAGATATTCCTGAAACAGAGGCTATGCTTAACAATCCAAATTATTCTGAAATTGTAAGTTCTGCCGCCTGTTTAGCTTCCAAAAAAATGGTATCATCTGAATCATTCACCTGCATGTACGGATTTCCTGCAACCTATCTGCGCAAAGAGCAAACGGCCGATTTAAAAATGGTAGCGGATGCATTGTTTGCACATGGAGTCAATCAACATATTTATTGTGGTACACCATTCAATCCTGAAGGTTCGGACACCATTGATTTTTTTGCAACCTGTTATTTTGGTCCGGGTGGAAGTTTGACCGATGAGCTCGCTGGATTTAATTCTTATGTAGAAAAGGTATCGGGAATTTTACAAAAAGGAAAAACGTATAGCGATGTCGCAGTTTATATTCCCTATGAAGATGCGGTCATGAAAGGAGCTTACCCACCGGAAAAGCAGCGGGTTTGGGTTTGGGGTGAATATGAAATGCGCTACATCTTTCCACCGGCTGAAGTTGCGGGGTATCATCCGTTATGGATTAACCGGCATTTTTTAGAAAAAGCAAAGTTTGTAAAAAATAAACTGGTAGTTGGAGATGCTGCCTTTTCCTTGTTATACCTCGATGTTAAATATATGGATATCCGGGCACTCAAGCGAATTTTAAAATTGGCTAAAGAAGGTTTACCCGTTTGTATTAAACAGCTGCCTGTTCAACCCGGTAAGTCCAAATCGGATGAATTTGCAAACATGCTGAACGAATTGTTATCATTGAAATCTGTTTCAAAAAGTTTTGTGAAGTTAATAGATCATCCTGCGCTAATTCAAGGCGATAGTTTGCCTGAATATTGGTGCCGGACTACAAAAGACGGAAGCCATTATTTATTCTTAGCGCAATGGCCTTCTAAAAATTTGCAGTATCCAGTTTATTCTGGTCAGTCGCTGGCTACCGAATCAATCCATTCGGAGTTTAAGTTGAGTTTGAATGGAAAAACTCAAAAATTGAAAATTGAATTTAAGCCGTATCAGTCCGTCCTTTTAAAAATAACACCCAACGGAAAAATAGAATTTGTGGACATTGCATTTTTACCAAAAACTCCGATCGTTCGACCCCGGGAAGTGCAGAAGATGTATTTTTAAGAGATTTGAATTGATTAAGGGTTTAGGGCTTGTCAAAGCTGTGGATATCTAAGCACTAATGTTCAATGTAGCACCAAAGTTTATTAGCATTCAAACATAGACATTTGGTACAAAAGCTTCACTTATACAAAGCCCCTGATCTCAGCTGTTTTTTTCCTGTTATTATTTTGCTTTGATTTCTTTCGTTATCCGTTTTACAAATTTGTCTTTGTCTTTTTTTGCTTCCTTTATTGTTGCCTTGATGTCTGGTGGTATCGTTAAATATTTGTCTGCCCAAATGTATACTTCCATAATGATAGGCAATAAGTCAATTCCTTTTTGTGTCAGTTTGTATAAAATTTTTGCCTTACTGTCCGGGTGTGCTGATTTTTCAATTAGGCCATTTTCTTCAAGTCCTTTTAATCTTGAGGCTAAAATGTTGGTAGCAATACCTTCATCCGATTTTAAAAAGTCATTATAGGTACACTTATTTCCAAACATTAAGTCTCGGATGATAAGTAAGGACCATTTGTCGCCAAATACGTCAAGTGAGCAACTTAAGGGGCATTCTGACCTTTTATTAATAGTTTCCATAAAATAATTCTAAAATATTTAAAAAATAACTTGCATTTTGAAAGTAGAATGTATATTTGCACTTGCAAAATGCAAGTAAAATTACAATTTTAAGCTTAAAACATATAAAAATGAGCAAAAAAATTTTGGTTACGGGTGCAAGTTCGGGCTTTGGATTACTCATCGCAAACGAGCAATACTATGTACTCACAGAATTTAAACTCAGTTAGTATGACATTCCAAAATGTAAAAACAGATACAATTCATGTCAACGGAACTAAATTTTATTACCGAAAACTGGGTAATGGAAATGGAAGCATTCCTGTAGTATTTCTTAATCATTTGGGTGCAAGCTTAGATAATTGCGATCCAAGAATTATGGATGGCATCGCTTCTGTACATCAACTAATTGCTTTTGATAATCGGGGTGTTGGCACTACAGAAGGGACAACCCCTTTAACAATTGCAGAAATGGCAAAAGATGCTATTGGTTTTATAAAAGCAATGGGATATGAAAAAGTTGATCTTGTAGGATTTTCGATGGGTGCATTTATAGCACAGGAAATAATGTTACAAGAACCGAATCTTGTCCGCAAAGCTGTAATGACAGGTACTGGTCCCGCCGGTGGCGAAGGCATTAAAAATGTTACAAAAATTACCTATTGGGATATGCTAAGGGCTTATTTAACTTTTAGAGACCCTAAATTCTATTTGTTCTTTAATCAAAATGAAAATGGTAAAAAATCAGCAAAGGAATTTTTAGCTCGAATAAAAGAACGGACTGAAAATAGGGATAAAAAAATAAAGATTAAGTCTTTTCGAAATCAGTTAAAAGCGATTCATAGTTGGGGTTTGCAAGCACCACAAGATTTGTCTGTAATTAAGCAGCCAGTATTAATTGCCAATGGCGACAATGATAGAATGGTACCAAGTAGCAACACCTATGATTTAGCAAAGCGAATTGCTAATTCAGAATTAATTGTTTATAAAGATGCCGGACACGGTGGTATATTTCAAAATCACGAAGAGTTTGTAAAAAGTGTTTTAGTATTTTTAGCAAAGTAAATTTTAGTAATATAAAAAGTAAAGTAATGAAAGCATTCATAGTAAAAAACTACGGCAAAGAAGAAAAACTGCATTTGACAGATTTGTCAGAACCAGCAATTAACGAAAATGATGTATTGGTGCAAGTCCATTCGGCAGCTGTCAATGTAATCGATTTACTTATACGAAATGGTGATTTTAAACTTTTCCTGCCCTTGAAATCCCCTTTTCAATTGGGTCGCGATGTCGCCGGTGTTATTGTAAAACTTGGCTCAAAAGTTCGCAATTTCAAAGTTGGCGATGAAGTATATTCAAGTTCAGCCAATCATCATGTAGGCACTTTTGCAGAATTTATTTCTATTGCTGAAAATGAGATTGCCTTAAAGCCAAAAAATCTCAGCATGGAAGAAGCAAGCTCTATTCCTTTGGTCGGATTGACAGCCTGGCAGGCATTGGTTGAACTAGCGAATGTTCAAAAGGGACAAAAAGTTTTTATTCAAGCGGGTTCTGGTGGCGTGGGCACCTTCGCCATTCAATTAGCCAAACATTTGGGGGCAACTGTCGCCACCACTACAAGTTCTGCTAATTTTAATTTAGTAAAAAGATTAGGGGCAGATATTGTTATTGACTATAAAACACAAGACTTTGAAACTTTATTGAAAGAGTATGATGTCGTTTTGCACAGCAATAAGGATACAAAAATTCTTGAAAAGTCGCTGCGGGTTTTAAGGCCAAACGGACAACTTATTTCATTGGTTGGTCCACCAACACCTGAATTTGCAGAACAAATTGGTTTGCCCGGGTATCTTAAATTTATAACAAAACTATTGAGTTTTGGTATAAAGAGAAAGGCAAAAAAATTAAATGTAAAATTTACTTTTCTGTTTATGAAAGCGGATGGCAAACAATTAAGTCAAATAAGCTCATTAATTGAGTTGGGAAAAATAAAAGCTGTTGTTGATCAGGTGTTTCCATTTGAGCAAACAAATAATGCTTTGTCTTATGTTGAAACCGGTCGGTCAAAAGGAAAAGTTGTTGTCAAAATCAAGTAGTTTGGCTGTTTGTACAGGGTGTCGGAAAATTGCCAAACATGGTTTGTGACTAACTGAAGTGCAGGTTTTGTGAAACTGAACTTCATTAGAAGCACTAAACCCCACCTTTTACCAAATGGCTTTGACCAGCTTTTTGATTTATTCAGTTTATTTCCTTTCGCTTTTCAAATTTTGATAATAATTTATCAATTCTTCTTTTATTCTGTTGCTGTAAAAGGGATGGATATAAATTCATTAGTATGTTTATAAGTAACAAGGTGAGTGCTAAAAAAAACTTTTGATTGTAAATCGCAGAAAACATAAATAGTGAAACAAACAAAAATGCAAATAAATGGTCTACTTCAGCTTTAGTCATATCATTGCGAATAGATTTTATTTCTGCAATACCCGTTTTTTTATGAAATTTTAAATTCGGATTTAAAAATTTAAAAAAAGTATACTTCACGATCCATTTTACAATACCAACACCAATAATTTGGTTGAGAAGATCACTTTTTATAAAATTTAAATTTGATAGTTTTGTTTTGTAAAAATTTGTATTTTTAATTAATGCGGTCATAATCATTCCAACCATGAATGATATAAAGACAATTGAAACACTAAAAGTTATAGCTTGAATTAACATATTTCTAAGTTCAAGTCATAAATGCAAGGAAATATTGTAAAAATTAAAAGGAAGCAAGAACTTTATGGTGTCGAATCAAAAGTTTTGCTCCCTTTCAATATTTCCGTATGTGTAAAGTTAGGACATTTTCTCAAATGAGTTTTGAAGAAAGATTAAAAATTAAGGCTTTGTTAGAAACTGGTCATTCTCAAAAAGATATAGCTCAATTATTGAATCGATCTGCATCGACCATTAGTAGAGAGTTTAACCGCAATATTGCTAAAAGGGGAAGAGGATCAGGACATTATTGTGCTGAATCGGCACAAAGAAAACAGTTCAGAGGCATAAAAATAACCAAAGGCAATCAAACTCACAGACGAGCTTAAGTGCAAAATCAAAAAACTGATTGTACATGATAGGTTATCTCCAGAATTAATAAGCGGCAGAGCTAAGTTGGAAAAAGTTGAGATGGTAAGCCACGAAACTATTTATAAGTTTATCTGGACATCAAAACATGGAAACAAAAGATCTGGTAAGGCATATAAAACTTTGCATAAATTCCTCAAGCACTACGGCAGAAGGCGTAAACGAGGAAATGTATACGAAAACAGAGCTCGAATTTTAAATAGAATACCAATCAGCCAAAGGCCAGATCATATTAATTTAAGAAAGCGATTTGGGCATGCAGAAATGGATATAGTTTTAGGAAAAATCGTAAACCTGGTATTTTAATAATACAAGATAGAAAATCTCGTAAAACATGGTTGAAAAAATTGAGCACAAAAATGCTAAATACATAAATTCTAAAATAAAATCAATACTTAACAGAACTGAAAAACCAATACGCAGTATAACAACAGATAATGATCTCGCATTTGCTAATCATCATCAATTAAATATTGATGTTTATTTTACAAATCCCTATAGTTCTCAAGAAAAGGGAAGTGTCGAAAATAGAATTGGACAATTAAGAAGATTTTTCCGAAAAGAACTAATTTTGATGAAGTATCTGAAAGTCAGATAAACAAAGTTGAACATTTACTCAATAACAGACCCTTGAAAATGTTTAACTATAAAACACCGAATGAGGTCTATTTTAGCAATACCCTTGCATTAATGAATTGAATTCAGCATTTACTTTACAAAATAAGTTTACTTTATAATAATTAAATCCATTGATATCGAGTTATTTTTGTCAAAATTGCTGGTAACAGTTCCTGGCTTGTCAGCGTGTCATGTTTTTAACACAAAATTACGATAGAATTCCCGCTGTGGAACCTAGCATAAATGGCTCCCGGAAGCACTTCAGCCACCATATTGCCAAACCGATGTTACGGGCAGTGTTTTTTTCTTTAACAGTCATTTTATTATCTCATAGCATAATTCTACCATCCCGTTTTTATATGCTTTTGCACCTTTTAAGTGTAATGCCTGTTCCTGGTTAATCTGATTGAAAAATGGTAACCCCTCACCAAGTATAATTGGTAAAATACTTACCCGGATTTCGTCTACTAATTTCAGTTGAATCAAGTCTCTGGTCAAACCAGAGCCGCCAACCACCCAAATGTTTTTATATTTTGGTTTCAAATACTCATGTATGATTTTGTTTAAATCACCCGGATAGAATTCAATATTCTGTTTGTCGCTTTTCAAGTTGCGATTCGTTAGCACAATAGTGGGCTTGTCTCCATAAGCCCATCCATAATCTTTTGAAAGTTCCAAAGCCAGTTCGTATGTTTTTGAACCCATTACATAGCAGTCTATCGTTTTTAAAAATTCCGTTGGGTCATCACCTTCTACGCCTTGATCGTAGTGGTGAGAAGTTTCAAACCAGGAAATGCTATTGTCCTTCTTGGCAATAATTCCGTCAAGACTGGAAACCATATGGATTGTCACTTTTAATTTGTCTGTTGTCATTTAAAACTATTTGTTTGGGGGGTTGTCTTAACTTTGGCTATGTCAGTTTTAGGCCTGGCGGAGTGGCGGATTTAGGAGCACTAAACTGTCAACATACCACAAAAGTTGATGCGAGATAGAATGTTCAATTAACCACTGAACCCGCCATTGAGCCAAACGCCTGTTACCGGTTCGGTGTTCTTTTTCGTACGCTGGTTTGTCGGTCGTTTTGGTGGTGCGGTTGGACAGACACACTCTTTGCCAAGCTTGGGTTGTAGCGTGGGCTTGTGCGGCTTGGCAATGTGTGTGGCTGTTAAGGGTCGGCTTATACATTGAGTTCGGTTCTTAATGTTTTTAATGTGTTTACTGTCCGCCCGATTTCGCTGCTATGCTCGTTTTTATTGATGTCATTATGGTTCAATGGATTTAAAACCAAAGGCAAGAGAATGTCAATTTCGTCTTTGGTGTTTTGTGTCAAGTTGTAGTTAGCAGGACTTGGATGAGCCGTAATGTATTTCTTCGTTGCGTTCCAAAATTCGTCTGCTTTGAGTTTGCTTTGGTCTGTCATAAATTTCACAGTCACCTTACCAAAACAAAATTGCTTTAAGATGGCTTCAAATGCAGAACGTAGATAAACTCCTGAGGCTTTGTTGTCGCCTTTGTTGTGATAGTCTTCTGCTGTTTGAATAAAGTAAGTTAAATGGTCATTATTGCCTGGACCTTTGATTTCTTTTACAACAGGAATGGTAAACCCTTTCTTTGTCCGACCTGCATAGATTTCAAAGCATTTCCATTTGTTGTTTCTGTTCAGATAATTTGTCCTTACAAATTCATACCAAGGTTTGTCATAGGTGGTAATAAAAACCTGATAAGTCGAAAAGTCTGTATTCAGGATTTCTAACAGTGGTAGTCGATTTGAAATATCCAAACCAATAAAAATATCATCCAAGAAAAGAATTTTACAGGGAATGCCTTGAACGTGTCGCTTTACCATTCCCAAATAGATGGAAATGGCAATGGCTGAAAGCCTTGCTTCGTTCAAGAAAATATGTGGCCTAAGAATTTCTTTGCCCAAGTATTTTACTTTGGCTCTCACGTGATTACGTTCTATTGAATTGTAATCAGTTGATGGTTTAGTTTGCGTGTAATTCAGTTCTATTTCGATGTTATGCCCAAACTTGTCTAAAATAGGTTGAGCAAATTTCATAATGTTTTCAACGCTTGTTCTTTCAAACAGCTTTTTAAACGCTGTGTTGAATACGTCAACCGCTTTATTTACATCCGTTTGCTTTTGAGTGATGTTGTATTTCCTGCCGTCTAATTCTTTATTTATTGCACTCTCAACATCTTCCCACAATTCGCCCAATTCTTTTGTGCCTGTTATTGCTACACTCTTGAAATGTTTTAGAACTCCTTTGACTAACAATTCAAACAAATCAATTTCTTTTTCTTTTTTGATGTGGTGAATGGATAGCAAGTGTTTATAGGTCAAAAAACTTTTGAGTTTGATGGCATCACGAATGCTAGTGTCGCCTGCCACATAGGTGTTTTTGGAACTTTTCTTAACTGTGTATTTTTTATCTATGGCAGTACCGTCTTTATCGGGGTTAAATGTTACTTCGATAAAGCCTTTGCCTTTTTGGGCTTTAGTCAAGAAAATGTTTTCGGTTTCATCATATACCAAAGTTTCGGTTGATGATTGAAAAAAGTCTTTCAAGGCATAGTAAAAGGAACTTTTACCACTTCCATTCTCACCATAGATGAAAAGGTTCTTGCCTTCTACATTAAACTCATTTAAGCCATAGAATGCTTTATAGTCCCGTATTTCAACCTTCTTTATTTTCATTTTAGTGCTTCTTTTATAATCCTAACTTCTTCCACATTATCCAGTGTCTCTATAGCAAAGCGAACAGGATGATTAGGGTCATACAAACGTTCAAACTCACTTTGGATGATAGCCAGTTTCTTTTCTTCGCTCATATCATCTGTGATGGGCTTTAAATCTCCTAAATGCTTTAAGATTTCTTTGCCTGCCGATTTGATTTCTTCGGGGAAGTAGAGTTCGAAGACAACACTGTCAGCTATTTCTTGAAAAAAATTAAAGTGAGTCTCAAAGGCTTGCTTATCAGCTAATGTTTTTAGGTAACTGTATTTAATGTTGAAAATATGTTTAGTCTCATCAGTAGGCAACAATACAGGAATTCTGTCAAAATAATCGCCAAACCATTTAATACCGTCCTTACCCCATATTACGCCACCAAGTTTAAAATAAAAGTAAACGATTCTGGAGTTTAAAATTGAACAGTAGTATTCAAGGTTAGACCCAGTAGCAAAAGATGTTGAATCAATTGAATATTCGCCATTTTCTGAAATTGCAAAAGAGTTTATGTTGGAAAGTCTTGTCCAAATAATCTTTCGTTGCTCAAAGGAATCATAATATGAGCATTTCCTTAACTCATACCATTTCTTTTGTCCATTTTTGGCTTCATAAACATTCTCTAAATCATCCTTGTAAATTGATAAATATTTCAGAATTTCAGGGTAATTATTCATTTCAACTCCTGTATAAGTATGGAAGATGTAGTTTTTTGCTTCCTTACATTTCCATCTCTTTATTTCTGCCCCTTTGAATACTGGCTTCAATATTTCATAGCTTTTGGGTTGCTTAAAAATTGAATGTGCTTCTTCGATAGGCATAAGAAACACCTTATTCAATCCAGTTGTAATACCCCTATTTATTGTAAGTTCATTGACTTTGGAAAGAGGTGTGCCTTTATCAATTATTTTTTTTCGAAGATTTAAAATACCACTTTCATAAAATCCCCATTGGCTGGAATCATAGAACGAACTATCAATGTAGCCTGTTTGATTAAAAATTTGTTCAATGAAAGACACATTTATGTTGTATGAATTAAACTCTCCTGCTCTTAATTTTTGCCCTGTTTTAGGTCTATTTTCTACAATTGTTACAATGGTTCCTACATTCGCTTCCTTAAATACTTCTATTTTATTAAGATTAATTATTGCCTTTATATTATGCTTAGAAAGAAAATTTCTAGTGGATTCACCATAATTAGTGAAACAGAATCTATTAGACGTTATGAATGAAAGAACACCCAGTTTTTGTCTAGATAATTTCAATCCTTTTTCATAGAATAAGCTATAAATGTCTCCTGATTTAATGAATGTTTCAAATTTTTGGAGTTCATACAATCGTAATAATTCAGAACTAATTTTCTCTTTGTCTTGAAGTTGAACATAGGGCGGATTGCCAATCACCACATCAAAACCATCTCTTTCAGGTTTGTTATCATCTTTGCTTTTCTTTTTATACCATACTTCCGAGAAAAAGAGTTTGAAGTCAAAGTCTATTTTGTAGCCCGCAAACTGTTCGGCAGAGTCTAAGAGCTCCCGTATTTTGGTGTTTATCTGATGGCGGAGAGCTTTTTTCTCTTTTTCGTCTGTGATGTCGTAGAATATTTCTTTGAGTTTTTCCAGTTCGGCTTCTACTTTCAAGTCTTTCATTGCTCCATCTGGCAAACCTATCAAAGAATTTCCTGCTACAATTTTGTAATCCAAATTGGGTAACGTTTCAATCGGATCCAAGTCGTCTTCGTCAACCACCAAGCTTAACCATAAACGCAAACGGGCAATGTCAATGGCTGAGCTGTCAATATCCACCCCGTAAATGCTTTCTTGTATGATGTGACGTTTCAGGCGGTATATGTATCGGCTGTCGCTTATGCTTTCCCGTTGTGCAAAACCAAAGCCTTTTAGTTTTTCGGTCAGGTAGTTGTAACTCAAATGCGGTTTCAACACCAACATTGCATTGACCAATTCGTGCAACAAGCCCACAGGAAAAGCACCCGAACCAATGGCGGGGTCACAAATTTTTATGCAGCTGAGTTTTTGGTCTATCAGGTCGGCATTTTTGCGAATGCTTTCGGCCAGTTGGTATTGGTAGGTTTTGGTTTCGCCTTTGGTTGCTACCCGCTCATCATTTTCCAAGGCAAAATGCCCTTCACGAATAAAGATTTCAATGTCTTTTTTAGGAACTCGTATATTGTCGGTATGCTCTAGTTCTATTTTCAGGTTTCCTTTTTTGTTGGTGCTGCCACCAAACAATTTGGTTTGGTCTGATCCCAATTCCTGATAACTGCTTGTGCCGCTGTTCAAGGCATTGTCCAAATAATGTATCAGGCTTTCCTGACACATATAATGCACAATTTCCCTTGGGGTATAAAAAGCACCTTTGCTTTTACGCTCGGTGATGTCGAGCATATTTTCAAATACTTTCCCCAACATCTCAGGGTCAACGGCTACTTCCTTATCCAAAGGTTCATCTTCTTTGATGGTGAAATTGTAGCGGTCAAATACATCCAGAATTCCAGTTCCTATATCACCTGCTTTGTTTTTTTCTTCGTTGCGGAAAAGGTTTTCAGGAATAGTAATGTTGGCTTCCTGCCAGTTGTAGTCCGCTTCAAACAAACCACCGTTCAAAAACGGAATGCGGCAATCAAAACGCATGTAGTAGGAATTTACATTGTCTCGCTCTTTGGCAAGGGCTTCATAAAACAAGTATTGCAGCTTGTCTTTAAAGAAATTGACCTTTTCTTTTTGGGCTTGGTCAAACAGTTCTTGCACAAATTGTTTTTTGCCTGTTCCCCAACGTTTATTTTGAGCTACACCCAACCAACCTTTTTTCTGCAAGAAGTACAGGAACACAATTTGCCCCAGTAGCTTTTTGGTAAAACGGGCATTGTCTATTCCTGCTTGGTCAATGGCAGATTTTACTTTTTGGTCATTTTCAAAATGCTCGTACAGCTTGATGTAAAGGTCTTTGTACTGGTTGAAGAATTCGTCTGTTACCTTTTCAATACTAAAGGCAGCTTCTAATTCTTCAATAGTGGGGTTGTTGGAAATGTTTTGTAACAAAGGCAACAACTGGTTTTTGGCAGTATGGGCCTTTTCGTATTTGCCCACCAAAAACGAATAGCGTTTGGCAGGGGTAAACTCTTTCTTGGTTTTTACTTTGCCTTTTTCTTCGTCCAGTTCAGAACGGTACTCTAATTTAATGAAAGAGAATCGCCAATCTGCCCCGTCATCTTCTTTGCTGTAAAAAGCCACTAAGGCATAATCCTTTTCAAACTTGCTCAGGTGCTTAATGACAAAATTTCGGAGTGCTGTTCTGGCTCTCTCTAATTTGGTTACGCTTTTTACTTCTACAATCAATACGTCTAATGCTTCGCCATCAGGGTCAATATATTTACCAATGCGTTTGTAGGTATTAATATGCTCTTTATAATCGTCCCAAATCAAATTGCCGCTGTATCTATTGCCCTTGTCTTCAAGGTCATTCAACAGGTTTTTAGCAAAAACAATGAATTGCTCTTCGCTAAAAGCATTGTTAAAGGATTTCTCTATGAGTTCTTGTGCTGTTTTCTTATCCATACTGTTTACTTGATTAAGTATCCTGAAAGGATAACTTCACGTTTTTGAAATTTCTTTGCATTCTTCGTTCCTTCAATGGCCACATAACGAATATGCTTTTCCAAGATGTGCAAAATCTGTAACGGGTCGTTGGTTTTTTCCAAATCTGTTTTGATTAACTGGGCTGTTTTTTTTGCAATAGTTCCTTGTGATAACATTTCACGAACACCATTTAAAAATTCATCATTGGAATCGGTAAACCCTTTAAAGTTTTTGAAAGACTTGTCTTTCAAGCGGGTTTCAATGTATTTGGCGTTTGAACGTCCGCCACTTCCTTTGGTTGGTTCATCGCCTACCGTAGTGTCTAATTCAAAACGTGTTTTGTTGGTCTGCAACAAATGAAAATATTCGTTTGGAATGTTTGCACGTTTTGTGTCGGACTTACATTCTAAATCTTTTACCGCATCAAAAAAGGTAATCTCATTTGATTTACCACTTTGATTAATGTAAAATTTCTTGAGTTTTCCAATTCGGAAGAAAGTTACCAATGCATCATATTCTAACTTTTCCTTTTTGAAACCTGAACGAGCTTTCTTTGGCAAGTGCTTTATTTTGTCAAACAATTCGGGTTGGTCGTCCCTGATTTTTCGGATCAATTCCAAATACTTCAATTCGGAATCGCCTTCACCATCTTCACCAGTGTAGGCTGTTTTGCTATTCAAAGTGTTGAAAAGTTCCTGACTTCCGAATTCTTCACCATCACTCAGGTATTTAGCATCTTCTCCTAAAATGTCGTGAAACATTTGGATTTTGTTAGTGATGTTTAATTCCAAACCTAGATGTTCATCTGACTGGGTAGTAGGGAAGAAGTTGAAAATATGCACCTTCGGGAATTTGCTACCCAAACGATTGACACGACCTGCCCGTTGCAATACCCTTGTCGGATTCCAAGGCAAATCATAATTCACGAGCACATTAGAACGATGCAAGTTGATACCTTCAGCTAACACATCTGTTGCAATCAATATTTTTAAGTTGTCAGCCTGTTCCTTTCCTTTACGATTGGGGTCGTAATTGGCGGTTATCAAATCTCTTGAAACTGTATGATTAGAAGTTAATTTTTTATCTGTATGCCTTCCGCCAGTGCTGGAATAAAACATTACTTGCCCAGGGAATTCATCTATCAATGCTTCGTAGATGTAATCCCCAGTTTCTTTTGATTCGGTGAATACCACCAGTTTATTACTTTTAAGGGCTTTGGTTTCTATTAAGTCACGAATAAACTGTTCTAGTTTCGGGTCGGCATCAACTTTTTGCCAAAGCTTTTTAATCTTTTTCAGAATTTCTAAATCAAATTCGAGTTTAGTAACAAACTCTTTTCTAAAATCCTTTGAATCGTACTTGTGGGCTTTTTCATCTTCAACAAAAGCTTCCAATTTCTCAATATTGTCGCTTTCAATAAGGTCATATACATCCACTTTTTTGCTGATGTAAACTGTACCATTGTGGTACATCTCAATGAATTTTTCATAAGAGATAATGAAGCGGTCAACACTTTGACGAAAAGCGTGGAAACTGCTTTCCAAACGCTTTACCAAAATACCTTTCATAAAGCCCCCAACGTTTCGTTGCTGTTGCTTTTCAAATTCGCTCAACGCTTTGTTTCCGATATAATAAAGCAATGGTGTGTATCGGGCATAAGTAAACTCAGCTAATGTTTTGATTGTTTCAATGAATGTTTCTTCCAATTCGCCTTCATACTCATATACAATTTTTTGCGGATTGTCTAAGTCAGGGAAAGTCAAACCCTGCATTTGCATATCCTGCTTGAAATAGGTCATAACATCTTTACGAGTTCTGCGAACCATTACGTAACGAAGAATGCTGTTTCGGATATCATCAGAAACTTCTTTGATTAGCTTCTTATAATCAGGGTCAGTTTTTTCGAGCTTTTTTAGCTTAGTCCTAAATCCTGCAAAGTATTTTTCAAGATTTGGTATTCCGGGAATCGTGGAGTTTTTCGGTGCTTGGAACAGTTTTAATTGAGCGAAAATATCGTCAACAGTATTGTTCAACGGTGTTGCTGTTACCAAAATAACTTTCTTGCCACGACAGATGTCAAGCAAGTTGGCGTAAGATTGTGTGTTTTCATTACGGAATCGGTGTGCTTCATCCACTACAATGTAATCGTAACGTTCTAAGCCTTTTTTAATGATGTTTTCTAGTTTGCCTAAAGATTCCACTTGAAAACTTCTAATACCAAAATCAAAAAGAGAATCTTTCCAGTAGTCTTTCAACACAGGTGGGCAAATAACCAGTATTCTGCCTTGCAATTGTTGAAGCAATAATGCAGTGATAAAGGTTTTCCCTAAACCAACCACGTCTGCCAAGAAAACACCGTTATACGTTTCCAAAATCTTTTTTGCCTGAATAGCAGCTTGATTTTGGTATTTCAATTTCATAAAACCATCTGGAAGGAATGGCTCAAATTCGTCAGCCAAATTGATATCTTCTTCCAGATACTCATAAATCAGTTTTAGATAAAGTTCATAAGGCAGAATTTGGTTATTCAGCCAAGTTTTATTTTGAATTGTATCAACAAAGTCTTCTGAAATATCTACCGCTTCTTTCCAAAGAGTATTGAATTGGTTTTCGGCAAAAAGTACGTCTCTTTTAGTCCGCAATTCAACATTGAATTCTCTGTTTGCCACGAAGCCCGATTCGGAAAAATTACTTGAACCCGTAATTACAAAACCATAGTCACGGTCTTCGGGCTTGAACTTGCCAATGTAAACTTTAGCGTGAATGTTCTTTGTTGGATATGCTCTAATTTCTAGTTTCTTTCCGTTACCATTGTATGCCTTATCTAATTCAGTGTCTTGGCAGTCAGCTTTTAAAAATTCAATAAACTTGCTAATTCCTATTTCAAGTCGATTTTCGTTTTCGTTGCTATTTTCAATATCTTCTTTTAAGTTTTGTTGGTAGCGTTTTTTTGTTCGTTGATGCGACTCAAAATCAATTGTTGAATTTTGTTCGTGGTATTGCATCATTTCGTATGAATCTCTGTCAACACTTAGCCCAACAAGAATTCTTATTTTCTCAACAGGTTCTAAAGCGTCATACAATTGATGAAATCCACTTGCTCTGAAATAACCAACCAACACATCAAATAATTGAGTGTCTTTAAGGGTTGATTTAAACCTGCTTAATAAAGTATGTCCTTCTTCATTCGTGAAGAAAGTCAAGTCTGTTTGGTCTATTTTATTTTCTAAGCTCATATCTAATTGCGGCTTTTAATGGTGTTCAGCGTTTCTTCCAAGCCGCTTTTCAAATATTTTAATTCTCCTAAGTCCGATAGAATAAATGCTTTGATGAATTCAATTTCTATTTCTTTTTCTAGAACTTCCAAAGTCTTAGCCAGTGTTGGCAACATTTCTTTTGTCGCCACACGTTCACTTCTTTCAATCTTACTTAAAATGGAAGTGTCAATATCGAGTTCGGCCGCAACCTTTCTGAGTGGAAGTCCCATTTGTTCTCGTCTGCTTCGTAAATATTCACCAAAGGAATTCATCTTGTCGTTATTGTTTGGACTAATTCGTCAAAAGTACGATTTATTTTTAAAGTTGTCGTCCGTACGGTGGGGAAAATTCAAGCACATTTGGTTTTGCGAAGGGTCGGCTTTGTGTGTCGGGCAAAACCAAATGTGCCATTTGTGCGGCTGGCTAAAAATTGAATTAAAAAAATGTGCGGTGGGCAAAATAAAAAATACAGAAGGGTCGGCAATGAGTGTCGGCTCAGTTGCTGTCTAGTTGAAATATGGTCTGTATGTTGGTTACCTGTCAAAATGGTTTGTCTATTTTAATTCGTTTATGTTTTAGTCGTCTGTTTATTGTCGCACTGTCGTCTTTTAGGCTTACTAGTAACGAAGAAGGGCTTAACGATTTTTTAAAAATGGGGGATTAGAAGCACAACTGTTTGTATTACCACAACTGGTTGTTAGAAGCACCACTGTTCGTATTACCGTCAATACCTCCATTTTTAAAATTTCGTTTAAGCCTATGTTATGTGCTGCCCTGCTGTCCGTCCGAAGATGTGTCGTCTCAAGTTCGCATACACTTTCTCCGAAGCGAGTTACATTTCTTGCAGTGTCGGGTTGAGTTTGCAAGAATATCTGCATTGTCGGGTGCGATGGCTTGCACTCACTTTTGACTTTGCTTGCGATGCCTGTGTGTGAGGGAGCAAAGGCAAATGTGAGTGCAAATGCGTTTGCGTTATTTGTAATTAAATCTTTATTGAAATTAGCCATCTATCCAATTCTTAAAATTTTGCAGTTAGGATATTTCTCAAAATCGTTTTTGAATTCTTGTTCATCAGTAATTTTCCTTTCAGGGTCATAAAGAACAAAAAGTTTGTGCTTGTCTCCGTATTTAACAAGGTCTTCAGCAATTGACTTTGTAACAACATTTTTTGTTGTATCACCTCGCAAATATTTTGTCTCAATAAATAAGTTGCAGTCAAGATAAGAATGGTCAGGAACTGTTTTAGTATAAGAAAATTTAATTACAGGAAATTCACGGGAATAGTCATCGCTTTCAGCCATGATTAATGCTTTGATTAAATCGTTCAAAGCATTTTCACTATTAGGTTTTTGTCGTTCGCAAGCAATCGGTAAAGCAATCATCAACTTTTCGCTAATTCTTTCTATCAATCTTTCAACGGATGGCTTTAAATAAACTCTGCTATCAATAAAGTTGAAAATCGTATTTCCTTTTTTCGGTTTACGAATATTTTCATTCAACCGAATTCTTTGCAGCGCATGAAATACTTGGTCGGTATGTTTTTGTGTAAGCTCAAATATCTTTTTCATTTTATCGGTGTTTCGTTCATTGCCTTTCAAGAATGGAATAATATCCTGCAAAACATCAAACAATTCATAGTTGAATGACATGCCATTCATTTTTGAAAACCGATATGCAAGGTTGATGTAGTCACAAAGATGTGTCCACGCTTCTTTATCTTCAATGGAATCTTTTGAAATGTCAGCATCATAAATTGCATCAAAGTCCTCCTGATGGGAGGCATAAGCAGCGATTCTTCTGTCAATACATTGTGAACAGCCACCACAGTGTGTTGCCTGAGAATTATTACTAAAAGATTGAAAGGTTCTTGTGCAACTTATCGTGGAGTTTAAATAGTGTTGCTTTTTGTACATCTTAATCTTTTCAACGATGTCAGTTTTGGTATTGTAAAGAAATGGATGAACTAGTTCAATAGTCTCACCTGAAATAAAAGATAATATATTTTCAAGTAAAGCGATTGTTTGAGGGTGTGTTGTCCTACTTGCTCTTGCATTCATTGCATCTTGTCTCTTGTAAAAATTTATTGAGGTCATTCCATTTTCAAAAACAAGAATTTGTTTTTGAGAGGATAATGACATCAAGGCATAAGCAATTGAAGAATATAGAAATATTCGTGTTCTCTGAGTTTCTTCAACTGCTCTTTCACCTGAAAGATTGCAGTAAAATGTGAAATACTGGATTCTGTTAGGGTAGTCATTATTGAGAAGATTGAAAACATTTTCCTGAATTTGGGAAACAGTGAAGTTATTAGAACGATGACTGACCAGAATTAAATTTTGATTTGTGGTTTCTAATTTTTCTAATGCTCCTGCAAGCGAATCTAAACCGCCTGAAAAAAGTGCAATCACTGAATTGTCTTTCTTTTCAAGTTTTATCTTCTCGTTATCAAAAAGGTTTTTTTGACCCACATCCTGTCCGCCTTTTATGAAAGTAAATTTGTAATCTAAATCTCCTGCTATGAAACACAAAGCATCATTTAATCTTTCAGAAATTTGCTTCTGCTTCCAAAAATTATAATCTCTAACTTTTATGTGAAAGTGAAATTTTCTTGCCCAGCTATGATATTCTACCTGTTCTGGATTTCCTCTTTTTATCATTCTATCAGCAGCATAAATGTATCCTGCAATTTCAACAAGGTCTTTAATTCTATCAGGGAAATGACAATTTACTGTCTTTATAAAATGAGGTAGTCCAATATTGATATTTCGTTCTTTTGAATTGTGATCATACGAAAATCTATGAAGATGAGAGGCGGCAACTCCTTTGTAATTTTTTGGCAAAGGAGAACCGCCACATAAAACGATATGTGTTTTCTCGTCAGCCAATGTTTTCTTCTCTTATTAGTTCACTATTAATTTTCTGAAAAGCAAACGACAAAAAACCTTTCACTTCCTTCTCGGAGGGAATTTTATCCATTGCCCTTTTATTAAACCAACCAGCAGAAAGTGATTGAATAATCTTTGCAGTTTCAAAAGCATGTTTGGAAATATCCTGAACATGATTTTCTAATTTTTCTAAAAACAGTTCTCGGTCATATAATGATTTTATACTGGTTGACGCTTCTCTCTCCAAAAAGTATTTCAAATAGCGTTCTGTGAATTTTGAAAAGAATATTCGGGACAGTTCACAAAAACCGCTGCCATCAGCAGCGTTTTTCCAAGCATCAAACGAATTTTTATTTGAGTCAAAAATTAATGTCTGTTGCAATTCATTCTTTTTACTCCATTCGCATACTGTATCAATCATTGACTGGATTGCAAACGCAGAATATTCTTTTGAATCTTGCTCCTTACCAACAAATTCTTTTATTGATAGAGATAAGTCAAAAAGATTAAAATCCGTTGGAAGTGTAATTCCTTGCTCTGAGAGAAAATCAGAAGAGTTGTCTTGCTTTGAAGATACAGAAAGTAATATTAGATATTTGAAAGCAGCCAAAACTCCTCCATCTTCCTCAATCATCTTAAAGCGATTCCGCACATTCATTGTTGTTTGTGCAGCAATGTCAGCAACACTTTCAGGGTTGCCTGAAAAATTGCCAATGCCTTCAACAATTGAAAGCCATCGCTTTGTCTTTGGAAGATAACCTATTCGTTCGTGTCCCAAGGGTTTGAAATTTTAACCGTGTAGCACTAAGAAGTTTTGTATTAAATCATGCATCTCTTTTCTTTTGTCTGGTTCTTTGGGAAGTTGGTCTTTGTAAATAGGATTAAGATAAACTCTGAGAAATTGCAAATTATTATCAAAGGTCTTTATTATTCCATCAATAATTCCTGATAGATTGCTTAACTCAGTTACAGTTTTATCGTATTTGATAACAGATAAATCTTCACCTAATTTTTTATTCTCCTCGTTAGGAATATCAATTATGATATTAATGGTGTCTGGATTAAACTTAAATATTTGCGATAACTCTGTTTCCAATTCTTTGCGGATTGCTTCTAATTCCGCAAACGGCATTTTGCTAAACTTCTTGCAAATCTTTTTCAGTTGGGCTGTTGATTCTGTTTGGTTTATTACAAAAATGTCTTTGAACAAAGTTGGTCTGTCACTAAAAATTGTTTTAAGAAGTTTGTTTATCGCTAAATGAGTATTTCCATTTTTTTCTTCATTGCTTTCTTCGTCAAGAAAATAAAGCATATCAATCGGGTCAGAGAACAAAATCTTATTTAATAGATTATCTTCAAATGTGCTTTTCTCAAGATGGAGTTTTGTGAATACATATTTCAAAACTGTTGAGTAAGCTCTGTTAGGATTATTCCAGTAAATTCTCTTATACAGCCAGTATCGTAATGTGATAACTTGTTCAACATAAGTAACCCCTTTTACATTTATGGCAATGGTATTATCGTGAATGCAGATGTGTTCAATTAAACTATCAAAATTAATGTGAGCCCCTGTAGAAATACCTAAGTGGTAAGAATCTCTTGGAAGAAAATCTAATACACGAACATCAATTGAGGAATTGAGAAGGGCACTAATAATTTTATTCTGAATCATCCAGTTGGAAGATGAATCTCCACTTATTATTTCAATGAGTTTATCAAGCGATTCAACTTGAAAATTTTTATCTATCACCTCCCACAAACTTTCCTTTATACCTTTTTCTTCATCTTTGAAGTTTAAGATTTTTGTGAGCATTACCTTGCCTGTAATTTTTGAAAAATAGTTTCTGTCTCTATCTCTGATTTCATGGATTAAAAAAGAAAAAGGAAATTTTGAAATACTTGAAAGCAATGAAGCTAAAAGTGCAAGTTCAATATTCTTCTCATCAAGTATCTCAATGAAATCTTCATTTCGAAGCAATGATATGAGAACCTGCCTCATGTTTTCGTATGTGCCTAATGAATGCTCATATCTTGTATGATTAGAGCCAGGATTAAAGGTATTTGCTGAAAGTAGTTGTGGCACTTTTTTCATTCTGAAAAAAAGTGGATGTCTAATTACTTTCTTTACTCTATCTGTAACCCAAATGGATTTGATAGGTTGCAATTCTTTGTAACCATTAGTCGTGCTGTCCGCTTCTGATAACTCTGGTGTTCCTGCGGTTTGTCTGTAAATAGGTTTTTGCCTTTCAATATTTTTTGCAACATCAGAAATATTGCGAAACTCCTTTGAGACAATTTTTTTCAACGACTTGAACCAAGGTTTGTTCATATTATTCCTTTTTTCAAATGCTGTCAGTAATTCCTGAAAAGTTTTTTTCGTGGCGTATAAATCCCATTCAGGTTGAAGTTTCAAGAATTCTTTATACTCAATTTCTTTATTCCTCACATCGTAAACTTTTTGCGGCATATAATCTCGTGTCCCATGAACAAAAAGTTTATTATCAACTGGAGCTAAATCTTTACGAAGAGTTTTTCCAATTCCTAAATCTCCAATCACAACTTGAAAATTTCCTTTCTCTCCCTTGATGAATATATTTTTAGGAGCAATATCACAATGATAAAAATGTCTCCTATGTAAATATTCCAAACCGCTACAAATTTGCCCGAACAAATCAATGATGTCTTGTCCATCGGCAGCATATTCATCAATTAATTCTGGCTTTAGTAATAAGTCCCTTAATGTATGTCCTTCAACATAGTCGGTTACAATAAAGGGAACATGATGTTCTCCTTTTTCAATTATTCCTCCATCAATTATCTTGATAATGTTTTCGTGATTAAAACTTGATATATTTAGAATTTCATCGTTAAAGTTTTTAGCACTAATTCTCCCTGAGAATTCGTGTATTGTTTGACTGGCAATATCGTCACGATAAACAAAAAATTTAATTGCTCTATTGACTTTTACCTGTTTAACAAAAGTTTGTTCGGCTAAATAAACGATACCCGACCCTCCCTCACCAATTGGAATTGCAAGTTCTTCCCCATCAGCAGGTTTCTTTGACACAATCTTGTAATTCTTAAACTCCTGATTCGGTTTTAAGTCAAGTAATTTTTCTCTTTCGCTTATCGGTTTACTCATAGATTATAAAAGTATGATTCAAAGTAAGGTAAAAATCGTTAATGGTGCGTTGGGGCAAAAGCAAATGTGAAGCAACCTTGCGTTGGCTTGTATGTGGCGTTGCTTCACATTTGCTTTTGCGAAGGATAGCCAAACGGCTTTGCCGAAAATTGTTCTGGCGCTCATTTCTTGTCAGTCCGTTTAATGTTTGCACTGTCGCCATAGGGTTGCACATAACTTGTTTATACTCGCAATACCAATCTTCTTAAGTCCCATATCGGTTTGGCAGTACACGCTGCACCGCCAAAAGGATGTTAACCAAAAGTAAAAAAGATTTATTAAACAGCCAAAAAATATTGAGAGTAAAACATAAAGTTACAAGCGGTGTGGCGTGTGCTGCCTGTTATCGTCCTGTGATGCTGTACCTACAAGTGAAAGCATTAAAGCAAAAAAAAATAAAATAGCTGCAATAGTGTCTTCAAAGCTAAGCAAGAACGATTTTAACCGAATCCAAATGTATTTTTAAATCCTTTTGCATCATGTGCGATAACGGTGTTAACACGCTAACAAGTTTCGTTTTTATTTAATTTACAATATAAACATAGCTAAATTTTAATATCTAATAGTAAATTGATAGCCTACTTTCAAATTTATTATAAAGAGCACCCTTACATGATAGGTCCCATACTGACAAATGCAAGTAAGTTTTTATATCAGTTCTGCAAACCGACTTCTCCCGATTTAACTTAAAATGCGGCTGGATATTAATTCTTATTACCATTCCTTAATTTTTAAGCTTACTAAGCCTATTTTTGCAGCCAATTTTAAAATCGCAGTATGGCTTTGTTTCCTCGTTACGATCGTTTTGAATCCCGTCATATCGGGACTTTGGGTACAGATTTGGCTCCGATGTTGAAAACCATAGGGGTGAATAGTCTGGATGAACTGATTCAACAAACGGTACCGGATAAGATTCGGCTGAAATCTGAGCTTAAAACGCCGGAAGCACTCTCTGAATACGACTATTTGTTGATGCTCAAAGAACTGGCAGATCAAAACACTAGCACCCGCAATTTTATCGGACAAGGGTATTTCGGTTCGGTGACACCCAGTGCGATTTTGAGGAATGTATTTCAAAATCCGGGTTGGTATACCCAATACACCCCTTACCAGGCAGAAATTGCACAAGGACGTCTGGAGGCTTTACTCAATTTTCAAACCATGGTCACCGATTTGACAGGCCTCCCGATTGCCAATGCTTCGTTGTTGGATGAAGGCACGGCTGCAGCTGAAGCCATGATGCTGTTTTACCACCAAAAAGAAAAAAAGACCAAAGAAGAATCTCCGGATGTATTCTTTGTTGACAATAAAGTGTACGATCAGACCCTGGCAGTGCTCCAATCGCGTGCATGGCCACAAGGCATCAAAATTGTAAGCGGCAACTGTCAAACCGATGCCATCCCAGACAACTGCTTTGGTGCTTTGATTCAATATCCCGACAAATCAGGGGGCGTTATCAACCATGAGGACTTTATCCAAAAAGCAAAAGCCGCCGGGATTTTCGTTGCCATGGCTACTGATTTACTCGCATTGTGCTTGCTTAAAAGTCCGGGCGAACTGGGTGCCGACATCGCTTTTGGTAACAGTCAGCGTTTTGGGGTTCCAATGGGTTTTGGTGGACCGCATGCCGCATTTTTTGCAACGAAAGAAGACTTTAAACGGGATATTCCGGGAAGAATTATCGGCGTTTCAATTGACGTACACGGAAATCGTGCCTTGCGCATGGCACTCCAAACACGCGAACAACACATCCGTCGCGAAAAAGCTACTTCAAACATCTGCACTGCTCAGGCTTTATTGGCAATTATGGCATCGATGTATGCAGTGTATCATGGTCCGATTGGTTTAAAAGCAATTGCTCGCCGGGTACACGACATGTCTTGTGCCTTGTCACAAGCTTTGCAAGCCATGGGATGTAAAGTGTCCAACGAACATTTCTTTGATTTGGTTTCCATTGAAGCGGATCAGAATACACAAAGCAAAATCAAGGTCGTTGCTGAAAAATATCAGTGCAATTTTTGGTACACAAACAATGCAGTTCAAATCAATCTGGATGAATCAAGTACTGAAGAAGATCTGGCAACCATTATAAAAATTATTGCAGAGGCTACACAAAAAACGGCTGCTGCACTTTCTGTTTCATCGCAAGTAAAATTGCCCCTGGCTTTGGTACGCCAATCAGAATATCTTACGCATCCGATCTTCAATATACATCATACGGAATCTTCCTTGATGCGTTACATCAAGAGTTTGGAAAACAAAGATCTTTCTTTGGTGCATTCTATGATCTCTTTAGGTTCCTGTACCATGAAGTTGAATGCCGCTACGGAATTAATTCCGGTGAGCTGGCCTCAGTTTGCAAACATCCATCCGTTTGCTCCGGCATCACAAACTTCCGGCTATGTCCAAATGGCAAAAGAACTGGAAGCTTATCTCTGCAACGTTACTGGTTTTACAGCCTGTTCCTTACAACCAAATTCCGGCGCACAGGGTGAGTTTGCAGGTTTATTGGCAATTCGCGGATACCATGAATCGCGCGGAGATCATCATCGAAACATTGCAATCATTCCTTCTTCAGCACACGGTACCAATCCGGCAAGTGCCGTCATCGCTGGCTATGATGTGGTGGTAACTCCTTGTGACGAACAAGGAAACATCATCGTTTCTGAATTGAAAGCAAAAGCAGAGCAACACAAATCAAATCTGGCCTGTTTGATGGTGACTTATCCTTCGACACACGGTGTGTTTGAAACTTCTATTCAGGATATCTGTCAGATTATTCACGACAATGGGGGCATGGTGTATATGGACGGTGCAAACATGAATGCGCAGGTAGGATTAACCAGTCCAGCCCGGATTGGAGCCGATGTCTGCCATTTAAATTTGCATAAAACCTTTGCGATTCCACATGGTGGAGGCGGTCCGGGTGTTGGTCCGATTTGTGTAAACGATCATCTGAAACCTTTCTTGCCATCCCATCCATACGTAAATGTAAATCCGGAAAAAGGTGCAACGCCACCGGTTTCAGCAGCGCCTTATGGCAGCGCCAGTATATTATTAATTTCCTATGCATACATTCGCATGTTGGGTCCCGATGGACTGAAATCGGCCACCTGCCACGCGATTCTAAATGCAAATTATATGGCGACTCGATTAGGAGAAAAATTCAAGGTGTTATACACAGGTGAAATGGGTCGGGTTGCGCATGAATTAATATTGGATCTTCGTCCATTTAAAAGTATCGGAGTCAGCGCAGAAGATGTTGCCAAACGTTTGATGGATTATGGTTTTCATGCGCCTACTTTATCTTTTCCGGTTGCAGGAACCATTATGATCGAACCAACTGAATCTGAAAATCAGGATGAGTTGGATCGTTTTTGTGATGCTTTATTGCAAATTCACAATGAAATTCTGGAAGTCGCTTTGGGCAATTATCCGGCTGACAACAATGTCTTGTCAAATGCGCCTCATACGGCAGCTGTCATCACTTCAGATGTTTGGGATCGTCCGTATTCTCGTGAAAAAGCGGCCTATCCATTGGCTTATCTAAAACAGGGTTCAAAGTTTTGGCCGAGTGTAGGTCGTGTAAACAATGCCTTTGGGGACCGCAACCTGGTTTGTACTTGTCCGCCGATGGAAAGTTATATGTAAGCAGGACATGATTCCCCGTTATATCTTCGCAGTATGATCGTTGTAACGGGTGCTTCCGGATTTATTGGTTCGTGTTTGGTTTCTTATCTAAACCAAAAAGGGTTTCAGGATATTCTTGCTGTCGATGCCATTTATAAAAAGGATCATCCCAATTTATTAAATAAAAACATCCATTCGTTTCAGGATCGAACGCTATTTATTGCCTGGTTGGAAAAAAATCATGCGAACGTTGATTTTATTTTTCACATAGGTGCCCGCACGGACACCACGGAAATGGATGTGCAAATATTTGAAGAATTAAATGTTTCATACTCTAAAAATTTATGGAATCTTGCTGCGCAACATGATATTCCTTTTTTATATGCTTCGAGTGCGGCTACTTATGGGAATGGTGCTTTAGGATATTCGGATGATGAATCATTGATTCCTAGCCTTAAACCTTTGAATCCTTATGGTCAGTCCAAACAAATTTTTGATGAATGGGTTTTGATGCAAAAGCAACATCCTTCGCAATGGGCTGGATTTAAATTTTTTAATGTTTTTGGTCCGAATGAATATCACAAGGGGCGAATGGCTTCTGTGATATTTCATGCTTACAATCAAATTCAGGAGAAGGGATGTGTGCGCTTGTTTAAATCGAATGATGCGCAGATTAAGGATGGTGAGCAGAAGCGGGATTTTATTTTCATTCGTGATTTATTGGATGTGTTGTTTTTCTTTTTTGAAAATCCGCGCCCAAATGGAATTTACAATCTTGGCAGTGGTCAAGCAAACAGTTTTATCGATCTGGTCCATCATACGTTTGAGGCTTTGGAAAAGCATCCGATCATTGAATTTATTCCAATGCCTGAAGACTTGATTAAGACCTACCAAAATTATACCTGTGCGGATATGAGGAAATTGCATTCCATTTCATATAATACGCCGATGTTGCCTTTTAAAGATGCGATTCAGGATTACGTTTGTAATTATTTGGAAAAGCAGAACTACTACTAATTTTTGAAGCACGAATGGAGGACGAATTGAAGAAGGAGGAAAAGCCACGAATGCACGAATGAAGGACACGAATGGAGGAAGGAAGATTAGCCACGAATGCACGAATGGAGACACGAATGAAGGACACGAATTGAGGAAGGAGGAAAGGCCACGAATGCACGAATTAAAGACGAATGGATTTAATATATCCATATTCATTCGTCCTCCATTCGTGCATTCGTGGCAACTCTTCGTATTCATTCGTGCATTCGTGGCAATTCTTCGCATTTTCATTCGTGCATTCGTGGCAATTCTTCGTATTTTAATTCGTGCATTCGTGGCAACTCTTCGCATTTTAATTCGTGCATTCGTGGCAACTCTTCGCATTCATTCGTGCATTCGTGGCAACTCTTTTTTAGTATCAATTGATAAATGGAATTATAAAATAATTCTTTTTGATTGCAGTTTTGTTGCTCCAAAATTCACGACGAGAGCAAGCTTGTTGCCACTAACCATAAGATAGTTTAATGCTTGTGCAACAAACTCATCTGGTATTCCAGAAACAGCTTTCAGTTCCAGAATAATTTTATCATAGACAACAAAATCTGCATAATATTTATGAGGAAGGATTGCTCCCTTATAATTTACATCATACCTTTTTTCGCGTTCAAATTGAATTCCTGATTTGCGAAATTCAAATTCCAGGGCATCTTTATAAACAAGTTCAAGAAAACCGGGACCTAATATTTTGTGTACCTCAAAGCATTTGTTTATAATTAGATAACTTTCATCTTTATACAATATTTTATCCATGATCTCATAGTTTTAAAATTAGGGTATTACAAAAATAGAATAAATTATAAAACACGCAAATAAATGTATTAATTCGTCTTTAATTCGTGCATTCGTGGCGATAAAAATCCATTCGTCTTTAATTCGTGAATTCGTGGCTAAGATTTAAGGTATAATTGCGAATGGAGGACGAATAGAAAAAGGGAGGAAATGCCACGAATGCACGAATGAATGCACGAATTGAGGACACGAATGAAGAAGGGAAGAAAGGCCACGAATGCACGAATGAATGCACGAATGAAGACACGAATTGAGGAGGGAGGATTAGCCACGAATGCACGAATGAAGACATGAATGGGGGCGAAGAATTGTTGGTTTAAATATTAATATTAATTTTACTTTTACAATTCAAACAAAACAAGACGCAATGGATTCTAATCAGACGAAGCCGACGAATTATGGTGCTTTAAGTATTTTAATTACTGTATTTTTCTTTTGGGGATTTATTGCATCGGGTAATGGGGTTTTTATTCCTTTTTGTAAAAGTTATTTTAAACTGGATCAGTTTCAAAGTCAGTTGGTTGATTTTGCTTTTTATGGTGCATACTATATCGGTGCATTGGCATTGTTTGTATTTGGAGCGCTCAAACGTCGCGACATTGTTTCGAATTGGGGATATAAAAAAAGCATCGTGTATGGATTGTTGTTTTCATTGCTTGGAGCAATCGCAATGATTGTTTCTGTTAATGTAGGGACCCCTGAAAATGGATTTAGTTTTTTTCTTATTTCGTTTTTTATTTTGGCTTTAGGATTTTCATTGCAACAAACTGCCGCCAATCCTTTTGCAATTTCCTTGGGAGATCCTGCAACCGGTTCGCACCGGGTTAATTTTGGAGGGGGCATCAATTCGTTTGGAACAGCCATTGGGCCTATAGTAGTGGCATTAGCCTTGTTTGGAGCAACTCATTACGATGACAGCGCCATTCAATCTTTGAGTTTGAATCGGGTTACCTTTTTATATATCGGGGTTGGATTTTTATTTTTATTTGCCGCAGCACTGTTCTATTTTTCAAAGAAAGTTCCGGATAGTATTAATTCGGCTATGATTGAACCGGAGAATAAAGCGATTTGGACTATGGTATTAATTACCATCGGATTGATTGCCTGCTTTATTCCCGTTTTTAATAGCTACCGAAATGTGACTGATGGTTTATCCGAAAGTGCTTTACAAGATTTGGAATGGACGCGCATGAAATGGTTGCTATCAGCGCTATTGGTTTTAATAGCAGGTTTAGTTTATGTACATTTTAGTTCGAAAAAAAATACGGCTTCCTGGGGCGCTTTGCAATTTCCACAAATTCAATTGGGCATGTTTGCAATTTTTGTTTATGTGGGCGTGGAAGTTACCATTCAAAGCAATATGGGCGAATTGCTCAAAAGTGTTGAATACGGTAGTTTACAAACCTCTGCAATTCCACCTTATATTTCTATGTTCTGGGGAAGTTTGATGATTGGGCGATGGACCGGTGCAATTCCTGTTTTTAAGTTGGAAGCAAAGTTGAAAAAAATAATGATGCTTGTGATTCCGATTCTCGCATTTGCAGTGGTGATTTTAGTAAATACCATTGCTGCAAGAGATATGAGTCCACTATACAATTACATTGCCTGTGTTGCAGTTTTAATCGCAGCTTTTTTTGTAGCAGGTGATAAACCCGTATATACCCTGATGTTGTTTGCAAGTTTAGCGATGTTGGCCATGATCATTGGACTTATGACCCAGGGCACGATTTCCATTTACGCTTTTTTAAGTGGAGGTTTGTATTGCTCTGTCATGTGGCCGTGTATTTTTTCATTATCCATAGCGGGCCTTGGAAAATATGAGAGCCAGGGTGCGGCTTTTCTAATAATGATGATCCTGGGAGGAGGGATCATTCCACCTATTCAGGGAAAATTGGCTGATTTATCCAGTATTGGCATTCATCAATCTTATTGGATTACAGTAGCATGTTTTGGTTACCTGGCTTTTTTCGCCTGGCGTGTTAAATCGATATTGCTCAAGCAAGGGATTGATTATGATAAACAGATTGAAGGCAGTCATTAAGGGGATCCGTAAATAGCTATTTTCTTCTACCTTTGGGCTCTTTCTGAAAGTGCTATGCCCGATATTATTCATTTACTTAAAGATCACATTGTAAACCAGATTGCAGCCGGTGAAGTCATCCAGCGTCCGGCTTCCGTTGTGAAAGAGTTGATGGATAATGCCATAGATTCCGGAGCCACTGACATCAAATTATTTATTCGCGAAGCAGGAAAAGTATTGATTCAAATCAACGACAACGGTTGTGGAATGTCGCCCACCGATGCACGCATGTCTTTTGAGCGTCATGCCACTTCTAAAATAAATACTGCGGAAGATTTATTTCACATTCAAAGCAAAGGATTTCGGGGAGAAGCGCTTGCATCCATTGCAGCGGTTGCTCAAGTGGAATTGCGAACCAAGCCGGCAGCAGATGCAACGGGTACCAAAATTTTAATTTCAGATTCAAAAATTAAATCCTTGGAACCTTGTGCTTGTCCGACGGGTACACAAATTCAGGTGCGAAATTTATTTTATAATCTGCCTGCGCGGCGTAAGTTTTTAAAAAACGACAGCATTGAATCGCGTCACATTCATGAAGAATTTATTTATCAGGCAATTTCATATCCGGAATTATCATTTAGTTTTTTTAACAACGATCAATTGGTTTATCAATTGGCCGCAGGAAGCTTAAAGCAACGAATCGTTGGTATCTATGGAAAAAAATATCAGGATTTTTTAATACCGGTTACACCGCAAACCGATGTAGTAGAAATCAGCGGATTTATTGGTAAACCTGAATTATCCAAAAAAGCTAAAGGTGAACAAATCTTGTTTGTAAACAGACGCTTTATTCGAAGTGCTTATTTACAACATGCAGTGAAAGCTGCTTTTGAAAATATTATTCCTGCTGAAAATTTGCCTTTTTATATCCTGTTTTTAAATATTGATCCCACTCAAATTGATATCAATGTCCACCCCACCAAGCATGAAATAAAATTTGAAGACGAGCGTCTGATTTATCAGTTTTTAAAAGCGGCGGTCCGATTTAGTTTGGCGCAACATTCCCTTACACCTCAAATTGATTTTGATTCTTCTGATGTGGGCATTCGCAAGATTATGGATGGTCCGGATATTGGATTTGGTCATAGAAGTCCGGTACAAAGCAGTGGCAGCTATGCTTCATGGGAACAATTGAGTCCGCAGGCGAATTTTTCCGGTATTTCACAGGACAATTATTCTTCAGAAATAAACCAGGATCAATCGTTTGGTACGATGGTTCAACCAAGTGCGGAAGATGTTCCGGAATCAATTAAAATTGTGCAGTTTCATTCTTGTTATTTATTGGTGCAATTGAAATCTGGGATCAGCATCATCGATCAGCAATTGGCACATGAGCGTGTGTTGTATGAATACTACAAATTGCTTTTAAAGTCTGAAAACCGGCAAACGCAAGGTTTACTTTTTCCGCAGAATCTTCATCTGAGCACAGTAGATGCACAGCAATTAAAAGAATTGCTTCCTTACTTGCAGAAATTGGGATTTGACATGGAAGATTTTGGATCCGATTCGTTTGTGATTCATGGGATACCTGCATTGCTTGAAGGGAAATACAACGAGCAAGAATTAATTCTGACGATATTAAATCAGTATAAGTCCAATCTGGAATTTGAATTGGCTTTGGAGGAAAATATTGCGCGTTCTATGGCAATCAGTAGTTCCATTAAGCGTGGTAAAAATTTGACACAGGAGGAAATGCAAGCGCTGGTTGAGCAATTATTTTTATGTGAAATACCGTATGCTAGTCCGTCTGGAAAAAAATGTATTTTTCATTTAAGCCTGGAAGACCTGTTTAAAAAATTCAGGTAATTTTCACAATGGATATGGGAAGATTAGCCACGAATGCACGAATGGAAATGCGAAGATTAGCCACGAATGCACGAATGAAGACACGAATGAAGACACGAATGAAGATTCGAAGTATAATTAAATAATTCGTCTTTAATTCGTGCATTCGTGGCAACTCCTACTTCTTCAATTCGTCTTTAATTCGTGCATTCGTGGCAACTCCTATCTTCTTCAATTCGTCTTTAATTCGTGCATTCGTGGCAACTCCTACTTCTTCATTCGTCCTTAATTCGTGCATTCGTGGCTTTTCCTCCTTCTTCATTCATGGCGATTGAAAATTAATTAGCTTTGCATTCATTAATGCGCATACTCGCCAACATATCTTCTTACCTGTTTCATCCATTGCTGGTTTTGTTTTATTCGTTATTTTTAGTGTTGTGTCTGAATCCGCATTTGTTTGGATCCATGCATTGGAGTGAACAAAGCTTGTTGTTGATTTTATTATTTATTTATACTTGTTTTGTTCCGGCTATCGGATTTGCTTTGCTCCGATTTACGGGATTTATTCAAAGTTTTGAAATGCGGGAGCGTACCGATCGATTTGGTCCCTTGATTATATGTGCCGTATTTTATCTTTGGATGTATGTCAATCTGAAATCGCAGGGGCAAATTCCAAAATTGATGATCTGCTTTATATTGGCTTCGATTATTTCCATTTTTATGGCCTTCGCAATCAATACCAAATTAAAAATCAGTTTGCACAGCATCGCCTTTGGTGCTTTTATCGCTTTTTGGGTTTTGCTGCGCTTTAATCATTTAGAGACCTCATTGCTTAATTTTAGATTTCTTAAAAGTGGTTTATCTGCTTTTAATGTCAATCATTTGATTGCAATTTCTTGTGTGATCGGAGGCTGGATCGGCACATGCCGGCTCTATTTAAATGCCCATACCGCAGATGAAATCTATTTAGGTTATTTTGTTGGAATAATTTCTTCTATATTGGCCTTTACATACATTTTTTAATCATGAATGCAACCATACAAACCATAGAAAATGCCTGGGAAGACCGGAGTCTTTTAAGCGATCCCTTAGTAAAAGCGGCCATACACCAGGTAATTGCTATGCTTGATGCCGGTAAGCTTCGGGTAGCAGAAAAAAAGGAGAAGAATGGATCGTCAACGAATGGATTAAGAAAGCCATTTTGCTTTATTTTCCTATCTCTGAAAATAAATTGATCCAGGCCGGTGATCTGGAGTTTTATGATAAGATCATGCCAAAACGGGAATTTGAAAAACTTGGAATTCGTGCATTGCCGGGTGCAATTACCCGTTATGGATCATTTATCGAACCCGGTGTCATCCTGATGCCAAGTTTTGTCAACATTGGAGCTTATGTCGGTGCAGGAACCATGGTTGACACCTGGGCTACAGTAGGTTCTTGTGCCCAAATCGGCAAAAATGTGCATTTGGCGGGCGGAGTCGGAATTGGAGGCGTATTGGAGCCCCCGCAGGCAAAACCCAATATTATTGAAGACAATGCCTTTATTGGCTCCCGGTGCATTATTGTGGAAGGAGCCCATATCGGCTCAGAAGCCGTTTTGGGCGCTAATGTAGTGATCACCGGATCTACCCATATTATTGACGTAACTGGTACAGAACCAGTAAAATATAAAGGCTATGTGCCCCCAAGAGCTGTAGTGATTCCGGGATCTTATACCAAGGAATACCCGGCAGGCAATTACCAGGTACCCTGCGCTTTAATTATTGGGCAGCGCAAAGAATCTACCGATAAGAAAGTTAGCTTGAATAGTGCCCTTCGCGATTTTGACGTATCCGGCTAAACCCGGGAGGCTTTTTGGTTGTTCTTGCTATTGTCTGAAAGCCTGATTTCAAAACGTTAAATAATTCAATTTTGAAATTATTTAGACCTATTTTGCGTTTTATATAATTTATGCTTCATTATGCTATGGAATGAAAATTACTACGATCAGCTCATTTTAAAAATTGATCAGTTTACCCGGAAATTTTATATCAATCAATTGATCCGGGGTGCCCTGTATTTTACCGGATTACTTACCCTGGTATTTCTGGCTTATAACCTGCTTGAGAATCAATTTTATTTCAGTAAATCGGTGCGGACGGTTTTAAGTTTTTCATACCTCGGATTGTTTGGATTTAGCCTTTGGTATTGGATCATAACGCCGCTGATGCATTATTTCCAGCTTGGCAAATTGATTTCACACGAAGAAGCGGCAAAAATTATAGGCACGCATTTTTCTGATGTCGAGGATAAATTATTAAATGTACTTCAGCTTAAATCGCAATCGGTTAATTATTCTGACCGGAGTTTAATTGAAGCCAGCATTCAACAAAAATCAGTTGAGTTAAATCCCATTCCGTTTGTTCAGGCAATTGACCTGCAAAAAAACCGCAAATACATCCAATATGCAATCGCTCCATTATTGATATTATTTTCTTTGCTGGTGTGGGCTCCCGGAATGATTCAAAAACCGACACAAAGATTAATCCAAATCAATAAGGATTTTGAAAAGGAAGCGCCATTTCATTTCAAATTGGAATCGGAAGAATTGCATGTCGAACAAAACGGTACTTTTGAATTAAAAATTAAAATTGACGGAAGCACAACACCCGCTGAAGCTTATATTGATGTAGATCATTTTCAATATCGTTTAAAGAAAGATCGTCCGGATGAATTTAGCTATACGTTTAGTAATGTTCAGAAAGACCTTCCTTTTAAATTGTTTGCGGGCAACATCGTTTCGCCGGAATATACTTTGAAAGTCATCATGAAACCGGTGATCCAATCGTTTCAGGTGCACCTGGAATACCCAGGCTATATAGGAAAGAAAAATGAACTGTTGGAAAATACAGGAGACCTGATCATACCTGTTGGAACTAAAGTTCGATGGAACTTTAATATGGCTTATACAGATCATCTGTATTTTAAATCCAGTGAAGATAAATCGCAACTTGAGATTTCACGTCAGGGTGAACACGATTTTCAATTTTCGAAAAAGTACTGAAAGATCAATCGTATTCACTTTATCTTCAAAACAACCAACTTAAAAATACCGATTCAGTAAATTATCAGATCAGTACAATTCCCGATCAGTTTCCTCAAATTCAAGTCGATCAATTTGAAGACAGTACCGATTGGAAAGTTCGTTATTACAGCGGAGACTTTTCAGATGATTACGGAATCCGCAATTTAAATTTTAACTATTCCATTAAGAAAAAAGACGGTACCGAATCAGCGCTGCAAACCAAAGCGGTTCAGGCTACTATCAATAAAGCAAGCGGTAGTTTTAATTATGTTTTTGATGCAAGTCAATTTGAATTAGCACCCGGAGAATCTATCCATTATTATTTTGAAGTTTGGGATAATGATGGAATCAATGGCAGCAAATCATCCAGAAGCCAATTTTTAGAATACAAGGAAGCTTCTGACGAAGAGTTGGCACAGAAGGAAGAAATCAACAATGAAGCCATTAAAGATAATTTGGAAGATGCGGTTAAACAATCTAAAAAATTATTAGAAAAATTAGGAGACTACAAAGATAAACTTCGGCAAAAGAAAAGTCTGGATTGGCAAACCAAGAAAGACCTTGAGAAAATGACCGAGCAGCAGAAAAAATTGCAGGAACAATTCGAAGATGCAAAAAAGAAGCTGGAGGAAAATTTAAAGAAACAACGCAATCCGGATGAGAGTTTGCAGGAGAAGCAAGAGCAATTGCAAAAACTGTTTAATGAAACCGGCAACGATGAGATTAAAAAACTCATGGAGCAAATTCAAAATTTAATGAATGAGCTCAATAAGGACCAGGCGATTCAAATGTCTGAACAATTTGAAAAACAAAATACAGATCTGACCAAAGAAATGGATCGACTGCTTCAATTATTTAAACAATTGGAAGTTGAGAAAAATCTGAAAGACCAGATCAATGAATTAAATAAACTTGCTGAAAAGCAAGAGCAATTGGCAGAGAAGACAGAAAAAAAATCTGAAGATCAGGAGTCATTGAAAAACAAACAAGATTCCATCAATAAGAAATTTGATGAACTGGCTAAAAAGCAAGAGGAGATCAAAAAGAAAAACGAGGAATTAAAATCACCTCGTAAACTGGAAGACAAAAAGAACAAACTAAGGATATTAAAAATGATTTGAACGATTCAAAAAATGAATTGAGTAAATCCAATAACAGCGGTGCATCCAAAAAGCAAAAACAAGCTTCAGATAAAATGAAGGAAATGGCCAGTAAAATGGAAGGAGAGATGCAAGAATCAGATCAGGAGCAGGCAGAAGAAGATGCACGCATGTTAAGGCAGTTGCTTGAAAACTTAGTGGGACTGTCTTTTGATCAGGAGCAGGTGACCAATGAAATGGCCAGTTTAAATCCGCAAACACCGCATTACCTGACTTTATTGCAAGATCAGTTTAAGATTAAGGATAATTTTAAAATTGTACAGGATACCCTGGAAGTGCTCAGCCAACGGATTGTAGATATTCAATCCTTTGTAATGGAAAAGATCAGCGAGATCAATGAGAACTTTAAAAAAGGCATCGATTTATTAGAAGAGCGAAGGAGTGGTGAAGCTTCCAACAATCAACGACGGATTATGAAAAATCTGAATGATCTGGCGGTAATGCTCTCTGAATCATTGGATGATAAACAAAAGGAATGCAACAGTTCCTGCGATAAACCCGGAAAGAAAGCATGTAAGAAACCCGGCAATAAAAGTGGCAAAGGTGGTAAGAAAGGCAAAGTCCCATCCGATAAAATAACGGAAGGCCAGAAAAACATGCAGAAAGGGATGCAGGAGCAATTGCAGAAAATGCAAAATGGAAAATCAGGTACTGCACAGGAATTTGCAGAGTTGGCTGCCAAGCAAGCAAAGCTGAAAAAGATGTTGCAAGAACAGGAAGATGAGAAAAAGCAAAGTGGTGGAGGGACCAAGCAGGCCCAGGAAATTTTAGATGAAATGGAGAAAATGGAAAAGCAATTGGTCAACAAGCAGTTGAACAATGACATGCTTCGCAGACAACAGGAAATCACAACCCGATTGCTTGAAGCGGATCGTGCAGAACGCGAGCGTGACTGGGATGAAAAACGAAAATCAGAAACTGGTACGAATATTGTGCGTAAAATGCCAGCAGCCCTTGAAGAATATTTAAAACAAAGGCAGGCTGAAACAGAATGGTTCAAACAAGTTTCACCGGATTTAAAACCTTTTTACAAGAAACTGGTCGAGCAGTATTATCAAAATCTCAAAAAGCAGGGATGATTAAAATTTCTTCTGTACCGGATAACATAGCCAAGATAGAAGAATACCTGGAACAGATATTCAAGGAATATCAATTGGATCATACCTTATACCCAAATGTATTGGTATCCATTACAGAAGCTGTTAATAATGCAATTTTGCACGGAAATCAGTCCGATGCACGTAAGTTTGTTTGTGTAAAAACGACGCGTCAGCGAAAGCACATTTGTTTTCGAATTTCTGATGAAGGCAAGGGATTTGATCCTGCAGCGATTCCGGATCCGACGCTTCCTGAAAATATTGAAACCTGCGGCGGACGAGGCGTTTTCTTAATGCAAAAATTATCGGATCGCGTTGTTTTTTCTGATAATGGGCGTACGGTAGAAATTAAGTTTATCGTTTAAGCAAGCTCGCCAAACAAATTTTACGGAGTAATCCAATTTTATATTAAAACACATCACCAAGGCTGGTAAATGCTGGGTTTACCGACTCATTGTAAAATTTAGTCGTTGTAAATTTTCTTCATTCGTAGATCTGCAGAAGCTTTATACCTTTGTTTGAAGAACGTATGAAAGCTAAGATAGCATTTGAATATCAGGTCGATCCCTTTGAGTTTAATTCCCGAAAAGTTAGGCAGTGGATTGAGAAAACAATTCAGCAGTATGATAAGAAAGCCGATACGATCACAGTCATCTTTTGCAACGATGCATTTCTTTTAGATTTAAATAAGAAATACCTGCAGCATGATTATTATACAGACATCTTAAGTTTTCCATTGAGTGCAGAACCAATTTCAGGTGAATTGTATATCAGCATCGATCGGGTCAAAGACAATGCAAAGAAATTTAAGGAAGATGAAAGTTTAGAATTGTTAAGAGTCATCATTCATGGGATATTGCATTTTATAGGATTTAAAGATAAATCGGATGCAGATAAAACTGCTATGCGAGATGCAGAAAACCAGGCTCTCACATTTTACAAGAATGAATTTTTAAAACAGGATCATTATTTTGATCAAGTCTATGATTTGGTCCGTTTAATCCCAAAAGGTCGTGTATGCAATTATGGAGCCATTGCAAATTATCTTTCATTGGGTTCAGCACGAATGGTAGGTTGGGCGCTGAATCAATTAAAAGGCGATGTTCATGATATCCCGGCACATCGTGTGGTTAATGTGAAGGGTGAATTAAGTGGTCGCCTGATGTTTGGAGAAGCCGGAAAACGTATGGCTCGTTTACTTCGCGCAGAAGGAGTTCCGGTTAAAGAGGATAAGGTGCAGGATTTGGAAAAGTATTTTTGGGACCCGGAGGAATCAATTAAGAATTAAGAATTAAAAATTAAGAATTATGGGAGTGGAGCGGACATCCCGCGTGCTCGCGGGACGGATTATGCGAGCGGAGTGGATTTTCCGCGTTACCGCGGGACGGATTTGGAGGGGGTATTGATAATCCATTTTACGTTTAAATGGATTTTGAAATCAGTTGTTGCCGATCTGCAATTTAGAATTTAGTAAAGCCATTCTGAGATGTTTGGCTAAAATAAATATCCATATATATATAAATATAGCACCTGTAAATACCATCGTATTTACAGGTGACTAAAGGTCTCAAATAAAGAAAACTACTTCTTTTATATCGTTTTTAGTGATAATCATTTTTACGTTACATATTGTATATTATTCTAATACTATGCCAATTTTTTATAAAATCGGATAAATAAATTTTAAAATCTGTGGGAAGCCCAATGTTTACGGGGACTTGAGCTGAGTCGGAGATTTTATTTGGAATTAATAGATAAGCAGGGATTGCATGGTAAAAAGGGGATTCATGGCTCTCTTTTAAAAAAAAGCAAAGTGAAACAATAAAAAGCTACAAAATCTTGTTTTATAGTAACAAAAATGCCTATGGTAGATACGTTTACATCATTTCAATTACTCCGTTTTGTTTATCAAGAATGCAGCGTCACAGAAAATCAAATGCTTGAAGAGTGTTTGATCAATGATTTTGAATTGCAGGAAGAACAACGTTTATTAAGAGAAGCAAAACAGTTTCTCCCAAAGGCGATGTTTAATGCGCATCCTGCCAGTTTACAAAATATATTGGAGTACAGTCGATTTTAGGATTCGACTTTGAGGTTTAAATTTTGGCTTAGTTCCAGTTTCTGTTTACTGGATTTTTAATTTTAGGAACAGTCTGTAAATAAGCCCATAAGCCTTTAATTTCAAAATCTTTTAGGTTGCCCAATGGCAGCATAGGATACCTTAAGGCTTTCCCGTCAGGTCTTTTTCCTTCTTTGAGGGCTTTGTAAAAGTCTTCATAAGTCCAGTTTCCAATTCCTGTTTCAGTATCCATGGTAATATTTGCTGAGAATATTTTCTTTTTATCCAGGTCAATCAGGGTATTGCCTCCACCCATATAACCCAAAGACTTTTCTGGAAATTCAAGATTCATTTTAGCAAAATCAGCAGAATGGCAGGAATAGCATTCGATCTTACCGTGGGCTATGTATTTACCATAATTTACAAGATCATTGGTATCGGGTGCCACGATTGGAGCATTGGGATACGCCAGAGGCTTAAAGACGGTATTTCCTAAAAACTTAGCAAAGAAACTTGGTTGACTTGCAGGATGTACCTGTTCGGATGCTTGTACCTGAGGTCGGTCAGATTTTAAAAAGCAAATAATAGATTCAAGATCGCGGTCAGACAAATGGTTAAACTTGGGCATCCATGGTGGGGCATACCGTCCATCGGCACGTAAACCTGTGCGAAGAAAATGGGCAAGTTCGGAAGCGGTCCATTTTCCAATACCATAAACCGGATGGTTGGTGATATTGGCAATGTATGCCGTACCAAAAGCAGGATCGAGGTCTTTCATAAGTCCACCACTGAGTTTGCCATCGCTGCCCATATGGCAGGAACTGCAGATTAAAGCTGATATACGCGCACCCTCTTCAATTTTTTGTTCTGTTGGGGATAAGGTAAATTCATTAATTTGGGGCGGATCGTAGGTTGGAATTCCTCTGAAATAAATAAACGCGGCAAAAGATACCACGAGCACTATTAAAACCAGCACGATATATAAAACGACTTTCAATACTTTTTTCATAAAAAGAAAAATTTACTTATTAGTTATTACGAAATTAAACAGAAAATGGATTTAACAAAAGAAACTATTATAGAATTAAAGAAATCAAAGGAAATTAGCTTGTTGCGCAAGCATCCATGGGTTTTTTCCGGAGCTATTCATACGAATACAAATGCAATCGAAGATGGACAATTAGTATATGTAGCAGATTCAAACCACAATCGTCTCGGCTTTGGTCATTTTCATCACGGTTCGATTGCAATTAAAATGTTGCATTTTGGAAAGGATGATTATCGGGAAGAATTTTGGGAACAACAATTAAGCAAAGCTTTAAAAACAAGGAAGAATTTATTTTTTCCAAATCAATCGACCAACTGTTATCGATGGGTTCATGGTGAAGGAGATCAATTGCCCGGTTTAATTATTGATGTGTATGATCAAACAATAGTGATACAATGTCATACAATCGGAATGCATAAAATTGTAGATCGTTTGGTGAATTGCATTCCCAAAATTCTTGACAATTCTGAACTATGCATCATTGACAAAAGTGCATCCAGTCTTCCAAAAGAATATGCACGCGGTATCAGCAATAAAATAGTTTATGGAAAGAATCTGGAAATTAAATGTATGGAACATGGATATAAATTTTATATCGATGCACTCGAAGGTCAAAAAACAGGGTTTTTTCTGGATCAACGGGAGAATCGAAAACTCTTAGGAATTTATTCTAAAGACCGAACCATACTCAATGCCTTTTCATACAGTGGTGGATTTAGTATTTATGCATTAGCCGCTGGTGCAAAGGAGGTCCATTCAATTGATATTTCATTCAAAGCTTTGGATATATTAAATCGCAATTTAGAATTAAATGCAATCAATCATGACAAACATGAATCCATGTGTTTGGACGTTATAGATTATCTTGAAAAAATGGATCCCGGTTTGTACGATTTGATCATATTGGATCCACCGGCATTTGCAAAAAACATGAGTAAGCGGCACACTGCCATGAAAGCCTACAAACGAATCAATGCATTGGCAATGAAAAAAATCAAACCTGCAGGAATCCTATTCACCTTTTCTTGTTCGCAAGTTGTCACCGAAGAATTATTTTATCATACCATCGTTTCCGCCGGAATAGAAAGCGGACGAGAGATCCGGGTATTGCATAAATTAAGTCAAGGACCGGATCATCCTGTCAGTTTATTTCATCCTGAAGGATCGTATTTAAAAGGCATGGTGCTGGAAATTAGGTGATATAGTTGATAGGTGATAGTTGTTAGGTGATAGTTGTTAGTTGATAGTGGATAGTTGTTAGTCATTGAGCATTGAACATTGAATATTGAGCATTAATTGATAGTTGATGGGTAATATAGTTGATAGGTGATAGTTGTTAGTTGATAGTTTGTCCTTGTGTGGAATTACTTGTATTTTTTTTAATTTAATGATGGTAGGTTTTTCATTTCTGGTGCATTGTTACTCCAAATCAAGATTTTTAATGTTCAATGAGCAATGCTCAATTCTCAATGTTCAATGAAATATACTACCTGAAATAACTTGGCCCAAAAAAGGGTCAAAATGTCAATCCAATAGTACCATTAGGTAGAGGAGAATTATTAATAAACAGCAGATTCACTCACTAACTGCTTACCCCATCAACTAGCTCCTGGCTCCTCCTATCAACTAACAACTATCCCCTATCAACTATCCCCCATTTATATATAATAATTTTATTTAATTTATAAATAATTGTATATTTGCCCTTAAATAGATATACCCCCAATGAAAAACCTAATTCGCATCCTTTTATACCTTTTATTGGTCTTATTGGTCGTTGCTATAGCGGTCATGATTTACAAGCGCAGTAAAACCCCATCGGACGATATTCCACCGACTTCAGAAATGACGGACAGTCTGTTTATGGATCCACAAAATCAAACTGCAATTACATCAGAAGATAGTATGATTATGGACCTAACCGGTCAATTACCGGAAAAAGTAGGGGCACCTGCAGAATCCAAGCTTTTAGCAGGCAGCACCACAGAAGCCAGTAAAACCCTGAATGGAGCGGTTGATTACAGTCAGCCGGTAGCGGCTGCGGAGCCTTCAGCAGCGGTAAATACCAATCCGAAAGCCCAAAAAGTATCGGAAAAAGTGGAGTCCAAAAAAACGGAGACTGTGTCTGTTCCTAGCAGCAAAACGGCTGTAGTAAAGTCGAATTCAAGTTCAAAATCCAATACAAGTACAGCTAGCAAAGCAAGTCCAAAGGCGGAAACAAAGAAGGCCGCAGAAATGAAAAGTACGAAGGTCAGTGCCACAAGTTCTGCAGGTTTTTACGTGGTTTCCGGTAGCTTTATCGTACCGGCACATGCAGATGAGCAAGTTGTAAAATTGAAGAAAATGGGCTACAAAGGAGCGACGAAAAAAGTCTTTGGCTCCTCAGAATATTATTCCGCTGTAGTCGGTCAATATGCAAGTCGGCAGGAAGCAGATAAAATTGTCAGCAAGTTAAAAGCGAAAGGAGAAAAAGCCTTTTTAAAAGCGAAATAAGCCCCTTTTAAGTATGTGTGGCAGGGGTTCTCTTACCAAAGTGGAATCCGAACTGGAAGAACGCTTTGATGCCGATTTTTATTCGGAAGATTTAGAGCGTTACAATCCATTACCCAGTTTTAATATAGCACCAACACATTGGCATCCTGTAATTACACAAGGAGATAAGCGACATTATAATTATTTGAAATGGGGGCTCATTCCCTTTTGGGCAAAAGACATGAGCATTGGCAGTAAAATGATCAATGCCCGCATTGAGGGATTACTGGAAAAACCCTTTTTCAAATCCGCTTTGGAGAAACGACGCTGTTTGGTACCCATGGATGGATTTTATGAATGGAAAAAAGGAGTCGGAAAAATCAAAACCCCACTGCGCATTCAAACCACCAATCAAGAGGTGTTTTTTATGGCAGGTATATACGACAGTTGGAAAAGTCCGGAAGGAAAAACCATTCCAAGTTTTAGCATTATTACCATGCCTGCTAATGAATTTATGAAACCAATCCATGATCGAATGCCCTGCATCTTATTGCCAGAAGAAGAAAGGCTGTGGTTGGAAGAAGGGATGTCGATTCAAGACAGCTTGCATTTATTAAAACCATATCCCGATGAGTGGATGCGTGCTTATGAAGTTTCTTCGATGGTTAATAATGTGAGGAATAATGATGCCAGTTTGGTGGTACCAATTTAAAACCCGGAAGTCTATTCGTCTAAAATCCTTGCTGGCATAATTGGATTAAGTTTATTAGATTGCATTGATTTAAGGATCTACAATGCAATTAAGTAATATAATTACAATCGGTTTCTTTTTATTCAACTGCATAGTAGCCAACACACAACATACATTTAGTGAACATATTAAATTGCATTGTGACGACAGTGTGATACGAAACAATTTAGGTTATCCGACCTGGAATCCGGCAACAATAATAAAAAAGCCACATTTTGGCTTTGCTGAAATTCGTGAAGATTCATCACTTCGACAAACTTTATATTACAGACCTCCAAAATATTTTCATGGTTTTGATACCTTGATGGTCTTATGCGCAAAAGCAACGCAAATCACCTGTGATACGGGAATTTACATCCTTGATATAATTTGCAATGCAAGCATTGATTCGTTTTTGATTATTAATACGGAATGTGATGTCGTAGATACATTTAAAATCGACTTTCGTTACGAAACGGAACTTTCTGATAAACCGATTCATGGACAAGCCAGCTTGTTGCCGGGTCCGGTAGATGACTTGCTACTGTATCAAGCGGAATCAAAATTTGCAGGGCAAGATTATGTTGTTTTATATTTGAATCAACTCAAATTATATTGGGTATTGATCTATAATGTGACTTGTAAGCAGATTACTGGTGTAGAAAATAATTCGATAGAACACAAAAAATCAAAAGCAATTTTAGTGAATTGTGATTTGTTGAATTGGGAACGTTTTAATTTAGATGCAATAGATAAAGAATACCTGCTCTTTGATGCTTTGGGAAATCAATATAAAGTGGAAAAAGAAATTCAATCTGGTAGAATGCAATTAAAACTGGATCCATTGCCAAATGGCTCTTATTTTCTGGTTTATACAATCAATAAGCAGATGGTGCATCAACGAATTATTTTAGTCAGATAGCCTCAAAATCAATCCAACCCTGGATTCAATAATTATCTAGCTTCATTCAATAAGTTAGCATCATACGATTTGTATTTTGTTATACATTCGCTTTAGAATTTTATTTAACCCTAAAAAGATAAGCTAAAGAATGATCAAATTAAATGAGAACGAAGATTCAGAGACACCAAAATTAACGTGAATAAAAATTCGAAATGATTTGTCTTTGATTTGGAGGTTGAAGAATGGATTGATGTAAGTCTTGTATGAGTTTAGTAGCTTGGTTATTGAAGCGCATTTAAAATTTGTATTGGAATCATTGTCCACTGCTTTGGTTGGTTGTAAAACTTCGACACCGAATTAAAAGGGAATCGCGGGATTTTTTAATTGGAATCAGAAGCCAGTTACATTAAATGAAACCGCCTTCATTGCTGTCAACGAAGGCGGTTCATAATCCCTGTGAAAAATTATCTCATGAAACGTTTACCAAATTTGGTAAATCGGTTTTCGAAAATGTGTTCTCATAATACTATTACGTAAAATGATATTACAATGTTATGATAGAATATTGAATTTTCCAAGTTTGAGATGAAAAATCAGGGTTTACCCTGATTGGGCACTCAGGGTAAACCCTGATTTTTTGTCCGGAATTTGCAAATTATTTACAATTGATCTATTTGTAATAAAATTATTTTACAACAGAAAGAGAGAAGCCCAAAAATTAGTAGTCAGCAATTAGTGGTCAGTAGTTGAAAAATTCTTGCAAGCTAATAAGCTAATAAGCTAATAAGCGAATAAGCTAACAAGCTAATAAGCTTGCAAAATGTACAAACCAAAATCAATAGTTAAAAAATGTTTAGTCGTTCATCCCATCAGCCATTCAGCCCTTCAGCCCCAAAATCAGTAGTCAGCAATAAGTAGTCAGTGGTCAAAAATGTACAAACCAAAATCAATAGTTAAAAAATGTTTAGTCGTTCATCCCATCAGCCATTCAGCCCTTCAGCCCCAAAATCAGTAGTCAGCAATAAGTAGTCAGTGGTCAAAAATGTACAAACCAAAATCAATAGTTAAAAAATGTTCAGCCGTTCAGTCCTTCAGCCGTCCAGCCCTTCAGCCCCAAAATCAGTAGTCAGCAATAAGTAGTCAGTGGTCAAAAATTACAAACCAAAATCAGTTGTTAAAAATGTCCAGCCCTTCAGCCGTCCAGCCCCAAAATCAGTAGTCAGCAATAAGTAGTCAGTGGTCAAAAATGTACAAACCAAAATCAGTTGTTAAAAAATGTCCAGCCCTTCAGCCGTCCAGCCGTCCAGCCGTACTCCCTTCCAATGCCGTTTAAAACATTCCGAAACCAGCTCGATGATATATATTAAATTTGCATCTATATAATAAATTACAATATGTCTAAAGAAAGAGATGAAAAATTAAAAGCCCTTCAATTGACCGTTGACCGTTTGGAGAAAACCTATGGAAAGGGCAGTATTATGAAATTGGGCGATAAGCCGGTTTTGGATGAAATTGACTCCATTTCTACTGGTTCGTTGGGATTGGATATCGCACTTGGAATTGGAGGCCTGCCAAAAGGGCGGGTTGTAGAAATTTATGGACCGGAGAGTTCAGGAAAGACCACATTAGCCATTCACGCGATTGCTGAATCTCAGAAAAAAGGAGGAATTGCCGCATTTATTGATGCAGAGCATGCCTTTGATCGGGCTTATGCCGAAGCATTGGGCGTTAATACCGAAGATTTGTTGATTTCACAGCCTGATAATGGCGAACAAGCACTGGAAATTGCTGAAAATCTGATTCGCTCAGGTGCTATTGATATCATAGTGATCGACTCAGTGGCTGCTTTGGTTCCAAAAAGTGAAATTGAAGGCGAAATGGGAGAATCCAAAATGGGTTTACAGGCCCGTTTGATGTCTCAAGCGATGCGTAAACTTACGGGCACCATCGGAAAAACAGGCTGTTGCTGCATATTTATCAACCAATTGCGTGAGAAAATAGGGGTCATGTTTGGAAATCCGGAAACAACTACCGGGGGAAATGCCTTAAAATTTTATGCATCACTCAGAATGGATATCCGCAGAACCAGTAATGCGATAAAAGATAAGGATGGAAATATTTTAGGGAACCGTGTAAAAGTTAAAGTAGTAAAGAATAAACTGGCGCCACCGTTTAAGACAGCTGAATTTGATATTATGTATGGTCAAGGCATTTCAAAATCTGGTGAAATCGTAGATCTTGGATCAGATTTAGGAGTTATTCAAAAAAGTGGCTCTTGGTTTAGTTATGAAGGGACAAAAATTGCACAGGGCAGAGATTCAGCAAAGCAATTTATTGAAGACAATCCTGAACTTTCTAAAGAAATTGAAGAAAAAATCAAATTGAAATTAGCTACCGGAAAATTAGTAAAGGTTGCAGCTGGAGAAGAAGAAGATAACTAATTACGAATTTTCTATTGCGGATTGCCAATTATAGAAATGAAGCAATAATCCTGGATAATCCAGGGTGCTATTGAGGCTACTAAGCAAACTGCAAAAGCCATGGCTCAAAGACTTCTGTTTGATTCAAAATCAATTGAATTATAATGAATTAATGATTGACATGATTCAGGCATATTTGGTAAATTTATAAATAGTAATAAAACTTAAGGACTGCCTGGTTTAATCGTTTTAATTCCATTAATTTTTTTAAATATTTATTAAATAATTTTGGTGATCTAAATGCAATTCTTATTTTTGTAGTATTATCTGAATCAAAAAAAAAATAGCAGTTTTACTGCTTTATTTTTAATTTCCCATATATATCCGAAATAGCGAGATGAATACATAGTCTCGCTATTCTTATTTTAAATATTAGGGAAGATCAAGATCTTATCATAAGCTATTCAAGAATTAAAATTTTTTTTAAACAACTGCTGAAAATGGCAGCAATCAATGATGTCTTCAATTAATATGAAATTTATTTTTCAAGTAAATTATTATTCATAGAAATGTCATTGAAGCTTTTCATGAACCAGCGTACTTTCAAAATCAATATTTTCTTTAAAATTTGTACTTAATGAAATTTTACTCAGCTCCATGCAAAATGCTGTGGGAAATTTTATCTTTATTGTTCATTTGACTCTCAAACCAAATTATCGAACTAATTGACCAAAGTTTATTTCCAGAATGCATTTAAATTCACCATTAAAAATTAAACACAACTTGTCATGTGTTCAGCAGTAGATTGATAAATTTAGTTTTATGAAAGATAATTTTTCAGAAGTTGCAGCAGATTATTCAAAATACAGGCCGAGCTATCCAATAGAACTGATACGTTTTATCCTGGATCATTGCAAGACTAAGCATACAGCCTGGGATTGTGGAACGGGTAATGGACAAGTTGCAATGGAGTTAGCGCATCATTTTAAAAAAATAATTGCCACAGATATCAGCAGGCAACAATTGGATCAGGCTTTTAAATCAGAAAATATTGAATACCGTTTAGAATCAGCGGAGCAATGTACTATAGAAGATAAAAGCATTGATTTAATAACTGTTGCACAGGCAATTCATTGGTTTGATTTTAATGTGTTTTATAAACAAGTACATCGTGTTTTGAAACCTGGCGGAATTATAGCTGCATGGGCTTATAATAATCCGGTATTAGAAGGGAATCTCAATAATATTATTCTGGAAATTTATGAAGATGCCCTGGGTGCATATTGGGATCCTGAACGACAATACATCACAGATGAGTATACCACCATTCCATTTCCATTTGATGAAATTCAGTGCCCACCCTTTAGCATAGCATACCAATGGACCCGTGAACATTTTACAGGGTATATCAGTACCTGGTCCGCTTTGAAACACTATAGAGCAAAAAACACTACGGATCTATTGCCATGGATAGATGAAAAACTAAAAGCTGAATGGCCAGATCAAACAATTAAATCAATCTATTTTCCATGCCATTTAAGGATGGGAACTGTTAAATTAATTTCCTAAAGCAATCATTTAGTCCTCAAATAGTTTATTTTAAAAATCAATTTTATATATCTGGAATTATTTCAATGCGATTCTATAAACCATTTCTTTACATTAAATTTCAGAAGAAAGGGGAAACTGCGTTTAGATTTTCTTTATTCGTAAGATTTCTGATTTTAGGAATTCGAACTAATTTGCAATTAAACGCTCATTTCACCCAAATAATCTAAGCATTTTTTAAGTTTTGACGTAAATAAGCTTAATTGAATTGATTACAAATTATGTTTTATCTAATACACACGATTTAATAAACTGTTTAAATAATAATTAACAGTTTTCAAATAATAGTTTTAATTGTTCAGAGTAATTGAAATTTAATTATATTATTTTTGCTAGGTAAATTTTTGCAATGAGGAATACTTTGATTTTTTCTTTTATAATATTTATCTCTTTTCAAAATAAGGCACAGCAATTAAGTGATACACTTAAAAAAGTAATGCTGGATGGAATCACGATTGAAGCAACCAGAACTGAATTGGATATCAAACGACTTCCGGGAATTCAAGACAATTTTATTTATTCAGGGAAAAAAAATGAATGGATTGATTTAAACCGCAAGGATTTTTCAGTTTCAGAAAAATACGGTCGTCAGATTTTTGCTAAAATTCCAGGTGTGTTTGTTTATGATATGGACGGAACCGGAAATCAATTGAATGTTTCAACAAGAGGATTGGATCCACACCGTGGTTGGGAATTTAATATTCGCAAAGATGGCATCATGACCAATTCAGATATGTATGGTTATCCTGCCAGTCATTACAATGTACCCATGGAAGCCATAGATCATATTGAATTGGTTAGAGGAACGGGTTCTTTGCAATATGGCGCACAGTTTGGTGGTATGATTAATTATGTAACCAAGCAGCCTAAGAAAGAGGATGCCTTTGCATTTGAATCTATAAATACTGCGGGTTCTTATGGTTTGCTCAGTAGTTTTAATATGCTATCGGGAAATTATTCTAAATGGACTTACAGCGGATGGTTTGTGAAAAAATCTTTGGATGGGTATCGAAAATCTGGAGATTCAAAATACAATGCAGAAGGAATCAATTTAAAGTATCAGGCCACTGAAAACTTTTCAGTTAAGTTAGAATGGACGCATTCAAATTATACAATTCATCTTGCAGGTGCGCTTACTGATGCTCAATTTGAAGAAGATCCCAGACAAGCAACCAGAAACAGAAATTATTATAATCCAAACATTCACGTTCCATCTTTAAGCTTGAATTGGAAGCTTTCTAAAAATACCCATTTTAGTTTTACAAATACCTATCTTTTTGGCCAAAGAAACAGTGTGTTATTTGATAAACCAACCAATATTAAAGACACAATCAATGCACAAACTTTACAATACAACAACCGTCAGGTAGATATCGATGATTTTCATAGTTTTAGCTCAGAAGCCCGATTATTACAGCATTATAAAATAGGAAATACACACAGCAATGTGGTCACAGGTTTTCAATTGATCCGAAATGATTTAAACCGCAGGCAATTGGGGAAAGGCAGTACCGGAAGTGATTTTGACCTCAGTTTAGTTGCACCTGGATGGGGAAGGGATTTACACTTTAAAACAAACAACCTGGCGCTTTTTATTGAAAACAAATGGAATCCTTTAACTGATTTTTCTATCAGTGCAGGAATGCGTTATGAAACCGGTCAAAGTGATTTAAGCGGAAAAATTAATTACTATCCGGATGACCAGCTTCCCAATCAAATTAAGCATTCTTTTCCATTGTTTGGATTGAATGCAGAATATAAATTCAATGAATACAATAATATCTATGCAGGTTGGTCACAAGCTTATCGACCTGTGATTTTAAAAGATATCATACCTGGATCCTTGTATGAAATTTCCGATAAAAATTTGAAAGATGCCCATGGATACAATCTGGAAATGGGTTTCAGAGGGAACTGGAAATTTTTGAAATGGGATCTAAGTGCATTTTTAATTGAGTACGATAACAGATTGGGTACGATTGCCCAAAAGGACAGCGCAGGTAATTTAATAATATTCAGAACCAATATTGGAAACTCTGAAACAAAGGGCATAGAATGTTTTGTTCAAACTGATTTTTATCCAAGTCAAAAATTAGCCATCAGTATTTTTAGTTCAACTTCTTATATGGATGCCCGTTATAAAAAAGCGAGTTTGCGAAATGGAAATGAAAATGTTGATTTAAGTGGCAATAAAGTAGAAAGTGTTCCAGAATGGATCAGTCGCAATGGCTTGAATGTTAAATACAGCAAATGGAGCACATCCATTTTGGGAAGCTTTACCTCCAGTTCCTTTGCAGATGCAATCAATACGGTCAAACCAACAGCAAATGCGGCTTCGGGTTTGGTCCCATCCTATTTTTTATTGGATGTGAATGTTAGCTACTATTTCAATGATCAGATTCGCCTTCAATTGAATTGCAACAATGTTTTGGACAAAGATTACTTTACCAAAAGGCCTCAGTTTTATCCCGGTCCAGGCATTTGGCCGTCTGATGGAAGAACTTTGTCTGCAACAATCGCAATTAAGCTTTAGGAGATTTTCAATACCCATTATTTGCAATTGTTTTTATTTATTATTCTAAAGAAATAGAATTCAATACATTTGATTTCATGTAAATTCGGATTGTTAGTTCAATTTCGTGGTTGAATAAATATTCCAATCCTATCTTTGGAATTCATATGCAGCTATTCACCACAGTAAGGAATCTTCAGGATTCAATTTCTCAGAGTAAGCACAACGGAAAAAAAATTGCCTTTGTACCCACAATGGGCGCATTGCATGCGGGCCATCTGTCTTTGGTCCAAAAAGCCAAGGAACACGCGGATACCGTGGTAGTAAGTATTTTTATTAATCCCAGTCAATTTAACAACCAACAGGATTTAATAAAATATCCCCGAATGCTCGAACAAGATGCATATCTTTTAGAAGCGATCCAATGTGATGTTTTATTTGTTCCAATTGTTTCAGAGGTTTATCCACCCGGCTTAAATCCGGCAATAACTATTGAACTGGGTATTTTGGATGAAGTTCTTGAAGGAGAATTTCGTCCTGGTCATTTTAAAGGGATGTTGGAAGTTGTCTACCGTCTGTTGGATATAGTAAAGCCAGATGTTTTGGTTATGGGGCAAAAAGACTTTCAGCAATTTACTTTAGTGTATCATATGATTGAACAATTAAAGCTTCCAGTCAAATTAATTGTTGGAGAAACACTCAGAGAGCTGGACGGATTGGCAATGAGTTCGCGAAATTTGAGATTGTCAGAAAGTATGCGAAAAATTGCCCCGATTATTTTTACCGTTTTGCAAGAATTAAAGCAACAATTATATATAAAGGATTTAGATCATTTGTTGGCTCAGGAAATAGAAAAATTGACGAATGCAGGCCTACGGATGGAATATTTGCGAATTGTTGATGGAATTAGCCTTCAAAACGTTAAAAATCCTGAAAAACATGCATATATCGTGGCATGTGTTGCCTGTTGGGCTGAAGATGTTCGATTAATCGATAATTTGGTACTAAAAGGTCCCCCGCAATGAACTATTTAGGGTGAATATGGATTTACTCTATAAATACGCTAATTTTGCCCCATGTTACTTCAGTTTTTTAAGTCAAAAATTCACCGAGCAACCGTTACAGAAGCTAATTTAAACTATGTTGGGAGCATCACGATTGATGAAACCTTAATGCAAGCCGCAAATTTGTATGAAGGTGAAAAAGTGCAGATAGTCAATAATAATAATGGCGAACGATTTGAAACCTATGTTATTAAAGGAGAGCCAAATTCAGGAGTGATCTGTTTGAATGGAGCTGCTGCACGTAAAGCGGAAGTTGGGGATATTATCATTGTGATATCTTATGCTTTTATGAGTCCGGAAGAAGCACAACATTTTCATCCGGTATCTATTCATGTAGATGAGAAAAACCGAATAAAGTAATACGGCTTGTCATCTATCATTAAAAAAGTTTTACAGCTAATTGTATTTCTAGGTGTTGGCTTAGGAATTATGTATTTTTTATACCAAAAAAATCAGGAATCCTATTTAGTTTATTGTGAAGCAAACCAGATTTCTTTGTCGGATTGCAGTTTATTAAATAAACTTAAAACAGATTTTAGCACCTTAAATTATTTTTGGATTTGTTTGGTGTTTGTTGGATTTTTTATGACAAATTATTCGCGAACCAAACGCTGGCAAATCCTTTTGAATACCATTGGACACGATGCCAAATTCAGAAATGCCTATCTGAGTATTAATATTGCTTATTTGGCAAATCTGGGATTGCCCCGGATCGGCGAGTTTGTCCGCGCAGTTATTTATGCCAAATATGAAAAATTGGCCTTTGACAAAGTGTTTGGTACCGTAATATTGGATCGGATTGCCGATATGGTTTCTTTTCTATTTTTGGTTTTATTGGCACTCGCTTTGGATACTGCAAGTTTTCAAAATTTTTTTACAAACTATGCACAAGTACCAACTATAAATTTTAATGTTTATTATTTGATTTCGCTCGGAATCCTGTTTGCAGCGATTTATTTTTTCAGAACCATCATAAGGAATTGGGTATTTGTAAAAAAGCTCATTAACATGCTGGCTGGAATCTGGGAAGGCATTGTTTCCATTCGAAATTTAAAAAACAGAAATTTATTTTTATTGCATACCATTCTGATTTGGTTTTGGTTTTATTTCATGTTTGTTTTTGCCTGTAAAGCTTATGGCCCGACATCTGAATTAAGCCTAATTCAAATGCTTGTGGTTTATGTGTTTGGCAGTTTTGGTGTATTTATTCCATCTCCAGGCGGCATGGGAACTTATCATTTTATGGTTATCATCGGGCTTGGATTGTACGGATTGAATCAGGCTGATTCATTTTCTTTTGCAAACATTGCATTTGCGTTTGGACAATTTTTTGCTTTAATCATATTTGGATTTGTATCTTTAATAGCCATCAGTTGGTTTAATAAAACATCCGTTTCAAATGCGCAAACCTGATTCTAAAATATTAAATGAGCCTGCTGTTTTGGAATTAGTTTCAAAATGGAGAAAAGAAGGATTGAAACTCGTATTTACGAATGGTTGTTTTGACATTTTACACGAAGGACATGTTCGCTATTTGAATGAAGCAAGCAATTTAGGAGATCGTTTAATAGTAGGATTGAATGCAGATGCATCGGTGAGCCGATTAAAAGGACCTCATCGACCGATCAATCCCCAACATAGTCGCGCATATGTACTTGCCGGATTGGAATGTGTGTCTGCTGTCATCGTTTTTGAAGAAGATACCCCTTTGAAGTTAATTCAATTAATTGTTCCCGATGTATTGGTGAAAGGAGGAGATTGGGAAGTAAATCAAATTGTTGGATCGGATTTTGTGATACAACAGGGTGGGCAGGTATTCTCTTTACCATTTTACAATGGATTTTCAACAACATCCATTGAAGAAAAAATTAAAAACCAATCCTAATGGCTGTACATGAACTTACCGAGTACTTAGAGAGCATTGCTCCAATCCAATTGCAAGAAGCCTATGACAACAGTGGTTTAATTGTTGGAAACCCTGCCATGGAAATTAAAGGCGTACTGTGCTCATTGGATTGTACGGAAGCGGTGATACAGGAAGCAATTGACTTAAAGTGCAATGTTGTTGTAAGTCATCATCCGATTTTATTTTATGGTCTTAAAAAAATTAATGGATCTCATTATGTTGAAAAGGCCCTTATAAAAGCTATTAAAAATGATATTGCACTGTATGCCATTCACACCAACCTGGATAATGTATTGACCCATGGAGTGAATGAAAAAATTGCCCAGCGCATTGGCTTGAAAAATCTTGAAATACTTAAACCTAAAGACAATCAAACGATGATTGGAAGCGGTGTTTTAGGTGAATTTAAAAAGCCGGTAGGAAGTTATGATTTTTTAGACAGTCTGAAAGTACGCATGCAGTGTCACACAATTCGTCACAGTGCGATTATAAAGCCAATGGTCCAGCGGATTGCAGTTTGTGGTGGTGCGGGTTCGTTTTTAATTCGGGAAGCTATTTCAAAGGGGGCAGACCTCTTTCTTACCGCTGACTTGAAATACCATGAATTTTTTGAATCCAATGATCAGATCATTTTGGCAGATATCGGACATTTTGAAAGTGAGCAATTTACAATTGAACTTTTATACGGGCTAATTTCACAAAAATTCCGTAATTTTGCGACCCATTGTACGAAAATTAATACAAATCCAATCCAATATTATTAATTATGTCTAAAGCAACTGTACCGGCAACAATATCTATTGGCTTGAAATTGAAGCAGTTATACGAGCTTCAACAAATTGATTCTGAAATTGATCAGGTTCATATCGTTAAAGGGGAATTACCTGTGGCTGTAAGTGATTTGGAAGATGAAATCGCTGGTTTGACCACCCGGATCACCAAATTGGAATCTTCAATTGTGGACATGGAGAAAGACCATGTAAACCATAAGACTAACATTAAGCAATTTGAAGAAAACATCAAAAAGTATGAAAAGCAACTAAACGGGGTTAAAAACAACCGTGAATATGATGCTTTGAACAAGGAAATTAATCTGCAACGCCTTGAAATTCAACTATCTGAGAAGAAAATTAAAGAAATTGCAGAGCAGATAAAATTAAAGCAGGCTTCTTTGGAAGGTGTAAAAGAGCGTTTTGTTGGAAAACAAAAGGAAGTGGAAGAAAAACGGGAAGAGCTCAGTAAAATCATTGAAAAAACTGAAAAAGAAGAAGCTACTCTGAGTAAGAAATCTGAAAAATTCAGGAAAGTCATAGAATCCCGTTTGTTGATTGCCTATAATAACATTCGGAAGAGATACCGCAATGGTTTGGCAGTGGTACCCATTAAAAGAAATGCCTGTGGGGGATGTTTTAACCAGGTGCCACCTCAGGTTCAACTTGAAATTGGACTTCGTAAGAAAATCATTGCCTGCGAACATTGTGGACGCGTTTTGGTCGATGACCAGATCATGGAAGTTGAAGGCTAGGAATTTTTATAAGGTATTATGAACCTGAGCAGAATCTGCCGGTTTGCCTTAAGTTACTTTTTCTTATTTATTGGATCGCTTTCTGTTCATTCACAAGCCTATTGTGTATTTAGCCCTAAGGTAAAATCCATTTACCATCAAATTATTTCATTAGAACTTTCAAAAGCAAAAACGCAATTAGATGCGAGTTCAGACAGTTCAGCTAACAAGGCATATTTATTGCTGCGCAGCAGTTTAAATTTTTATCGCTTTTTTATTTTGGAAGAATTGATTGATTCCAAAACATTGAATCTGCAACGGGATCAATTCATAGAATCAGTAAAGAAATCAGAATTGCCTATTCAGTGGCAACGATTTTTAGAATCCGAACTCTTATTGCACAGCGCAATGATGTCGTTTAAATCAGGCGAACAATTTTCAGGGTTTAAAGATTTTTATAGTGCATCCTCGCTCTTGGAAAAAAATATCCAGGAGTTTCCTGATTTTATTTACAGTTATAAATCTTCAGGAATCCTGCATGCTTTATTAGCAGGTATCCCGGATACTTACAAGTGGGCAGCCCGCCTGATCGGTTTGAAAGGACAAATCGTTCAGGGTAAACAAGAATTAGAGAAATTTATAAAATATGCAGAGCAGACTCAGGATCTTTTTTTAGAAGAATCCTATGCAGCGTTTGCATTTATCACAGCCTATCTGGAAAACAAACCAGAAATGGCCTATACCTACTGGGTTAAGAAAATGGGATATGCAGATCCCAATCCCTTATATGCTTATGTTCAATCCAGATTAGCCATTCGATGTGGATATACAGATGCCGCAATTAATATTTTGCAATCCTTACCAATTTATGAACGCGATCAATTTCCTTATTTGCATTATTTACTTGGTTTATGTAAATTGAATAAACTTGATTTTAGTGCAGAAGCAAGTTTTTATCAATACCTTCAAATTTATAAGGGACAAAGTCATCTTAAAGAAAGTTATCAAAAGTTGGCCTGGTGTTCACGCATGCGTGGAAATATTGGAATGTACCGATTGCACATGACAAAATGTTTAAGCCGGGGAACTGTACAATTAGATGAAGATAAGCAAGCCTATTTTGAAGCAAAATCCGGAGTGATCCCCGATTCCATTTTATTGAGAGCCCGATTGCTAACAGATGGTAATTTTCCTGATAAAGCCTTAGAGGTTTTGGTGCCTTACAAAAATACTTATTACCAAAACGATCAATTAAAATTGGAATATGCTTACCGACTGGGTAGAATTTTTCAGTTGCTACAAAACTATAAAGAAGCGATTCATCAATTTGAAGATGCATTGCAATTTGATCCAGGCTATAAATTTTATATGAGTTGCAATGCCTTGTTACAAATTGGAATCATTTATGAGACTCAAAGTAAAAAACAAGAGGCCATACAGTATTATCAAAAAGTATTGGAGACACAACCGGATCAATACCAACGATCCATCCACCAAAAAGCCAAAGCAGGATTGTCACGTTTAAATTAAAGAAAATTCACAAAAACCCCTATTTTTGCAACCCGTTTTGTAACAAATGTTTTACAAAAGACTGATTATTACAGGTTTATAAAGCGTTTTACCCTATAAAAGGCGTAGACGTAAAGAATTGATGGCGTGGTAGCTCAGCTGGTTAGAGCGTGTGATTCATAATCACAAGGTCGGGAGTTCAACCCTCCCCCACGCTACTGAATCCATTACGAGTTCACAATCAAGAATTAGGTATTTTTATTTGTGAACTCGTAATTTCTAATTGCCTTGCAGCTGCATCAATGGTTTCTGAATTTTTAGCAAAACAAAAGCGCAGCAGTTTAGGATCATAGCCATCATGGTAAAAAGGAGAGAGCGGAATGGCAGCTACCTTATATTTTTCAACGAGTTCCATTGCATATTCACGGTCGCTTAGATTGCTCATGTGTTTGTAATCAGCCAAAGCAAAATATGAACCTTCACAGGGAAGCCAATTGAAAGGAAGCACTTTCATTTTTTCGAAAAAGTAATCCCGTTTCTGTTGGTAAAATGCCGGAAGCGAATTAAAAAATGTGGATTGAGTTTCCATAAATTTTGCAATCGCATATTGGGCTGGTGTATTGACTGAAAAAACAGTGAACTGATGGAGTTTTCGAATTTCGTTGGTGATTTTGGGATTGGCTATGGTATAACCTACTTTCCAACCGGTGTTATGTAAAGTTTTACCCATTGAAAAAACAATGACCGAACGATCCATTAATTCGGGAAACAATAAAGCACTCTGATGTTTGAGTTGGTCGAATATCAAGAGGTCATACACTTCATCCCATATAATTAAGGTATTTAAATCTTTGGTGAGTTGATGAATGCGTGCAATGTCTTCCGATGTTAAAATCCGACCAGCAGGATTGTGCGGATTATTAATCAGAATAATTTTTATTTTTTCTTTTTTCAAGATGGTTTCCAATTCATCCCAGGGAATTTTAAAATCCGGCAATTCCAAACGCAAATAAACAGGAATGCCTCCATTGACTAAAACAGAAGGACCATACGAATCATAAGCTGGTTCGAATATGAGTGCTTTGTCTCCTGGTTGGATGATACTGGAAATGATTGTGTAGATTGCTTGAGTTGCACCTGCAGTTACAGTGACTTCTGTATCAGGATTTGCATTAAATTGATAGTCACATTGAATTCGTTGTGTAATTTGATTACGCAACAAATCCAATCCGGGCATTGCTGCATATTGGTTGTATCCATTGAGTACAGCTTCGTTAAGAAATTCAAATAATTCAGATGGTGGACTGAAATTAGGAAATCCTTGAGCTAAATTAATTGCCTGATTGCGAATGGCGGCTGCAGTCATTTGCGCAAAAATAGAAACGCCAGACAGCGGCAATTTACTTTCGATCGTTAATGACATGCTTAAGAAATCAAATTACTTTGTATATTTTTTATATATCCGGTCTATTTCACCGGCCATTCGATGATCTTTTTCGGTGATGGTATCCCCTTCATCGTGTGTAGTCAATGTAATATCAACCATATTCCAGGAATTGGTCCAAATTGGATGGTGATTCAATTTTTCAGCTTGAAATGCAACTTCTGTCATAAAGGCAAAGGCTTCACCAAAATCTCTGAATTCTAATCGTGCTTCCAGTTTGTTGTTGTGTTCACGCCACATAATATTCTATTTAGTTTTTCGTTTGTTTAAAATTTGAAATTAAAATTTGTTAAATTCTGAATGGCTGAATTCAACAAATTTAAAGCAGCTTGCACATCCTCTTCATGAACCATTTCAATGGCTTGATGAATGTGCCTGGTTGGAATTGAAATGGCACCTGCAATGCACCCATTTCCGGAAGTTTGCACAGCAGCTGTATCTGTTCCACCTCCAGTCAATAATTCGGCCTGCCATTTAATATCTGATTTATAGGCACAGTCTTTTAAAAAATTTACCATGCGAATATCTGGAATCACACTGCTGTCAAATAACTTAATAGCAACGCCATGACCTAGTTTAGTAACCATTTCATGTGGTTGCGCACCGGGCACATCAAAGGCAATGGTGGTATCTACATTTATTGCATAATCTGGTGCGATGCGATGCGCAGCTGATTTGGCACCACGCAATCCGAGTTCTTCTTGAACGGTAAAGACAAAATACAAATCCGTTTCCGGTATTATTTTTTCCTGACTTCGCAAACATTCAACCAATGTGTAAACAGAAATTCGATTGTCTAAAGATTTTGAATTAATGCACTTCCCCATTTGAATTAATTCGCGTTCGCGCGTGATCGGATCTCCAACAGAAATTAAAGATTGCAATACAGATTTTTCCAAACCGGTATCTATAAAATAATCTTTTATTAATGGTGCCTTGGAACGTTCATCCGGTGTCATTAAATGTATGGGTTTTGATCCCATGACTCCAATAACATCTTGTTTCCCATGTATGATCACTCGTTGAGCAGTCAAGGTTTTTGGATCAAATCCACCCAAAGGAAGAAAACGGATAAATCCTTCTTCATCGATGTGTTGGACAATGAAGCCAATTTCGTCCATATGGGCTGAAAGCATCAGTTTATGGTCAGTTCGTCCTTTTTTAAAAGCGATTAAATTACCCATAGGATCGATTTGCAAATCGTCACAATAGTTAACCAGGCTATCTTTTAAAAAACTGCGAATGGCATGTTCAAAACCCGGAGCACCCGGATAAGAACAAATTTGCTTTAATAAATTAATATCCACCATAACATTCTCCGAAACGTAAAAATAAAGGATCTGAGTTAAAACAATAAATATGCCTTTTCGTACTATGTATTCGATTGATTTTTATGACCTTTGTCATATGACAAGTTTGAGATCTCTGGCAAAGGAAACACTTATCTATGGAATGAGTTATTCATTGGGAAGATTGATTAATTTTTTATTGGTCACAAATTTCCTTACCAGCGTTTTTTCTGATAATCGTGCATACTTTTCAATTTATACGGAAATCTATTTTTTTATTGCTTTGTTTCTTGGAATTTTAGGTTTGCGAATGGAAACTACTTTTTTCCGATTTGTATCAGATGAGGATTCAAAGACAAAAATATATCCATTAGCCAGTCAGGTTGTTTTTATTGCTTGTATTCTATTTCTGGCTGGTGTTTATCTTTTTATTGAACCAATAGAAACATTGTTGAATTATCCTGATTTGCGAATTCATATCTATCTGGCTGCATGGATTTGTGTTTTAGATGTTATCAGTGCACTTCCCTTTTCGAAGATTCGCTATCAGAAACAAGCGCAACGATATGCCTGGATTAAATTGTCCAGCATTTTATTAAATGTTATTTTAGTCATTGGCTTGGTCAGCTATTTTGCCGGAAGTCCGGCAGAACAATTAAAATATGTGTTGCTGGCTAACCTGATTGCATCGATCATCAGTTTTATCTTTTTGATTCCAGAAATAAAGGAAAGTTTTCAGAAAGCAGATTGGACAATGACCAAGCAAGTAATGCGATATGCAAGCCCATTAGTCATTGTAAGTTTTTCATTCATTATTATCCAATACGGTGCAACCAGTTTGTTAAAGTATTTTTTACCGGGAAGTATTCTGGAAAATCTGGACAAGAGCAGTACGTACAACGCCGCTGCGAGACTTGCGGTTATTATGAATTTATTTGTCACTGCATTTAATTATGCAGCAGAGCCATTTTTTTTCAGACACAAACATGCTGAGCATTCCAGAACAGATTTTGCCCGTTTGTCCTTGTATTTTGTAATCAGTTGCAGTTTTGTGTATTTGTTTACCGTATTATACCGTGATCTGTTTGCATACTTACTCGACAAAAATTTTCGTAGCGAATTATTTTTGATTAATATTCTATTGCTTGCCAACATATTTGCAGGGATTTATTCTAATTTTTCAAGTTGGTATAAATTGGCAGATAAAAATTATCTGGCTGCCTGGATTAGCTTTTCCGGAATGCTTTTAATGATCTTATTAAATATTATTTTAATCCCTTATTTAGGCAATGCTTCGGCAGCATATGCCAATCTTGCTTGCTATTTATTTATTTGTGCAATGTCGTATTATCAGGGACAAAAGTATTTTCCGATACCATATAAATTGGGGAAGATGAGTAGTTACCTCATCGTTTGTATTATAATCAGTATAGCTATTCCAAAGGTTTATACACTGATGGATTTGAGTTTCTGGTTGAGGCAATTCGGTTCGCTGGTTATATTGATGTCGTTTGCTGGAGTGGTTTATACTTTGGAATTTAGTGGAAGGAATAAATGAATAGATCAACGATCCACGGACCAATGAATTATTAGAAATTTAATGCAATTTATTTTAATCCTTTAAAATGCCGGGATGAGCTGAATTAAAGTTTTTCATAATCAAGCCTTAGGTTATGATAATATTTTTTAATTCTGGGAGACAGCATCACTAAAATCCAAAAACCAGGAATCAGGATAGTCCAAACCAGCTGCCATTCATTATTAATTATGGATGGATTTCCAAAATCTTCGCCATTCCAAGTCACAAAATCATAAATTTTAAATGTTGTATAAATAAGAAGAAATATAATTAAAGTATAGTTGGATCTTAGATTTGGATGTAGAAAACTTTTTCCTGCCATACTTTCAGCTATAAAACCGATAGCCAGTAAATAGAGGTTAATTATACCATTTCCTACCAATGGTTTTATAGACTCACCAATTATACTGCTTAAAAAGAAGATAGCAATGAAGTATGTAAGTACTGCTATTATTGAGAAAACAAAGAATACCTTCAATTCCACTGGTGCAATGGAAAAGTAATACCGGAGACGCTGCCAGTATGTGGAATAATTTAGGTCAATTGGATTGGTCATTTAAGCAAAAATAGTATTTTTTTATAAAATTGGTTGAAGCAGGAACGGAAAACTTTGAACCAAAAAGTATTGGGTATGGGCGAATAATCTTTGAATCTTCGTGCTTGACTATCTACTAATATCCCTTCACGATTAAATCTTGTTTCTTTGTTTGTAAAAGAAATAAAAGACAAATCCAAAACACAAATAGACCAATGCATCGCCAATCACACTGTAAATGGTTTTGACTCCCTGAGCTGGTAGGTGAGCCATCATCACTTTGTCGTGAATGTCATAACTGCTCATTTGAGCTAGAAATTCACCATACGGACTGATCGCTGAGGACATGCCAAATCTTGTAGAACGAATTATGGAATGGCCCTGCTCTACAGCAAGATATGCAGCCATTCTTGAATGGAGCGGATCAATGCCTCTCCTGTCTGACGATGGATCCGCAATGAGATCTGCTTCTAAATCTCCATAGGCTATTGTCAGGCATTGAAAATCATTATAATAACAATTTACTGATGATGTTTTCTCTCTGGAAATATTAAAGACTTTTAATGCCTCATTGTCTGAACTGATCCAAAATTCAATATGCGGGTAACTGAAATAAACTAATGGGTATGGAAAATAAAAAGATCATTGCAAACGGCATTGGAGAAGAGACAATTTTTGCAATGCATACAGACCAGGCCGTGATAAGACCTAATACAAATAACCATTTTGATTTAGCTCACTAAGTTTGTCTCAGATAAACTAAAAATGGAACATAAGCAATTCAGCCCGCAAGATCCATGGAAACATTCATGTGAGCCAATGAAATGCTTAAGATTCCAAAGACTAGCAAATAAACGGATTTAAGATTTGAAATCATTGGATAAAATTAATTTTCAGTTTATAAAGTCCATTCATTTTTCATAGCTAGGAAACAGAATTTCTGGAAAATTACGGAAAGAATTTAGCAAAAATTATTTTACACAATGTCCCTAATCTTATTTTATGTCCAGGAACAATATGCCACAATACAATTTGAATTAAGTATTAATAATAAATACCAGTGAGATGATGCTGATGATTGACCATAGAATTAAACCCTGTACAAATGGCTTTGGGCCAACTGATTTAATGTTATTCATGCTAAGTCCTGTTCCAATTAAAAATAAACTTAAGTTAAGTCCACGTTTTGCAAACCAAACTGTCGAAGTATATACTTGCTCGAATTGAGGAAAATAATGTGCTATACAAATGGATACGATAAACAAACCGATGAAGTAAGGAAATTTTATTTTTTTAGTCGCTTGTTTTGTGATTAGTATTGTGAAAACAGCAAGCGGTATAATAAACAAGGCACGTTCTAATTTTACGGTAGTTGCCACTTGAAGGGCTTCGTTTCCAAATTTTACAGCGGCCCCAACTACCGAACTGGTATCGTGAATGGCAATTGCACACCAAAGCCCAAATTGATGTTGACTCATATTTAAATAATGGCCTATAATAGGAAATGTAAACAGTGCCACTGCATTTAAAATAAATACGGTCCCTAATGCTACACTCATTTGTTTTTCGTTGGCTTTAATAATTGGTGATATTGCTGCGATGGCGCTGCCTCCACAAATAGCAGTTCCACAAGAAATCAAATAAGATGTTTTGAAGTCCATATTTGCCCAACAACCAAGAAGCCAGCCAATTACAATGGTTAAGCCAATTGAACAAATAGTAAATAACAATCCCTCTTTTCCAGCTTGAATGGCTTGAAATAAATTGATACCAAAACCCAATCCGATGACTGAGATTTTTAGTAAGTAAGAAATTATTTTGGAATTCATTTCTGGAAACGGGTGACGAAGGGTCTGTGCACATAGGATTCCAATAAACAGCGCAACTGGAGCTTGAATGTATGGGGTAAGGCAGAGCATGGCCGCAAGGATAAAAAGACCTCGTTGTTGGGTATTCACTTAATTAATTCTATTCTAAAGCAAGATGGATAATTATTTTTTGATGATGGTTTTAAATTTAATACTTCAAGAAATCATTAGAACGATAATGCTGAATAATTGAAGTTAAAATTCCCTCCAAATTATTGAATTAAAAGCTTAATTACTTTTTGTTCTTTCTCATTGAATAATTGGATAAAATACAAACCAGGAATTAAATCCTTTAAATCCAGTATGATTTGGTTTGAATAATTGTTGATGCGATTTAAACTGTTTCCATTCAAATCAAACAATTGTATTTGACTTACTTGTTGAATGTTAAAAATTGAAATAGTCCGATTGTTTGCATCATAAGCCCAACGAATGGATTCCAAAGTGTTCAAATCATTATTGAAGATGATCATTCCGGTTTCATAGGCACCCAGAGATGGAGGGTTTTTAAAATTTTTATTTTCGTAATCAAATAATACCCCTGGATAATTTATTCCTTTTGCAATAGCAGGAGAATTGGTTTGTAAATGATAATTTTTATTGTTGAGATCAACAAATAAGGGGTTTTGTTGTCGAATGCCATTGGTTTCTTGTTTTGGTAAATTAGGTCCGGTCCAATTGCTCCGATCCAAATGATACCATAAATTATTTGAAAAAGTAAAACTGGCGGGAGATGTATAAGGACCCACGTTAACATCAGTCGATAGGCTATTTGTAACGACTACGATGTTATTACTAAATGTATTATTTGCACACGATTTGTAAAAACTGGTGTCACTGCTTTCTTGTAAAATGCGCATGATCCAATTTTGAGGTCGTATGATGGTGTTATTGATCACTTGAGCATTGCGACAACCTACAAATGCAATAGGAGTATAAGCGCCTTCAAATATATTGGCACTTACCAACAGATCTTTTGCTTCGTAATCAGCTCCTGCCGGCCGAAAAAAAGCGGTTCCTGTACTGCCGCCCAGATTTAATGCACGTTGTCCGCCGTTTATAAAATAATTGGCTTCTATATGGAGATTTGAACTGCCTCCTTTCATCTGGATGCTATTGCTGCCCTGATTTGTAAATGTATTTTTGTCGATTTTACCTGCATGACAACCAACCATATCAATTCCGGATCCACCAGCAGAACCATTAATAAAATTGCATTTTGTGATGTTAAAAGAATCCAGTCCTGAAAGTTTCAACATATCGTTGTTTCCACTTGCAGCCATGTCCTGAAATGTACAATTTTCAACGATCACCTGCTTGGCAACGGTATTAAATGTTCCACCATCATCAATATTCATACCGTTGCCCGTTTGTCTTTCGATGGTCAAATCAGAAATGCGCAGGTAATTGGGATCTATAAAATGCAAGGATTCAGATCCTCCACGAAATATGACCTGGTCTTTGATTAATCCTTTCAGTGTAATCCATTTTTCTGCTGTTCCTTTTAGATTTTCTATAAAAAAAGGCCCGGTATAAATGGCGGGATAAATCAAAATAGTATCGCCAGGTTTTGCAACAGCAGCCGCTTGTAAGGGATTCGAATAAATTTGTCCGGGACCTACTCGCAAAACCGTTTGAGCATTTACAGAAATTTGTAAAAGTAAAAGCAAGGAAAAAAGCGATATTTTATTCTTCTTCATCAGATCTGCGATTTGCTTTGTCAGATTTTTCATAAGCTTTTAAAATATCCTTGACCAAACGATGTCGAACTACATCTTCGCGAGTTAGAAAAATGCTGGTGATGCCGTAAATATTTTGAAGCAACCGGGTTGCCTGACGCAATCCTGAAATTTGGTTGTATGGTAAATCAATCTGAGATAAATCACCTGTAATGATGCATTTAGCTGATGGCCCTAAACGAGTCAGAAACATCTTTATCTGCAAAGGAGTACAATTCTGGGCTTCATCCAAAATGATAAAAGCATGATCGAGGGTTCGTCCACGCATAAAAGCCAAAGGGGCAATTTCAATAACACGGGTTTCCATAAAGTGTTGGAGTCGCTCAGCAGGGATCATATCATCCAATGCATCATAGAGTGGACGCAGGTAGGGATCTATTTTTTCTTTGAGATCTCCAGGTAAAAATCCTAAACTTTCGCCTGCCTCTACTGCAGGACGTGTTAAAATAATTTTTTTAACTTCCTTATTTTTAAGTGCACGTACAGCAAGAGCAACGGCTGTGTAAGTTTTACCGGTACCGGCAGGGCCTATGGCAAAGACAACATCGTTTTGCGAACTGGCTTCAACGAGGAGTTGTTGGTTTTTTGTTTTTGCATAGATGACGCGTCCTTCGCGTCCATGAACCAACACCATTTTACTTTCCTGGGGTGTGGCGACTTGTTGAAAAGGATTTTCACCCAGAAGCAATTCTTCAACGGTCTGTAAACTAAGTTCTTTGCGCTCTTTTAAAAGCTTAACCATCCATTCAACTTTTTCCTTAATAGCCTGGGTATCTTTTTTCTTACCGATGATTTTTAACAAGGAACCCCGGGACGTAATGGTGGTTTCAGGAAAGGATTTTCGAATGAGGTTGAGTTTATTGTTGTTTTCTCCAAACAAGGCAACCGGATCGACATTTTCGACGGTTAGGATGATTTCACTTTGTGACAAATAGTTAGAATTTTGGTATTAAGAATAATGTGTTACAAATTTAGTTGGTATTTTCTGGATTTACAAATCTACTATTGGAGACCTTGAAAATTAAGAATAAACCCTTCATTTCATAAACCAACCTGAATCAGCAGCCTTGTAAATTCGGTTGATAAATGAAACAGCCAGGTAAAATTAATTTATTATTAATTATTTTTTTAAGTATCGGTATAGCTTGAAGAGTTAGCTAAATAGTAAGTGAACCGGTTCGAATCAGTGACAAATAAATGCAATTCTAAATAATTTGAGTTTGAGATGCATACAAAGATTTATTTTTGAGCATAAATAAATTCACATGATTCTTCGAATCGTCAAAATGTCATTTCATGAAAATCAATTGCAAGAATTTATTGCAATTTTTAACGAGGCTGCACCGCTCATTCGTCAAAGTAAGGGTTGTATTGAATTATCTTTATTGCAAGAAGATCGCAATCCATCTATTCTAGCAACACTTAGCAAATGGAATTCTGTAAACGACCTTGAATTGTACCGACAATCTGAATTATTTAAAACGACCTGGGCTAAAACAAAAATTTTATTTAATGCAAAACCAGAAGCTTTGAGTTTTTTAGAAATTGCACATGTACAATGATGAAATGCGAATTAATTAATTGAAAATCCATCCTGCGAATACGTGGAATTTCCATAATGCTACCTTAATTCGTCCAGCGAGTACGCGGGATGTCCACTCCGCTCAAATAATTCGTATTTCGTAATTCTTAATTCGTAATTAAATATTCAACCCACCGCACACACTGATCACTTGACCGGTTACGTAACTCGATTGTTCGGAAGCCAGAAAGGTAACAACATCAGCGACCTCTTCTGGACGTGCCAGTCTGCCTAAGGGAATATTCTTAAGAAAGAGTTCTTTGGTTTTTTCATCCAGCACATGAGTCATTTCAGTTTCGATGAATCCTGGAGCAATGGCATTGCATCGAATGTTGCGCGATGCCAATTCTTTAGCCATGGATTTTGTGAATCCAATCATACCGGCTTTAGAAGCAGCATAATTGGATTGACCTGCATTTCCAAATTCACCAACAACAGAAGAGATATTAATAATCGAACCGCTACGTGATTTCATCATTTGTTTGGCTACGTGTTTGGTAAGGTTAAAACAAGATTTTAAATTGGTGGTAATTACCTGGTCCCATTGTTCTTCAGTCATTCTTAAGATTAAATTGTCTTTGGTTATGCCTGCATTGTTTACCAGAACATCCAGTCCGCCAAAATCTGATATAACTTGTTGAATCAATTGCTCAGCTTCTGCATAAATGGCTGCATTGGATTGATATGCTTTGGCTTTTACACCAAAGGCTTCACAACGTTGAACGACTTCCTGTGCTTTATCAGGAGATGATACATAGGTGATGGCAACATGTGAACCGTTTTTAGCTAATTTTTCTGCAATGGCTGCGCCAATGCCACGGCTTCCTCCTGTTACTAAACTTATTTTTCCCGGAACTTTACACATATAATACAATTGATATTTGTGCAAATATAACAACATTCACCAAGCTCATAAAATTGATTAAACCAATAGAATTGCTCCATATAAAATGGTAATGCGGGATTTTAACCCGGATTAAATTTAAAATGCGGTTTAAAATGATTAAATTTGAGAAAATTGTCTGCAATTTCCAGACATTAAAATTCACGCTATGAGCATCTTTTGGATTGTAAAAGCAGAATATAAATCTGCCTTCAAAATTAAACTGGTTTTCAATGATGATACAGAAGGAGTCGTTGATTTAAGTAATTCGTTGATAGGTCCTATGTATGAACCATTAAAGGATTTGGCTTATTTTAAAAAATTCAATTTGAATAGTTGGACTATCGCATGGCCAAATGGAGCAGATTTTAAACCTGAATATTTGTACAATTTGGCAAGCCACACTCAATTGGTATAAACATCCCCACTGCAATGATCTTTAGTGGCGCCTGTTACCGAAGCTAATACATTGATTTCATTGTTCCAACGGAGATAGCCAAGCAGTGCAAACAAAATGGCTTCTTTAAAATCAATCAATTCGTTTTTTGGGAGTACATAGTTCAACCCGTTTAATGAATTTTCTTGTAATTGTTTCATCAAATACTGGTTGTAGGCTCCACCTCCGGTAACCAAACAGCTTATTTCTTTAGAAGGTGTATTTGTTGCTGAATTTTCCAGTTGAGTGTTATGGATGAATTGATTAATCTGAAAACTAATGTGTTGAACAGATGTAGCTAACAAATCTTCTACCTTGTAATTGGTATTTTGAATATCAGATAAAAAATTTAGTTCAAACCACTCACGTCCTAAGCTTTTGGGAGGAGCTTGCGTGTAAAATGGAATGGCATTCCATTTGGTAAGCAGTTCGTTAAGTATGTTTCCTTTAGACGCCAGCAATCCCTGATCGTCAAAGTTTATTTGAATGCGTTGGCAAATTGCATTTAAAAGAATATTACATGGACTCAAATCACAGGCTCTTCGTTGTTTGGAATGATTCCATGAGATATTTGAAAAGCCACCAAGGTTTAAACAATAATTAAATTCAGAAAAAAGGAGTTCATCTCCCATTGGAACCAATGGTGCACCTTGTCCGCCCAACATCACATCTTGTTGTCTGAAATTATTTACTACCGGTATCTTGGTTTGATCAAATAACTTTTGCCCATTTCCGATTTGTAAACTGATTTTGTTTTTTGGTTGGTGAAACACTGTATGTCCATGGGATGCAATCAAATGGGCTGATAGATTTTTTGTTTTAATAAATTCATTTACCATGGTTCCAAGCCAGATTCCGTATTCTAAATCTAATAGAGTGAGCAGGGATTCATTGAGGTGAAAAGCATTTGAGAGTTTGGATTTCCACTCGGATGTGTATGCAAGGGTTTGACTTGCAATTACACGGTAATTTAAACGATTTGTATAAGTAAATTCTACGCAGACTATATCCAATCCATCCATTGAAGTGCCAGACATAAGTCCGATGACAGTTAGACTTGGAAATTTCAATCTACAGAATTTTGCAACATTAATAAATGTTCATATCAAAAAGTTTCCGGTATTCCCTGGTGACCGGATGTTGTTTTCCTAAAAAATGAAATAAGGCAATTCCAGCTCTGCGGCATAATTCATTTTCGAATTTCGGATCTTTTTGTAAACCCTCAATAATTTGTTCGATACATCCGGCGAGATTATTAGAGAATAATTCTTTTTTAGCGTTTTGCAAAGGGTGTTGTACTTTAGGATTTAACTGAACCCAAGTGGAAATGGCATGTAAATCTTCAAAATGATCTGCATACTCTTTTAAATCCTTTTTTGCATGCAATCTTTGAATTGCATGTTCCGGATTAAAAAAGATTTCATGTTTTGTTAGCAGTAATTGAGCTTCTTCATGATCTGGATTTCCCAATAAGAAGAGCTCAAGTTTAGGAATTAATTGCTGATCGGGAAACTGATTTGAATCCTGAATCAGCGTTTCAAAATCATCACTTTGTGCATCAATGATTTCAGGTAAATTTAATTTTTGAAATTGAGCAGTGAGCCATTTTTGAACATTGGCTTTAGATTCTGCCCCGGTAAATTCACCAACCAGTTTACCTTCATAGACCAATTTACAATTGGGAATACTCTGGATTTTAAAATAAGCAGCAATTTCCGGTTCTGTTTCTGTATTTATTTTAACCAATGCCCATTTACCCTTGTCTTCTTGTTCCAGCGCTTCTAAAACCGGAGCTAATATTTTGCAGGGACCGCACCATTCTGCCCAAAAATCAATCAAAACGGGCTTTTCAAAACTGAGATCGACGACATCGCGCTTAAAATCAAAGGCTGTTTCCTGCATGGTCTTATTAATTCTTATTCTTGTTTGAGGAGCTTATTAGCAATGTAAAGGTCTGTTATTTTTTGTCATTGGCCGTATGGAATTTTACTAAAAATCGTATTTATCGTTTAGAAGTTTTTAACATTTTGAGTTCACGCTGCTTCTTATGATTTCAGTGTTTTTAAGTACCTTGCCAACGGATGAACTGGACATTTAAAAATATATTGAGTATTGCAGCGACCTTGCTGATTTTATACTGTGTAGGTGTACTGTCTATCTATATTTTTATAAATGGGATTTTGTTTAAAACAGAGCGTGTCAGTAATTACAAGTTTCAAGATGTAAAAAACCTTGAAGAAGTTACGATCAGTTTACCGGATCAACAGAGCATCCCTGCTCTTTTTTATAAACCCAATGAAGGCGAATCGGGTATTGTACTGGTATTGCATGGTGCTGGTGGCAATCTGGATCGGCACCTGGTTTTAATTGATCAATTTCAACAACGGAATCTTAGTGTATTGATGCCTGAATTCAGAGGGTTTGGAAAGGCAAAGGGTTCTGTTAATGAGAATACCTTGCAAGAAGATGCCCTGGCCAGTATGGATTGGATCCGAAAGCGCTATCGGGAAGATAGTATCATTATTTATGCAAAAGATTTTTCAGCTTCCTCCGCATGTTATGTAGCCAGCATGTTTCCTTGTCGTTTATTAATATTGGAAGATCCTGTTTTTTCATTGCGAAGCTGGATGCGGGATCGCTTCAATGCACTGATTCTCCCTTATGAATTGAAATATGATTTTACAATTGCAGATGTGTTGCCAAACAGTTTAGTCCCAGTTTATATTTTAAGACCTCAAGGCAGCGCCAATTGCAATGCTAAAGATGCAATTAAAATGCAGCACCTCTTAAAAGATCCTAATGGATTGATTCAATTTGAAAAAACCAAAGGTCAGCCAATTTATGAACTTGAACAATACCAACAGTTGATGGATCAATTATTAAGTTTTTAATTTACTATGAGCAAGCGCAACAAGCTGTTAAAATTTTCTGAGAATTTATCTTTTCCCAATGTATTTGAAAATTTCAGTTTCAAAGAGGTGCAATTATACCAGAATGTCAATCAAAAAGTTGATTTTAAATCTTGCTGGAATTCAAATTATTTTAAGCGGAACCGGCCCCTTGTATTGGAGTTGGCATGTGGTGGAGGAGAATATTGTATTGGAATGGCACAGCTGGATCCTGAACGAAATTATATAGGTATCGATATCAAAGGAGCGCGTATTTGGCGTGGTGCTAAGAATTCAATTCAAAAAAATCTTTCTAATATTGCTTTTGTACGAACTAAAATTGAATTGATTTCTAATTTTTTTGGATCTGAGGAAGTAGATGAAATCTGGATTACCTTTCCAGACCCGTTTTTGAAAAATAGTAAATCTATAAAAAGATTGACTTCCGATTTATTTCTTGATATCTATCAGAAAATATTGAAACCCAATGCTAAGCTTCATTTGAAAACAGATGATCAAACTTTGTACGAATTTACTTTGGAGGTATTGAAAAACCGCGAGGATTATAAAATTATAGAACATTTTAATGATATTTATAAGTTGCCAGAAATTCCGGCTATTCTGCAGCTTAAAACACATTATGAATTGAAACACCTGGAAGATGGCCGGCTTATAAAATACATTCAATTTCAAAATATTAAAAAATAACTATGGCATACGATGAATCCTTAGCAGAGAGAATTCAAATTTCATTGGATCAGCGTTCAGTAAACTATTTAGCAAAAAAAATGATGGGAGGACTCTGTTTTATGGTCAATGATAAAATGTGTATAGGGATCGTAAAAAATGAATTGATGTGTCGGGTGGATCCTGAGCAAGAGCCTATTTTGTTAAAAAAATCTGGGGTCCGACCGATGGATTTTACCGGCAAACCAATGAAGGGATATTTATTTGTACATCCTTCGGCAATTGATCACGATAAAGAATTGGGATTTTGGATTCAGACCTGTCTCGATTTTAATCCAAAAGCAAAGGCATCAAAAAAAAGAAATTAGCTGGGTTGTATTAGCGAATCATTTTTTTGAATGAAAAACGCATAAATATTATGGCTCCAATCAAGAATAACAACACATAATAGAACGGTACAAAACTGATTGCATAAAGATGTGTCCGGTCAATAACCCACATCAGACTGAAGACAATTCCAATGATCCACATCAAATTTCCGAGTCGATCGAAGCCAGGGATATAATCCAAATCAACATTTCGTTTAATAACGTACAAAGTTAAAATCATCATAAAAACAGGCAGGACTTGCAATAATAATTCTGTTTCAAGGATGCTTCGTTTTTCAAACAAAAAGAAATACACATTAAGAGTAATTGAAAAAATTCCTGGAATGCAAACAGCGTAAATAATTCCGGATAAAAAAGTATTCCAGGGTGGCATTTGCAGATCTTTTCCTGCGACCGCACAGATCAACAAGGTCAACAAGAAGAACAATCCAAAATAATACAAAATGAATATGGGTTTTAATTGGACCCATTCGAAAAATTGTTGTAAGGTCATGCCGGCTGGATTAAATTTCTAAAAATAATTTTACAGGATCCTCCAATAAGTCTTTTAATTTCACTAAAAAAGTAACGGATGACGAACCATCTATTACCCGATGATCATATGACATGGCTAAATACATCATGGGTCGAATCACTACCTGGTTATTGAGAGCGATTGGTCTGTCTTTAATGCTGTGCATGCCTAAAATTGCTGACTGAGGCTCGTTGATTATTGGAGTGCTCATCAGGGAACCAAAAACTCCTCCATTGGTTATGGTAAAAGTACCACCACTCATTTCATCTAAACTCAATTTATTGTTGCGGGCTTTTTCTGAAAGGTTTTTTAACTGCAATTCTATTTCATAAAATTTTAAAGATTCCACATTGCGAATGGGTGGTACCACCAAACCATTGGGTGTTGAGATTGCAATGGAAATATCAGTAAAATCATGGTAAATTAAATCTTCACCAACCAGTTGAGCATTTACTTCAGGCATTTGCAATAACACAACGCTACAGGCTTTCGCAAACAAGGACATAAATCCGATTTTAACCCCATAGCGTTTGAGATATTCTTCATTGTATCGACTGCGCAATTCCATCAAAGCCGTCATGTCCACTTCATTAAATGTTGTTAACATGGCAGTTTCATTTTTTGCAGCTACTAAATGTTTAGCAATGCTGCGTCTCATGCGTGACATCTTAACAACCCGCGTTTGTCTGGAAAACGAAGCAGGATTTGTTTGTATGTTGGAAGTAATTTTTTCAGCTTTTTCTTTAGACTCCAGACCCTGAATAACATCAGCTTTGGTTATTCGTCCATCTTTACCACTTGGCTGAATTTGTTCGGTTTTTAAGTTGTTTTCCTCCATCATTTTGGCTGCCGAAGGAGATGCAAGTCCTTTTGCATAATGTGAGGTTTCTGCTTTTGAATCTTTAGGAATTTCAGATTTGACTACTTTTTTCTCAATTTCCGGTAAAGAGATGGATTCGTTTTGTGCATTGGTGTCAATTTGGGCAACCAAAGCGCCAATTTTTAAATCATCGCCTTCCTTGGCTTTGTGTATTAACCGGCCTTTGGCTTCCGAAGGAAATTCCAGAGTGGCTTTATCGGATTCAAATTCACACAAGGCTTCATCGAGATTTACAAAGCTGTTATCTGCTTTTAGCCATTTAGAAAGGGTCACTTCTGAAATGGATTCTCCAATTGCGGGTACCCTAAGGTCAATTAGACTCATTTTATAAATTGTACTCAAAGGTATTTCAATTTAAGCAAGAAAAAACCAAGGTTTAGATCGGTCTAAAATTCATTTAAATAACGAGGAAGTAAGTCGGGAAATTTTTCCGGCGGACAAGCAAAGCAAGGAACGCCTAATGCAGTTAGATTTTTAGCAATTTGTAAATCGTAATCGGGAGTCCCTTCATCACTTAAACTTAACAGGCTTATAATTTTGCTTCCACTTTGTATGATTTGATTGCAGGAAGCATACAGGTCATTTTTATTTCCATATTCATACAAATCACTGATCAAAAAGATAATGCATTCCTTTACATTTCGGATCTGTTGTTGTGTGTATTGCATGGCACGGGCAATATCGGTTCCTCCGCCACATGGGACACTGAAGAGTATGTCAACCGGATCCTGGTATGCATTTGTTAAATCAGTAATTTCAGTATCAAAGAAAATTAAATGAGTTTGGATACTTTTTAAAGAAGCAAGAATTGAACCGCTAATAGAAGCGTAAATCATGCTTTGAACCATGGATTCAGATTTATCAACCAATAAAATAATTTGAGGAAGTTGGTGCGTTTTTTTAAATCCAAACCATTTATCTGGAATGATGGTATTAACTTCAGGCCGGTAATTTTTTAAATTGCGGTAGATGGTTTTTTTCCAATCAATTTGACTGGTATTCGGGTCACCTGCTTTAGAATGGAGTCGAACGGAATTTTGTACAGCAAGGTGTAGCCTGGATTTTAATTTTTTTTCAATTTCACGAACTAATTTTAACACCAGTGACTTTGCAGCTGCCTTACTTTTATCAGGCATGAGTTGCTGCAATTGTAGGATAGCAGCTACCAATTCTAAAGAAGGCTCAATTTTTTCCAAAAGTTCAGGTTCGAGCAACATTTCCTGAACTCCTTGCCGGGTCAGCGCATCTTCCTGTAAGATCTGGACGATATCGGATGGAAATTTTAGTCGAATGGCATCCAACCATTTGCGGATTTTATGACTGGAACGACCAAAACCAGGTTTTTTAGTTGTTCCGTAAATGGCATTTAGGAGTTCGTCCACTTCATCTTGATCTTTATTTAATACCACAGCATCCTCAGGATCTGAATCCGAACCTAAAACTAATTTCCACCTTGAAAGATCTCGCATTTATTGGATGTAAAAATAATACTTTTGCACCAGCCAAATTCCGGCCAGACACATGAAAAATTATTTCCAGTTTATTATTCGATTTTTTGGCTTCTGGCTTATCTTTTTTAGTGTGTTGCGCGGCTATTTTATCGGGTTTCAACATTTTTTTGGATATCGTTTGACAGCAAATGAATTCGTGGGTTCCATGTTTTATGGTTTGTACATGGATTTGGCTTTTGCTTCATTTATTGTTGCAATACCATTTTTAATGTATTTTATTAATCGATGGATTCCATTTCGAACTTTTTTATATTGGTATTCAACCGTATTGGTTGCAATTATTGCAGGGATCTATGCCGGAGATATCAGTTTATACCGGGAATGGGGATTTCGTTTAGATAAAACAGCGTTTAGTTATTTGGATAAATTCCAGGAGGCCGGCAGTTTTGTATCTGTTTTTAATATTCTCTTGGTAGTTTGTTTCTTTTGTTTAATTGCATTCACCGGCACATTTTTGTATCAGAAAATTTTCACCATTCGAAAATTTGAATTGAAATCACCGGGTATCTGGTTGCATTTAATTTTATTACCAGCTTTGATCATTCCAATGCGAGGAGGTTTGGGAATCATTCCAATGAATCCAGGGAAAGTTTATTTCAGCACCAATCCATTTGCCAATCATTGTGCCTTAAATACTTGTTGGAATTTAGCATATAGTTTTTCACAAGCGCGGAAAGTAAATGCCCGATTGCAATTTATGGAGGATGTAGAAATGAATCAACTCTTTGATTCCTGGAGATTGCAAAAAGACAATCCGGAACCTCGTATTTTAAACAAGAAGCGTCCTAAAATTTTATTTTTTCTGTTGGAAAGCTTTACGGCGAAAATGATTGGCGCCAATTACAAAGAACAGCAAATTACACCCAGATTAAATGAATGGTTTAAACGGGGTATGTATTTCAAAAATGCATACAGTACCGGAGATCGAACAGAAATCGGCTTGGCATGTACCTTGAGTGGATTTCCAGCTCAACCTCAGTCTTCAATCGTTCACCATCCTAGAAAGACTGAGAAATTACCTTCTTTGATTCGTTCACTTAAAAACGAACAGTACACTACCAGTTTTTACTATGGTGGGGATATCAGTTTTGCCAGTATGAACAGTTATTTGTACAATGGTGGAATTGATGAAATTATTGATAAATCTCATTTCCCAAAAGAAAGCTACAATGCCAAATGGGGTGTGCACGATCATATTTTATTTCAGCGATTGTATGCGGATATAATTGCGGATACCAGTCTTTTTTTGAAATTGTGTTTGAGTTTAAGCAGTCATCCTCCTTATGATATTCCAGAATCCCGAACCTGGTTTGAAACAAAGGAAGAAGTACAATTTTTAAATACTGCGCATTATACAGATAAATATGTTGGAGCAATTTTAGATAGTTTATCGCAACGTCCAATTTGGGATGATTTGCTGGTGATTCTGGTAGCAGATCATGGATGTCGCTTTCCTGGAAACAGTGCGTACCATATTCCTGAGAAGTTCCACATCCCAATATGGTTTGGAGGTGGAGCAGTTGCAGTTGACAGTACGAGTGAAACCATCGTAAGTCAGAATGATATTGCTGCAAGCTTATTGGGTGAATTAAATATCAACAACAAAGCTTTTGAATTTAGTCGCAATTTTTTTTCTGCTGATTACAAGCCGTCTGCTTATTATGCATACAATAATGGATTTGGATGGATAGAACCATCCTGTGCAAGAGTTTTTTCTAATGATAAAAAGGAAATTATTTTGACAGAAGGAAGCCCTCAAACGGATTTTAATACAGCAAAAGCATTTTTACAAAAGGTACTGACCGTTTTTGAAAGTAAGTAGCATTCGATTTGTTTTATAATATAATCAGTAAACAAAACGAAAAAAGCTATAATGGCTGCTATACTTTAAGTTGAATGTTTAATTCCATTAATTGTTTTTCATCAATGCTTGAAGGAGCATCAATCATCGTATCACGACCGGTATTGTTTTTTGGAAAGGCTATATAATCCCGAATGCTGGTATTGCCCTGCATGATGGTACACAAACGATCCAATCCAAATGCAATGCCACCGTGAGGAGGTGCACCAAATTCGAATGCTCCCAACAAAAAGCCGAATTGCTTTTCCGCTTCATTTGAGCTAAAACCGAGAATTTCAAAATTTTTGGATTGCATGGTACGATCGTGAATCCTAATAGAACCTCCTCCAATTTCTGCACCGTTGATTACCAAGTCGTAGGCAGCTGCACGAATGGATGATAAGGTATTTTTATCGGTGCTTTGCATTTTATGCATATCATCAGGTAATGGACTGGTAAACGGATGGTGCATGGCAAAAAAGCGTTGTGCCTCCTCATTCCATTCTAACAAGGGAAAATTTAATACCCATAAGGGTTTAAAAACTCCCTCAGGAATTAAATTCAAACGCCTTGCAATTTCCAATCGGAAATCGCCCAATTGTTTCAGGGTTTTATCTTTTTCACCCAATAAAATAAAAACAACATCGCCTGTTGTTGCGCCAATATCATTACCCAGTGTTCTTAGTTCCTCGTCGCTGTAAAATTTACCAATGCTGGATTTTATGGATTCAGCTCCGAATTTAATATAGATCAAGCCTTTAGCACCAATTTGAGGTCTCTTAAGCCATTCAGTTAAATCGTTGATGTCTTTGTTGCTAAATGCAGCTTCTTTTTCTTTTACAATAAAACCGTAAACCGATTCTGCACCATCAATGATTGAAAATCCCTTGCCTTTCATGCGGCTCAATTCCACAAATTTTAAATCAAAGCGGAGATCCGGTTTATCTGAACCATACCATTCCATCGCATCATCGTAGTCCATTCTTGGAAAGTCTGGCAAGGAAACATTCAAACAATTTTTAAACAAGGATTTAGTTAAACCTTCAAATGTTTGTAAAATATCTTCTTGTTCAACAAATGCCATTTCACAATCGATTTGTGTGAATTCCGGTTGGCGATCTGCACGTAAATCTTCATCGCGAAAGCAACGCACAATTTGAAAATAACGATCCATACCCGCAACCATCAATATTTGTTTAAAGGTTTGCGGTGACTGCGGAAGTGCGTAAAACTGGCCGGGGTTCATTCGGCTGGGTACAATAAAATCACGGGCTCCTTCAGGAGTTGATTTAATTAAATACGGCGTTTCGATTTCTAGAAAATGATGTTCGCTAAGATATTTACGTGTTTCCAATGCGACCTGATGTCTAAAGATCATTTTTTCCTTTACCGGATTTCTGCGAATGTCCAAATAACGATAACGCATTCTCAATTCTTCTCCACCATCACTTTCATCTTCTATAGTAAAGGGAGGAACCTGAGATTCATTCAGTATGGTAAGGCTTTCAACTGCAATTTCAATATCCCCGGTGGCTCTGTTTGGGTTTTTGCTGCTGCGCTCTCTGACTTTACCTTGAACGGAAATCACATATTCCCGACCGCAGCTACGTGCCATTTCACAAGCGGCTGCATTTTCTTCCATATTAAATGCAAGCTGGGTAATACCGTAACGATCGCGGAGATCAATAAAACTCATGCCACCCAGATTCCGTACAATTTGAACCCAACCGGAGAGTTTAACAGATTTCCCTACATCTCCTATTCTTAATTCACCACAAGTATGCGAACGATACATAGTTATAAAATTAGGGCACAAAGATAATCGCAGATTATAAAAATAGAATCTTATCTACGGCTAATAATTAGCAATTTATAAATGCACAGAAAGTTGATGTCAAAATGTTGAGATGAATATATTTAACCATGGCAAGTTTCCGTTTTGAATCCACACTTAAATGAATCCGGTTTTAGATGAATTGCGCATTCAATTACAAGAGGGTGTTGGCCCTTGGAATTTACAATTATTGAATCCTAAAAATGAATGCATTCAAAGTCATCAAGGAACAAACACCACTCTAAATTTAAATCTGGAAAATCTTTCATCAGGAGTGTATTTATTAAAAATACAAACAAGGAAATCAACATGGATAAGACGTTTTGTAAAAATTTAAGTTGATTTCCAAAGTTGGTTTTTATTAAAGGTAAAGCAATGTATAGATCCAATAAAATTTAATCAATCGATGCATTCAGTATAATGAAACTCCAGACTGTCTAAATTCAGTGCAACCAGATGTCCTAAATTTTTCTTTGAATTTTTAAACACACAACCGCCATCAATATTAAAGCAATTTGATTGCTGAGCTCTAATTTTATCCAACGAAATTGGCGTGTGACCATGAACTAAAATTCTAGAGCCTAATTTTTCTGTATCAATTTCAAAGTTTCTTGTCCAGAGCATGGCTTCCCGATCTTCAAACAAATCATCGTTTTTAAAATTTATTCCTGCATGGACAAAAATGAATTGATCTAGTTCAATGTAATATTTTGTTGAATAAAAAAATTCTTTATAAACTTCCGGAAAATCCTGAAATCGCTTTTGTTTAAAACTTGTCATAGTTTGTTCACCGCCATTTAAAAGCCATTGAAAATAAGCTGTCACTTGTGTAGTTGAATCTATTATCAATTGTTCATGATTGCCACGGAGACAATGCACGGCATATCCGGCGTTTTGAAGTTTTAAGATGGTTTGGATGACCCCAAGACTGTCTGGTCCGCGGTCAATATAATCTCCTAAAAGCACTAGCTGGTCCTGTTTTTTTAATCTTATAATCTCAACGAGCAGCTTTTTAAAGGTCTTGCTACAACCATGAATGTCACCAATTGCAAATTTTCTGGCCATTTTGTTTTAAAACAATATAAGAGTCTGTCAAGGGGTGCTTCCTGGACAGTTAATTATGAAATTAAATGAATTTTTGTACTTTAGGGCTTGTGTTTATTCAATTCAAGTGTATGGGCCTTCGTTTTTTACTTTTAGTTTGCTCGGTTTTGACTTTTCAAGCAGGAATTGGTCAAGCCTGGAAAGATATTTACCGGTTTACACCGGCTCAAACGCTCAATAAAATCAAATTTTTAGACAGCCAAACCGGATTCACTGCCGGAAGTTTATACAATGGTTCCTTTGAAAATATTCATATCACACACGATGGCGGAAAGACCTGGACGAATGCCAATTCCGGTTATACCTCTATGCGGTTTATGGATATTTTTATTTTGGATTCCAAGACGATTTTTATGAGTGGCAACGAAGGAATTATCATTCGATCAACAGATGGAGGTGCAAATTGGGAAACAGTAAACACAGGAACGAAAGAACAATTGTGGGGAATTTGCTTTTTGAATGATAACATTGGAATTGCTGTTGGTTCAAATGGGATAATAATTCGAACAATTAATGGTGGATCGGACTGGGTGCAAATTCCATCAGGTATTTTTAATTTATTTTACGATGTATTTTTTACGCAGCAAGGCATTGGATTCGCTTCAGGCTCGAATGTCTTATATAAATCAACGGATATGGGCCTGAGCTGGAATCCGGTTTCTCAATTTCCGTTTCAAGCTCCGGCAGATTGGATCCGCAGTATCAAAATGGTGAATGAAAACATTGGTTATGCCTGTGCAGATATAGGGCGAATTTATAAAACAACGGACGGAGGAGACTCCTGGGAACGTTTGGATTCCGGAACAGAAGATCCTTTATTTGATATTGACTTTGTAGATGAGCAAAATGGTTTTATCTGTGGTTTCAATGGAGTAATTTTACAAACAAGCAATGGTGGACAAGACTGGACTAAAGTTGTAAGTCCACTTGGAACAGAGCACCTGTATTCCATTGACATGATTTCAAAAACGACCGGATATATTTGTACGCATACGGGCCATATTTTAAAATTGGATATGGCATCAGCTGCTAAAAACGAATTTAGAAATACCATAAATGCGCACATATATCCAAATCCCATTCTAAACAAAGCGATACTTAGTTTAGAGGAAAATTATATAGAAGAAATAAATAACATTGAATTGTGTACACTTGATGGCAAATGCAAACCTATGCAAGCCGTTCAATTAAATAATTCCCAATTGGAATTGGATTTTAGTTTTGAAAAAACTGGATATCACAATTTATGGATTCACTTTAAAAAAGGCAATAAAATGATGCCTGTTTTTATTCAAGATGCTTCAAATTAATTTTTCACAATAAAACAAAACAAAAAATGGAAACAAAAACAAATTGGTTAGCACTTGTAGTGGCGGCTTTGGTTGGCATTGCGATGGGTTTTTTATGGTATGGCATGTTATTTACAAATCAATGGATGGCAGGTAATGGCATTACTATGGAAGGAGAAAAAATGATGAAAAATGGTGCAGAAATGCCTATGTCTTCTTTGCCCATGATCATTAATGCGGTATCTATGTTGGTGTATGCTTATCTGATGAATTGGTTGATTAATAAAACCAGTTCGTTTGATTTAAAATCTGGCGCTACAGTGGGTGCAGTGATTGGCGTCATTCATCTTTTTGGAATTTATACCGGAAATCGCTTTGCAGGAAATCCAGTTAGTTTATCAATGGTCGATGGTTTTTATACCTTCTTACTCTTTACAGTAATGGGAGCGATCATAGGTTCCTGGAGGGCAAAATAGATTATTAATTCACGAATAGAATAGCCTTGATTTGGAAACACGTCAAGGCTATTTTTTTTCTTTAAAAGGACCATTTACCTCGTAATGCAAACAAATTTCCTGCTGTTTGATAGCCTGAGCCTGTGTCGGCAAATGCAGCTTGTATGGTTAAATCAAGGTCAAGATTTGTAAGGGCATTCCAACCGATTGTAGGGACTGCTATTAAAGTATTATAACTCGGAGAATAAATGAGTGCTAAACTACTTCTGAGTATAGGAGTAAATGATTTTGAAACTGCCGAATAAAAACTAAACTTAAACGGAAACAAGGATTTAGCCGATAGTTGAGAATCAAAAAACCCAAGACCTCCAGATAACAATCCCGAAGGTTTGCTATTAAATAAACTTGAAAATGAAACATACCAATCATTCTTGAAGGTTTGATCCAACACAAGGGAGGCAGTCCAAACTCCTGAATGCTTTGAAATATCTTGTTTTGGATGAAAATAACTAAGCTCGCCCTTAAATCCTGCGTTTAAGAGATTTCCGGCCCATCCGCCCCCAACGACCAGGTCGGAATGATACAAACCGGCAAGCATTTGGATATCATAGGTCCATTTATTGAATTTGTAAAGGAAGCCAAGAATATGATTATTTTTATTTTTTCCGGGTTTATATGCAAGCTCAAATTTGCTTTGATCATTTAAAAATCGCTGAATTCGGATTGCATCATTTCCAGGTCTTTCCTCATAGTCAAAGTCAAGAAAATTGTAGGCATTAAAAATGTCATTCGGATTCCAAATGGTATTTAATCCCCAGTTTATGCGTTGTCGACCGATTCGAAAATCCCAATGTTCAGGTGTATATTGTAAATACAATCTGTCAACGACCGAATGCATAACCAATGAAGATTGATTGATCCAAAGTTTTGAAAGATTGAAATAACCATCATAGGCGTTAATGTACTCTCCGTAATCCGGAATTAATTTTAGTTGATTTCCCCAAATAATCCGATTTCGTAGTTCAAGTTTGGCAATCAGTTGTTCAGAAAAATTGAATTTAAAATTTAGCCTGTTATGTATCAGGTTGCTGGAATAGTTGGTAGCTATTCCATCCGAAAAACTAAACGATCCAAGATCTTTTAAATAGCCTGAACATTCGATCCAGGCTTGTTTCTCAAGTTGATCCTGGGTATAGGCATTGTTGAAACTAAATACCAAATAAAATACTAAAAACTGTTTAAAGGATTTCAACTGTTCCAATTTACATGTCAACTGTAATTTGAGTCGGCGCAGTGTCATCGACAATTTTACCATCTTCCAATGTAATGACCCTTCGTGCACGGCTGATTACCCGTTGATCATGAGTGGAAAAAACAAAGGTCATATTTTCAACTTCATTAAGTTTAAGCATCATGTCTAATAAATTGGATGCGGATACTGAATCCAGATTGGCAGTCGGTTCGTCAGCAAGTATAAATTGGGGTTTGGATGCTAAAGCACGCGCCACCGCAATCCGTTGTTGTTGTCCACCTGATAATTCTCCCGGTCGTTTATCTCCTTTATTTTCCAGTCCAACTTGTTTCAGCAATTCCATGACTCGGAATTCCCTTTGTTTAGCTGGAAGCTTTTGAAGCAGCATGATAAATTCAATATTTTCTTTTGCAGTTAATACTGGAATCAGATTATATGATTGAAATACAAATCCAATATTATTTAACCTGAAATCGATCAAGGCATTTCCATGAAGTTTGGTGATATTCGTTCCATTGATTTCTACATAACCGGATGAAGGTTGATCCAATCCTCCAATCATATTTAACAAAGTTGTTTTTCCGGATCCTGAAGGCCCTTTAATGGCAGTAAATTCTCCACGATTCAGGTGCAAATGCACCCGGTCTAAAGCAACAACCGGAATTGTTTTTTCGTCGTAAATTTTAGATAGTGAATGTGCATCTATAACAGTTTCCCTCATAGTTTAATTTTTTATGGCTGATGCAGGTTTTATTTTAAGTGCTCTTTGAGCAGGAAGGATGGAAGATACTAAAGCAGTAATAATTACCATGATTATAATTTTAATTAGCTGATCGCTATTTAAATTAGGATACACGATCGGACTGTATCCAAAATTTGAATACACTTCTGAATAACTGTCAAGATGAATTCCGTAATGGTGAGTGATGGAAATTGTAAGAAGCGCAAGCAACATTCCAACTGGGCAGCCTGCTAAAATTAAAAAGCAGGTCTCCCATAGAATCATCGTAAATATTTTAAATTTATTCATTCCAAGTGCTAACAACATACCTATTTCACGGGTTCTTTCTAATACAGACATCATCATTGTATTAATTATTCCAAAAGTCAAGGCCAGTAAAATGATGCCCATATAGATATAAACCATTTGGGTGCCTGCAGATACTGTAATGCCTATTTCAGGTGAAATTTCTACCCAGGATTTTACATCCGCATCTGGTAATAATTGTTTAAATTCGGACAAGCATGAATCCAATGAACTATTTGAATGTAGTAGTACGGCGATTTCATGAATGCCTCCGTGTAAGCCAGCCAATGAATCGATGTCTGCGTAATTTACAAATACATTGGCTTCGTCAAATGGTGTGTTTTGTGTTTTATAGATTCCGACGATTCGAAAGGCAGCGGATGCTAAATTGCCTGAAGTGTCCTGAAATGTCAGAATTGTTTTTTTATTCAGGTTCAGTTTTAATTTATTCGCAAGTTTCTGTCCAATTAATATTTCATTTGATTTTAACGGATTAAAAAATTGACCTTCAATCAGTTTCGTTGAAAGTTGAGTCAGTTTATTTTCTGATTCAGCTTGAATGCCATTTATTTTTATACCGGTACTACCAGCAGGAGATGCGATCATTCCAAATAATATGACCCGTCCAGCTGATGCTTTTACTGCAGGGTTTTTATTTATTGATTGAAGGGTATTAGAAGCATCCGGAATCACAAACTCAGTATCAAAGTCATTTAGAAATTCCGGATGATGTATTTGAATATGTGAAATTTCATCCCGAATTGCTGCATCCACCCGTTGTTCTATCATGCCATTATAAAATGCAATTAAGAACATTCCAGACCACAATCCTAAACTGATCGCAATCAAGAGGGTAATGCTTCTCTTTTTGCTTCTCCAGATATTTCGTCTTGCAATTTTAATCAGCATAGCTTGAGATTAATTACGCAATGCTTTAACGGCATCCAATTTATGAATGTGCCAAATGGGATACATTCCTATTAAGAATGTTAATAATAAAACGAAACTTGATTGGGATAAAAAAATGCTGCTATCCACGGCAGTTGGAATAACAGGTTCAAAGCCAAATTTTTCATATGCTTTTGCCATTTCACCTGTAAATCGAATGGGATTTCTATTTAAATAAAGTACGAAAGGAAAGCTTAGTAAAATGCCACTCAATACACCCAATAAAGTAATCAATACCGTTTCACCTAAGAGTATCAAACCGAGATTTAATTTTTTCAATCCAATTGAAATCAACATTCCAAACTCGCGTTTTCGCTCTGCAGTCATCATCAACACCGTACCAAAAAATCCAAACCCGATAATTAAATAAAGCACAGCGGAGAAGATATAAAATGAAGACTCATCCGCTTTAATATGGTTTGATATTTCAGGCATCATTTCTTCCCAATCCATGATTTCATAATCAGCAGTCAATTGTGCCCGTAAACTTGTAACAATTGATAATTTTTCTAAAGGATTGGAAAGGATTAAGGCCATGGTACTGATTCGATTTTCAGCGTTGAGTACATTTTGAGCAGCCTTCAAAGGAAGATACACAAAACTATTATTCATTTCCGGGGATGCCAAATGGACGATTCCTATTATTTTATATTTACCTGCAGCCAAGGTGCCTTGAAAACCTTGACCAAATAATACCAGGGTATCATTGAGTTTAATATTCAATCGACTCGCTAATCCTTCTGCAATTAAAGCGTGTTCCTCGTCAAGTTTAAAATAGGTTCCTGCAATTAGTTTCTCATCTAAATGTGTTAGCTGTTTCTCTTTGATTGGATCGGTACCTACCAGTAAGCAAGCTTTGGTGGTATTATTAAAAGAGGCCAGTGTAAATGTTTCCAATCTTGGAACAAAATCAAGTATATTTTTTTGTTGACGAATTTTTTGAATCAGGGAATCATTTAATTCAAAGCAATTATCCAGGACACGTTCATTCCAATATCCTGATTTATGAATTTGGACATATCCGGAATAATAGCCAACTACATTTTTTATTAGATTGTCGAATGCACCTTTCTGAAATGATTGCATCAGAATGCAAAACAATACAGCGAATGTGATGGAGGCAGTTGTAATGAGCGTACGTCGGTGATTACGCCATAAATTTCTCCAAATGAGCTTTAGGATCATTTAATACGAGCCATATTTTGCGTAGTGAAAAAAGAGTCTTTTAATTCCATATCAAATTGTAGTGAATTGTAAATTAAAATTGTTTTATTTCCTTTTTTATCGGCTGGAATCATTTCCAGGCGAGATGGCAACATGCGTCCACCTAAATTTTTAATCTCACTGGCATGAAGGGTATTTACCAATTGACCATCTTCATCATAATATGTAACATATATTGAGTTGAAATCCATTTTAGTTATACACATATCCACACGACTCCATAAAACAGCTGCATTTGATTTGGGAATCAAGCGTATCTGATAGCAAGGATTTTTATCGATCAAGGTATCTTTTAACAAGGTATGTGTATAATCTTCAAGTATGGATGCTTCTTTAACCAAATCGTCGTTGGTAAAATCTGTTCCCATCCAGCTTTGACTCATCATAGAAGGAGGCATTTTGATATTTCTGTCAATGGATGGAATCCAATTCCAGACCTCTTTAAAGCGTTTTAGGAAAACAACTCCTTTGTCTTTTGCTGGAGCAGTAATTAAAATAGCTGCCAGGCCATTTCCTTTACTCCAGGATTTCATAGAGAGTTCACGTGTCCAGTTGGGTCGGATGGTTTGTATCGTAATTTGTGCAATTGAAGTCTTACCACGGGCATGTTCATCTGCTTTACGGACAATAGAAATGGCATCCTGAGAAAAACCGGATGAAAATATACTTAACTGAAGGAAACAGAAAAAAATCGTTTTTCTAAAGTGGATTGATACAGAATGCATTATATAAATTACATTAAATATAAGTAAGTTAATCAGAGATGTGAAAACAGCCTTTAATAATAACAATTACAATCACTAAGAGTTGTCTCCAAGGATCAGAAATAGGAATTAAAGAGCAAGCACTAAGGAATGGAGTAGTTATAAATTAAATTCAGTTTAATGCGCTATCTGGACTTTTTTTGTTTGTTGAAATTTATCATTAAATATTTTAATAAAATACAATCCATTTTCAAATTCAGAAATATCAAATGTATAATGGAAACCAGGCTGAAGGTATTTCCATTGCTGAATTGGTTGTCCATTTAAATTAATGAGGGCTGCTTTTAAATTGTTTGGAGCATTTTCATTAATGTATATGGAAATTATTGACTTTGCTGGATTTCCAAAGATCGAAGCATCAAGATTTAATTTAGTTTCTTTTATTTCGGTGGTACCGTTGTATGTGATTACTGTTTCCCGAATCGTGTTGTGCCCGCTACCAGGACCGGTATTGCCAGCAGGAACCAAACCATAATAACTTATGCCCAGAACGTAAGGGTATTCTGCTTTCAGATTGCTATCTAAAGTAACAAAATAGGCATAGATGCCATTAGGGTATTCGGGCGTAATGCAGAACCTCCCATTGTGTTCATCTAAATCCCCGGAACCAGCCAGGTATTCAAAATCTTCTACGTAATAACCCAGTGGAAACCGGGTTGAAACATCCGGACCTGCAGAAGCAGCCGGCAAGCCATTTGGGAGGGTTGTCCGTTTCGTAATATTCCTTAAATGATAACTGCTCTGCATTCTTTTAATGCCACCCGTTCCATTCTGATTTGCATAGCCAAATGCACCATACACCGGAAAGCCATCAAATGCATAGCCAATTATGGGCGCATGCTCAGAAGTAAGACTGTCATTGTATAAACAATGTGGGTTCAGGTGATGGTGATATTCCCCATTGGGTGCTGGATGTCCTAAACAATTATCAAAAGATGGACCTTCCACTACAATCGCATTTTGATTCCAGACATTTTGGTTATTATAGCTCATGCCATCTTTAGGATTGTAAATAGAAACACCATTGGTCCATACACCTATATGCCCAAGACCCGTATTTATGGGAGTTGCCGGATTCATTTTAGGAAACCGGGTAATTTTAAATACAAAATTTTGATTTTTTGGTGTGTTCGGATTTCCCTGCCATGGGCCAATATCATAACCGGGAATGCAAGATGCACTTACATATACATTGCTATCTGAATACTGTACTTTTTGTACATTGGAAGGAATGTTATTGTAACCTGTGGCTCCCGTTGTGTTTATAATCCAGGATGAAATTTCCGGTGTTATTTGTGCATTCGCTACAAGACTTATGCAAAGAAGAAGCAGGATGCAAGTGGATCTCATATTTATTTTTTGTAAAGATAAAAAAATGTTTTATTGATAACACACTGCAATGTCAATCTGAAACAATGACATATGATTGATCGGAGTCAAATCTTCAAAAGCATCGCTTGTATAGCTTTGTGCTGGCTGAACACAGACTTAATAAAATTTAAACTATAGACTTATAGTCTATAGACTACGGACTAATTTTCTTCCTTTCCAGTATATTTAGTATATTTGAAAGGATATCTTATTTTTTTATTATAAATTAGTTTAATATGAAAAACAAACTTGTTTCTTTAGGATTGGGTTTTGTTTGCAGTACTTTTTTGCTACAAGCACAGGATCAACCTGCCCTTACGTTTAGTACCGTAAACCAAATACGCGTAAAAGAGCAAATTGATACTATAATTATTTTTGATCCGGCGACATTGATTGAAACGGTAAAGATTTTAAAGTATAAAAATATCAGTTTGGATTTAAATAATTGCAAGGAGTTGAGTTCTGATGTTTCATTAGGAATGATTCAATTAACCGCGAATGAGCTGCTTAATTGTGAAGGTATTGGGGTAGTTTGTAAACCATTAGGACAATTAGAATATTGGACTATACAATCATTCAGTATGGCAATCCAGGTTAAGGGACAAGGACTTACTAAGTTTACAAATAAGGGGTCTAAATTTAATGAACCCTTAAAGTTGGCCTTGCAGAACTTACAAGCAGGAAGTACAATATATTTTGAAGACATTCAATTGGAAATTCCAGGAATCCCAGTGGTAAGACTTTCATTTGGTGTTGATGTGAATTGATGCAATGGCCTTCTGCTAAATTCAAAAATTGATCGGGTGTAAATTTATTAGTAAACGTTAGAGAGTAAGGAGTCTAATCACAAAGCAGTCTGATAAATTAAGAGGTGGATTTAATTAAAGTCAAAATACCATGAATCCCAAAACTAATTTTTTAAAGTAACGGAATTTAAATGGCAGATATATTTATAAGTTATTCTAGTGCGGATCGGGAGCATATAAAAATCTTGGCTGGTTTATTTGAGCAACAAGGTTGGTCCGTATGGTGGGATCGGCAGATACCTATTGGACAGCATTATGATACTGTTATTGAAAATGAATTAAAGCAAGCACGATGTGTGGTAGTTGTATGGACACAGCAGTCGGTTAATTCGGAATGGGTCAAAAACGAAGCATTAGAAGCCGCTCATGTAAAAAAACTTGTGCCGGTGTTGTTGGAGAAACTGGAAGTCCCATTACCATTTAAGCGGATTGAAACAGCTAAACTGTATGACTGGGAAGGTGATCCGTCGCATCCAGAATTGGAATTGTTATTTAATTCGATTCATTCCATACTTCAAAATCAGAATGCAGGTACGACTGAACCATTTAAAAATAAAATCAAGCATTCAGTATTTAAGGACTTTTTTAATAAAAACTTAAAACCCGTACTTGCTATCTTTTCTATCTCAGTACTGTTATTTTTTGTATTTTATTTTGTCAATAAACCCACTGAAGCCAGTTTGACGATCCGAATTTTCGACTGGAAAAAAGTACCCATACCACAAGGTGATATCAAAATCTATTTACCGCAATATATACGTACCCAATCTGTGGATAAAACAGGTCAGGCATTTTTTAGCGGGATACCTCAAAACACATTAAAGAATAAGATGAAAATCGAAGTGAACAGTCCAGGTTTTGTCAGTCTCACATTTGATACGATGGTGGACGTAACTAAGCCTTTGGAGTTAAGTCTGGCGTTTTCAACAGAAGTAATTATTTCAGGGAAAGTTAAGACAGCTGCCGAAGTTCCTATCCGGGGTGTAGAAGTTAACGTAGAAGGTACAAAGTATTTTGATTTATCAAAAACAGATGGATCGTATAAGATCCGACTTGAGAAATATACTTTAGGAGATGATATTACAATTACTACCTCACATAAAGATTATGAAGACAAAAGTTTTAATTTAAAAATTAGTGCACCTGAATTATTAAGTCAGGACATCTTTTTAAATCCAGTTCCAAAATAATAAATAAATGATATGAATACGCGATTGCTTTGGATTGTATGTTGCATATTTCTTGCTTCGGAAAATGAAGGCCAAATCTTAGTATTAAAGGGAAGAGTAAAGTGCATTCTTCAAATGCCAAATACAACCAAAGGAGCTGAAAATGTAGTCATTGTGCCTAATTTCATCCCATCTAAATCCACTATAACAAGCTCAGCACCCACAGGGTATTTTGAAATAAATACCAACTTGCCTTATTCAAAGCTGGAAGATAAAACAGTGACTTTATATGCGGTTTCAAAGTGTAGAGATTGTAATTTATTGGCCCGTAGGATTTTTGTAACAGAGGATAATGATCGTCAGTTTAAAGCAGATCAGCTGTCGTATTGTACTATTAAAGATTGGGTGTTGGATGCCAATTGTCAAAATACAGAATTTAAAGCTCTTAAAGCAGATAGTGTTTTGCGTGCGGTCATGAAACAAGAGATGGAAGACCTTGATAAGGTATCAAATGCAAGTGCATTGGTTGGTACGCCATCTTTTTTAAATTTTATTAGCAGCCTGGTGTCAGTTGCCAGTCCTGCTTTACCAGTTGGTTTTTATGAGGCCGATAGCATTATAAGCGGGAACAGCACAACCGGTCAGTTTTTATTGGCTTCTCCATTATATCATTCAGCCAATACCGGTTTTAATTTTAGTCCGTATCGCGAATTGGGAGAGGCTGTATTTTGGAATCCGGCATCAATACAATCTTCAAGAACGAAAGGATTATTTAGTTTCCTGGTAAATTTAAAAAACAATTATAAAGCATCGGTCTATTATAAGCTTACTTCTAAATTTAGTTTGGGATTGGGCTTCATTTATACAAAACAAGATGCTTTCCGAACTGTATTGTATCGTTTTGATAATGATCCACTTGATTTTACAGTGAAGGATTTTAAATTTAGTTTGAAAGAATCTGCATTATATCTGAGTCCGTCGTGGAAATTGAGCGATAAAATTTCTCTTGGAATAAGCATTAAATCCGTTTGGCAGAAATTTAATAATCCCGGTAGATTGTTTGTCGAACAAGTTGATACCATAAAAACGCGGGCGTTTACAGACAAACTTGTGGAAGTACAAAATTATGATGCGGATCTTTCTGCAATTTATAAGATAAACAGGCAATGGAGTATCGGTCTAAACTTTATGAATCTGGCAGGGAGCCAGTTGTATGGAGATGCATTTATTCAAAATCAGAATGATAAACCCATTCTGAATCAACGCGCATTGGGATTAGGAATTCACTACAAAATAAAACGCATTCAATTGGGAAGTGATTTATTGATAAATGGCGATGGACTCTACGACGCCAGCATTGGAATTAATTATGTGCCCTTTAATAATACGCTTATTGCTGCGGGTTTTGCATTTAAACAAACTGCTTTTTCACTTTCATTTAAAATGAAGTATTTTCGAATTGGCTATATCAATGATAATATTTTTTTAGCGCATGATTTCCGAAAATCAAAAATTGGTCTTTTCAATGGGTCTTTATATACTGGAATAAGTATTGGTTTTGGTGGAAGCCATTGATATGGATGCAAAACTTTCTAGAATAGAGTCAGTAAAAAATGATTTTAAAGATTTAGAATATATTTGTGAAAGCTAATTAATTGCACTAATATTTATTTGTATACGCTATGCAGCTAAGTAATCAAATTGCGAAACACTTTCGGGAGGTCTATTTTGGTGGGAACTGGACCTGTTCAAATTTAAAAGACCAATTAAAAGATGTCACCTGGAAGCAGGCGACTCAAAAAATTTATTCTTTAAACACCATAGCTACGTTGAGTTATCACATACATTATTTTGTACAGGCAGTCCTCAAGGTTTTGCAAGGTGGGATATTAGATTCAAAAGACAGTTATAGTTTTGACCATCCACCCATTCAATCTCAAGAAGATTGGGACAAATTTTTAAATACACTTTGGGATGAAGCAAGGTTATTTGCAGAGCTAATCGAACAGATACCGGATGAGAAGCTTTGGGAATATTTTGAACAAGAGAAATATGGGATATATTATAGAAATCTACACGGGATCATAGAGCATTCACATTATCATTTAGGACAAATTGCGGTTATAAAAAAGATACTTTCAGAACAAACTATAGTTTTCTAAATATCTATGTGTCTATGAGGTTTAATTGGAATTTTTTTTTGAAACACATAGGAACATAGAGACATAGGAAGGATTACAAAGAATAAACTATTGTTTTCTAAATCCCTATGTGTCTATGTGGTTCAATTGACGATTTTTTTGAAACACATAGTGACATAGGAACATAGAGACATAGAAGGGATTACTAAAGAATAAACTATTGTTTTCTAAATATCTATGTTTCTATGTGGTTCGATCATAATTTTTTTTGAAACACATAGTGACATAGGAACATAGAGACATAGAAGGGATTACTAAAGAATAAACTATTGTTTTCTAAATATCTATGTTTCTATGTGGTTCGATCAGAATCTTTCTTGAATAACAAAGAAACATCGTTGGCTTAACGCTGATTTATTTTTTTATTACTATTGAAAAGAAATGGCTGCTGCATGGTGTAATTTTTTATTTTTACTCATTATGATGAAAAAACTTGATTCATTTGAAACAGAGCGGCTCCTATTAAAGCCAGTAGGGAAAGAAGATGCCGCATTTATTGTAGAAATGTTTAATACCCCTCAATGGATAAACAATATTGGCGACCGGAATGTACACAGTATAGAAGAAGCTGAGGCCTATATTGAAATAAAAATGCGACCCCAGTTTGAGCGATTGGGTTTTGGTAATTACATCATGATTCGCAAGTCTGACGGAATCAAACTTGGATCCTGTGGATTGTATGACCGGGAAGGATTAGATGGGATTGATATTGGATATGCTTTAATGCCTCAATTTGAAAGACAGGGATATGCCATTGAAGCTGCTTCAAAAATGTTGGAACTTGCGGAACATCATTTTAGTTTACAAGAAGTATTGGCCATCACAACACCTGAAAATATACCATCTCAAAAAGTTTTAGCAAAATTGGGACTGGAATTTGTTCGAACCATTCAATTGGCAAATGATGTAAAGGAGTTGAACCTTTATCAATTGTGTTTTTCAAAAAAAAGAGCAGCTGACGCATAGATGATGTTTCAAAATTGACATATTCACATCTTTCCTGGCGAAAAAACTTAGTGTTTAAACCCTTAGTTTTTTTAATTTTTTTATTTACCTTGCTGCCGAAAACACTATGAATTTAAGGAAGCTCTAAAAACTCCTGATAGTTCGCTATGCATTTATTTGTCTTTTATTGAAGCAGTACCTGGAGACTTAAAATGAATGCAAGCTTAGTCTAAGTGGTTTTAGGAGATTCCGATCAAGTTTATACTTGAAATATTTATTTTTTATGGAACACCTAAAATTATTGTACTATGTTAGTCAAATTGTTTTCCGCGGCCGGGCATGGCGTGGATGCTTCTACCATTGTTGTGGAAGTAAATGCCGGAGGAAATGTTATTTCCGGTAAAATTAGTTATTGGATGGTTGGGCTTCCGGATAATGCCATTAAGGAAGGATACCAACGGATTCAATCGGCAATTAAAAATATAGGCTATCAGTTTCCACGTGTAAAACTGGTAATCAATTTTGCTCCCGCCGATATTCGAAAGGAAGGATCGTATTATGATCTCCCCATTGCCTTGGGTATTTTAGCAGCCACTCGACAAATTTCAGAGGATCGATTTCAGGATTATTTAATTATGGGTGAATTGAGTCTGGATGGAAGTTTACGGCCTTTTAAAGGAGTCTTGCCTATCGCCTTGCTTGCGCGAAAAGAAAATTACAAAGGGATCATCGTTCCCAAAATTAATGCCCGTGAAGCAGCAATCGTTGATGGATTGGAAATCATTCCAGTCGAAAATCTTTTTGAGGCTGCAGCATTTATGGATAAGCGTTTGGAAATTGAACCCCTTCAGGCAGATTCAACGCGAGAATTCCAGCAACAGCAGGCAAATTATGCGCATGATTTTGCCGATGTTAAAGGGCAGGAAAATATCAAGCGGGCTTTGGAAATTGCTGCTGCAGGTGGTCACAATGTAATATTGATCGGTCCACCCGGAGCCGGGAAAACCATGCTGGCACAACGATTGCCAACGATCCTTCCACCATTGGGAATCAATGAGGCCCTGGAAACCACCAAGATTCATTCAGTTGCAGGAATTTTAGCAGCTGATTCGGGATTGGTGACCAGTCGACCGTTTCGTTCGCCACATCATACCATTAGTGACATTGCATTGGTTGGTGGCGGTTCCAATCCGATGCCCGGGGAAATTTCATTAGCGCATAATGGCGTATTATTTTTAGACGAACTCCCTGAATTTAAACGTGCAGTTTTAGAAGTCTTACGCCAGCCTCTTGAGGAACGAAAAGTGACTATTTCAAGAGCAAAAATTTCAATAGAGTATCCATCTAGTTTTATGTTGATTGCCAGTATGAACCCATGTCCCTGTGGTTATTTTAACCATCCTGAAAAAGAATGTGTTTGTGCACCGGGCGCAGTTAAAAAATATTTAAGTCGCATCAGTGGTCCCTTGCTCGATCGAATCGATTTGCATGTTGAAGTAACGCCGGTATCTTCTGAAGAATTAATGGAGTACAAACGCGGATCCGAAAATTCTTCCAGCATCAGAGATCGCGTCATGGCAGCAAGAATTCGGCAAGAAAAACGATATCATGAAAATCAAAATATTTATTGCAATGCTCAAATTCCTTCCAGCATGGCTCGGGAAATCTGTGTTATTAATTCGGCCGGTATGAGTTTATTAAAAACAGCAATGACTAAACTGCAATTATCTGCACGTGCTTATGATCGCATTTTAAAAGTGTCACGAACCATAGCAGATTTATCAGACAGCGACGAAATTAAAATTGAACATCTCGCTGAAGCCATTCATTTCAGAAGCCTGGATCGTGAAGGATGGGCGGGATGAGGTCAATTAAGAATTAAAAATTAAAAATTACGAATTACGGATTACGAATTATGGGCACGTGGCAAACAATCCGTTTTCTTGCGAGAGGTATTTAAAATTAAATAATACTAATGAAAAGTGGAAATATTATTCGGGAAAAATCATTTATTTTGGCAATCCATACTGTAAAAATTGTTCGTAAAATTCAAGAAGAGAAGAAGGAATTTGTTTTATCCAATCAATTATTAAAATCTGCTACTTCAATTGGAGCAAATATAGAAGAAGCAATTGGAGGACAATCAAGAAAAGATTTTTTTGCTAAACTTTCTATTTCGTATAAAGAAGCTAGAGAAACTATGTACTGGGTTAAATTACTCTACGCAACGGATTTGTTAACAAAAGATGAATTTGAAAGTATTTGTAAAATCACGGAAGAATGCTGCAGAATCATAGGTAAAATTCAATTAACTTTGAAAGCAAATGGAATATAATATTTTAACAAACGATAGAATTTCAATATTGAATTTCTTGCATCGTCCGACGAGTACGCGGGAAGTAAGCAACACTCCCATAATTTGTAATTCGTAATTATTAATTCGTAATTATATTATCTTTGCGTGCTATGAATTTATTCGTTTTCAATAGTTTATCCGGAGAGAAAGAGCTTTTTAAGCCAATTGTAGAAGGTCGTGTTGGAATGTATGTTTGCGGACCAACGGTTTATTACGATGCGCATCTTGGAAATTGCAGAACTTTTATTTCGTTCGATGTTATTTATCGTTATTTAATGCATTTAGGTTATAAAGTACGATACATTAGAAATATTACGGATGTAGGCCATTTGTTGGATGATGGTGAAGATCGAATGATGAAAGGAGCCCGTTTGGAGCAACTGCAACCCATGGAAGTTGCTCAAAAATATAGTAACGGATTTCATGATATGATGCGTTTATTTAATGTATTGCCTCCTTCCATTGAACCCAGAGCAACCGGGCACATCATTGAGCAAATTGAAATGGTAGCTGATATTTTGAAAAGGGGTTACGCTTATGAGAAAAACGGGTCTGTTTATTTTGATACGCTGAAATTTATAAAAGACGGAAATCCATATGGAAAATTATCTGGAAGAATTGTAGAGGATTTACTTTCAGAATCACGGGATGATTTAAAAAATCAGGATGAGAAAAATCATCCTTCGGATTTTGCATTGTGGATAAAAGCTAGCGATGAACATATCATGCGTTGGAATTCGCCATGGAGTGTTGGTTTTCCTGGATGGCATTTGGAATGTTCGGCCATGAGTACAAAATATTTGGGAGAGCGATTTGATATCCACGGTGGTGGAAATGATTTAAAATTTCCACATCATGAAAATGAAATTGCACAAAATATGGGTGCGTGTGGAACTTCACCTGCAAATTATTGGTTTCATACAAATATGCTCTTGCTGAATAGCAAAAAAATGTCCAAAAGTGATGGGAATACAATTTCCCCAACTGAATTAATAACCGGAAATAGTTCACATACTTCCAAGGCATATTCACCAATGGTTTGGAGGTTTTTTACTTTGCAGGCACATTACCGCTCGACCTTGGATATCACAGATGATTCTTTACAGGCAGCTGAAAAAGCATATCGCCGGCTCATGGAGAGTATGCGCACACTTAAAACATTCCAAGCTGATTTTTCAAAAGAATCCGGATCAAAAGATGAAGCCATTAATTCATTGATAGCCCAGATGTATCTGGATATGAACGATGATTTTAATGTTCCGAAAACACTGGCTTCTGTATTTGAATTGTGTACGATTATCAATTCTGTAAAAGATGGGCATATTTCGGCGGATGCAATTTCGGTTAAAAGTTGGAATGAACTGATTCAACATTTGGATCAATTCGTTTTTGAAATTTTTGGTTTGAAAGACGAAAATGATACCAATGATTCCAATACGATTGAACATCTTATGAAATTGGTTATCGAACTTCGGAAAACGGCACGTGAGAATAAAGACTGGTCCAGTTCTGATAAAATAAGAGATATGCTCAAAGAGGCAGGCATTCAACTGAAGGACGGTAAAGATGGAACAGAATGGATGCATTTAAATTAATTAAGAATTAATAATTAAGAATTTGGAATGAGGAATTTTAGGTTGAATCTTGTAGTTTTGGTATTGCTCGCATTACATGCTTGTAAATCTGACAATAAATCAAAAACAGTAGCAGATGCACCTGTTGAAATAAAATTTCCGTCATTCAATAAAGACAGTGCATTCCAATATGTAAAGCAACAAGTGATGTTTGGTCCTCGAATTCCAAATACACCCGCACATCAGAAATGCGCCGATTGGTTTGTTGAAAAATTTAAGTCGTTTGGGACAGAAGTTATAGATCAAAAATTTCAGGTCAAGGCATTTGATGGTACGCTATTAAATGGGCGAAATATTATCGCTCAGATCAATCCAGGAATTAAAAGGCGATTGGTCTTCGCAGCACATTGGGATACAAGACCCTGGGCAGATGCAGATCCGGATCCTGCCAATCGTAAGAAATCTTTTGACAGCGCAGATGATGGTCCAAGTGGGGTTGGCGTTTTATTAGAACTTGCCCGTGTAATTCAATCCCAACCAATAAAAGGTTTAGGTATTGATTTTGTACTTTTTGATTTGGAAGACTATGGACAGGAGGCAAACAATGAATCCTGGGGATTGGGTTCACAACACTGGTCAAGAAATCCACATGTTTCCGGATATCGTGCTCAATATGGAGTATTGCTTGATATGGTTGGCGCAGCAAATCCTGGGTTTTATGTTGAAGATTATTCTGTTTATTATGCAAAAGATATTGTAGAAAAAGTTTGGAATCTTGCAGAGTCAGAAGGTTATGGGGGCTCGTTTCCAAAAACCTCCGGAGGTGGGGTAATGGATGACCATTATTATGTCAATGAAATAGCAAAAATCAAAATGATTGACATTATCAATCGCCCTGATGGGAAGAAATTTCCATTTTATCACCATACATTAAAAGACAATATGAATGTCATTGATCCCTATACACTGCAAATGGTCGGCAAACTATTAATACGCTTGATTTATCGAGAAGAGGCTGGTACAATTTAAAAAAAATCATCATGTGATTCTCATTTGAGCATCACCAGGCTAATTAAAATCATTTTAAGTTCTTTGTAAGAAAGGCTATATTTGTCAAATGCGACCATCACGCATTTTACAATTCACATTAGTCTTTTTCTTTATATTAATAAGTTATAAGCTTGTTTATAGTCAAACACATTCCAAATGTGGTAGCAATCCGGTGTCATTATCCAGTTTTTGCATGGATGCTTGTGTGGTCTGTGATTTAAATGGAGTTTCAACTCGAACACTTAATATCACTCCAGGACAAATGCCTCCCGGTTTTTGTACTATGGTTCAGCACAGCATGCAATGGCTCGCATTTGTGGCGGGTTCAGCCAGTTTAAGTATCAATGTAGCGGTATCGTCTTGCATGCAAGCAAATGGGGTAGAAATGGGAATTTATGCATCGGATGATTGCCAGACATTTAAACTGGTGAGCAATTGCAACACCAATATGTATGCCAACCAAACCTGGTCTTTTTCAACTACAGAACCCCTTAAGATTGGTTGCGTTTATTATCTTGTTTTTGATGGCAATGGACCCAATGAATGCAATGTGGACTTTGTCGTTACAGCAGGAAGCACCGTAGCTCCTGTTCCAAATACTTCCGCTAAAATCAGTGGTAAGAAATTAGTCTGCAAAGGAGAAACAATAGATTATCAAATTGCAAGCATCAACGGAGCTTGTTCTTATGAATGGCGTGTTGAAAATGGAACACTTAATTTTTCCAAAGACAATCAAGCCCAAGTTACCTGGGATCAACCTGGAAATGGAAAAATCTGTGTAATGGGTTCGAATATTTGCAATACAGGAAATGAAGTATGTCTGGATGTTGAAGTCGGAGATGAAACGCCTTTGCAGGAATTTGGTCCATTTTATATTTGTTTTGGGGAAACTTATAAATTTAAAAATCTTTTTTTAACCGCAGGAACCTGGAATTATTTTAATAAAAATCGATTTGGTTGTGATAGTAATATTACTGTAATTGTAGAAGAATTTGACCAGATAGAAACATTTATTGACACCTTTGTTTGTTATCCGGATAGCTTTAAAATCGGATCCACTCGTTATGATAGTACCGGAGTATATAAACAAGTTCTCAAGTCTAAAAGATCACCCTTCTGCGATAGTATATTATATTTTAATCTGCAATACAACAAACTTAAATCCATTCCCAACAAATCCAATGATATTAGTTGTTTAGATACCCTGGTAACTTTATTTGCAGATTCTTCTTTAATGCCCAAAAACACTCCAATCAAACGATATTGGCTGAATGGTAACAACGACACCTTAGGTACCGGAAACCAAATTATAGTCAGTCAGGCTGGAATCTACAGACTTGTTTTAATTAATGAAGTCGATTCCATTCATTCATGCATTTCCATTCAGTCCATCTTGGTAAAAGGATCAAAAAACAATCCGGATTTAATTTTACAGGATTCCTTGTCTTATTGCATTGGTGATACCATTTTTTTAAATACGATCCGATTTGCAGATCTGAATAATACCAATGCTTCCTATAGTTATTTTTGGAATCAATCCGCAAGTGCAGCCCAAAGGATTGATTCAACTTTTATACTATTAAATCGTGATACCACTATTTATCTAAAGGCATTTAATGGTACTTGTGAAGATTTGCTTCCGATACCAATAAAAATAAATGACAAGGAAAATTTTACATTCACAGACAGTTCATTTTGTGCCGGTAGCGTGGTTAATCTGTTGAATTTAAATTTTAAAAAGCAGGGTCAATTTATTGGTGGACCACAGTTTTATAATTGTCCTGAAGCTGATTCAAATTGTTTGATTCAAAACAAGCTAGTTCAATTAAACCAGGATACCATTCTATACATTTTACCTGATGTGGCTCGTTGTCCGGAAATTACTTCAGTAAAATTGTTTGCCAAACCATATCCATCTGCTGGTTTCACTACTGATTTAAATGATTATTGTTTAGGGGATACCGGACAAATTTCATGGATTCAATTTGATACTAGCACTACTTATAAACTGCAAATAGATCAAACGAATATTTTATTAAATCCAGGCAACTCATCCTATTTAACCCAGTGGATTGACACAGGCAAGCATACCCTTTGTCTGACTGCAGACCGATTGGGTTGCATAGACAGTAGCTGCAATTCGGTTTTTGTTCATGCTCCTCCAAACATACCTATTCCAGATTGTTTTTCAACGGATAGTAGTATTTTGTTTAGCTGGAATCAATACACCAATGAAACATACATGCTTGAAGTACTGCAAGGAGGCTTTTATATACAAGTTACAGATACCAGTGTATTTTTTCCAAACTTAAATCGGGGTGAAACTATTAAAATCCGAATTCATGCCAGCAATCCCTATTGCAAGGAAGTTTTTTCAGAAATAGAATGTCAATCCAAAACTTGTCCGCCCATACAATTATTGATTGATCCTGTTGATACAATTTGTTTGAGTAACTTGAGTAAATCCATTCAACTTACGACGCAAACAAATCCAAACGGGCAAATTGGAACTTATACCTGGAGAGGTCCGGGAATTATTGATTCAGTCGCAGGCATTTTTGACCCAATCATTTCAGGTGCCGGATATCATCGCGTTTTTTCAACATTGGATATTAATGGATGCAAATATTTTGACAGCCAATTGATTGTTGTACGAAAAAATCCTTTTGCTGATTTTCTAATGGATTCCGTGGCATGCCAGGATTCTAGTATTTTAATTCGATTCACAGGTAGTAATGCCGATTCAGCACGTTTTAATTGGGCATTGGATGGTGGCTTGTTCAAATTTATTGTACCGGATAAGGAACTAGCAATTTCATGGCATACTCCTGGAACAAAGCAGTTAAAATTAGCATTGAGTTTTAGTAAGTGTTTAAGTGAATCATTTAGATCGATTGAAATTCTAGAACATCTTCCCAAACCCATGATCGATTGCGAATCAACAGATACCACCATTACTTTTAAATGGAATAAAGAAACACGGGTAAAAAAATACAGAATCAATGTTTTAAATGGAAACTCGGGAATGTTTATCAATGATACTGTTTATCTAATACGTAAACGATTTTTTAATGACAGTGCAAGCATACAACTCACACTGGAAGATTCAGGACCTTGTAGTGAAATAAGTTCAGATATCGCCTGGTGTAAATCACCTGATTGTCCGCCGAAAAATATTGCAATAGATACCAGTATTGAAATTTGTTTTTCAAATCCTGTTTTATTTGATCTAAAAAACTGGGTGAAAGATCCAGTAGTTAATGGTCAGTGGACGGGTGAATTTATTATGAATGATCGTGTAAATACACAAGATTTAACATTGGGAGCACACCATTATATACTTGAGGCCAATGATTTTGGATGCAAGTATAAAGACACCATTCAACTAACCATTCATGCATCTCCGGTGATCAGCGAACTGATACGTACCAATATCCCCTGTAGCCCAAATCCACAAACCGGTACCTTGACATTCGAAAAAATTCTGAGTTCCAAATTACCCTTGCGCTATGCATTAGATGGGGGTAGTTTTTCTTATACCAATTCATTTCAACAAATTACAGCTGGAAGTCATTTATTCAGCATCATCGATAGCTTAGGTTGTCAAACCGATACTTTGATAGTCTGGAAAGCACCTGAAGTCCCAATTCTTGAATTAGGTCCCGACCTGGAAATTTTCAAAGGGGAATCTGTAACATTAAATGCTTTAATAAGTGGAAATTATCAATTAATTGATTGGATTTCCGGTCAAAATCTATCCTGTTCAAATTGTACAAATCCTGGATTGCAGCCACAGCAAAACATGACGATTTATTGTTTAATAAGCAATGCGGATGGTTGTACAGCAATAGATTCTATTAGTATCCGGATTATTGATAACAAGGTGTATGTACCCAATGTGTTTTCTCCAAATGGCGATAATATCAACGATGTTTTTACAGTATTTGGAACAGCAAGCACTATAAAACTCTTGGAAATTTTTGATCGATGGGGCAATCGGGTTTATTCAAACAAAGAGTTTCTGGCAAATGGTTTGGGAGGTGGATGGAATGGACGGTTTAATGACCAGTATTGTTTACCGGGAGTTTATGTGTATTATGCCATTGTGGGTTTTGAGAAAGGTCCTGATATAAAAATAAAAGGTGATTTACAATTATTAAGATAAAGAATAATAATTTGATCTGTATTATTTCAAATTACTTATGAAATAATTTTCTTTTTAATAGTAATAATTAATTCTTTTACTTCAACGCCTGTTCTTGTTTCAATTGTTTCAGCTTTTTCAAAATAAGCTGCTTTTTTTGCTTCATCATCCAGACTGGCAGCATTGATTTGTACATTTAATGCAGCGCCACTTACTGCAGCCTGAATACACAAGGCCCCAACGCCTGCATCACTGATTGAATTTGGATTTCCGTTTTCAATCATCGCTCTTAACAAAGGCAAGCAAGATGCGGCAGTTTCCATTGTTTTCAAAGGAATTTCTATAGCATATATATTTGCTTTGCGTATTGCTTTTTTACGGATCGATTTTTCTTCAGTTGTGTTTTTAGGTAGGCGGAACGCTTCCATGATGGCATTAAATGCTTTGGTATCTTCATCAACCAGGAAAAGCAATTCTTTAATTTTTTTCTGAGCCTGAACACCATGATCAGAAAAAAATTCCAATCGATCTTCATAGCCTTTTTTATGTGCAGTTAGATTAGCAACCATCGCACCTAGCGAGGCACCTAATGCACCCAAATAAGCAGAAACAGAACCTCCACCGGGTGCGGGACTTTCAGAAGCTGTTTCTTCTGCAAATTTTTTTAAACTTAGATCAACAAGTTTGTTTGTTTTATCTTCCAACATATATTCTATAATTCTCTTTTGAGGTTCAAACAAAGCCAAGGAATTTAATCCCAAACTTTGTATAGCTAAATCAATAAGTTCTTCTTCGGAAATACCAAGAGAGCGATTTTGCTTTTTCATAAAATAAACACCTGCATCCAATAGTGCTTTTTTTGGAACTAAGCCAACCAATTCAGAACCCGTCACGACTAAACCCAATCGATCGGCAGATTTTCTGCATTCTTCAAATGCTTTATGCAATGGTGTTTCCAGCATATTGGTTAAATTCATAGAAACCTGTGCCTGACCGTATTCATCGATATACCACCCAATGGCTTTAAGAGATTTACAAGTACCTGGAGTTCGTAAAATTTCACCTTGTTGGTTTTTTATAAGTTTTCCAGTTTGCGGATCTTTTACCGGGCGGCCATTTTCACGAATATCAAACGCAATCTCATTGGCAAGTTTTGTAGATTTTGTATTGAGATTTACATTATAGGCTATTAAAAAATCTCGTGCGCCAATTACCGTAGCACCCGATTTTGGATTAAACGATTTAGGGCCATAATCGGGTTGCCAATCCGGATTTTTCATTTTTTCTTCCAGGCCTTCGTATTCTCCACTTCGGATGTCTGCTAAATTATTACGACTTGGATGTGTGGCCGAATTTTCATAGAGATATACCGGAATGGATAATTCAGAACCAACACGTGCAGCCAATTTCTTAGAATACGCAACCGTTTCTTCCATGCTGATGCCAGAAATTGGAATCAGCGGACAAACATCAGTAGCTCCCATTCGGGGATGTTCCCCTTTGTGAAATCGCATATCGATCAATTCAGAAGCCAGTTTAATTGCTTGAAATGCAGCTTCAATAACAGCATCCGGATTCCCTGCAAAAGTGACCACAGTCCGATTGGTTGATTTACCCGGATCTACATGGAGTAAACGGACGCCTTCCGTGTGTTCAATTGCCTTCGAAAGGGCCTCAATGAGCTTTTCATCCTGACCTTCACTAAAATTTGGGACACATTCTATGATTTTAAGAGCTTTCATACGTTCTTTGTAAATATGTGCGAAATTAAGAGCTTATCACTTAGAAAGTTAATAGTAATATACTGTTTTATCTGCTTGTTCGGCCTGCAGGGTAATCTGGTAAAAGCACAATCCATTTATATCTCCCCGGATGTAAATATTAAAAATGATTTTTCCTATTTTATATTGCCTCACCCAAACGGGACCATTTCTCTATTAAGAGATAAGTCCTTTAAAATAAGTTTGCAAACCTTATCTCCTGAATTTCAATGGGGCATTGAAAAATCTATTGAATTGCCCGGTCGGAAATGGAGAATTATTGATTTGTTTGAATGGGAAAATGATATCGATATTTTTTATGTCAGTAAAATGGAATCCAGCTATGGAATTTATTTAAACAGATATAATAGTCAACCTTCATTAATTCATGAAAAAATAATTTACGATGGGGTTGCGGTCAGTTCCAATGATGACATTAAAATTAAATATTCATCAAATAAAAGTTGGATGGCCATCGGGTTTCAAAATTTATCGGACGAGCGATTGATGCTTTTGTATAACCGAAAAGCAGATTCAATTTATTATACACTTAACTTGACGAAACAATTTCAAGAAGAGCGACAATATATTTACGATGTTGAAATTTCAGATCAGGGATCAGTTTATTTGTTTGGAAGAACAAGTGAATCCAATAGGAAAAAAGTTCAAACTCTGATTACAAAAATTGGATTGGATGGTAGCTTATTGGATGCTAAGGAATTGCCATTGAAAGATTATTATTTCACAAGCGGAATGGCTAAAATTGATAATGTTGCCGGAAGTTTGGCTTATGGAGGATTATATTCTGAAAGGAGCAATACACCCCCGGAAGGTTATGCAATTGGTTTTATAAATGATGAGAATCAAATATCAGAGATAAATTTTGTTCCATTTTCTACATCCTTATTAAAAGAATGGTCCGGTAATTCTAAAAAGTCAATTTTATCAAATAGTGAATTAAACACACGATCCATAGAGTTTAAATCAGATAGTGGGTGCTTAATATTTTATGAAAACACCAAAGAGTTAAGCCGCAGACCCTATTTTAGTGCAACAGACCCAACGGGTGCCTATACTACGCGATGGTATGATTATTATTTTGATGATATCATTGTGGCTTCCTTTGATAAAAAAGGTGTGTTGTTATGGGAAAAGGTATTTCACAAACGACAATATTCTCAAGACGATCAAGGGCTATTCAGTTCGTTTTTTATTTTCCATACCAATTCTGTTTTGCGAATTATATTTAATGATGCCATCAGTTCGGAAGGCACGGTATCTGAATACATTTTAAAACCCGGCGGTGAATTCATCCGGAAAAGTATATTGAATACCAGTTATAAAAACTTAAACCTGCGCTTTAAAGATGCCATGGAAATAGATGCTCAAAGTGTTTTGGTGCCAAGTGAAAACAATGGTAAGTTGAATTTAGTAAAAATTGTATTTGATTGAGCTCGTTACATTGAATTTTATTTAGTAAGTGGTGTAATTAGGTTTAGCAAAAAACGATTCCCCCTATTTGTTTTTATTTCATTTTGATATAATGATCCAGTGGTTTATAATTAATAATAATTTGATTTTAAAGGTTTGTTAAGAAATTCAACAATTTTTAATAAAATTTTTTCAAATTGCTGATGAGCTTTTCTTAAAAAGTGTACCTTTAAATGTTAACCTATCTAATTATTTTTTAAAAAACAAGTATTTAAATTTATGAAAAGCTTATTTATCGGATTACTAGTAACAGCTGCTATCCTGAATGGCCAATCACAGGCTAGCTATATTCCTGGAAGCGCTGCCCATAAAACAGCCGCTACAGCCGCATTTAATGCAGCAAACAGCCTGAATGCCATTAATTTAAAAAAACCAGCAACCGGTGCTGCCTCTGTATTGGGTTTTGACCCGGCAACTTTAGCTCAAATGTATAAGTGGCCGGCTTTTGCTGTAGCTGCCTGCAACAATCAAAAAACACTGAGTGCCGGGATGTGGTCCCCTACAGCAAAGGGAACTCCCCTGTTTGATTTAGCGGGTTCGCCGGTAGTGTATTGTGGAGTAAATAATGCATTTTATCCGGTTTCGGATGAAGCAACTGCAGATTTATTAATGATGGGCGACATGGCATCGATCGATATGGGAAATGGACAAGCCGGAAGTGCTGCTGGTTTGGTAGCTAAAAAGACAACAAGTCCTAAAGGTTCATTAGCCATTATTGCAGAAGGTGTAAAGCCGGTTTGCAAAGGAAATTGTGGAAATAAAAAACCAATTACTAAACTCAAGTCAATGGGTGGTGCAGAAGGAGTAAAAGCAGAACGCAAGCAAGATAAAACTGCTGTTGAGAAGAAAATGGATTAAATCTAAAACAAGATTGAATGAATTTTTTTCAGGAGGTCTATTTTTATTTATTTAATAAGTAGGCCTCCTGAAATATTTTTTAAGTGTAATTTATTTTAAAGTTTCGGTGCGTAACGTATTGTTTTTAATATACGGATCTTAAATACCTATTTAAATAGCCAATTAATTTTAACTGTGAACTAGTATAAAATTCATGTAAAGTTGAAAAAAAAACTGATACATTCCAGCTCACTTTTTACTTCGGGATACCTACTTTGCTGGTTTCTATTTTCAACTGCATCCGGACTTGCTCAACATGTTTCCGGAAATACCAAAGCCCTGGTCATTGGATTGTCACACTATCAAGATCCTGAAATAAAGGAACTTCCATTTCCACAACGGGATGCTGAATTATTTGCAAGCTATCTGTTGGCAAATAATTCTTTTAAGCTGGATAAAGAAAATTTAATGGTTTTAGTTGATAAAGAAGCTACAGCTGCCGGCGTTGCATCCGCTTTAGATTGGTTGGCAGAGAATACCAAAGTCAAAGACACCGTAATATTTTATTTCTCCGGATATGCCGGCTATCAATTTCGACAAAGTGAATCCAATGCACCGATCTATTATTACGATAGTCCGGCATCACAATCTACATCCAATGCTTTTGATTTGTTCAGGCAGTTTAATAAGATTGTAAAATCAAAGAAACTTAATTTTTATTGTTTTGGAATTTTATATCCTTTGGTTTCGCCATCGGTATTAGCACAGGATTCTATCCAGACCAAAACCTGGAATATTCAAGTAGAGTCATTTCCAAATAAATTTTCCATAAGCAGTTTTTTAAATTCAACAGAAGAAGTACAGACACGATCCATTTCCGGAGAATTAAAAAGTTTTAATCATTATCTGCTTGAAGCCCTAATTGGAAAAGCAGATTTCAATCAGGACCTGAGTATAGATTTTAATGAACTCAATGCATATTTAAACAAAACCAAATGGTCTGAAGATCATACCCCGGGTTTTTTATTTGCTGGTTGTTCGTCCAGGAAAAAAGGGTATATCCGCGTCGATCCAAAACTTTCAACCAATTTAATACAATTGGACAAGCATCTCACTGCTACCATTTTAGAACCCAATGAAACCAAACGAAATGAACTCAGTTTGAATCAACTGGCTGAAAAAGACCGTTCATTGTATCAGGATTTTTTAGTAGCTATTCAATTAGGGCATTTAATGACGCCATCGGATCGAAATGCTTCCATGTTATTGGATTCTATGTTGCGTTTGTCACCCTTTATAAATTTTCATGGAGCGATCAAGAGGCGGTTGGCTGCTGCCCTTCAAGACGAGACCCAACAGGTTTTAAATGCTTATCTAAATTTTGATAACCGCGAAATAGCCAAAAGAAGAAATAAAACCGGAGCATATCTTATCTATTCAGACTATTGTCGAAGGGCTTCTGATCTTTTAGGAAAAGACCACTTTTTGAATAAAATGTTGACCGTAAAATATTTCTATTTTCTAGGCCTTCAAAAAAGAATTGATGGTGAACGCAATTTTAATAATCAATTCATTGAGGAAGCCCTTTTAATACAAAAACAAAGCTTGCAGCATGAAAAGCAGGCTGCTTTTATATATAATGAAATTGGAATTAATTGCAGCCTTCTTGGAAAAAAGGATGAAGCTAAAATCAATTACGAAAAAGCTATCGAGAATTCTCCAAGTTGGAGTATTCCCTTTGCTAATTTGAGTCAAATGTATTTGGATGAAGATTTAAATAAAGCCCTGCGATTGGCAAAGCATGCCATCCGATTAAGTCCAAACAACAGTTATGGATACAACGTAGAAGGATTGGTTTATTTGGAATCAAAAAATTACAATAAAGCAGAATCATCTTTTCTAAAAGCCATTGAAATTGATGAGAAATTTCAAGATGCCTATTATAATTTGGCTTGTATTAAATCCTTGCAAGCAGATTTCCAAATGGCAAATAATTATTTGGAATTAGCCATTCAAAATGGATTTTATGATTTCAAACATTTAAAATCAGATCCTGATTTGGAAGCTTTCCGAAAACAAATTCAATGGTTAGAACTTAGTAAAAAGTATTTTGCAGATAAATAAAGACTTGTAAAACATGAATTAAATCTTTAAGGAAATTTTGTTTTATATAGAATACACTCTATTATTGAGTTGCTAAAATATCAATAGTTAGATATTCTCAGTGGATTATGAATATGAAGAAAAGTAAATATCTGTTGTTATTGTTCCAACTTAGTTTTGTTTTGTGTTTATATGCACAACAAAGAGGTGTTTCTCCGCTATCATCTAACCCCAACAGTTCTCTTGGGGCAGGCAACCAACAACTAACAACTAATCATACTTACGCTGTAGTGGTGGGTATTTCAGATTATCAAGACAGAGGCATTCCTGATTTGCGATTTGCTGACAAAGATGCCGAGGCATTTGCCAACTTTTTAAGAAGTTCTTTTGGAAGCAATAATGGATTAGCCAACGATCGCATTAAGGTCTTGACAAATCAAGAAGCAACTGCTGGAAATGTAGCTGCTGCATTGGATGGATTGATAGAGAAAGTTAAGGAAGGAGACCGTGTAATTATCTATTTTTCTGGACATGGAGATGTAGAGCGGAAAACTGTTTCTCAACCAGGATTTTTACTTTGCTGGGATGCTCCTTCAAAAGTATATATGGGTGGAGGAACATATTCTCTAGCTTATCTACAGGAAATTGTTAACACACTATCTACAGTAAACTTGGCAAAAGTCATAGTTATTTCAGATGCATGTCATGCAGGTAAATTGGCAGGAAGCCAGATTGGTGGAGCTCAATTAACCACTGCAAATCTTGCAAAGCAATTTTCAAATGAAATAAAAATATTGGCTTGTCAACCCGGTGAATTCAGTTTGGAAGGTGAGCAATGGGGAGGAGGAAGAGGATGTTTTTCTTACCACTTACTTAATGGACTTGCAGGACAGGCAGATATCAACAAGGATTTAATGGTAACGCTTGGAGAAATCGATCGCTATTTGGAAGATCATGTTGTAAAGGAAGTTGCGCCTCAAAGTCAAGTTCCAATGACCACAGGAAATAAAATTGAAAAATTGGTTAAACTTTCAGGTAATTGGCAAGCAGAATTTAATAACCTTAAAGATTCTTTTAATTCCAATTCGGGATGGGGAAGCAATGGCATGAAAAATAGTTGGGGGTTAGAGGATCTCGATCCCCAAGAGCAAATTGTGAACGGATTTAATGAAACTTTACGTGCTAAATACCTTGCTTTTACAAAAGCTGTCCGTGACAAAATATTTTTTGAACCCAAGGAGAATTGTGCTGAAACGTATTTTAATGAATTAACCAGTTTGAAAGAGTTTGAGCCCTTGCAAAATTTGATGAAGCTAAAATATGTTGCTGCTCTTCAAGATGATGCGCAACAAACCTTAAATAAATATATGGGAGCTGAAATCGGAGAGATCAGCCTTTCATTCAAAACCAAAGTTGAAAAATACAAAGCATTTCCAAAGCAACTAGCGCGTGCAGCTGAACTCTTGGGAGTGAATCATTATCTCTACAAGGATTTAAAAGCACGTCAGGCATATTTTGAAGGATTTCCTTTTGCTTATGGAGGGGATTATAGCAAGACTTCAATGGATAAAGCACTCAGCTATTTTCATGAAGCACTTAACTGGCAAGCAGATATGCCACTAGCACTTTTAGGGATTCAATATTGTTACGGATATTTTTATTTGCAAGCGGACTCGGCAGAAGTTTATGCCCACAAGGCAATGCAAGCTGCTCCGGCCTGGATCCTGCCCTATATTAGAATGGCCGAAATGTATTCAGATGGTCTGGGTCAATATGAGAAGGCAGAGGAATTCATTGAACTGGCAGAAAAAATTGATTCGGGTTCTGCTTTTCTGTTGGAAGCAAAGGCTGCCTATTACTTTTATAAAAAAGATTATTTAGAAGCAGAACTGATGTTAAATAAACTCATTTCTATTCAGGAGAATCCCACCTGTTTGCCTTGTTCAAAAGATTTATTAGTTCAAATTTACATGGCCACCGGTAGAATGGTCGAAGCTGAAAAGCTTGCAAAAAAGTTGGTTGAGGAAGACCCTAGCCATTCTACTTTTTATATTACCCTTGGAAAAATTTATGTTTATTTAGGACGAAGAGATGAAGCTAATAAAATTTTTGAAAAAGTAGCTCAACTAAATGCTTTGCATTCAAATCAAGATGCTATTTATTTTTATTTAATGGCTTTTGCTGATTCTGTGGAAGGTCAAATTGATAAATCTTTTAGTTCACTTGAAAAAGCATTAAAAGCAGGAATGGATGATTACGCATGGATGCAGCAAGATCCTGATATGGAGTTGTTGAGGAAACAAAAAGACAAATGGGATGCAATGATGAAAAAATACTTTCCTGAGAAGCAAGAGAAAAAGTGATTAATGATGAAATGCATTCCTAATTTTATTTTACAACAAGAACACTAAATGAATAAACTGATTTTAATTTTATCATTTACATTTTTAATTGAAGCAATTAACGCACAACAAAAAGGCGTATCTCCGCTATCAACTATCCCCAAAAGTTCTCTTGGGGCAGGCAACCAACAACTATCAACCAAAAGCACTTACGCTGTTGTGGTTGGGATCTCTGACTACCAGGATCCAGCCATTCCTGATCTTCGTTTTGCCGATAAAGACGCTGAGGCTTTTGCAAATTATTTAAGATCAAATGCTGGTGGAAATCTTGACAATGATCATATGAAAGTTTTGATCAATCAGCAAGCAACGGTTGCGCAATTTGCCATTGCTCTGGATTGGTTGATGGAAGTGGTAAAAGAAAATGATCAGGTGATTTTATATTTTTCCGGACATGGAGATGTTGAGAAGAAAACCATCACTCAACCAGGATATCTTTTATGTTGGGATGCGCCTGCAAGAGTTTACTTAGCAGGAGGAGCCATGGCTTTGCCGATGTTTCAGGATATCATTACAACCCTCTCATCTCAAAACAAAGCAAAAGTAATCGTTATAACCGATGCATGTAGATCAGGAAAATTAGCTGGAAGTAGTGTTGGAGGAGCTCAAATAACTGGCGCCAATCTTGCGAAACAATATGCCAATGAAATAAAAATATTATCCTGTCAACCCAACGAATATTCAATTGAAGGAGAACAATGGGGTGGCGGTCGTGGTGCATTTAGCTATCACCTTATCGATGCGCTTTATGGTATGGCAGACAACAACAATGATCTGATTGTAAACTTACTGGAAGCAGGACGCTATATTGAAGATCATGTAAGTGCAGAAGTTGCACCTGTTAGTCAGGTTCCTATGATTTTAGGAAACAAAGCGGACGCGTTGTCACAAGTAAATGTAGAAATACTTGCCGCATTAAAATCGGGAAAGTCAAGTCAATTGTCCTTTTTATCTTCCATTGATTCAAGAGGCATTGAAGAAGATGTACTGGCTTTGGTTGATACTTCAATGAGATTAACCTATCAATTATTTAAGCAAGCATTAAAAGATAAACAATTTTTAGTTCCAGTCAATGCCTGTGCCGATACCTATTACGAACAGTTGATTAAAGAACCAAAATTTGCAAGATTGCATTCCACTATTAAGAGAAATTATGCAGCTGCATTACAGGATGATGCTCAGCAGGCCATCAATAAATACATGAAAGCTGATGTTCATGAAATTAGTCTTTCGCAAAAAACAAAAATTGTTCGTTACAATGACTTCCCTCGGCAATTAAACCGTGCAGCAAATTTGCTAGGGCAACAACATTATCTTTACCGAACTTTACAGGCCCGAAGAGCTTATTTTGAAGGTTTTCCATTAATTTATGGAGGAGAATTTACACAAGAGATGCTTAAAAAAGCTGCTGCAAATTTCCATGAAGCCATTTCATGGGATCCAAATATGCCTCTTGCGCTTTTAGGTATGGCATGGATTCATGGTTATGGTTGGGCAAAGGCAGACTCAGCAGAATATTACGTAAAGAAGGCTACTTCAAATGCTCCCACTTGGATTTGGCCTTATGTACAACTTTCGAAAATATATTCAACGATTATGTTCGATTTTAATAAAGCAAAGGAATATCTTGATATTGCTGCAAAGATAGATCCTGATTCACCGCTTTATTGGGAAGCCGAAGGAAGCTATTACTTTGAACAAAATAGGTTCAGCGAGGCGGAAGTTGTATTAAAAAAAATCATTGAAAATGCTTCTTCAATTGTTTGTTTGCCATGTTCACAAAATATGTTGGCCAAAATATATTTATTAACTGGTAGATTGAATGAGGCGATGGACCTTGCTCAAAAACTGATTGATGGAGATCCTTCAAACTTTTCTTCACATAGTACGATGGGGACTGTTTTAACCAAAATGGGAAGGTTTAAAGAAGCTGAAAGTGAATTCAGAAAGTCTGTGGAACTTTCTTCTAACGGAGTTAATACTGAAAGTCTGCATTACTATTGGAAAGCATATATTTATATTGAGCAGAATGAAATTGCAAATGCATTTAAAGCTTTTGAGCAATCCATAAAACTGGGTTACGACGATTATACCTGGATGCAAGTGGACCCCGATATCGCTCCACTTCGGAAAAACAAGAAAGAATGGGATGCCTTGATGAAGAAATACTTTCCTGAGAAGGTAGAGCAAAAATGATTAATGATAAAATACATTCCTGATTTTATTTTATAACAAGAACAATAAATGAAAAAACTGATTTTAATTTTAGCATTAACTTTTATTATTGAAGCAATTAACGCACAACAAAAAGGTGTTTCTCCGCTATCAACTATCCCCAACAGTTCTCTTGGGGCAGGCAACCAACAACTATCAACTAAAAATACGTACGCAGTTGTCGTCGGCATCTCCGACTACCAGGATCCCGGCATACCGGATCTTCGTTTTGCCGATAAAGATGCGGAGGCATTTGCAAATTATCTCAGATCGAATGCTGGAGGTAAACTTGACAATGATCATTTGAAAGTATTGATCAATAAAGAGGCAACCATGGCACAGTTTGCCAATGCACTGGATTGGTTGTGGGAAGTATGCAAAGAAGGCGATCAAGCGATTATTTATTTTTCCGGACATGGTGATGTTGAGAAAAAGAGTTTGACGCAACCCGGATTTTTATTGTGTTGGGATGCACCTGCACGTGTGTATATGGCTGGTGGTGCATTTGCTTTGCCTATGCTTCAAGAAGTAGTCTCTACTTTGTCTATCCAAAATAAAGCAAAAGTAATCGTGATCACCGATGCCTGTCGTTCTGGGACATTAGCCGGTAGTTCGGTTAATGGATCACAAGCAACTGCTGCCAATCTTGCCAAGCAATTTGGAAATGAAATTAAAATCATGTCTTGTCAACCCAATGAATACAGCATTGAAGGCGAACAATGGGGCGGTGGTCGTGGTGCTTTTTCATATCATCTTCTCGATGCGCTTTATGGTTTAGCAGATAACAATAAGGATCAATGGGTAACGCTGCAAGAAGTGGGAAGATATCTCGAAGATCATGTAACAAATGAAGTGGCACCGGTAAGTCAGGTGCCCATGACAATAGGAAATCGCAATGAGAGATTAACCAGTGTCGATGAACCTTTATTAACATCCATTAAATCTGGTAAAACAAATCAAACGCAGTTGTTGAGTGCCATTGAATCCAGAGGAATTGAAGAGGATGTGTTGTCAAAATTAGATTCAAATACAATAAAGGTTTATGCACTTTTCAAACAGGCATTGAAAGATAAAATATTTTTAGAACCAGCAAATGCTTGTGCGAATACTTACTATGAAAAATTGATTTCTGAGCCTAAACTGGAACGATTGCATTCGACGATGAAGCGCAACTATGCGGCTGCTTTGCAGGATGATGCGCAACAAGTATTGAACAACTGGCTAAAAACGGATGTAAGTGAAGTATCTCTATCTAAAAAAACAAGGGAGAATAAATACCGGGAATATCCAAGATTTTTGAAAAGAGCTGCAGAATTATTGGGAGTGAATCATTATATGTATTCTTTCATAATGGCGAGAGTGCATTTTTTCGAAGGTTATTTAATTGCACTATCGTCTAAAAATCCCAATACGACTATTGGTGAAAATGCACTGATTCAATTTCGTTTGGCACTTCAGTGGCAACCAGAATTGGCGCAAGTATATTGGCAGATGAGTTATGTTTATGGATTCCATCTTTTACAAGCGGATTCAGCTGAATTGTATACCAATAAAGTGATAGAGTTGCAACCATCGTGGGTATTACCATACTGCAACATTGCATTTTTATTTTCTGAAAAATTTAAGTTGTTCGAAAAGTCCAAACAATATTTAGATTCAGCAATGAAATTGGATTCTAATTCTGCTATGGTCTGGAATAATTTTGGAAATTATTATCGCCAACGGAAAGAATATGATGCGGCAGAACAAAATTATCTAAAAGCTATTCAGTTGGATCCAAATCTTCCATTTCCATACAGCAATCTGGGTTTGGTTTACAGATATACACATCGCTTTGAAGATGGAGTCAGGCAACTCAACAAAGCCATTCAATTGGATTCTACAAATGCTAACACCTACAATACGATGGGTATGATTTATTTAGAAAACAAGTTTTATAAAGAATCGGAACATTACCTTAAGAAGGCAATTAAATATGATTCAACGCTTGTTTTTTCTTATGTCAATCTGGGTCTGATTTGTTCTTACAACAACAGATATGCAGAATCTGAAACGTATTACTTCAAAGCTTTAAAACTCGACTCAACCAATGCGGCTTTAAATTACAATCTTGCATGTTTATACAGTATTCAAAAAAAATTCGAGAAGGCATTTAAGTATCTTGAAATAAACTTTCGACTTGGCGATGATGACTACGATTATCTTATGAATGATAAAGACCTAACTTTTTTGCGTGAGAATAAGAAGCAGTGGAATGCCTTAATGAAAAAATATTTTCCACAACAGTATAAAGACTAAACTAATCTAAATCTATTCAAGCTAGAATTTATAATCTATAATTGGAAACAATTAAAATATATTTGAGTGACTTTATTGTATAAGTTGAAATCAATAAATTTAGCTTTTTAAAAATATCTTTAACTAAAATGCTTTCACAATTCAAAATTGGAAAATTCCCAATTGCTGTATTGCTCATCATCTTGTCCATATCTGAGCTTAGGGCACAGTCAGTTGATTCTATTGCGATCAAACAAGTGGACAGCCTCATCAAGGTCTCCCGAGATCTGACCGCTAAGCGTGACTTTGACAAAGCCCTCGAAGTGAATGCCACCGCTGAAATAATCGCCCTCGAAAAACTGGGTCGGGAGTCGGCGGCTTATGCAACTTGTTGTTTTAACCGGGGAAATGTGTTTTTCTTCATGCGCAATGTGCAGAAAGCTGAAAAGTATTACCTCGACGCGAAAGCCATCCGGGAAAAAGTGCTGGGGAAAGAGCATCCCGATTATGCAAACAGTCTGAGCAGCCTGGTGAATTTGTACCGGGGTTTGGGCAACTATGAAAAGGCCCTGTCGCTTGCCCTCGAATTCAAAGCCATTAGGGAAAAAATTCTGGGGAAAGAGCATCCCGATTATGCAAAGAGCCTGAACAACCTGGCAATTTTGTACAGGGAAATGGGCAACCACGAAAAAGCTGAACCGCTTTCTCTCGAAGCTTTAACAATTCGGGAAAAAATACTGGGAAAAGAGCATCCCGATTATGTTGGAAGCCTTAACAACCTGGCGAACCAGTATAATGTAATGGGCATCTACGAAAAGGCTGAGCCACTTTACCTTGAAGCCTTGGCCATCAAGGTAAAAATTCTGGGGAAAGAGCATCCTGATTATGCCCAAAGCCTCTACAACTTGGGGGTTTTGTATGTCGCTATGGGCAAGTACGAAGCAGCCGAGCCGCTTTTCCTAGAGGCCAAAGACGTCTTTGGAAAAGAACTTGGGAAAGAGCACACCTTGTATGCCAACAGTCTGGAAGGCTTGGCAGTTGTTTACGATCACATGGGCAACTACATTAAAGCTGAGCCGATTTACCTCGAAGCAAAAACCATCCGGGAAAAAGTGTTGGGAAAAGAACATCCCGATTATGCCCAAAGCCTCCATAACTTGGCTGATTTGTACATAAACCTCAACAACTATGGAAAGGCCGAACCACTTTATCTCGAAGCCTTGGCCACCCTTGAGAAAGCATTAGGAAAAGAGCATCCCGACTATGCCAGCATTCTAAACAACCTGGCGAATTTGTATCAGGGAATGTGCGATTACGGAAAATCTGAACTATTTCATCTTGAAGCCAAAGCCATTCGGGAAAAAGTGCTGGGAAAAGAGCATCCTGATTATGCCCAAAGCCTCTACAACTTGGCAGATTCGTACATAAACCTAAACAACTATAAAAAAGCAGAAACGCTTTACCTTGAATCCAAAGCTATCCGGGAAAAAGTGTTGGGGAAAGAGCATGAAGGCTATTCAGACTGCCTGAATGCACTGTCCTGTCTATATGAAAAACAAGGCAATTTTTCAGCATCGGAATCCTTGCTGGCAGCAGTAGCAGTATTGGAACAAGAGCGAATTGCAAGAGCTGCCGCCTATCTTTCCGAACGGGAGCTTGCCATGTATGCATCCAAATTCCAAACTGACGGGGCAAAGCTGGGTGCATATTTGCTCGCAAGGCCCGCTATCTCGACTGCAACCATGTCCGCATTGGCATTCGACCATGCCCTTTTTCACAAAGGTTTCTTGCTCACTGCTGCTTCCCGGCTCAATTTTCCCGTCTCCACATCCCCCGAATCAACAGAAATCAACAATCGCCTCAAAGGCTACCGCCGCCGCCTCGCCGCCGAATACGCCAAACCTATGGCCGAGCAGCAGGGTGTTGCAGATCTGGAAGAGAAAGCAAATGGTGCTGAAAAGGAATTGGCCCGATCGCTGGTAGGTTATGCAGACGCCATCCGTCAGGTAAAGTACCAAGAAGTGAAAGCGAGATTAAAAAAATCTGAGGCGGCTATTGAATTTGTTCATTTTCAAGTCAATTTCCCTAAAATTACAGATAGTATAATCTATGCTGCACTCGTGGTATTACCTGAGCTGGAACAACCGAAGTTTATCCCACTGTTTGAAGAAAAATCTCTGGACTCCCTGTTGCATTCCAAACCAGAGCGTAAAGCAGATTACGTAAATAGCTTATATACTCTTGCAGATCGTGGAGCCATTGCCATAGAAACTCCAAAAAAATCCTTGTATGAAATTTTGTGGCAGCCTTTGGATAAAGAATTATCAGGAATCAAAACCATTTATTTTTCACCCAGTGGATTATTGCATCGAATCAATCTAGATGCGATTCCTATTTCTGAAACAGAAACATTAGCAGACCGATACAACTTGATAGAAGTCAACAGTACGCGGCAGTTGGTCGTCCCTTCCAAAGTAAAAATAACCAATAATGATGCAGTACTATTTGGAGGAATTCAATTTGAACAAGATAGTACATTACAAAATAGTGAACCATTACTTGCATCAAGATCAAGAGGAGAATTATCATTTCAATTGGTTGATTCCACATTAAGAGGTGGCAGTTGGAATTATTTGGCAGGTACAGAACGTGAAGTAAATTCTATTGAAAAAATTATGGAAACATCTGGGTTAAAAGTGAATTTAAAAAAGGGATATGCTGCCACAGAAGAATCCTTTAAAAATATTGGAGCGAATGGTTCTGCTTCTCCAAGAATTTTGCATATAGCAACACACGGATATTTTTTTAATGATACCAAGAAGACAGTAAAGAATAGTGGATTCGAAAATCAAAATGAACCTGTTTTCAAAATATCTGATCATCCCATGTTGCGTTCCGGATTAATCATGGCAGGAGGCAATGCAGCCTGGCAGGGAAAACAAACTTTAGAAGGAAAGGAAGATGGAGTACTTACAGCGTATGAAATTTCGCAGATGAATTTATCGAATACAGAATTAGTTGTGTTATCTGCATGTGAAACAGGCCTTGGCGATATACAAGGCAATGAAGGTGTTTATGGATTACAACGTGCCTTTAAAATTGCAGGCGCAAAATATTTGATTATGTCACTATGGCAAGTTCCGGATAAACAAACTTCATTGTTAATGACGACTTTTTATAAAAAATGGTTAGAGCTTAAGATGACCATTCCTGATGCATTTCATGCGGCGCAAAAAGAATTGCGGGACAATGGATTGGATCCCTACAATTGGGCTGGATTTGTTTTAGTTGAGTAAAACTCTTTTTCTCAAATAGTAGGTCCTCATTTTGTTTCTTGCATCAATCTAATGTTACAAGATTCTATTTTTTTTCATATCTAAATCCTGAAATAAAATTCTTGTTTACTAAAGTATTTTAGGAGAATAAAAATGGATTCATAACTTTATTGATCGTAAATTGACCTTATGAAAATTAGTACTTTGTGGATCGTATGCTTTCTATGTCCATATCTCATGTATGCCCAGCAACTTGATTCATCTTTCATCAAACAGGTGGACAGCCTCATTAAGGTTTCCCGTGGCTTAATAGCTAAAAGGAATTTTGAACAGGCCCTCGAAGTCAATGTCGCCGCTGAAAAAATCGCACTGGAAAAACTAGGAAAGGAGTCGCCGGCATATGGAGATTGTTGTTTTAACCATGGGAGAATATTGAAATTGCAAAGGGACTTCCCGGGAACCGAAAAATGGTATCTCGAGGCCAAATCCATCCGCGAAAAAGCTCTTGGAAAGGACCATCCTAATTATGCCAACAGCCTGAACAGTCTGGCTATTTTATACAATGACATGGGCCAAGCCGAAAAAGCCGAACCGCTTTACCTGGAATCCAAAGCCATTCGGGAGAAAGTCCTGGGCAAGGAACATCCTGATTATGCCCAAAGTTTGAACAACTTGGGAATTTTTTACAGCAAAAGGGGCCAATATGAAAAGGCTGAACTGCTTTACCTGGAATCCAAAGCTATTCGGGAGAAAGTCCTGGGCAAGGAACATCCTGATTATGCCCAAAGTTTGAACAACTTGGGAAATTTGTACAGCGACAGGGGCCAATATGAAAAGGCTGAACCGCTTTACCTGGAAGCCAAAGTCACTCGTGAAAGAGTATTGGGCAAGGAACATCCCGATTTTATCACAAGCCTTAACAACCTTGCAAGTCACTATTTTTTAATAAGTCAATACGATAAAGCCGAACCACTTTATTTGGAAGCTAAAGACATTTGTGAAAAAGTATTAGGGAAGGAACATCCCGATTATGCTCAAAGCCTGGGAAACCTGGCTTTTATTTACACGAAATTGGGCCAAAACGAAAAAGCAGAACTACTTTTACTGGAATCCAAAGCCATTTTTGAAAAAGCCTTGGGAAAGGAGCATCCCATTTATGCTCAAAGCCTAAACCTATTGGCTATACTTTATGATGAAATGAGCCAATATGATAAAGCCGAACCTCTTTACCAGGAGGCCAAAGCCATTCAGGAAAAAGCACTGGGCAAGGATCACCCCAACTATGCCTCAAGCCTGAACAACCTGGCTATACTGTATGGTAAAATGGGCCAATACGTAAAAGCAGAACCGCTTTTACTGGAAGCAAAAGCCATTCAGGAAAAAGCATTTGGCAAGGAACATTCTGAAATTGCCAATAGCCTGAACAATTTGGCAAAGCTTTATTGGATTATGGGCCAATCCGAAAAAGTCGAATCACTTTACCTGGAATCCAAAGCCATTCGGGAAAAAGCTCTGGGAAAGGAACACCCCGATTATGTCGCAAGTCAGCACAATCTGGCGATTCTTTATTGTAGTATGCATTTATATGAAAAAGCCGAACCTATTTTCATGGAACTATCCACTGTCAACAAGCTGCTTGCTGAAAGAGCAATGCGCCACCTATCAGAAAAAGAACTGAATAATTACTTGAACTTATTTTCAATAAGCCAAAGCGAAATCCTTTCTTTTGTACATATATCCAAAAGCCAAAAAGCAGTAACTGCCAGTTTTGACAACACCCTTTTTTATAAAGGCTTCCTGCTCAACGCTGCAAACAAGGTCAAACGCCTGGCGCTTACCGACACTACTTCTACTAAAAAATATAACCTGCTGAAATCCTATGAACACCGCCTCGCCATCGAGTACAGTAAGCCCATCACCGAACGCAGAGGGGTCGAAGAACTTGAAGAAAAAGCCAATGTATTGGAAAAGGACCTGACACGCACGGTGGCTGGATATGGTGAGGCAATGCGGCAGGTAAACTGGCAGGAAGTTAAGTCGAAATTGAAAGAAGGGGAAGCAGCTATTGAATTTGTACATTATAATAAGATGATTACGGACAGTATGATGTACGCTGCTCTTGTACTCATAAATGAAATGAGCGCGCCAGTTTTTGTACCCTTGTTTGAAGAGAAAGAATTAAAAGAAATTTTATCCAAAAAAGGTGAATGGAATAACAGTGAATTGCTTTCGAAAATTTATACTCGAGGGGTGAAACCTATAGTTGCAGGGAACAATCTTGATCACTTGTATGAATTGTTCTGGAAACCACTTATTCATTTGTTTCCAAATACGAAAACAATTTACTATTCACCATCTGGTTTGTTACATAGAATTAACTTTAATGCCATTCCGATTGATGATAAAACAAATCTCTCCGATAAATTTAAATTAGTGCGACTTGGAAGTACAAGATCATTGGTAGTGCCTGATCTGATCAATGTCGATGCCAGTAACTTAGCGGTATTATTTGGTGGCATTAATTACAATATGGACACTACTTCAATTAAGTTAGACTCCAATAGGATCAATTTGTTAGCTTCAAAAACTGATGAGCTTTCCTTTTCATATGCATCCCGGGGAATAAAAGAAGCTGGAAGCGAATGGGTTTATCTTCCGGGAACAAAGAATGAAATAAATAGTGCCTCCAAATTATTTAAGAAATCAAAATTTGAAACGATAGTGTATTCTGGTAATTATGCAACTGAGGAAGCATTTAAAAATATTGGAAAATCAGTATCATCTCCTCGTGTGCTGCATATTTCAACACATGGTTTTTTCTTTCCTGACCGAACGATTTCTGCCACAGGCAGAATGTCGCATGATCCCGCCAATTCTAGCGGGACGGCAAGTGAGGGAACTGCGAAAGCTACCTCACCAAGGGTAAAAGAGGAATTTGAAACAAATGAATCTGCATTCAAAATATCTGATCACCCGATGATTCGTTCCGGTTTGATTCTCGCTGGTGGTAATTACGCATGGACGGAAGGCAGACCTTTTAAGGAAGGCATGGAAGACGGAATCCTTACAGCTTATGAAATCAGTAAGATGAATTTATCCAATACAGAATTAGTTGTCCTCTCAGCCTGTGAAACCGGCCTCGGCGATATCCAAGGCAACGAAGGAGTCTATGGCTTGCAGCGAGCATTCAAAATTGCAGGCGCAAAATATTTGATTATGTCATTGTGGCAAGTTCCGGATAACCAAACCTCGTTGTTGATGACAACTTTTTATAAAAAGTGGCTAACTGAAAAAATGAGTATTCCGGATGCTTTTCATGAAGCGCAAAAGGAATTGCGGGACAATGGATTGGATCCATATCAGTGGGCGGGATTTGTGTTGGTGGAATGATCTGCTTTTTATGATAGAATTTGGCGTGCAAGATTTTATTTTTTAAAAGGATAATTTTTAATACATAATATAATTATATTACAAGAAAGTTTGTTAAAATGCAGGCTGTTTCTTTTTATTGTTAATAATACAACTAGACCTATAGGAAATGATAGCAAATTCCCATGCTAAAAAGCTGAGAGATAAACTTATAAAGGATTCCTGTTCACTAATAACTCAGATTGATTTTATCCATGGGCTAAAAGACTATGCGGATACCGAAATTCTCAAGCTCAGTTCACAAGCCCGCTGGGCATGGTACTTGATTGATTTGAAGAAGCATGCGGAATTTCCGGTTCAAACAATTGATAAAGACTGTACATGTTTCAAATGGATCGAAAGCAACAACGATCTCATTCAATTGCGCTTCTCACAAGAAGTAAAGAGCGCATTGAAATTTCTTTTTCCTACAACAATATGAAGATTAAAATAAATGAGATTCATCATTAGCAACATTTTATTAGTACTAACATTTGTTAGCTCTCATGCACAAACCAAAGGGGTCACACCAAAACCAGTTATAAGGGGTCAGCAATCAGTAGTTAGTAGTATTTACGCTGTTGTCGTTGGTATCTCTGACTATCAAGATCCTGCCATTCCTGACCTTCGTTTTGCCGATAAAGATGCTGAGGCTTTTGCAAATTATTTAAGATCGGATGCTGGTGGAAATCTTGACAATGATCATTTAAAAGTATTGATCAATGAACAAGCAACGGTTGCGCAATTTGCCATTGCATTGGATTGGTTGATGGAAGTGGTAAAAGAAAATGATCAGGTGATTTTATATTTTTCCGGACATGGAGATGTAGAAAAGAAAACCATCACTCAACCAGGATATCTTTTATGTTGGGATGCGCCTGCAAGAGTTTACTTAGCAGGAGGAGCCATGGCATTACCGATGTTTCAGGATATCATTACAACCCTTTCATCTCAAAACAAAGCAAAAGTAATTGTTATTACCGATGCATGTAGGTCAGGTAAATTAGCAGGAAGTAGTGTAGGTGGTTCGCAAATTACTGGCGCCAACCTTGCAAAACAATATGCCAATGAAATAAAAATATTATCCTGTCAACCCAACGAATATTCAATTGAAGGAGAACAATGGGGAGGTGGTCGTGGGGCATTTTCGTATAATTTTATTAATGGATTGTATGGATTGGCGGACTTTAATAAAGATGGGTCAGTTTCTGTTTTTGAAATCGGAAGGTATCTGGAAGACCATGTACCAGCTGAAGTTGCTCCAGTAAGCCAACTTCCAATGATTTTAGGTGATAAAAGTGCTATGCTATCGCAGGTGGATGATCAGCTATTGGCTGAAGTTACTTCCGGGAAATCGAATCAGATTGTTACTTTGTCTCCAATTGAATCAAAAGGAATTGAGGAACAGATTCTAATGACACTGGATAGCAGCACCAGGATTTTATATCAATCATTTTATACTTCCCTTCGTGAGAAAGTTTTTCTGCAACCCAGTACAAAATGTGCGGATTATTATTACAATCAATTAATCGCTAAAAAAGAATTGAATAAATTGTATTCTAGCATGCGGAGAAATTTTGCAGCGGCTTTGCAGGATGATGCCCAACAAGTGATGAATCAATTTATCTCCGGAGATCGGGAAATATTTTTACATACTAAAGATGGATGGAGGTATAAATTTAAAAGATATCCGAGCTATTTAGCTCGTGCGGCAGAACTATTAGGAGAGGATCATATTATGTATTCCACACTTCAAGCCAGACGATGTTTTTTTGAAGGATTTTTAATTGCTTTGGAAAATGAGAATCCCAATCAGGAAGCAGGAAATTTGGCTTTGCAAAAATTCAATGAAGCTCTTCGCTGGCAAAAAGATCTCCCGCAAGTTTACTGGCAAATCAGTAAATTATATGGATATACATTAATTCAAGCTGATTCAATGGAATATTATGCATTAAAAGCTATGGATTTGCAACCTGGTTGGGTCATACCCTATGAACTTCTTGCCGGTTCATATCTCTGGCCATTCAGTATGCCAGAAAAAGCAAAATATTATCTGGAAAAAGCTGCAACAATTGATTCAAGTTCTAGCGATATTAAAAACATATGGGGGATGTACTATTCCTATATTTCCGATTTGGACAATGCGGAATATTATTATAAAAAGGCGATTCAATTGGATTCACTCATGGGTGGACCTTATATAAATTTAGGAATTTTATATGTCCAAAAGGCACAGTATGACAAAGCCATTCCATTGTTTAGTTTTTTAATAAAAAAATATCCTTCACATGAATGGGCTTATCGGAATTTAGGGACAGTATATTTTATACAGGGTCGGTATTCTGAATCGGAGAAATTGATTCGAAAATCTTTAGAGCTGGATTCAAATTTTATGGAAACACACATTCGTCTGGCTGATTTATTGTTTCAAACAGGACGAATTAAAGAAGCGGGTAAGCACTATATAAAAGCTACCCAACTCAATGCATTTGAACCCTACACCTGGTACCATTTGATGCTATATTATTTATATACTGGGCAAACGACTTTGGCAGAAAAAACTATCAATCACGCAATAAATTTGGATTCTACGAAGGCAATACATTGGGTTGCAGCTGCACACTTTAATTTGCAAATCGGAAATATTTTAACAGCAGATATCCAATTGGAAAAGGCTTTTAGCCTTGATTCTATGCTTGCTGAACTTTATTCAGAAATTGCCTATTTGCGGATTAAGCAAGCTCATTTTGAAGATGCAATAGTACAGAGCAAAAAATCTTTAAAAACATACCCTGGAAATTATATGGCCATGATTTATTTAGCAATTGCAACAACTAAGCTTAATAGGGAGCAGGAAGGAATAAATTGGCTGGAAAAAAGTATTCAAAATGGAGCCATGTATCCTATTTTAATGGCATTGCTAGAACTGGAATCGCTACGTAAGCTAAAAGAATGGAACTTGCTGATTAATAAATATTTCAGTGGTAAGGTAAAAGATTGACTCTGTTTTATCCATCAATTTTGGAGGGATATTATAAATTTTGAGAAAGTATTTTACATAACTAAGGATGGGATATTATTTCTAATGAATTTAGCGACGTTTAAGTCTGTTAAAATAATTTCTTACCAAGTGGAAGGCCAATAATTAGAATTTAATACTGTATCAAATAGACATAATTGGATAAAAGGATTATATTTAAAATTTATTTAGGTATTTTATAGACAAACCAAGAGTTATCTTGAACTAAAATTACTTCCGGTTTAACAAATGAAACATCTTGTTCTAATATTCTTTATACCTTTTCTGGCGGAATCTTTATTTTCTCAACAAAAAGGTGCTTCTCCGCTATCAACTATCCCCAACAGTTCTCTTGGGGCAGGCAACCAACAACTATCAACCAGAACCTATGCAGTTGTCATTGGGATCTCCGACTACCAGGATCCTGCCATTCCAGATCTTCGCTTTGCAGATAGAGACGCAGAAGCATTTGCTAATTATCTCAAATCAAACACCGGCGGTAATCTCGACAACGACCATTTGAAAGTATTGATTAATTCCAATGCAACCATGGCACAATTTGCAAATGCCCTTGATTGGTTGTGGGAAGTATGCAAAGAAGGCGATCAAGCGATTATTTATTTTTCCGGACATGGGGATGTAGAGAAAAAAAGTTTGACACAATCCGGATTTTTATTGTGCTGGGATGCGCCTGCCCGGGTGTATATGGCTGGTGGTGCATTTGCTTTGCCGATGCTACAGGAAGTAGTTTCCACACTTTCAATTCAAAATAAGGCAAAAGTTATTGTGATCACAGACGCATGTCGCTCAGGCACCCTTGCCGGAAGTTCAGTCAATGGATCACAAGCAACTGCAGCCAATCTTGCAAAACAATTTGGAAATGAAATTAAAATCATGTCATGCCAACCCAATGAATACAGCATTGAAGGCGAACAATGGGGCGGTGGTCGTGGAGCATTTTCATATCACCTTCTGGATGCACTTTATGGTTTAGCAGATAGCAATAAGGATCAATGGGTGACATTGCAGGAAGTCGGAAGATACCTGGAAGATCATGTGACCAATGAAGTGGCCCCGGTTAGTCAGGTACCGATGATCCTTGGCAATCGCAATGAACGTTTAACCAGTGTGGATGAAAAGATCTTAGCTTCTATTAAATCTGATAAGTCAAATCAAATGATGACTTTAAGTGCTATTGAATCAAGAAGTACTGAAGAGGAGCTGCTTTCAAAGTTAGATTCGAATACTAGAAGAACCTATCAATTATTTAAATCAGCTTTAAAAAATAAAATATTTTTAGAACCTTCCAATGCATGTGCAAACAGTTACTATGAGCAATTGCTTTTGGAACCAAAATTAGAGCGATTGCATTCGACCATGAGGCGTAATTTTGCAGCTGCTTTACAAGAAGATGCACAACAAGCCATAAACATTTGGTTGGCAGCTGATGTGCAGCAATTACAATGTATTGGCAAAAGCATTAACCTCCAACCAATCCCTCGCTTATTGGATAGAGCCTCAGAGCTGCTAGGCAAAGAACATTATATGTATCGATCCTTACAAGCCCGAAAATTACTCTTCATGGGTATTAATGCATTACACCATGTGAATCCGGATGAATCGCTTGCTAGACAATGTTTGCCTCTTTTTAAAAAGTCTCTTGAACTGGAACCGCAGTCTCCCTTACCCTTGCATCGAATGAGTATCATTTATATTAACCATCTTCGGAAAGCAGATTCGGCTTTTATTTGTGCTGAACAAGCTCATAATCTTGCACCCAATTGGGTGCTGCCTTATACTGATCTAGCAGGTATATTTTGTGCACAAAAAAAATTGGACCTGGCAAAACAAGCTTTGCAAATCGCAGAAAAAATAGATTCATTACACCCTTATGTCATTAATCAGTGGGCTTTGTTGAATCGATTGCTTGGAAATAATGCAGAAGCGTTGAGGTTAATGGAAAAATACAAGGAATCTGAAGGTCCAATGTATCCATGTTGGTATAATGATTATGGCATGATCTTTTTAGGAATAGGTAAATTCAAAGAAGCCGAAGAAAATTTTCATAAAGCCTTGTCAATGGATTCAACAAATATTTCTGTAATGAATAACCTTGGATCATTATACAATCAAACACGTCGTTTTACAGAAGCTGAACCAATTTTTAAAAAAGTTATTTCGATTGATTCAACGCAAATCGTCACTTGGAATAACCTAGGATCTTTGTACAATCAAACCCGACGGTACGAAGAAGCGGTGCCGATTTTGAAAAAAGCCCTAAGTATGGATTCTTCTCAATATAAAGCCTGGAATAACCTTGGTTTTTCATACATCCAAACCCGCCGCTATCAGGAAGCAGAGCCTATGCTAATTAAAGCAATTGAACTTGATTCAACGTATACTTTTACCTGGAACAACCTCGGTGGATTGTACCTTTTAACTCATCGTTATGCAGATGCAGAACCTATTTTTAAAAAGATTTGTTCTCTCGACACGACGTTTGCAAATCCTCGAAAACATTTGGGCATGGTTTATTTCAAAACCAAACGCCCCGATGAGGCTAAACGAAATTTTCTGAAAGCCATTGAACTTAATCCCAATTACACCGGCGCTATGCTCGGAATGGCTTACCTGCTTGTTTCCGAAACAAAAACGGAGGATGCCATAGGCTGGGTTGAAAAGGCAATTAATAATGGAAGTACCTTTGAGCAACTGGAAAAAGATGAAGAACTCACTACACTGCGTGCATTGTCTGAATGGGATGCATTGATGAAGAAATATTTTCCTGATAAAATGAAATGAAATTTATTTTTTATTCCTGAATTGTCTCAAGAGATCATACAGAGCATCTAAATTGCAAAATAATTTCAAATCTCACAAAATATTTCATGAGGCAAAGTAATACTATTCAATGAAGACGATAATCGGAATGTACTTAAATTTTTAGAAATTAATATTTACTACCTCTGGTTAAAGAGTTGGATTTTATAAAAAAACATGTAGATTGTATAAATACTTCATCAATTAAAATATTTTAATTATAAAGCCTACATTTTAATTCTTGATTTTTATTGTATCATATCATTGCAAAAATTTTATCAAGGTGTTACCTAACATAAGCCTTCTTCAATAAAAGTTGAATATCCTCATCAGGTTCAATTTGATCCATTTGTTGCATGATCCATGGAATGCGAAATGAAACATAGGGTGAAACAGGTTTGACCTTGTAGCGCTTGGGATTGGGAAGGCATGCTGCAATTTTAGCTGCTTCTTCCCGGCTCAGGTACTTGGCATCTTTATTAAAATATTTTTTAGAGGCTGCTTGAATTCCAAAGACACCATCCCCCATTTCTGCAATGTTCAGATACATTTCAATGATCCTTTTTTTGCTCCACAAGGTTTCAATCATTAAAGTGAAATAAACTTCTAATCCTTTTCGAACCCAGGATCGCCCTTGCCATAAAAATACATTTTTAGCAACTTGCTGGCTTATGGTAGAAGCACCTCGCATTTTTTTAGGCTTTCTTTTATTGTATTCCATTGCTTTTTCAATGCTTTCCAAATCGAAGCCATAATGTTCAGCGAATAGCTGATCTTCCGCTCCCATAACCGCTAGAACGGCATTGCTTGAAATATTTTTAAGACAAACGTATTCCCTGTTTAATCCGTGACCACTTACCAAACTCCCAAACTGGGTGGCTGTAATCGGAGGGAAAAAAAGCATCAAATAGAAGAAATATAAAAAATGAAGCGACAAGATAGTCAATACCCAAGTCAAGATCTTGTAGTACCAGGCCCAGGATTTGTAAGCATGGTAGAACCGAAGCAATTGATACTTAACAGAATAGAGTATTTTCTTCGGAATCGTTTTCATAAATATTCTCTGCTCAAATTTATATACATTTGGCAGAAAATCAATTGTATGATTTGGCTATTACGTATAATTGCCTTTTTTGGTGCTTGTTTCTTTTTATTGCCTTTTTTCAGAGTGGAAGATCCGTTCCGATCGATTGCCTTGCGTTTCTTTTCAATTCCAGGCAAAGCAAAAATTTATAACCACAGCTGTGAGGGAGATCGTGTGTATTTATATGAATACAGTTTTAATAGCGATAGCTTCCAACAGCGATACGATGGATATAATGAAATACTGGATTATAAAATTCCGGAAAACATTCGTTGCAAAGGAACTGTATTTCCACAAGTAGAGATCGACATTCGCTACTTCCCGTACTTCAGATTCTGGAGCGAACCCATGGATGCAGAGCGACCTTCGTTTTTATTGTTTCTAATGGTAAATGTTGTTAAACTGTTTTCAATCGTTTTGTTGATCCTTACATTTATAAGAAAACGAAATTGAATCAATGGTGCAATGGTGCAATGCTGCAATGGTTTAATGTTAAAATTAAGAAGTCTATAGAGAAGAAGTCCTTAAGTCCTTTAGCCTAACAATCTACTAGCCCAACAGCCCAACAGCCCAAAAATCAGTAGTTAGCAGTCAGTAATTAGTAGTCAAAAAATGTTTATCATTCATTCCCTTCAGCCCTCCAGCCCCAAAATCAGTAGTCAGCAGTTAGGAGTCAGTAGTCAAAAATTCAAAAATGTTCAACATACCAATAACTCTCCACCCCAACTCCCCAACAGCCTAACAGTCTAACAGCCTTTCAGCCTTCCAACCCCTCAGCTCCTTTTATTCATCGGATGAAATTGCAAAACAGTTTCACGGAGGTAATTCAAATCCAGGTGCGTATAGATTTCTGTAGTAGTAATACTCTCATGTCCTAACATTTCCTGAACAGCTCTTAAATTGGCTCCACCTTCAACCAAATGGGTTGCAAACGAATGTCTAAACGTATGTGGACTTACCTGTTTTTTTATTCCGGCTTTTGCAACATTTTCTTTAACCATTTGAAACACCAGCGTGCGGGATAATTTTTTTCCAAACCGATTTAAAAATAAATGATCTTCAAAACCTTTCACAACCGGCAAGGTATTTCGATAGGATATTTTATATAATTTAATTTGATCTAATGCTTTTTGACCAATTGGAATCAGTCGCTCTTTATTGCCTTTTCCAATCACTTTTATCATGGTCTCTTCTTCAAAAACATTGGAACACAAAAGTTCGACCAATTCACTGACACGAAGTCCACACGAATACAGCGTTTCTAAAATTGCCTTGTCCCGATGTCCAAAATCTTTGCTTAAATCTACTGCAGCAAAAATTGCTTCAATTTCTTCAATATGCAACACATCTGGGAGGTTACGTTTTAGTTTTGGTCCCTCAATCAGTTCGGTTGGATTTATTTGTATGAGCTCTTCAATCAATAAATATTTATAAAAAGCTTTGATGCCTGAAAGAATTCGGGCCTGCGAGCGTTCTTCTAAACCAAATTGCTGCAACCAGGATAAAAAATCTTCGACATCATCCATCTGAATTGCCTCAGGGCTTAACATAGGATTCTTTGACTCAGCATAATGTTGTAATTTATCTAAATCACGCAAGTATGCATCAACGGAATGCATGGCCATAGAACGCTCCAATTTCAAATAATTTACAAATCCTTCCCGTGCAGCATGCCAATCCATAGGGTAAAAGTAAAGGGAATATCATTTAAACCGCAAAGACATTCATGTAAACATTTATAATTATTTCAATTATTGCTGTAAATTCCAAACTTGGGGTTTAAACCCCAAGTTTGGAATTTACAAATGCCCGTTTTGAAATTTAGCAAGATGAATTAATTTAGGCAGCACTATTTTCTTTTGATTTTGTAAAATTCATCAAATCAAAAGTCTCTTTCCTTTCAAATCGCTTATTTTTGGCTTTTTAATTTGTATGGATTTAAACCGAACTGCAGCACAACAAATGGACGAACAGGATCCATTGAAGCATTTTAGAGCCCAATTCCTGTTTCCAAAAACCAAAACTGAAAAAGATGCCATTTACTTTTGTGGAAATTCTTTAGGACTTCAACCAGTTAAGACCAAAGCTTATGTCGAACAAGAACTAAGGGATTGGGCAAATTTTGGTGTCCATGGTCATCATCAGGCAAAACATGCCTGGTTGCCTTACCACGAATTTCTTACAGATTCTATGGCCCGTATTATAGGTGCAAAGCCCATTGAGACGGTGGTGATGAATACACTTACCGTCAATTTGCATTTAATGCTGGTTAGTTTTTACCGGCCGGAAGGAAAACGAACTAAAATTTTGATTGAGCACAGTTGCTTTCCTTCAGATCGCTATGCTGTGGAATCCCAAATTCGATTTCATGGTTATGATCCAGCCACTCAGTTGATAATTCTTCAACCTGAACCTGGTGAAGCTTATGTTTCAAAAGAAACCATTGAAAACGTTTTCAAAAAACAAGGCGATGAAATTGCATTAGCTTTAATTGGTTCTGTAAATTATTACAGCGGACAAGCATATCCTATAAAATTTATTACCGAATTAGCGCATCAAAGCGGTTGTCTGGTCGGATTTGATCTGGCACATGGAGCCGGGAACTTACTTCTTAAATTGCATGAAGAGGGTCCTGATTTTGCAATCTGGTGCGGTTATAAATATTTGAATGGCGGACCGGGAAGCCTGGCCGGGTGTTTTGTCCATGAGCGACATGCTTACAGTTATGACATTCCGCGTTTTACCGGTTGGTGGGGACACAATAAAAAATCACGTTTTAAAATGAGTCCGCATTTTGAAATCATGTCGGGTGCGGAAGGTTGGCAGTTAAGCAACCCTCCCATATTACCTATGGCATGTTTGCGTGCATCCTTTGAATTGTTTGATGAAGCCGGAATGGATAATTTGCGATTGAAATCCATGCAGCTGGGAAATGTCTTGTTTAATTTAATTGATGAAATGGATCACCCCAAATTGAAAATAATTACACCTCGTTCAGAAGCAGAAAGAGGATGCCAGATATCCATTCAATTAAAAGATGCCGATAAAACGATTTTTAATAAAATTACAGAAGCCGGTGTCATAGCAGATTGGCGCGAACCAGATGTAATTCGGCTTGCACCTGTCCCACTTTATAACAGCTTCACTGACATTTTTGATTTCATTCAAATTTTAAAGCAAGCGCTAAATGATTAATCAAAATAGAACCATTCAAATTGCGGGTTGTGGCCTGGTTGGAAGTTTACTTGCCTTGCGTTTATTGCAACGGGGATTTGATGTCACGGTGTACGAATCCCGTCCGGATATGCGCAAAGCAGCAATCAGTGCTGGACGATCGATCAATCTGGCACTTTCCCATCGGGGAATCCAAACATTAAAACTGGCTGGACTCGAAAAGGAATTACTGGCAAACGCTATAAAAATGGAAGGCCGTTTAATCCACGACCTGAAAGGTCAATTGGTATATCAGGCATACAGTTCAAGAGCCGGTGAATATATAAATTCCATTTCAAGACGTACGCTCAATGTGATCTTGATGGACGCCATTGAAAAAATAAAACCGAATGCGATTCAGTTTAATACCCAATTGAAAAAAATTAATGCGCAAACCAATAAAGCTTTTTTTGAAAATGAGTCTAAAAATTCCGAAGAACGTTCATTTGATTTAATAATTGGTACCGATGGAGCTGCATCGGCAAGCAGGCAATATTTTATGGAACAATCTGCCCGTTTGCATTTTAACTATTCACAAGTATTTCAAAATTATGGATACAAGGAATTAACGATTCCACCGGGAGCAAATGGCGAATTTTTATTAGAAAAAAATGTGTTACACATTTGGCCACGGGGCCATTTTATGATGATTGCACTTCCCAATCCCGATGCTACATTTACTGCAACCTTGTTCTTGCCTTATCACGGATCTGAAAGCTTTGAAGTTTTAAAAAATGAAAATCAGTTATTAATCTTTTTTGAAACCTATTTTAAAGATGCCATTTCATTAATTCCCCAATTAACGAGTGAGTTTTTCCACAATCCTACCGGACATCTTTATACAGTAAAATGTTCACCATGGCATGATGAAGATAAAATTCTTTTAATGGGAGATGCAGCTCATGCCATCATTCCTTTTTATGGCCAGGGAATGAATTGTGGTTTCGAAGATGTCTTCGTATTTGATAAATTGCTTGATGAGAAAATGGATTGGCAAACAATCTGTAAAACATTTTCAGAAATAAGAAAACCAAATTCGGATGCAATAGCCGATTTGGCTGAAGATAATTTCATAGAAATGCGCGATAAAGTTGCAGACCCTGTTTTTCAAAGAAAACGCAAACTGGAGATGCAACTGGAAAAACAATTTCCCGAATACTATTCTAAATATGCGATGGTTACCTTCAGACCGGATATATCCTATCGCGATGCTATGATTAAAGGCCGCCTGCAAGATGACTTGCTGATGAATTTATGCAGATCAGAAAAAACAGACTGGACCCCAGACGAACTAAAAGAAATTTATCAACAACTTAAATCGATTGAATAATTTGGGAAAATTTTCCAATTTTCCAATTTTCCAATGTTGCAATGTTGCAATGTTCCAATGGTTCTATGAATAATGGGATCTTTCAATGAAAATTGTTCATTGAGCATTGCTCATTGAACATTAAATACGTGCTCTGGAGAAATAATGCTCCCAAAAGAAAACTTCAAGCTTCATCAACAAGATCTTTAATTTATTTAAAAATTCAAGCTATTTTAGGTAAGGACATTCTATCACCTACCAACTAATTATTTTCTCACAGAGACGCAAAGTAGAAAAGAAGCAAGGAAGCTAAGAAGCTAATAAGCTAATAAGCTAAGAAGCAAGGAAGCAACGATTCCAGCTATCTCTCTAACAGTCCAACAGTCTAACAGCCCAACAGCCCAGCAGTCCAACAGCCTATTCCCTATTCCCTATTTCCAATATCACCCATACAACTCAAACCGTATACGTTCTCGTGGAATTTTATATTCTGAAAATAAATTTAATACAGCTTCATCAATCATGGCGCTCCAGCCGCATATTAGAAAATTGCTTTTTGTTGAATCTATAAGATTGTTTTGAAGCATGGTTTTATAAACTGGGTGTACATATCCAGAATGGACAAAAACAGATGGTGAATTAAATTCAAACAATTCGGTTTCACGCGAAAGACAAATATGGGTATTTAAATTTAAAACATCTTGAGGCCATTGCAATAATTCAGATTTATAAATGATATCCTTCAGGGTTCTGGTTCCATAAATTAGATGGATGGAATCAAATGTGATTTTTTGTTTAATGATTTTTTGAATCATGGCTCTAAAAGGGGCAAGTCCGGTGCCCGTGCAAATTAGAATTAAATTTTGCGAAGTTTGATCGGGAAGGATAAACGTACCTTCCGGACCTTTGCATTTAAATTGATCGCCTATCGAAATGTTTTTAAAAAAGTATTCAGATGCAGGTCCCCCTTCTTTATAGGAAATGCAAAATTCAATTTCCTGATTTCCTGGATTCCAGTTTGCAATGCTGTAACTACGCCAGCGTTGTGCTCTTTTTTCTCCAATGGGAAGATCACAGGTTAAAAATTGCCCAGCCTCATAATCAAATAAGCCATCAGAATCTATGTGAAAGATGAAACGACGGGTAAATTCCGTTTCAGTGATAATTTTATCTAATTGCAGAGGATACCAAATAGCCGGGGGCATTGTTCAGGTTTCAGAATATATAACAGGAAACCAGCCTAAAGGATTAATTCAGCATAGGGAATTACCTTTTCGTAGCCTTTGGTTTTAAAATAAGATACAAGTGCTTCTTTGCCATTGCTTGCTGTAGCCAGTATAATATCTCCACCCCAGGCACCCAATGATTTAATTTCACCTTGGAAATCCGGAAACTTTTGATCTTTTATACGTTGGATACCGGTATAATTCGAAATCAAGGACTCATGTTGTGCAATCCAGTTTTCAAATTGGGTTAAAGAGTGTATGTCGAGTAATTTATTCGTTAGCTCAGTGGCTTCCTGTATAATTTTTTTATCAGGTTTTTGCTGCTTCGCCTTTTCAACGGCTTCCTTACTGCTTGTTTTTTGATTGAGGGGTATAAAAAACAGCTTGTCATGAAAACTCGGTTTGAAATCAATTTCTTCCAAATCAATGGAGCCATCTCCTAAGGTATATAGTATGGGTCCTTCTGCTCCAGCGCAGGCAACATCATAGCCAGAGCCTTGTTCAACATCAAAATATAAATGGTATGGATTGACATCTGCCCAGGAAGCCATATTAAAAATTAAAGTCGAACTGGATCCAAGTCCCCAGGAATTAGGAAACTCGAGGTAGTGATCAACTTTATATTTTTTCCAATGGGATAAAAATTCTGAATTGTTTTGACAACAGGCCTTTAATAATTTTCTAAGGAATTTACCAGTTTCAGGGTGACTGGACTCAGTTACATCAAAACCCATGAGGTCAATTTCTGCAGAAAACCACTTTTTACCATCTGGTCCGTAAGAATTCCAGATAATTTCAGAACCATTTAATTCCTGAACCTTCATTTTCTGGCCCAAGCGGGTAGGCAATGCCAAAGCGGTAGCACCAAAAAGTACAAGGTACTCTGAACTTAATAACACTTTGCCCCGGGCGTAAAATTCAGCTTTAATAAATATTGGATTTTCGAAATCCTGGCGAAGATAGGAATTTGTTTATATATATGTATTTTTAATATGATTTTGCGGCGCCAGGTACCTGGAAGTATTAAAATTATCCTAAAATAAGGCTAAAATGGCCTGTCCGCTAAGGCTACAAGGCATAGAGTGCGTTAGTTTATTTTACTTTGCATTATTAACCGGAATATTAAATACTACCATGAGATTATTGATTTTTTTACTGCTGATTGTTGGTTCAGGAGGACTTTATAGTCAAAAGGACAGTGTTGAAATTCGCTGCAAGGTCCAGGGCCTTAAAAGTGGAACTGTGAAATTAATAAGTGTGTTTGGTGACCAGAATTTATTTGTGGATTCTACCTTTTCAAATGCACAAGGGGAATTTGAATGGATTCGTAAAAAACCCTACCACCCTGGATATTATTATTTGATACTACCTGACTATACCAATTTCCATATGATTTTGGATTTAGATCAGGATTTTTCAATGCACACAACAAAAGAAGATTTAATAGGGAACATGCAAATACAGGGTTCCATTGACAATCAACTCCTATATGAAACCTTAAAACTTCAATTGCGACATGAATTTGCTATGGATTCCCTCAATGCCATGCGCAATGCAAAAGCCAATGACAGTGTTGCATTAAAAAAATACGATGTTGAAGTTAAAAAGATCATTGATGAAAAGAAAAACCAGCTGGATGGCTTTATAAAAAAATATCCCAATGTGTTTTTTGTAAAATTTAAACGCGCTGGTCAAAATCCTGATTTGGTAGATGTTCGAAAAGCAAATGGTGAAATCGACCGGGATCAACAACTTGAATTATTTCGACAGGCTTATTGGGACAATGTTGATTTGTCTGATAAGCGATTGTTATATACACCGGTATTGGTCAATAAGTTAAAGAAGTTTATTGTTGAATTAACTCCGCAACATCCGGATTCAATCATCCGTCAAGCTGATTTTATTATTAAGAAATCCTTGGCCAATAAAGAAATATTTCAGTTTGTTAGCAATTGGATTGCACTAAATTATGAACCAACAAAGACAAAAGTAATGGATGGAGAAGCGGTCTTTGTGCATATCCTGGATAAATATTTTACCAAGGAAAATGCATTTTGGATGGACGATAAAGAATTAGCTGCAATAAAGAAAAAAGTTTATGAAATGCAATCCAGTTGTTTGGGTTGCCAGGGTCAAGATATTGTTTCTACAGATTTAAACGGAGCAACCCGCTCTATTTATGAGTTGAAAGAAGATTTTGTGATTGTGTATATGTATGATCCTGATTGCGACCATTGTCAAAAGGAAACCCCCCAACTGGTTCAGTTTTACAAAGAATGGAAGTCAAAAGGAGTCGAAGTATTTGCCGTTGTTTTGAATTCAACGGATCAAAAATGGCGCGACTTTGTAAAAAAATATCAAACAGATCTATGGATCAACGTTCACGATCCAACCAATCGAAGCATCTATGCTAAATATTTTGTAGATATCACTCCTGAAATTTATGTTTTGAATAAAGAGCGTAAAATCATTGGTAAAAATTTAAAACCCGATCAAATTAAATTGATTATTGAAAAAGAATTGGCAAGTAAATCAAAATAAGGAATGGTAAATTCATTTCAATTTTTAGAACTAAAGCCAAATTTTGAAATTTAATTTGGATTTAATTGTTAAGGGTATCCAATAAATAAAAAAAACCGGTCAACAAAGTCAACCGGTTCCGTTCACAATATGAAGAGGTTCTCAGAGCCAATATATGAGAACCATTAAAATAGGTAAGTATATTTTACAACAAAACGGTTTGTTTTTCATATTTAAAAAGCGATCTCAATTTATCAATCTAAGCAGGGTATAATTTTTTAACTTCTATAATTAATTCAATTTTTTATTAATTTCCTTAACCTGGATTTATAAATGAAATCCCGATAGATCCATAGGGAAATACCGGGATTTTCTCGTCACAAATTTCAATATTACAGCCCTAGCGTTCCAGGCTGCCACTAATTTTTAGTTTTTAAAGCAATGGTTGCTCGATAAAGAAGTTTAGATTTTTCATATATGTTTAAAATGTAAGTACCAGATTGAAAGCGATCATTCAATTGAAGAATGCTTTGTTGACCGATCCACTTTTGTGTTAACAAAACGCGGCCATTTAAATCACACAATTGAATATCCTTTTCCGGAGACAGCTGGTCAGTTTCCAAGATTAAATAGTCTGTCCCCGGATTCGGATAAATGTTCACATTTAGTATTGAAGGATCGGCAACTTTAATTGAAACAATAATAAAGTCCCTGTTTATTGTATGTAGTGTTGTATTCGTTTGAATCGGTGGATTAAAATCAAAAAAAATTGAAGCCGTATTGGGTAATTTAGTTTCTAAAGGAGCTTTGGCATTTGGTCGAATGGAATACTGAACAAATCCTTGTGAATTGGCATCATCAATCGATTGGTAAGGGAGATAAATCGGGTCAAAGCGGAAGCTTAATACCCGATTTATCAAACTAAAACTAAAAGGGTGCGATGCATTCAGGATCTTCAGCGTAATTAGATCCATCCATTCACTTAATGTATCAACAATAACTACTTTAAATGCAGTGTCGTTTCCGGTATTTTGGAAACGGATTTTATATTCTAAAGTCCGTTGAGATTCAATATAATGTTCTGATTGATATCCAACAGGACTGGCCGTTTTATCATTGGGATCGAATGAGGATCTGGAAGCTTGACAATCAATAGCAATGTTGGGATCTTCTTCATCTTCCGGAAACATTAAAAAATAACCCGTACTGATTCCTCCGGAACCATTTTTACCACAGGCTTCCAAGGCTATGGAAGGGTAAGATAAGCCTGGATGATTTTTAACCTGATCAGTAATCAGTCGATAGGTTTTTCCATTTGCCGGATATTCGATATCAAAAAAACTGGCTTTATTTAATTTGATATCCTTCTTTAAACCAGGCATGATATCGTCTTCCACAATCCAGTATTGAACCGGATCCGGCATATCCTGAGTACCAATATTTTGAATTCGGAATTTGTTTTTTCCATTTTCACATTTGGCATCTAATTTTATACTGGCACCAGACCAGTTCGCCGGAATAATGCAATCTTTATGAGGTAATATTTCTGCACTAACACAATGCGTTTGACCAATACTTGTTGAATCACAGTCTATATTTACTGTAATTGTAAAATTTCCATGTTTAAAAATATCAAGCTTCCCAATTAAAAATTCTGCATAGGGTGCTTGAAAATTTGAAATCGGAATGCTGGCACCCTTCAAACTCATAAAGGGATCTAATTTAATAATTACCTTAACAGAATCAGCTGCCAGGGTGCCGATGTTCTCATAATGTATATAGTAGGAGTAGTCCACACATCTGCGGACAATTGGGGTGTTTATTTCAACAGATAATTCCGGACAATCAACCACAGGTTGCATGCCATAACTCAAACCAATAATTTTTGTAGTGGAATCTACCAACACAGTTTGAAAATTTGTACAAGAAGTCCAAAGAGAAGTTACCGGAAGTATTTTGTAATAATGCAATCCAAATTCCTGTTTCGTATAAAACAAGTTTTGTGGATTTTTATACGTGTTGATTTGATTATTAAAACTATCTAAAATGGTGTATTGCGTAAATAAGTCTTCCTGAAATTCGTAGTTACAGTTTTTATTAATATCAATATACGCACTAAAAAAACTTGGAACATTCAATAATGCGTCACAGGAATTATAAAGTTTGACAATTTGTGAAATTAAGTTTGGATCTTTTATCTCCGTTGGAAGCGGGGATTGCACAAATTCATAGCAATGAGCTAAATTTGGATTGGATTTCCAAAGTATTCGAAATACCAATTGTCCATCTGGTATATTGAATCCATTGATAAATAAAACATCCCAACTTACAGAAATCGTTTTTGAAATCGAATTGTAGGTAATATTCACACCCGGCTGAAAATTCATTAATTGAATTTGATCTACACCTGCAAAATCACCTAGATTATTAATTTCTTTAAGAGAAAAATGCATCGTTCCCACTCGTTGAAAATGGGTAGCTCGCAACTCGATGATATTGGTATCCAGATTCCAGCCCTTATCGATTAAATAAAGACTTACGGTATTTTGTGCAATTAAAGCATTTTGGAATCCGAAAATCCCAAAAATTAAAATGCTTGTACTTAGTATAATTCTGATAGATCTATTCATGGCTTTGGCCATTATTTCAATACAAAAGTATCTGAATCAATTGCCCTTAAAAAATAAAAATATTGTAATTTGTAGCCTAATTAATAAATATATATAATCATAATACATTGATATACAACATTATAAAATATTAATTTGTATAAAAAAAATGAAGAATCCTCAATTTTTAGAACTCTATCTTAACTTAAATCTGAAGCAAAAAGCAGGATTTAGAAGGTATTTGGCTTCCCCTTATTACAATACCAACAAAAAACTAAGCCTAAGTTTTGATTATTTAGACCACCTGACGGATTTAAAAATTGAATTGCTAAAACCGGCCTTATTCGACAAATTGTATCCCGGTGAAGCTTATTCTGATGTCAAATTGCGTTTATTGTTTTCTGAATTATTAAAACAGTTAAAAAATTTCCTTTTTATTGAGGAAAAACAACAAAATGAATATGAAAAGGAACTTTTCTACATTCGATTTCTGAGGAAGACCAAGCAAATCAAACTTTTTGAAAATCAAACAGAAAGCTTTCGGAATGAATTAAAAGCAAATAAGACCTGGAATCCTGATATTTATGAGATCCGCCACCAGCTGGATATGGAATTATTGCATTATGAATCGTTTAAAAATCGATTTAGTTATTTTGATTTTAAGGAAAGTTCTGAAATCCTTGAAATTGATTCCCTAATAAAACGTTTGCGCATCTATTTGGAACAACTTTCACATGAAGCCATTGGTGCCAGTAGTTTTGAATATCCATTAATTGATGCATGGGTTGAATTAGCAGAAAAAAACGCCTGGGATCAAAAGCCGGAATTGGGTATTTACATGATGGCTTTGAAAATGTACCGTTATCCAACGGAAGAGCAATACTTCAGAGACTATCTTAACTTAATTAGTCGGTATGAAAAGGACTTTGATTTTGAACGAGGCCGTGAAATTTATTTAACAGCATTAAATTATAGCATTCGGAAAATCAATCAAAACGATCCTCGTTTTTTTGGACAAACGCTCCAGCTTTTTCAACATTGCGTTAAATTTGGTTGGCTGCTGGATTATGGAGTTATGAGTTCGCTGACTTATAAAAATATTATTTCATTATGCATTCGAATGAATGATCTGGATTTAGCAATTAAACTATTGGAGGATTATAAAAATTTGGTTAATCCTAAAGAACGAAATCCGATATACAGTTTTAATCTTGCAAAAATTTATAAAGAGCAAAAAGAATATGCAAAGGCATTGTATTTATTAAACACCAGTGTATTTCGTGATCCATTGATCGAATTAAATGCTCGTGTGGAGATGATTAAAATTTATTATGAAATAAAGGAAGATGAATTAATGCATAATCAGATTAAGGCGACAGCTAATCTTATGAAGCGTTCCAAAAAATTAGGTTATCACAGAGAGTATTACAATAATTTTTTAAATACGGCCAACAGATTGTTTTCCACAAAGCAAATTCAGAAATCAGAAAAGGAAAAATGGCTGGAAGACATTCGAATGGACAACCGGCTTATTGAGAAGACGTGGTTGTATTTAATGGTGGATAGACTGAAGACAATTTTATAATATGTTTCCAGTTTCGCAATTAAAGGAATTTTAAACCGTAAAAAATTTCAAATTTTGTAAATTTTACTATCCAAATACTAATGATAAAATCAAATTTATCAGGTTTGGATTATAACTTTCCTAAAGGTGTATTTGCCTTGTTCATCTGATAATTTTAATATATAGATTCCTGCAGTGAAATTTTGAATATCCAGTAAAATGTGTTCATCAAATGCTCCTGAATAAATTAGCTTACCATTTGGACTGTATAATTGGTAGTATGAATATGCATCTGAATAAATAGAAAGACTTGACCTTGCAGGTTGAGGATATATAGAAATGAAATTTTCCTGATTCTCTGAAATTGATTTAACGTCTGTAACATCTTGAGTTATGGCTTTTACTCTCATAATACTTCGATTTTGAGAATCGTCGATATTTTTTAATCCAATTCGAACACTTCCTTCATCTGCAATGGGTCCTGTAAAAAAATCTACAATCAGATCCATGGACTGATTTGGTTTCAAACTGATTTGAGTGCTGTCTACCTCGGTAGGATAGCAAACATCCAGACAAATACTCGAACTCCATTGAGCGGGCATATTATTAAGTAAACGACGCACCTCAATTTTTACAGTAGCATTGGAATTATTTTCTATTCTGGCAACAGCATAAAGGGAGGATCCTGACTGGCCATAAATTACACTATCCGAAATCATGCTGAACGTAAATTTTCCCGTGCCTGTTGGAATGGAATCACAAACGGTTCCTGGTTGAAGATAAGATATTAAATCACAAAAAATGTCATCAGGATCTCTATCGAACCAGGCATGTTTAATTCTAACCACTCCATTCGTATCAATTAATGTGGCGTTATTTAGAGCAGGTCCGTAATGATACCACCATTCGTTGCAAGGACCATCAATAATAACCGGGACGTCCAGTTGCACATTTTGTAGCATATCTTTAATGATAGCCAGTCGATCTCCGTAATGGATTGGTTGCCTGTATAAAATATTTTCTTTAATATTCGTGGCACCTGTGTTTACTTTTCCAAAATACGGACTGATATCTAAATTTGGATGGGCTTCCACAGTATAGACAACGTACATATCCACTTGATTTTTGTATTTTTCATACAGTTGATTTATAATTGGAATTTTACCTCTGAAAATGGGGCAGGTATAACTGGAAGAAATTAAAAGTACTGGTTTTCCTTTTTTAAGGGATTCAGATAATGTAAACGATCTAAAAGCTGTATCATAAAGGGTAAAATCATGTACAGTATCTCCTAATTGGTATCCACTGTTTTCAAAACTACCCAGGTAATTTTGAATAGGACAAATGAGATCTGACTCAGATGGAATGCTGCTTTGACCTATAAATGGTTTCAAGCTTTGAGTGATGCCAGAATTGGTTTGGAATAATAATAAAGCACAGATTGTTAGATAGAACGGTCTCATGGTACTCGTTGATTTGGATTTAGACTCCTTGAATCAGAATCGGTTTAAAAACATAATTTAATTAATAAAAATTCAAAAAGCACTTTAAAGATCATATAGACAAAGCTACTATATCCTGACTAGGTATACTATTTATTTAGTCTAATACAATAGAATAAGTATACGATTCATTAGATTTTTATTGCGAATAGAAAAATTTATTAAATTTGCGAAATTTATTTAGTTTCATAATACAAAACAAATGAATCCAAATCTTAAAAACATTTTAGCGGTTGTAACCGGAGCTGTTATTGGCAGCGTTGTAAATATGAGTATCATCACAATGAGTGGTTCAGTCATCCCTCCTCCTGAAGGCGCTGATGTGACTACTATGGAAGGACTTAAAGCAAGCATGCATTTATTTCAACCCAAGCATTTTTTAATGCCTTTTTTAGCGCATGCTTTGGGTACTTTGATTGGAGCTTTTATTGCTGCCCGTATTGCAGCAAACAATCACTTCCGATTTGCCTTGATTGTCGGTTTTATTTTCCTGGCCGGTGGTATTGCAAATGTAATGATGCTTCCTTCTCCGCTTTGGTTTACAATGCTTGACTTAGTGGTAGCATACATTCCAATGGCCTATCTGGGTGGAAAATTTGCAAACAGAAATTAATCAATCAACTTCAGCCTCAAATACTGCTCAATGAAAAATGAAATCATTCACTGAGCATTGCTAATTGAACATTGCTCATTGAGCATTAAAAAAACATGATTTGAAAAACGAATTAATTTCACGCAGAGACGCAAAGACGCAAAGAAAAATATTAACTAACACCTATCACCTAACACCTAACACCTATCACCTAACACCTATCCACTATCCACTATCAACTATCACCTATCAACTAACACCTACACTAATTCTATTTTAACTTAACCATATTCTCCAAGTAGCCTGGTCTTCTGTTGCTGGGTTCTAATTGAATGCGTGAAGAAGTAATCAATCGTTCTTTTGGACTGAATAAAAAGATTTGAGGTTGCGCTTCGTATAAAACTTCCTGAAATCGAAGGTATGCTTGATTGCGAAGATCTTCTGCAGTACTGGTGCGGATTACTTGAATTAGACTATCTGTTTCTGGTGTTGCAAATCCACATCGATTGGAACCACCGGCTTTTGCATTGCTGCTATGCCAATTTTGAAATGGATCGTATAAAGAAGGTTGCTGACTGATATTCAAGGCAACCATGTCAAAATTCAAGGCATTTAAATCTTTCAGTATTAGTGAAAAATCTTTATTGACAGGATTGATTTCAACACCTATTTTTTTTGCTTGTTCTTGTAATAAAAGTGCAAGCTTTTTACCTCCATCACTGCTCACCATTAAATTTAATGAAAGCTTAGTACGTTTGCCTTTAATCATTTTGTCCAGGATGCCATCTTTATCACTGTCCTTCCAACCAGATTTCTGTAATAAACTAATTGCAGAATCTATTGAAAACACGATGGGTTTCAATTGTTGATTGTAATAGGATCTGGAAGGATGCACGGGTCCTGCTACTTGTTGCGCTAAGCCTTGCATGACATTTTGAATAAAGGATGGAATATCTACAAGAAAAGCCAAAGCCCTTCTTACATTTAAATCTGAAAGTATATCCGTGCGGGTATTGAAATCAATATAATTGTATTGAAATATGCCCGGTGTAAAAAACTGTAACCTGGTTTTTGAGCTGCTATCCATTCGCAATGCTTCAAATTGTCTGGGTGAAATATCTGTACAGATATCCACCGTTCCATCTTTCAAAGCCAATACTGCTGTTGCTTCATCCGGAATAATTAAATAGCTGATTTTATCCGGATTGGCCTGAAGCATCGCTTGATTGTTTGCAAATTTCTCCCCCCACCAGTTTTTCTTTTTCTCTAAAATAATTTTGGATCCCGACTCCCACGAAGTGAGTTGATAGGGCCCACATCCGGAAATTATTTTTTTACAAAAATCTGCAGACTGAAATTGATCAGCAAATTTTTGAAGCTCAATCCACTCCGCGGAGGTCCAACTGCTGCTGTCTTTTGTCAATAAATCCCGAATTGAATATTTCTGCATGATTCGTTCAGGATCATAAACATATTCTGGATACACATTAATATTTCCACTGAGTTCTTTAGCTAATAAGTAATTTTTTGAAACCACTACTTCCAAATGTTTTGGATCAGCTTCATTCCAGCGGATGTCGCGAATATTTTTTAAAGTACTTTTCCAATTGGTATTTTTTATAAATGGATTTAATGCCGCCTTTACTGAAAATGCATAGTCTGCTGCTGTAACGGCGGTACCATTATCCCAAACAGCTTCTGGCAAAATATCACTGGCATATACATCACTGCTATCATTTGTAGAAACAAGGGCGGGAATCGCTTTAACCAAAAGCGGCGTAAGTTCAATTTTATCCATGTTATACTCAATCAGTGGTAACATGATCAATGCTTCTATTTGTGTTGCAGAGCGGGTTTGGGAGACAATTGGCTGCAAACAATCAACGTCTTCTTTCAACCGAATCCGCAAATGAAATCCTTCTTCTTTGGATCCTGACTGACAAGCATGGAAACCTGAAATGATAATTAGGAGCAAAATACATTTCAAAACATTCATCCATTTCATAAATTAATTGTTTAAACAGCTGGACTAACAATGGTGTACCCGACAAAGATACAAATGAAATGAAAAGGATTTTAATAGCAGGAGGAAGTGGTTTGATTGGCACCTGTTTGTCTGATTTTTTAGCGTCAAAAAATTATCAGGTAAGCTGGTTGAGCAGGAATGCTTCACCTCAAGCTTTTCCAACATTTTATTGGAATCCGGAAAAAATGGAGCTGGACAGCAAAGCACTCCAAAATCTGGATGTTCTAATCAATCTGTCAGGCAGCTCAATTGGAGAGGGACGATGGACTTCCAATCGAAAAACACAAATTTTAAATTCTAGAATCGCATCCATTAAAACCTTGAAGCAGCATTTAAGTACTTTGAATATAAAAATTCCGCTGTTGATTCAAGCATCTGCTATAGGATATTATGGAAATTGTGGCGATCAAACTTTGAATGAAGATTCAGATTGTTGTGAACCAGATTTTTTATCACAAACCTGTGCACGATGGGAACAGGAAGCGACCCAATTGAAAGATTATGTTGAAAACATGAGCATCATTCGCACCGGTTTGTATCTAAATACTAGCGGAGGCGTTTGGCCAAAGCTTATCCAAACGAAGGCACTGCGTTTTTTAAATTACTTTGGTTCAGGTGAACAATATTATTCCTGGATTCATGCACAAGATTACAATCGTGCCATTGAATTTATTATCCAAAATAATGCATCCGGAATTTTTAATTTTACTTCACCACATGCAGTTAAAAATAGGAATCTGGTAAAAACGATTTGCAAATTAAGCAAAGACACTTGTATTTGTTTACCAGTTCCAGCTTTTATATTAAAGCTAATTCTCGGTGAGCAAGCCAATTTGTTATTAAATTCTGCTAAAGTATATCCACAAAATCTATTGAATTCCGGTTTTACATTCTCGAATGACACATTTGAAAAAGCAGTAACCACATTGTCCTTACCTAAAATTTCTGGAGTCAAAACCCAAACTACCCAACAGTCCCAAAATCAGTAGTCAGCAAAAAGAAGTGGTCAGGAATTAGTGGTCAGAAGTCAGTAAATGTTTATAACCCACCTCCCTAACAGTCCAACAGTCTAACAGCCCCAAAATCAGTAGTCAGCAATTAGTGGTCAGAAGTCAGTAAATGTTTATCTATAATTCCCTCCCGCCCTCCAGCCCAAAATCAGTAGTCAGCAATTAGGAGTCAGTAGTCAAAAATTCAAAAATGCTCACCATACCAATAACCCACCTCCCTAACAGTCAAACAGTCTAATAGTCCAACAGCTTTCCAGCCCCTCAGCCCTCCAGCCCCAAAATCAGTAGTCAGCAATTAGTGGTCAGAAGTCAGTAAATGTTTATCTATAATTCCCTCCCGGCCTTCAGCCCAACAGCCTTCCAGCCTTCCAGCCCTCCCGCCCTTCATCCCCATAATTATATTTTCCCTTGAAAACCAATGAATTATAATATTTTTGTAGAAATTTTAAATTTTTTTAAATAATTATGCAACGAATCCGTCATTGGATTCTCTTTTATTCAGAAAGCAAACGAAATACCGACATGGAGCATTTGGTGGAACGGGTGAAACAAAAAGATCAAAGGGCATTTAAAGAGCTCTACGATCTCTTTGCCAAGCCTATGTACAACATCTGTTTGCGAATTATGAACCATGAACAGGATGCAAATGATGTATTACAGGAGAGTTTTGTAAAAGTGTTTCAAAACATTCATCAATTGCAAAAAGCAGAATTGTTTCCAGCTTGGATTAAAAGAATTTGTGTAAATACAGCCATTCAAGCAGTAAAAACAAAAAAGAAAATGATCCTGGAAGAATGGGATGATGTGCCAGGAATGGTCAATCTCCAGGACGAACAAGAACTGGTTGAAGAGGCGGCTTTCGAAAAAAACATTCATGAAATTCATGAAGCGATTAAAAAATTACCGGATCGATACCGCATTGTTTTTTCACTTCATGTGTTGGAAGATTATTCACATGAGGAAATTGCAAAGATGCTAGGCATCGTTTCCGGAACTTCAAGAAGTCAATACTTAAGAGCTAAACAAAAATTGATTGAACTTATTAAAAAAAATAAAAACAATGTCAGATCCTTTGAAAAAGTATATTCAGCAAGCTAAACATCAATTTGATGTAGAGCAGCCGGATCCGGATTTGTTTGGAAAAATTCTGGCTCAGCTTGAACAGGAAGAAATGAAACCTCTTTCGGTAAAACGAAACTTTAGCTATTCATTTCAATGGTTGGCGGTGGCCGCTTCCTTAGTCTTTCTGATTGTTTGTGGCGTGTTATTGTTCAATACGCAAAGTACTACAAACCCTGAATTAGCTCAAAAACAAACATCCAGTCAATCTCAAAGTGATGAGCACTTGCCTGCAACGATAACAAACACAGATCAACAAGTGGCAATGAATAGTAAGGATGCCCCGACGCATAATAATACAATGGGTTCACAAAGCAAAGAGCTGCTTTTGAATGAATCGGAAGCAGGTACAGTGGCATTGAATGGTAGTACAAAGAATGAATTGAATCATGTGGTAAATCTTGGTGAGAAGAATCAACCAACAACTGAATTAAATATAATCAGCGATCCTTTAAAAATGGCAACTGAAGTATCAGATGTTGCAAGCAATGTGGAGAATTCTCAAAATCATGCGAATGAAATTAGTGGACAACAAATAGTGAATAAAGAAGAAATTGCTGCAAATGAAAAAAGTAGCAGTTCAGAAAAATTAATGATTACACCAAATACACAAGCATTAACCGAAAAGGGAAATGCAAAAGAAAGCAATGTAATAACCCAGGGATTGGTTGATACTCAAAAGGATGCTATAGTAAAAGAATCTGTTTCTGAAGATCAAAATTTGAAAGGTTTTATAAAGAAAGGATTTTTTAATTTTCTATCTAAGAAAGCAAAAAAATGGTCAGGCGATGCCTTGAACATTGAAAATCAGGGCAAGAAAGATGAAACTATTTTAGCCTTGCATTTTAAAAATGAAAAGTTTGAATTTTCAAAAGCAATCCACTTTTAGTTTTAAAAAAGGAATCTATTATTTAACTATATAAATTAATAAAAATGAAAAGCAATATGTTTTTAATAGCCATAGCTATGATTTGTAGTATAGGCTTCCTTCAGGCACAGGAATCTCCCAAGCCACCTCCACCACCTCCTGCTGAATCAACCATTCCTCCAGCTCCGCCAAAGCCTCCGGTTGCTGAAAATGAGGATACAACCCGGATCTCATTGGGGGATAAACAAATTTTAATTATCAACAAAAAATCAAAAAAAGATCCGAATGAACAAACTGAAGCAGAACGTGAACTGGAAGATCAATTGGATGATGTAAAAGATGAATTGGAGGATGCTAAAAGGGAAATAGAGGAAGAGAAATTGGAAATGGAACGCGAAAAGCAAAATATGGAATTAGAAGTAGAAAGAGAACACAAAGGGGGTAAACATAATGAAAACAAAGCACCGGGTGAGAAACGTAAATACAAAACTGAAAAGAAAAACAAATCAGCAAACGTAGATTTTCTCGACATTGATTTGGGAGTAAATTTTTTGAAATTTGGAAATGATATTGCCGAATCTACCAAAGATGATTTGAAATTAAAATACTGGGGCTCCTGGAGTACAACATTTACTTTTTTGCCAACTAAAATATATTTGGGAACTCCGAATTTGATGTTGATGACCGGATTTGGATGGCGCATTGGTCAATTTGAGTTTAAGGAAAAATTGGATTTCGAACCAAATCAAACACTTTTATATACTAAGTTTGATAATATTAAAAAATCCCAGTTTGTAATTCACCAATTGCAAATCCCTTTGAGTGTATATGTTCAAAGTAATAAAATAAAAGGTTTAGGACGCATCGGTGCAGGTTTTGGTGGATATGCAGGATTATTAATTCATCAAGAGTTGGAAACGGATACTGAAAAGCCTAAACGTTCAATTGAAACAGAAGAAGATTTCGGCTTTGAAGATTTTCGATATGGTCTTTCAGCTCGTATCGATGTTGGAGCTTTAAAATTATTTGCAAATATGGATATGAATGATTTATGGAAAGATCATGATATCAGAAATATTGAATGCGGACTTTGGTTTGATTTTTAAAAATGGAATACCAACCTGAGTAAAATCAGTTTAAACGTTTGACTTTCTTCATAATGTGGTTAGCCTGTAGTTCGATGGAACTGCAGGCTCTTTTTTTTGTATGATACATCTGAAGTGATTGATGCAGCAATAGGCCGGGTTGTTTCTATCTTTGTAGTCTAATTGAACCCATTGCATTTAGACAAAAAACCATTAATCGACTTTATCAACAGTTTCGGATTTTTCCATGTAGGATTTGCCCGAGCACGTTACCTGGAAGAAGAATCAGATCGTCTTGAAAAGTGGCTCAATCAATCCTATCAGGGTGAGATGAATTATCTCGAACGTTATTTTGATTTTCGTCTTGACCCACAAAAATTAATGCCTGGATGTAAAACGATCATCGTGTTGGCAATGAATTATTTTCAAGAACCAGGAGCAACAAATGAAAATCAAAGTAAAATCTCCATGTATGCTTTGGGCCAGGACTATCATAAGGTAATTCGTTCAAAAACCAAGGCCATCATTCAATGGATGCGGCATCAATATGGCGACATCGCAGCGCGAGCCTTTGTAGATTCGGGTCCGGTATTAGAGCGGGTTTGGGCAAAAGAATCTGGAATTAGTTGGACCGGAAAAAACACTTTATCCATAAATCCTAAAACTGGCTCTTATTTTTTTCTTTCCTGCATTCTAACTGATTTAGAGTTTGAAGCTGATACGCCAATTAAAGAGTATTGCGGAACTTGTAAAAAATGCATCGATGCTTGCCCAACTCAGGCTATTCATGAAAATGGATTTTTACTGGATGCATCTAAATGTATTTCCTATCTGACAATTGAATTAAAATCGCAAATTCCAGAGGAGTTTAAAGGTAAAATGGATGATTGGATTTTTGGATGTGATGTCTGCCAGGATGTTTGTCCTTGGAATCGTTTTTCACGTCAGACGGATGTTGAGGATCTTTGGATCTCCGATGCAATGAAAAAACGGTCAGATCAAATGTTTATGGAAATGAACGAAGACGATTTTAATCAATTATTCAATCAATCAGCAATTAAACGCACTGGTCTAAAGGGCTTACAAAGAAATATTCGATTTATTCAATAGTCAAATAATTACTTATTCAAAAGTACAACTCTATTTATAATAATCCGAATATTGTACTTGTATGGATAATAAACTTAAAAAATACTTTTTTAGATACGCAGAATCCAACTGTATACTCCCTTGATATGGAAAACCAACATTTGTACTAATTTTGAAATCGCCTATTTCATATCCAGTGTAAGTAGGGTATAAAAGTAGACTGGTTTTTCCTGTCCAGGATCTGTTTTGTGTATCATTACTTTTTAATAAAGGGATTAATTTAGTGTGGGTATTTGCCCAACTGATATAAGTCGTAAGCTCAAGTTCAGAAGGCAAAGGATCTAATGCCCAGACCGTACATCTAATACTATCTGAAATACAAACATGCATGATATCTTTTGAAATTTCTATTTGTGAAAACTCTTGCGCATTGCCTTTGAAATATTCAAAATTGAATAAAGAATCCTGATTAATTGAATTTGAGTCTAAAAGATTGATATGAAAATCGTTGGTAATAAATTTTCCACATCCAGGCCTTTCTTCATCGGTTGAATAATATTCAAATTGAATGCTTAGCTTTGGGTCTTTGGAAGTGATAAACTGAAGATTTTCTTCATGACTTCTATTAGAATTAAAGCTGATCCGAATTTGTGCACCTACAGAAGCAGGTTTTCCATTGAATGCTTGCTTTAGACCAATATTTAATTGACCTGAATAGCTGCCATCACCTTGTTTTTGTAATATTACTTCTTTTTCCAGCAAACCAGACCAGTAGATAAATCCCGATACAATAGCATCCTCTGGTAGAGGAGATGTAAACTTAGCGAAAAAAGAAGCATCTAAATGTGCTAAGCTGCAAATATCACTAGGATCTTCATTTGTGTTTTCATAAATTAGTGTGGTTCTGCCATTGCCAGGAATCGAAGTAAGATAATGTGATTCCAAATCAGTAATGTATTCAGTAGCGTCGCCACATGATACATTTTTAATTTTATCGCATCCAATTAATAACCCAAACATTGCTGCGAATAATGCACCGCGTATCAGATTTAATTTCATTTCTAATATTATTTAGATGTTTAATGTCAAATAATTCATTTGCAATAAGTAAATTTAGCAATTGTGAGTATAAAAAACAAACTTATTTAATTTGGCTCTGCTGACTGTGCAAAATCATACTATCTGCTAAAGTGGGTTTAACTAGCAATCTGGCAGTTCAATTAAGCTCAGTTAAGATTTAAAATATAAACCTATATGGTTGCCTATCGCTTCCTTAAGGTCCAAGTTTTCAACTATCTATAGGAACTTTTCTTAGATTTTTATTGTTTATATACAAATTATCTCTGTGGATAATTCTCGTCACATGCCTGAATTACAAATAGTTCTAAGTTATCATATTTGTATTTAACCACACGGAGCACTAGGACATTTTGATATTCAGTCAAGCTTTACTATTTTTAAACTGTTTTAAACCAGAGAAATGAGACGTAGCAATTCATGGAATTGGGTTTTTCTGCCTTTATCGTGCATCCTTTGTTCTTTTACTAACCCTAAAAGTCCAACCACATTGACAGTCGATTGTCCGGCTCCAATCACCTTGATTGAAGGATCCAAATATGACACCACCGTTACCGGGGTTCCTATAGTGACTCAAAATACGGGGGGTGCAGTGACAATTTCCTATTTGGAAGTTTATCAGAAAGGCGATTGCCGCAATCGGGCCGATTTAGTAAGCCGTATTTTTACGATTACCAATGCAATGGGTGAACAAGTTCGTTGCAACCAATATATCACGATTAAACATTTAAGTGTTGATGATATTTATATGCCATCAGATACTACAATGGATTATCCTGATAGTCTGAATTCTTTTCAGAAAAAACTATTGCAACTTCCAAGCAGTTTGGGCTCTGTTAAAATTACCTATTTTGATACCAGGATTTCTCAAAATTGTAACATTCCGGTGCGAATCAGAAGACAATGGAATTTAGAAGATGTTTGTAACGGACAAATAAGAAGTGGAACAACATTTATAAATGTTCATAAATATTTTAACAGCTTCAAACAATTCAATCAGCAAAGTGATGTAGTTTGTGCTGAGGAAGGTTTTATTTCATTGTCACCTGTTGGGGAGTTCCTGCCTTACAAGTACAAATGGAGCACAGGCGACAGCCTCCCTTCTATCAATAACAAAGGGGCAGGCGCCTACACCGTAACGATTACAGATCGTTTTGGCTGTTCTGGAAATTTTGTATACAATTTACTTTCCATGTCACAGCGTGCAGACATCGGAGGAAAAATCACTACCGATGATGGCATTCGGGTGATTCCGGATTCACTGATTTTTGAAAATGAAAGCTTGATTTCAAAATATTGTATCTCTCAGCAAAGCGGCATTCATTATGGTTTTACCCTAAAGACCCGTAAGGCTGGAACCTATAATTACCGATTTGTAAAAAATACCGGTGCACGCGATGCCATATCAACAAAAGATATTGTATTGATTCAAAGACATATATTAGGTTTAGCAAAATTTACAGATACACTTCAATACATTGCTGCTGATGTCAATTACAATTTTAACATTACAGCTTCAGATATTACTGAATTGAGAAGATTGATTTTAGGTGTCAAAGAAAATTTTACTAATGTAAAACCCTGGTATTTCTTACGCAGCGATTGGAGAAGTGTCGCAAAACCCAATAGACCAATTGCAGAAATTGAATTTAAAGGCGTAGCGGTGACGAATTTACCATTGACCAATGTAAATGTATTTGCGCTGAAAATGGGTGATATTGATTTAAGTTATAATGGATTCCAGTCAAAAAACCTGGAATTCAGAAAACAATCAGAAGAGGTGTACCTCGAGTTAAAAAATTCCATTGTGGAAAATGGAAAAACCTGGGTGCCAGTTTATTTGAAATCAAAAAATGCTGTATTGGGAATCCAATTTGAATTAATAAACAAAATTGATGCAGCAATCCAGATTAAAAATGTTCAATTGGATGAATCTGCTTTTAACTCTGAAAAAAATAAGCTGCGGGTCAGTTGGAGTCGTGGAAGCGCTCTGAACTGGAATCCGGAATTGCCTTTGTTTTACATCGCTTCAGATGATCAACGCAATCTGGAGCTTCATCCAGATTTTTCTGCAGAATGGTATGACCAGGATTTAGTAGTGTATCAATTGCCTTTACGAGTAAAGCAAACCTTTACTAATAATCAGGCAAGCTTTTATATAAATCCAAATCCTGCGAACGATCAGATACAAATTCATTTTGATGAAGAAATTTGCGAAGTAAAATTATACGACTTGTTTGGGAAGTTGATTCGCAGTCAGTTTATTCGTTCCGGAGAACCACTAGACATTCGAAATTTATCAAGTGGAATGTATTTGGTAAATTGCATGGGAAATTCAAAAAGTCTTGGCACAGAGCTTCTGCTAATTAAATAGGGGCTTTTAATTGTAAATTATGAATGTTGTTATTACAGGATCCAGTAAGGGTTTAGGAAAAGCCATTGCTATTTCATTAGCCCGTAAGAATTATAATTTGTTTATTCATTCGCGATCTGAATCTGATTTGGAACAATTAAAGAATGAATTACTGGAAATAAATTCAGAAATTAAAGTTTATTATTTTGCCTGTGATATTTCCGTTCGAACTCAAGTGGATACCTTGATAAAATCCATTATGACCGTATTTCGGGAAGTAGATATTTTAATAAATAATGCCGGAAATTATCTAGGGGGTTCGATGGTAGATGAACCAGATGGTCAGCTAAACTATTTGTTGGATTGCAACCTCATGAGTGCTTATCATTTGACGCGGGGTTTGTTACCAAATATGTTGCGAAGGCAAACTGGACACATCATAAATATGTGTTCGATTGCAAGTCTCGATGCTTATCCGGGTGGCAGTTCGTATTCAATCAGCAAATTTGCACTTTTGGGTTTCAGTAAGTCTTTAAGACTGGAGTTAAAAGATCAGGGCATTCGGGTTACGGCAGTTTTACCTGGGGCAGCATGGTCTGATTCCTGGAAAGGAGTTGACTTGCCGGAAGACCGCTTGATGCAGGCAGAAGATGTTGCCAAAGCAGTCGTATGCGCAATTGAAATGAGTCCTTCCGCAGTACTCGAAGAAATTATTCTAAGACCACAAAAAGGAGATTTATAAATTAAATAGTTTATGTCAGTTCCAAATTTTGTCAGTTACCAACCGCTGCTGTTCACAGAGCAAAAAATGTTTGCTCGGGCCGATGATTTTTATGCACTCATGGATCACCGCCGTACAGTAAGGGATATATCAAACAGACCAGTTGACCGGCAGTTGATTGATATGATATTAAAAATTGCCAGTACCGCTCCTTCAGGGGCACACAAACAACCCTGGACTTTTTGTGTCGTAAGCAATCCTGAAATTAAAAAACAAATACGGGAAGCTGCGGAGAAAGAAGAATATGAAAACTATCATGGAAGAATGCCACAGGATTGGTTGGATGATTTAGCTGCACTGGGTACAGATTGGCATAAACCATTTTTAGAAACAGCTCCCTATTTGATTGTAGTATTTAAAAAATCCTATGATTTGGACAATGGTACAAAAAAGAAAAATTACTATGTCCAGGAGTCCGTCGGTTTAGCATGCGGATTTTTAATTGCAGCCATTCACTATGTCGGATTAGTATGTCTGACGCATACACCCAGTCCGATGAATTTTTTACAGGAAATTTTAAACAGACCTGAAAACGAAAAGCCATATTTATTAATCCCCGTTGGATTTGCATCAGATGCTGCAATGGTTCCTTCATTAAATCGTAAATCCCTGGACGAGATCGCTTGTTATTATTAATGAAAATTGCATGCCACAATTATTTTAAACTTTAACTACTAGGTATCAACATTGACTTAACATATACATTTAAAGGCCATAAGGGCGCCGTGTATGCAATTTGTCAAGGCCTGAAACCAAATGATTTGTTGAGCGGAGGTAGTGATGGTTTGATTACCCATTGGCAAATTGGGAAAGAGAAGGATGGCGTTTCGATCGCCAGGATGGAGGATAAAATTTTCTGTTTGTTGTTGGATGCCAAAGGCCAAACACTGTATGTTGGCACGATGTCAGGGGATCTATTCAGCATCCGTTTAGATGGAAGCGCATTCGTTAGGCGTTTTCGATTTCATACTAAATCTATTTATCGACTTGCCTTGTGGAATGATTTTCTGATTTCGATTTCCGGAGATGGAATCATATCACTTTGGAATACCACCGATGGACAATGGGTGCATCATTTGCATCTCAGTCCAGCAAAGTTGCGCAGTCTGACTGTTGATGAAGTAAACAATATGGTGTATGTTGGAGATAGCAATGGCAATCTTTATCAATTAAAATTACCTGAATTCAAATTGATTGAAAAAAAAATTGCTGCCCATGACAAAACGGTCTTTTCAATGGCTTGTTTACAAAATCCCGAATTAGTAATTTCAGGAGGAATCGATGCGCGATTAAAAACCTGGGACAACAAGCTGAACAATAAAATTGAACATAAAGCGCATTGGTTTGCGATTAATGACATTATTTTTCTGGAGGGAACTGATTTTATAGCAACAGCAAGCAGAGATAAAAGCATTCGAATCTGGCAAAAACAAACATTGGACTTGGTGAAAGAGATTTCCCGACCTAAATTTGCCGCCCATTCGCACAGTGTGAATAGTTTGTGTTGGTTCAAGGAATCCCAAATACTATTTTCCGCAGGAGACGATGGAATGATTTACGGTTGGCACATTACAAGTTAAAGATGATATTAAGCGATAAAAAAATTTTAGAAGCAATTGAGCAAAAGAATATTATCATAGAGCCCTATGATAAATCTTGTCTAGGTACCAATTCATACGATGTACATTTAGGTAAAACCCTGGCTGTTTATACCGAACGTATGCTGGATGCTAAAAAACACAATGCCATTGAGTACATAGAAATTCCGGCGGAAGGATATATCATTCAACCCGGTACCCTCTATCTGGGTGTTACCGAAGAATATACAGAAACACATCATGCAGTTCCTTTTCTGGAAGGAAAATCCAGTGTAGGTCGCTTGGGAATCGATATTCATGCAACAGCAGGAAAAGGAGATGTCGGATTTTGCAACAACTGGACTTTAGAAATCAGTTGCGTCCAACCCGTTCGAATTTATGCCGGAATGCCCATAGGGCAATTAATTTACTTTATGGTAGATGGTGAAATAGAAAATTTTTATAATAAGAAGCAGAATGCTAAATATACAGAACGCAACAACAAACCGGTGGAAAGCATGATGTGGAAAAATAAATTTTAAAATCAGTTTTTAACTTTTGCCTTTCTAAGCGTTTTCTTTTTTTATAATAATAAACAATTCATTTCCTGCTCTGGGCGGAATGCTATTATAACAAGCTTCCATTTTTTGAATTGTAAAATATTTTGAAAATAATTCGCGGTATTCCTGAATTGTTCCACCAAAAGGTGGACCTTCTTTCTCAAAATGAATGTTGAAGAGAAGGCCGATTATTTTGCCACCCGGTTTGAGAAGTTTGTAACAGCTTTTGACGTAGTCCGGTCGAAGTAATGGATCCAATGCACAAAAAAAGGTTTGTTCTATGATAAGATCATAAGTTTCTTCATGTTTAAAGAAATCTCCACACCAAATGTGAATTTGTGGAATAGCTTTAAATTTTTCTTTTAAATTTTCAACTGCATACGGAGCAATGTCTAGTAAATGAATGTTGGTAAATCCCAAATCAAAAAGTGCTGCGGCTTCATACGCATTTCCACAGCCCGGGATTAAAATTTTTGCATTTTTATTGGGGTATTGCTTCATATATTCTACTAAAGCGGGAGATGCGTAACCAACATCCCATCCGGTTTGTCCATTTTCCCATCGATCCTGCCAAAATGTTTGGTCTATATTCGTCATCTTGATATTTAAAATGAAATTTGAGTTTTTCTTTTTATCTGAAATTGAAAACAATATTACATGATTTTTATTTATCATGTAGCTTTATGGAATTGCTTTGATAGTAAACCTAAAGAATAATTTAGTTATGAATCCAATAAATTATATAACGGCTGAAGAAGCGGTGCAATGCATACAATCCAACCAGCGCGTCTATTTGCATGGCAGTGCAGCGACACCGGTTTGCTTGATCAATGCCCTTATCAAACAAAAAGAGCGGTTAAAGCAAGTGGAATTGGTCAGCATTTCATTAAAAGAAGTTGATTTAAATGATCCTGCTCTGGAAGGACATTTTTATATTAATTCATTATTTGTATCTGAAAGCAATCGGATCGCTGTTAACAGCAATCGGGGAGATTACATTCCGGTTTTTTTAAGTGAAATTTCTCAGTTGTTTACCCGAAATATTCTTCCATTGGATGTGGCTATCGTGCATGTGTCTCCCCCGGATAAACATGGGTATTGTTCATTGGGTCCTTCGGTCGACATAGCAAGATCAGCGGTACAGAATGCAAAAAAAGTAATCGCCCAGGTAAATCCAAACATACCACGGGTGCATGGGGATGCATTTGTCGACATACGTCGTTTTGATGCCTTGGTTTGGGTGGAAGATGCTTTACCGGAAGTGCGTTATGATTTAACGGCCAGTGAAACAGATCAGAAAATTGGAAAGCTGGTTGCTGACATGATTGAAGACGGGGCCACCTTGCAATTAGGGATTGGGAATATACCCAATGCCGTATTAAACAATTTGGCAAATCACAAGGATCTCGGATTGCATACCGAAATGTTTTCAGATGGGGTGATTCCATTAATTCAAAATGGAATTATTAATAACAGTAAAAAGAAAATCATACATGGCTACAATGTAACTTCATTTATCATGGGGAGCCGTAAATTATACGACTTTGTTGATGATAATCCGATAGTAAAAGCACTGGATATAAATTATGTCAATGATCCATACATCCTTTCACAAAATCCAAAAGTTACAGCAATTAACAGTGCCATTGAAATCGACATCACCGGACAGGTTTGTTCGGATTCTATAGGGACACTGCAATATTCAGGCATTGGCGGACAAATGGATTTCATTCGCGGTGCGGCTCTTTCTGAAGGAGGAAAACCAATTATTGCACTGCCTTCAGTAACATCCAAAGGGCTTTCGAGAATTGTCCCGGTTTTAAAAGAAGGGGCTGGCGTTGTGACAACACGAGGTCACATCCATTGGGTGGTAACAGAAAATGGCCTTGTTAATTTATTTGGAATGAACATGGAACAACGAGCAAAAGCGCTGATTAAAATTGCACATCCGGATCATCAGGAGCAATTAAATCGTTATGCATTTCAGCGATTTGGGAAAAATTAAATTAGTATGGTTTAAATACTATTAATACAATCCTTTTTCAAATCAATCTTAGTTTTTAATAAAACAAGAGTTTAAAAAAGTTTGATTCCTAGAAACCCACTTAATATAATAAAGCCCGGATGCAAATTCCGAAACATCCAATTCCAATTTTTGTAAACTGTTAAGCTGTTTTGAAATTATTTTTTTCCCCATTGCATCGTATAGAATAAATGCAAGTACATCGTTTTGAATGGAGGGATCTGGTTCGATTTGCAGTAAGTTTTTAACAGGATTTGGACTCAATTTAATTTTAGATTTATTTTTCAATAAAAACTGATCGGAATTACTTACTAAACTGTCTTCGTAAATCCATACTTTACCATCTCGGGTCGCCATAAAAACCTTATTGCCGTCAACGGCAAGAGATCCCTGGGAGGTACCATCATTTTGTCCTGTAATGCCATTATTAAATGAGGTCCAGTGGATGCCATCAAAAGAAGTATAAATTCCAATTTGAGAAGCACCTGTTGATGATCCGGAATGAAAAAAGATTTGACCATTTGTTGTAGTAACTAATTTAGAAACCTGCTGTCCGGTTTGAATTAAATAGTCCGGAAGTCCTTTAATTTCAGCAACAGTTTGTGATTTATAATCGGCAAAACCCATTTTATTTTTCCAGTTGAGTGCCCACATATTTACGCCGGACCAAATCAGGGCATTGTCTTTCGTAAATCCAATGGCAGCTACATTTCCACTTATTGAAAGGGGATAATATAAACTGGTGGTATCTTTTTGATTGGGGTCATTGGTTTGACATGCAAAAATATCAGCAGGATGCCAGGACCTTCCTTCATCATCAGAATATATTACACCGGCTGTTTCGGTACCGGCATAAATTCTGCCATTGCGATCTATTGCAATTGAAAAAATAGCCCCGTTGGAATCGGAATTATTTAAAGCAGATGGATAATAACACGGATGCGCTGACTTTACTGACTTGCTGTCATATAGTACTTCATAAGTATTTCCATCATCTGTTGATTTATAGATGTAAGCCCAGCGAGTTCCTACATAAATAGTTCCGTTTTCTGAAGTTGCTATACAATGTCCTCCCAGCGAAGGAGTAACAGTTGAAGTAGCGGTATCCCATTGATCTGTTAGTTTATTATACTTAAACAACCAGGGCTGTGTATTATCACTTCTGTATATTCCTACAATCGCTTCACTTTTTTTATTGTAACCTAGTGCAACAATATTATTTTGAATCGTACTGGGTCTGGGAATTTTAGGCAATGCAGTAAATTGACCCAAAGCATCTTGTGTGTTGGCTTTAAAAACAAGGCCTAAATTGGTACCGGCTCCTAATAGGCTGTAAAAAATATCGTGATTTGGTGCAACGACCATTCTTGGATAAACTCCGGTGGGTAATCCATCTGCCCATAAGCGCCAACTGGGGCTTTGTGCAAAACCCACATTAAAAAAGCATACTAGAAATTCTAAACTGAGGATGATAAAGCGCACACCAATAGATTTAATTCACAAGATATAAATAATAGGAGAAACCTGGAAATTCAAAGGTATTTATTGAAATTGTAAAGTTTGCTAAGGATCATTTCATGATTATAAAATTAAGTTGGGATATTGTAAATGCCAAGCTATTGATAGTTGTTGAATGGAATGACCCTATTTAGGCAGTTAGAATTTCAATAGTTTAAAAAACACACTGATAAATTATCATGGTTAATTTTTAATTCTGATTTTGAATAAAATTCCATGAATAAATTCAATTGGCTTATTTTAGCCGATCTTATCAAACTTATGCAAACTCAAACAATTCTGGTAAAATCATTTTTATGGGCGCTGTTCCTTGTGATAGCAGCCATTTCAAGCTGGGAATTTTATCTTCGTAAAAGTGGATACAACATTTCATACGATGATGGCAAAGAATTTTGGGCGCATCAACGACGTAAAGTATATCAACCCAAAGACAAAACAACTGTTTTTATTGGGTCTTCCCGTATTAAATATGATTTGGATGCTGAAACCTGGTTCCAGGAAACCGGTGAGATTCCAGTGCAATTAGCGCATGTCGGATCAACACCTTTGCCAGTTTTACAAGATTTAGCAAATGATGAAAATTTTAAAGGGAAATTGATACTCGATATCACCGAAAAATTGTTTTTTAATTTTGGGCCCAATCCTTATAAAAGACCCCAGGCCGGACTTAGTTATTTAGTGGATGAGACGTATGCGCAAAAAATGTCCTTTTATATTGATCAGGCCTTGCAATCATATTGGGTATTTTTAGATAAGGAAAACTTTACACTCAATCCCTTGATTGATAAATTACCTATTCCAAGAAGAAAGGATGTTTTTGTACTTCCGGTTTTTCCAAGGGAATTTGAACGAGTCAATTTACATCGTCAATCCTATATGACAGATCGATTTGCAGCAGACACTGCAGAAACAAAAGTCGTACAAAACATTTGGAAATTGTACGGAGATATGGGAAAGAAAAAGCCACCACCAACTGCATTTCAAATTGATTCATTATTAGGTATTGTTAAAACCTGTGTAGATAAATTGAAGAGCAGAGGAGTTGAGATGGTTATAACACGTACCCCTTCAACAGGAGATGAATGGAATGAAGAAGCCATCATTTTTCCAAGAGATAAGTTTTGGAAACGTATTCTGGATACCACACAGCTAAAAGGAATTCATTTTTATGATTATCCGGAATTGACCAGCCTTCGTTGTCCGGAATATTCACATTTGGATTTGGCTGGTGGAAAAGTTTTTACTAAAAAATTATGTGATGTATTGAGGCAAGATTGTGGTTGGAAATTCAATATGCAATTTTAGCATTTTTAAAAAAGCAATTCATCGCATTTAATCTAAAAATTTATGGTATTTAATTCACTTACATTTATAGTTTTTTTTATTATTCTTTTGGGTTTGCATTATGCACCTTTTTCATGGAAGGTAAAGAAAGTCAATTTACTTATTGCCAGTTATATTTTTTATGCAGCCTGGAATCCTGTTTTTATTTTATTATTATGGCTTTCAACGGTTGTTGATTTTTTTGTTGGCAGAGCCTTATATGAACAGAACGATCCGGTAAAAAAGAAATTACTTTTAGTAATTAGTTTGATTGGTAATTTAGGGATGCTCTGTTTTTTTAAGTACGGTGGATTTTTATTGGATAATTTTGTGAATCTGGTCAATTTGATTGGATGGGATTTTCATCCTGCCAAGCCAAACATCATTTTACCGGCCGGTATTTCCTTTTATACGTTTACTACTTTGTGTTATACCATAGATATGTACCGAAAGGAAAGTCAACCGGTTAAATCTTTGTTGGATTTTTCATTATTCGTTACTTTTTTTCCGCATTTAGTTGCAGGTCCAATTGTAAGACCCCCGCAATTAGTGCCTCAATTTGAAAATCCGAAAGCGGCTACCAGAAGCCAATTTATAGATGGTTTGTTTTTACTTTCTTTAGGTCTATTTATGAAGGTGGTATTAGCAGATAGTTTCTTGGCACCAACAGCCAACGATGTATTTGATGCAAAAGAAAGTTTGCTGTTTTTAGATGCATGGATGGGTGTTTTTGCTTTTTCAGGTCAGATCTTTTTTGATTTTGCCGGATATTCAACTTGTGCAATAGGTGTCGCCGCTTGTTTAGGATTTGTACTCCCACAAAATTTTAAATACCCTTATGCTGCAATTGGTTTTTCAGATTTCTGGAAACGCTGGCACATTACCTTATCCCAATGGTTGCGTGATTATTTATACATCCCTTTGGGAGGAAATAAAAATGGCAAAATGCAAACCTACATCAATTTAATGTTGACCATGTTGTTAGGTGGTTTATGGCATGGTGCCAACTGGACCTTTGTAGTCTGGGGCGGATTGCATGGAATTTATTTAGCAGTAGAGCGTTTTTTTAAGACCCACAATCACGACCATCATGCACTCCATGAAATACACGCCGTACAATTAAATACCAACCAATTTTTAAGCTTAAATTTTTTAAAAGCCCTGGGTACTTTTATGTTAATCAATATTACCTGGGTCTTTTTCAGAGAGCAGGATTTTAGCGGCGCGTGGATGATGTTGCAGTCTATGTTTGGATTTAGTCACGAAGCCAAAGCACTTATCAATGCGGTTGATCTCAGTAAAGTAACTGTTATTACGGTTTGCATGCTCATTACACACTGGTTATTCAGAAACACAAACGTTTTGACAGAATTTAAAAAATGGCCCTGGTGGTTTTCTGGATTTATTTGGGCATTTTTAATTTCTATGATCTTATTAAGTCAGGAAAGTACCAGCAGTTTTATTTATTTCCAATTTTAGGGAGAATAAAAGGAAAGGTGGTCCCACCTGGGCTCGAACCAGGGACCCTCTGATTATGAGTCAGATGCTCTAACCGGCTGAGCTATGGGACCAAAATTTAATTAGGAATTAAAAATTAATAATTAAGAATTAAAAAAAATCTGATACGTTAATCAGAATCCGGTTAATGGCTGGGCTCGAACCAGGAACCCTGGCGCTTTGGGCGCCATGCTCTAACCGGCTGAGCTATGGGACCAAAATTTAATTAGGAATTAAAAATTAATAATTAAGAATTAAAAAAAATCTGATACGTTAATCAGAATCCGGTTAATGGCTGGGCTCGAACCAGGGACCCTGGCGCTTTGGGCGCCATGCTCTAACCGGCTGAGCTATGGGACCAAAATTTAATTAGGAATTAAAAATTAATAATTAAGAATTAAAAAAAATCTGATACGTTAATCAGAATCCGGTTAATGGCTGGGCTTGAACCAGGGACCCTGGCGCTTTGGGCGCCATGCTCTAACCGGCTGAGCTATGGGACCAAAATTCAATTAAGAATTAAAAATTAATAATTAAGAATTAAAAATCTGATACGTTAATCAGAATCCGTTAAAATACCAGGCTTTAACCGGCATGGACATGTGTACAATTCTTTTCCGGACTGCCCCGGTTTGAAATGAGTCGGCAAATTTACATATTTGTAGGTTCTAAGCTAAGGAATGCTCAAAAATATCATCTTCGATTTTGGAAATGTACTGGTAAATCTGGACGAACAGGCGACCATGGAGGCGCTTATGGCGGTTTTAGATCCGGAAAAAATGGCTGATTTCTTTGAAATGGCGCTCTTCCCATTCGAAAAAGGCCAAATCTCAGAAGAAGCTTTTTTTAACCGGCTCCAAAGGCGCTCAAAAAAAGTGCAGGATGGGGAATATTATTTCAGCGCCTGGAATCAAATGATTCTTGATTTTCCGGAAAACCGGATGCAGATGCTTCGTGAATTGCGACCCAATTACCGGCTATTTCTTATGAGTAATATCAACATTACCCATCTGAGATATATTAAAAGAATGCTCCAATTGCACAACCAAAGCCCTGAATTTGAGACTTTGTTTGACCAGGTTTACCTGTCTTTTGAATGCGGAATGCGTAAACCGGAATTGGAATTTTTCCAAAACATTCTTGAGAAGGAACAATTAATTGCTGAAGAATGTCTGTTTATAGACGACCGGATTGAAAACATAGATGCCGCAATTCAATTAGGAATTAATACGCATCTTCACGATCCTGCTCAGGAGATAGCTGTTACCATTCATTCCATTTTGTAATATCAGATGTATTCCACAAAAGATAAAGTACTCAAACAATTACAACACTATTGCGCTTATCAGGATCGCAGTCAAATGGAAGTTGAGCAAAAATTAAAACAATTACGGGTAGATCCAGAATATACAGATGAGATATTTCTTGAATTATTAAAAGACGGATTTATAAATGAGGAGCGATTTGCTAAATCCTATGCCCGCGGCAAATTTAGAATCCATCATTGGGGAAAAATTAAAATACGAACCTATCTTAAAGCCAAACGAATTGGAGAACCTTTATTATCCATAGCGCTCAACGAGATTGATCCGGATGAATATTACGAGCAACTGAAAATTCAACTCCAAAAAATTTATTCCACTTATAAAAATAAAGCAAAAGCTATAAATAACCTGATTTCCAAAGGTTATGAACTTGATTTAATTTATCAGGCAGCAGATGAATTAAAATTAAAAGAACTGTAAGTAAACCCTAAAAGCACATAGAAATCCCTTCTATGTATCTATGTCCCTATGTACCTATGTGTTTCAAAAAAATTATAATTGAACCACATAGAAACATAGGAATTTAGGAAACAATAGATTATTCTATAAAAATTTCTTCTATGCTTTCTATGTTCCTATGTACCTATGTGTTTCAAAAGAATTATAATTGAACCACATAGAAACATAGGAATTTAGGAAACAATAGATTATTCTATAAAAATTTCTTCTATGCTTTCTATGTTCCTATGTACCTATGTGTTTCAAAAAAATTATAATTGAACCACATAGAAACTTAGGAATTTAGGAAACAATAGATTATTCTATAAAAATTTCTTCTATGCTTTCTATGTTCCTATGTCCTATGTATTTCAAAAAAAATGATAATTGAACCACATAGGCACATAGGAATTTAGGAAACAATAGATTATTATATATAGATCTGTTCTATGTTGATTCAATCTATATTTTTAAAAAAAAATAATTATAATCCGCTTTTTATTATACTTTAAATTTCTAATAAGTCATAGAATAGTTTATTTACTAAAGTTTTTTGTCCACCTTTAAAAATGTTTATAGAATGAAAATTTATTAGAATTCCTTTTGGTTTTTCTAATAAATGCATGTATGAAAGTAAAACAGCTTCATGGATAGGTAAAAAACCTTCTTGCGCTTTTAATTCAACGCACAAAATATTTTCAACTAGTATATCCAATCTTAATTCAGTTTCCAATAGTGTCCCCTTGTAGTTTAATGGAACTTTAACTTGATTAGAATATTCAATACCATTTAGCCTGAATTCTTTTAATAAACATTTTTCATAGACGCTTTCAAGTAATCCAGGTCCTAATGTTTTATGGACTTCAATAGCGCACCCAAGCACCTGATAGCTAAGGTCATCTAACATTTTTTTGGTGATTCTCATATATTAGGGTGTTAATTAAAAGACTAAAATAGTTATAGTATTTTAATCAACAAATTTTTTTATTTTAAAATTGGGATTGCAAATATTTTATTGAAGCAGGTAAAATGCTTTAAATTTCCTATTGGAACACATAGGTACATAGAGATTTAGGAAACAGTAGATTAGATAAAAAATCCTTTCTATGTATCTATGTTCCTATGTTTCTATGTGTTTCAAAAAAAATGATAAATGAACCACATAGGCACATAGGAAATTAGGAAACAGTAGATTAGATAAAAAATCCATTCTATGTATCTATGTTCCTATGTTTCTATGTGTTTCAAAAAAATTATGATTGAACCACATAGGCACATAGAGATTTAGAAAACAATAGATTTAAATATAAGAATAACATTTATATTTTTAAATACCCTTGAATTCGAATGTTTTACAACAAACTACTCTGTTTAAAATCATTTTTTTCCGGATAGTCCGTAGTATAATGCAAGCCCCTGCTTTCTTTGCGCATACTTGCTGAACGAGTTACTAAATATCCAATGGTAATCAAATTTCGCAACTCACAGAGTGCAGCGGATAAGGTCGTGGTATTGTATAAATCCTCAGCTTCCTCATACAATAAATGCAAACGGTTAAGAGCACGATCAATCCGGACATTACTCCTGACGATACCCACATAGTAAGACATTACTTCTTTGAGTTCTTTGATACTTTGTGTAATCAAGATCAATTCTTTTGGATGAGCGGTACCCGTTGCATCCCACTCTGGAATTTTATAATTTATTTTAAGGTGAGAGATTTCCTGTGCAATCGCTTCAGCAATACGATATGCAAAAACAACAGCCTCCAATAAAGAATTTGATGCCAAGCGATTGGCACCATGCAAACCGGTACAGGTTGATTCACCGCAGGCATACAAATGGTTTAACGAACTTCTGCCAAATGCATCTACTTTGATTCCTCCGCACATATAATGACATGCAGGTACCACAGGAATCATTTGTTTCATTGGATCGATCCCTATGCTTAAGCATTTTTCATAAATCGTTGGAAAATGCTTGACAAATTCATCTTTGTCTAAATGCCGGCAGTCCAGGCAAACAAAATCTTCTCCACGTGCTTTTAGTTCGCTATCGATGGCTCTCGCTACAATGTCTCTGGGAGCTAAGGAAAGTCGATCATCGTATTTGTGCATAAATTCCTGTCCATCTTTGGTTTTAAGAATTCCTCCAAAACCACGCACCGCTTCCGAAATCAGAAAAGCCGGATTTTCACCGGCAGCCTGGTATAGAGCCGTTGGATGAAATTGAACGAATTCCATATTTTCTACATGACCTTTTGCCCGATACAACATGGCGATCCCATCGCCGGTAGCAATGATCGGATTTGTAGTCGTTTTATAAATCTGGCCGGCACCTCCGGTTGCTAATACTGTAATTTTTGCCAGATGGGTTTCGACTTCCAGGTTTTGGAGATTGAGTAAATAGGCTCCATAGCATTCAATGTCGGGCATGATGCGCGTTACATTATACCCTAAATGGTGTTGAGTAATGACATCAATGGCATAATAATGTTCGAGAAGAATTACATTTGGAAAACTAGCTGCTTTTTCTATAAGCGCCCGTTCTATTTCTGCACCCGTCAAATCCCGGTAATGTAAAATTCGTTTTTCAGAATGCCCTCCTTCCCGTGCCAGATCATAATCCTTATCATTTGGCACCTTATCAAATCGTGCACCCCAGTCAATCAATTCCTGAACCCGTTGCGGACCTTCTTCGACAACGATTTTTACAATCGATTCATCTGAAAGATCATCGCCCGCATCCATGGTATCCAAAATATGTTTTTGAAAATCATCTTTGATCCGATCCCAGACGGCCGCGATTCCTCCTTGCGCATAGCGTGTATTACATTCTTCCTGAGTTGTTTTACTGACCACCCGAATCACCAATTCTGGATTCTTCTCAGCTAATTGAATGGCAGTACTTAATCCGGCAATTCCGCTTCCTAATATTAAAACGTCTGATTGAATCATTAGCTTTACATTAAGCTATAAAGGTACATCGAAAATAATCACGGCTTGACAGGAATGAATCTGAAGTCTTTAATTCAATAGAATGAATAATATGCTTCTCAAGAATATGATAAAAGACTCAATTAGAAATAAAGTAGATTTAATTCACTAAAATTTTTTGAACACCTGAATTGTGTCTTGTTTTATATTTCATAAAATACACTCCCGGACCTAAACTGCTAATATTTATTTCACGATTGGCAACATCTTTTTGAATATGTATAGTGATTCCTTCCAGATTTAATAACTCTATCTGTATAATTGGATCAGAGATATCATATTTTAAATAAATTTTATCATGGGCTGGAATTGGATATACTTCTAGTTGCTGTTTGAACGGATTATTTTTGTTAGCTACAATTAAGGTATCACATGAACTGTTTTTTTCAGCACCGAGTCTATAATAAGGAAAGTAAGGCATTGAAAAATTGTTTTGAAATAGCAAGGATAGCGAATGTTGGTTTACATTACATAACAAACCGGGTAAATCTGGATTTTCTATAACGGTTAGTTTAAAAAGTGAGGTTCTGCCAGTTATATAAATTTTATTATTGGGAGCCAACTGAGCCGTAAAAAACACAGTAGGTCCATACAGATCCACAAAGCCATCATAGGTTGCCACCACCTGATCTGATTGAATGATATCTGGGGCCCAAAGATCATATTGATGGATTACCAATCTGGAAATAATATACATAAACCGTGAATTGGCCGATATGGCCACACCTGCCGTATGATCTTGAGGAAGGTCGCTGTAATGCCAGGAACGATGGTTAGAAAAATGGCCTGTGCATCGGTCAAAATCAAATAGATGAATTTCACTTTGATTAAGTGGATAATTATTGGTATTGATGGCAAAAAATCTGCCATCAGGGCTAAATACACCTTGACCTTCAGCTTCTGGCAATCTATATTTGAGCGAGTCAAAATGATGTATTTTAGGGCCTTGAGGAGTTAATAAATAGACTTGCAAAGAGTCATTGCAGGGATTTACTGCAAACCACCAATCCCGGCCATTGGCATGGCGACAGGCTGCTAAACTGCCTCTCTTAAAAGGCCCCCTTCCAATTATTTTATTTTTAAAAATGACTCTACCCAATCCATTGTTTGCATGGATATCAATTTTAGTATGGTATAAAAAGGAACCTATGCAATCTTTCCATTTACCACCCTGATATTCTTGTTGCATGTGAATCAAATCCACTTCTTCTTTCTCTTTCCCTGGACTTAATACACTAAAAAATGAATTCAGTGATGGATAGCCTTCCTTACTAAAATCTTTTTGTACTTGACCCGGATTAATATCATTGCCATTTTCCATGATATCCAAATCCTTGTTATAAATATGAATACCATTTGAAAAATAAATAAGTTTTGAGTCCAAACTTATAGCAGAAACACAGCTTGCAAAATTTATAAATTTTTTAATAAAAAAATGCTCAGTCCCACGTTCTTTAAAAAAAAGAAACTCTGTACCAAAAGTATCTGCACCAATGGGAAATTCATTTTTTATTCCTATTGGCCAAATGCTATCTTGAGAAACAAGTTGCAATGTGTCAAATAAACTAATGGCAATTAAAAAAATAGCCAAACCTAAATTTCTCATTGAAGTTACTTGAAATTTAAAAACAACTTCGAATATTTTAAGTCAATTAAATTCTTAACTATTACGTCCATCAGATAAATCACAAGTTGTATAAGTGTGAGATTTAAGTTCAGATAATATTAAAAGCAGTAATGAATTAATTAGAGTTAATTTTAATAACTTTTTAAAGTGTCTAAGGAAGTTTGGAAATGTTTTTTAATTTTAGAAATAATTTTTTATTTACCAAATTTAATGTAATTATTTTGATTACCAAATATTTTAACATATTTATTTTTTGCTAATATGAATTTTAATGAGATGAATTTCCAAATTAATATGAATTAAAAGCTTAAATGGAGTAAGTCAACTATACTAAGTTTTAAGACATCCAAAACATATATTAATAATTTTAAAATATCTTTACAGCTCCTTATTAACTTAAATTGGATTCAATTACATGATTCGCCTCACAGAAGCCGTTAAACACCTGATCATTATCAATGTCATCTTATTTTTAGCTGCTTCGACCTTGATGGGTGATTACAAGTATTTTTTATACCTGTTTTATCCTGAAAGTCCCATGTTTAGACCCTGGCAGCCAATTACTCACATGTTTATGCATGGGAATATCAATCACATCCTGTTTAACATGCTGACCTTGTTTTTTATTGGTCCGATGATGGAAAATGATCTGGGTACGAAGCGATTTTTAACCTATTACCTTGCTTGTGGATTAGGCGGGGCGGTTTTGCATATAGTTTCAAAATTCATATTGGTACACTATTTCGGAAATGTAGATGAAATGAACATACCGGTAGTTGGTGCTTCCGGGGCTATTAATGGCTTGTTTGTTGGATTGGCCTATTTGTACCCCAATTTACCGATGAGTTTGATGTTTATACCCATTCCAATCAAAGCAAAATATCTCGCACTGTTCTTCATTGGTGGAGATTTAATCTGGGGGCTTAGCGGCTACAATACAGGAATTGCCCATTATGCTCACTTAGGTGGGGCCCTTTTTGGATTTTTAATGCTATACTATTGGCGTAAAAAATGGTAATGCATGTTTGATTCCATTTATAAAGATCTCAGCTATCGGATTCGAACTGGAGGTTTCTGGTTGAGGGTAATCGTATTGTGTACCCTTGTTTTTATTGCAATCAATTTATTGAAAGGTTATTTCAGTTTTGCCAATGGAGGATTTCCCGGAGAAGTCTATTATGACATCATCAACAGCATCAGTTTGTCATCAGACCTTTGGCATAATATCAAATTTCCCTGGGTCTGGATTACCCACGTATTTGTACACGAAGGATTTTTTCATTTGCTTTGGAATATGCTGTGGTTATACAGCCTATCTACCATTGTGGAGGACCTGATTGGACGAAAACGAGCCATCATTATTTTTATTGAATCGGCGATTTTTGGGGGTTTGTTTTTCTTAATAAGTACCCTCGTGTTGCCGTGGTATCAAGGCATTGAAGTGCATGCGCAAGGTTCTTCAGCTGCTGTTATAGGACTCCTGTTTGCAGCTGCAACGATTTCACCTGATTATGGAATCAGATTGTTGTTTTTAGGAAACATTCCAATTAAATATCTTGCCTTGGCTGTTTTGATTTTAGATTTATTGTTCGCCGGTCAAAACAACAACAGTGGTGGACATTTTGCGCATCTAGGAGGTGCATTTTGGGGATGGGCGTACATCAATTTACTCCGCAAAGGCGTTGCTATGGATAGCTGGTTAGACCTTTTTTCAAAAAATGCGAATAAGATGCAACAGAAAAGACCTCCTGTTCAAAAGCGTACTCAATTTAAGCCACCAGTTTCAAAAGAAGAAAAGATGAATGCCATTTTGGATAAAATTAGATTGCAGGGCATTGAAAAATTAAGTCAGGAAGAAAAAGAATTTTTGGATCAATTTGGTAAAGACTAAGCGATGCTGCGGTTTTTATTATCCGTCAACATTGTCTGGTCTGTACTTTGCGCTATTTGCTATTTTATTGTAGGCCTGGATCCCGCACGTTTCTGGTTGTTTTCAATCAGCAGTTTATTTATACCGGCGCTGTTTTTAATTAATATTTTATTTGTTCTGTTTTGGGTAGTTTTTCAAATAAAAAATAGCTGGCTTCCCATACTTACTTTATTAATTGGATGGACCTGTTGGCAAAAAATGTTTGCTTTTGGTGAAGAATCTTCTAATAAAAAATGCAAACAAGAAGCCATTTCTGTAATGAGCTACAATGTTTATGGATTAAAGCAATTGAAAGACACCTCCAGTTCAAAAATGCAAACCAAAAAAGCAAAATTTACTGCTTTTATCCGGGAACATGAACCGGATATTTTGTGCGTTCAGGAGAATAATTTTTTCTCAGATGATATTATAAACAAAACCGGATTGTATCCCTACTTTCATTACTTAATTCAACACGGTACAGCAATTTACTCACGATTTCCAATACTTGACAAAGGGCTGGTTGAATTTGGAACTAAAACCAACAGCTGTCTGTGGGTAGATTTATTAGTACAAGGTAGAAAATTACGTGTGTACAGTGTGCATTTACAAAGTAACCGGATTACTAAAGAGCTGGAGCAAATTACCGATGATGAGGATGAACAAAATAGTGAAAAAATCAGTACGCTCCGTAAAATGTTTCGCAAATATAAAAACACTGCGATTGTCCGTTCAAAGCAAGCTCGTATGTTAAAGGAACATGCGGCACAATCTCCATATCCCTGTTTGATTGCGGGTGATTTTAACGACACTCCGTTTTCCTATAGTTATAAACTACTGCTCCAGGGACGTACAGACAGTTTTCTAAAATGTGGAAGTGGGCTTGGTACAACGTACGTTGGAGCGCTACCTGGTTTGCGAATAGATTTTATAATAGGTGATGTTGATAAGGTTCAGTTTTGTACCCATCGGGTGTTACACACTTCTTATTCTGACCACAATCCAATACTGGTAAAGAGTTTTATTAAATGGTAACTATAGGAATTGACTCCAGGCAAGATTCCAATGATGAAATTCTTGCTTAAAAAAAAGGCCCTGAAAAGGGCCTTAGTATTAACTAGAAAAATTTACTTCGATAATCTTTAACCGGATTCTTTTTTTGCAATGCTTTCATGAGATAACTCATAGCTACATTTTTAGCCGGATGTACATAGAATGCACGGAATGGATCTAAATTGGGTTCAACGGGTGGAATTACTTTTTTATTTAATTTACAAATGAAAACTCCTTTCTCTCCCATAATTGGTTGTGAAGTTTGCCCTTCACTTAATTTTGAGCAGTTTGAAACAACTTTTGATTCTTCCCCAAGATTGGTGATGTAACCACTAAATGGAGAAATATCTTTTGCAGTATCAATGGTATAAACAAAGCCGCCAAGACCCAAGGTTAAATCAGCAATTTGTCCAACTTTTTCTTTAATTTTTTCAAATTTTTTGCGCTTTATGATATCGCCCTTTAATTGTTCTTTATAAGGCTCATAGGATGCAATTCCTTTAGGTTGGATTTGAGATAAGGCAGCGATTAAATATTTGTTTATGTATTTTTTTTGTTCTTCCTGTAAGCTATAAACTTCTGTACTGACATCACCGACCTTAGTGTCTTTAGCATAAGCCCAACGCACCATCTCTCTGGATGTATTGTTTGAGTTTTGACCTAATTTAGGAATTTGATACGAGTTTAAAAATAAATTACCGGCCAACTCCATGGTATATTTTCCACCTTCTTTTACGGCCTTTTCTAAACTTTCAAGATTCCGATTGGTTTGAATCAGGTTTTGGGCTTCATCATATATGGAGTTAGTGATTGTTTCTCCAGGCAATATAGATTCTCCAATTTCAGCCAGATGAATTGCATTTTTATTGGTTGTAAAACGTGTATCGGTAACTTGAATTAAATGGACTCCAAATTGTGTAAGAATGGTTTTGATTTCACCTTTATTTAAACTGTAGAATATTGCATCGTTATAAGGTTTCACCATTCTACCTAATGCAACCATACCAAGATCCCCACCTTTAACGGCAGATCCCTGATCTTGGCTGAATTTCATAGCCAAAGAATCAAAACGTGCTTTTCCGGTTTTAACTAAATTTCCAAGACTGTCTAATAAACGAACTGCAGATAGATATTGCTCTCTTGTTTTAACCTGAATTAGTATATGACTTGACTTTACGGAATCTGGAATTACTTTTTTATCTAAAACTTTTGCAATCCGGTATTCTCCATTATCGATATATGGACCATAAACTGTACCATTTGGAAATTTGTAAATCGTATCTCTTAAAGCAGGACTTAATTCTGCTTGAGTTAAATAAGCATCATTCCAGGTTCCTAAATTGCTTACTACAAAGCTAGAATCATTTGTACTGGTTCTAAATCCTTCAATTTTTGATTCAACGGCAGATTTAGCAAGACTGGAATCTTCAGCAGTCGGGATAATATCTAATACCACATATTTTAAAGAACGGGTTTCTTCATCTGTTTTAAGGATGGATTTTTTAGTATTGGCTTCTGCTATATAATCTGATTCCTCAATTTTAATTTCTTCATCCGGAATTGCCTGATAAGGGATAATTGCGTAATTAAAATCCAGGCGGAAATTACTTTCATATTGATTCCGTTCGATGGCAAAATTAGGCATGAACAAAGATTTGGAAACGATGGCTCCCAATTTATTATACATACGGTCTTTAACGACTTCCTTTTCCTGAACCATCCAGAAATCACGGAGACGGGGATCCAAATTTTCATCTTCAATTCCTTGTTTGAAGGTATTTAATTGTTCACGGTTTATTTGACCTGTGTTAGGATCTTTAAAATTTCTTTGAATTACCGGCGACAAATTGTACCCAAATTCAAGTTCTTTAATTTCTGCAGGACTGACTCCAATTCCATTGTAACCAGCCTCTTTATCTAAGATGGCCTTTTCAACAAATTGATTCCACATATAGTCTTTACGACCAAAATAGTCGACTTCAGAGTTGGCATACAACACCCGTTCGGTGTTTTGAAACTCAGCCCAACTTAAAGTTTGTCCGGCAACCTTGCCAACGGTATCCGGATTATTAAAAAGGCTTGCGGATTTCCCGGAGGACATATCCATAACAATAAATCCGATCAAAGCGAGGGCCATCAGGACAGTTACGACCCAAAGTCTTTTGCGGATACTGGTAATCATTCCCATAATCTATAGTTAACTTATTTAATATCAAATAGTTATAAATAAAAAACAGCCCAACAAGGGCTATTCAAAAGGATTGCAAAGGTAATAGGATTCCGTTTTATTTTCAATCTTAAGGGCTGAAAATTAGAACTTTAGTTTAAATAGGCTGAATTGGTAAATTTCAGAAAAGAACAGCCTCCTAGTAAATTTCAGTAAAAAGACCTTTAAGCGTTTTCAATAATGAAATAAGTGCATTCAATAAATTTGTAAATAATAAGCGCATTGAGTTGGTGCTAATTTCATCAGGATGTTTTTGCTTTGAGCTATTATTTGAGAACAACCCATGCATGGCTATTCAAATCGCAGGCGTCCAACTGCGTGAGTAAGGATTATTTCTAACACCTAATTACTAACTATGAAACAACACCTATTTTTATTAGCGGTATGCAGTGGCATTTTATGGAGTGCATGTCAAAATGAAGCCGAAGAACACATTTCAACGAATTCTGCAATAAGTGCTGCAGCAGTGCCATACAGATTGCTTGGAGGCAATACTTATTTGGTTTTATTAAAAGAATCTGGAATGGCACAGGATCTTATCTATGTATTCCGGAATCACGAGAACAATTCAATCAATCAAACGATACAGGCAATTGCAGTAACAGAATTCCAGGATGGATTGGATGTATTAAAATCTGACGGATCCCATTTAATATTATCTACACGTGCAGACATCCCAGCAAATTATCATGGCTATAGTTTAGCAACATTGAGTGGATCTGTAAATCAGGAGCGATTTTATCGGAATGGGTTACCAATTTCAAATCCAGATGTTGATGCCGTTAAGTGCGGTTGCAAAACCTTACCACAAAAGGAAACCTGCGATTCAGGCGGTATGGGCGCAACTGATTGTTCGGTCGAGGTTTCCGGAACCGTCGCAGGATCAGGTGTGACAGAGCGTTGCAGTGTAAAATGTGGAGAAGGGACTTACGCTTGTTGTAAAAAATAATTTTAATAGGACCTTCTAACAAACTGACAATTTATTGTAGAATTTTTTATAGCAATTCTGTTATTCATTAAGTGAGTGTTCAGTTATAAACTATTTAAAATTTTATTCAATGGTTTTTAGAGATCCTTTCATCTATTAAATGGTATCATCATGAGAGCAATTTTAATTCTATTTTGTTTTGCGGGGATGTTATTAATCGCATCCTGTGACAAATCTAATAATTCATTGACATTAAAAACATCGGAACGTGCGAGTGCTTTGCTTTATGCTTTGATTGAAAAGTCGGACTATGTATTGTTGGTTCCGGGTTTTTATCAGGCGGATAATAAGGTATATATGCTTCGGGGAACTTTTGTTGATCGTGGAATGCAATCGATTTCTGTAAGAAGTGTGAGTGATTTTGGGGATCGGCTGGTTGTGAACTTGGCAAACGGGACATCTAAAACGTTTAGCGTGAATGCAGGAGCTGATTTCGTTGGTCATAGCCTTGTAACTGTGTCGGATGCCGCTAATCAGTTTGCATTTTATTCTAATGGCTTGCCAAAAGCAGATCCGGATGTTTCATGGATAAGTTGCATCTGTGTGCAACAGGGAATTCCGGCAGAATGTGCGAATGGAGGGATTGGATCTTCCAATTGTTCGGTCGATTCAAGATATCAGGTTGTTGGCGGGAATCAAATTGGTTCTAAATGTTCAGTGAACTGTGCTTCGGGATATTATTCTTGTTGTAATAAGTAAGCCCTTGTAACAGACCATCCCCGAACGCCGGGGATGGCTGTTTTTTATTAAGACTTTTTTAAAACCCGGCATCATTGGGAATGTCTTCAAATGTGGTTGTTGATTTTTTTATACAATTTATTATAAATTGCATGTGTTGTTTAATTGCTCCATTTTAGTAAATCGCTATTACTGGAATGGTGTTTTGATTATATTCGTCATATTCGATGATAACAATTCGTTCTTTACTTTCGAAACTTAATTAAATTAAAACTTGTTCGTATCAGTAAAATTGAAAAAAGATAAGACCTATATTAGTTTAATAAAGTTTCTTTTCATAAATATTAAATTCTAAATGAACCGTATTAAATAAAATTATTATTCCATTTGGATCGGCATATTAAAAATAAATTATTAGTTTAAGATTGGAATATTAGATGCTTTCAGTCACAATCTTTTTTGAATTAAAAAGATTCATTGTATTGCTTAGACCTGCAAAGCAAAAACTTAATGCAGCATCTCCAGACAATTTAATTATTTCAGGAAGAAATTTTAATTCCTTTTCATTCCATTTTCCCAAAACATAATCAACCTGTTTTCCTTTTGAGAATTGATTTCCTATTCCAATTCGAAGTCGTGGATATTTATTAGTTGCTAGTTTTTCCTGGATATCTTTTAATCCGTTATGACCACCATCTGATCCTTCTGGTCTGATCCGAATGCTTCCAAAATCTAAATTCAAATCATCCAATATAACAAAGCAATTTTGGAGCTCTATTTTTTCTTTTTCCATCCAGTACTTTAAGGCTTTACCACTTAAGTTCATGTAAGTACTTGGTTTAATTAAAATTAATTTTTTTCCTTTATAAGAAGCTTCAGCAACATGCGCAAAACTTGAAACTTTGAATGTAACACCTAAACCAGAGGCAATAAAATCCAAAACTTCAAATCCAACATTATGTCTGGTTCCAAAATAGTCTGAATCCATGTTTCCTAAACCTGCAATTAAAAACTTCATATGGACTTACTTCCCGGGTTGGTTTGTATTTCTTAAAATTGAATTGGAAATTTCGATCAAAATTAAGCGCTTCTGCTTAAGTTGCCAAATTGAATTAGCCGGGAAAACTAACTTGGGTATAAAAAATTGAATTTACTTGTATTAATAAATTCTTAAAACTGCCCCACCATAAGTGAAATTGGCTCGGATTACGAATGAATCTAAAATCCAAAATTTTTATTTCGTAGCATATTAATTAAATATTGCTTCTATTTGATAAGAATCCATCAATAAACAAGCAACTTTGCATAATATTTCACAATTTGAAAATTAGAGAGTTTAAAATATTTATAAAAACAATCCGTCTGCAAAGATTATGGAATGCAGCCAAGGTATTCGTTTCATATTATCTCTCTAATATTATTAAAAGGCCCATTCATTGGGGACTGCCAATTGCAATCGCTGTTGAACCAACTACGGCTTGTAATTTGCGTTGCCCACAGTGTCCATCTGGATTGCGAAGTTTCAATCGACCATCCGGAAATCTTAAAATTCAGGAATTTCAAAAATGGCTTGAACCCATAAAGAATAAAGTTTGGGCTGTCACTTTCTATTTTCAGGGTGAGCCCTTTATACACCCGGATGTTGAAGAAGGAATTTCCATTGCACATAAATTCGGTTTGTACACCATGAGTTCAACCAATGGGCATTTTCTGGATAAACAACGCGCAGAGCGAATCATTCAATCCGGTTTAGACCGATTGATCATTTCTTTGGATGGCACCACCCAGGAAATTTATGAAATTTATAGAAAAGAAGGCAAATTAGATAAAGTAATAGCGGGAATTCAAAATCTCGTTGCCATGAAACGGCAATTGAAGTCCGCAACGCCGTATGTTATCATCCAGTTTATCGTTATGAAATCAAATGAACATCAGATTTCAGATTTAAAAAAACTTGCAGATTCGTTGGGAGTTGATGAGCTTAAATTAAAGACGGCCCAAATTTATGATTTTGAAAATGGTTCAGATTTTATTCCAGAATCACAAGTTTATTCCCGTTACCAAAAAAATGAAACAGGCCAGTTTCAAATTAAAAATGAATTAAAAAACAGGTGTTGGAAACTTTGGCATGCACCTGTAATTACCTGGGATGGGCAGGTCGTCCCCTGTTGTTTTGATAAAGATGCCAGTCACCCATTGGGAAGTTTGAAAGATGACAATTTTAAAGCAATTTGGAATGGAAACGAATATATGAATTTCAGAAAGCAAATTTGGTCCTCCAGAAAAGCCGTTGCCATTTGTAAGAATTGCACAGAAGGTACACGCGTTTGGATTTGATTAACAGACTGTAAATGAAAGAATTGGCTCATTGATAGGACGTATTTTACCATTGATTAAGTCAAAAGACTATATATAAACACCAAGAAATCATAATTATATACATATAAAAAAATTAATTCTTTGATTATTAATCAATTAGGGCCTGTTTTAATTGGTTTATCATTAATTTCTTACGATCTTTGTTAGCTGCTTTTAATACAGGCAGCTACATATTTCAATATTTCAAATACCGGAATTTTATTTGCTTTTCTCATTTGAATTGAGTAAAATCAATATAAATAATTACGGATGGGCTGAAAAACAGGATATTTATGATGCATGGCACGTTTTACAAAGTGATCATACAGGGAAAGTTTGAATTTGGTACTGAACGTTCATTTCAAAAGGTTTATCAACTTTTTATTCAACGCTCAGAGACTCTTTATAAGAAAGAAATTCTCTTTAAAACCCCTGAAACAATCTTTTTTCCGGAAGACAAATCTTTAAATATTGGTCGGTTTATCGGAAATTCATCAGAAAAAGTTTGGAAAAATACGATCAGTCTAATTGAATATTGTGCTCAATTTTCACTTTCCGGCAGCATCAATGCCTGGATGACAGATAACGGTAAAATTTTACATTACTGTCATTTTGAACCATTGGGGGATAAAACCTCTGTGATGCTTTATCAAGAAGGAAAGAAAATGGCTGAACAAATCGGTAAAGAGCAAGAAGCCATTCAATTATTAACAGAAGCTATTGAAAAGCACGACCGGCATTCACAAGCTTATGAAAAAAGGGCCTACATCAATTTTCATCTTAAAAATTATGATGATGCAATCTATGATTTCAAAAAGAGCATCAAGTATGATTTTATGAATGCTTCCTCGCATTACGGTCTTGCAAGGAGTCTGATGATTAAAAATGATTTGGAAGGTGCCATTTCTGCACTGGAAGAAGCAACCAAACAATCAATCGCATTGCAACCACTGTATTGGGCATCGCGACGCGTGAAGGGAAATTGCCATCTCGAATTGAATCAATTTGATAAAGCCGCATTTGAATACAAATTATTTATTACCAGGAATTTTCCTGAAAATGATCCAAATCTTAAATACTTGTCTAAGACCTGGTTTAATTATGGGAAATCGCTATTCGCATTAGGTCAGGTAGATGCTGCATTGGATGCGTTTGATAAATCACTTGAAAAAGCAGAATTAAACCAGGAAACCAATCAAGCTGAAGTGTTTATGCATCGGGGTATGGCTCGTAAAGCAGCAGGAAAAGCCGATTACATTCTCGATCTTCAAAAAGCAGCTGAACTGGGTTCCCAATCAGCCTCACTTTTATTAGCGGAGCAAGCTTAATTTTTATAACAAATTTTTAGGTTTATTCGTTTCACCATTCTGAGATGAAACTTTCATTTATTTTTTTAATCCACTTTATTTTATTATGCAATCTGCACGGGCAGGATGTGGTCACTTCAAAGAATGCAAGTAAATCGGAGCTAAAACTATATCAAAAAGCTGTTCAGCATTATCAAAGCAATCAGTTTGAAGAAGCAATTAAGTTATTTGAAAAATTAATTGGTCAAAATCCAAAATTTATTGATGCACAGTTACAATTAGCTTCTGTTTGTTATGATATAAAAAATTATTCCTGCGCTGCCGTGCATTTTAATCAGGTGCTTGCTTTGGATTCATTGTTTAATCCTAAAGTTTATTATACCCAGGCATTGTGTCAATACCAATTGGATTTATTTAAAGAAGCTGAACAAAATTTACTTCGTTTTATAGAATTGGATACAGTCCATAAAGAGTTATTGTCAAAAGCGCGTATGCTGTTACCTAAATTGCATTTCGCTGATTCTGCTTTCAAAAATCCATTGAAACTCGTTCCAAAACCAATCAGTAAACTTAATACAGAATTCTCAGAATATCTTCCAAGTCTGACTGCAGATGCTAAAATTATGGTCTTTACACGAAGAACAAAATTTAATGATGAAGATTTATATATCAGTTATTTTGAAAATAATGAATGGACTCCAGCGGAACCGATTGATGAACTGAATTCACCAAATAATGAAGGCTCACCTGCAATTTCTCCGGATGGATTAAGTTTAGTTTTCACTTCATGTGATCGTATCAACTCCTATGGAGGCTGCGATTTATACATCAGTTATTTTAAATCCGATCATTGGACTGAACCAATTAATATGGGTGAAAAAATTAATACAGCGGCTTACGAATCACAGGCTTGCTTTAGTTCGAACGGATCCAGTATTTTTTTTACCAGCAACAGAAAAGGCACCTTGGGTGGATTTGATATTTGGTACAGTAAACGCAAAGAAGACCGGTCCTGGTCAGTAGCAAAAAATTTAGGTCAAGCAATCAATTCTACCGGCAATGAAGACTGTCCCTTTGTGCATCCCAATGGTGGAATTTTGTATTTTTCAAGTGATTTTTATCCCGGTATGGGAGGTAAAGATTTATTTTATTCAAAACTTTCAGAACAGGGTCAGTGGCAACGGCCAGTTAATCTGGGATATCCTATCAATTCAAAAGGTGACGAATCGTCTTTTATTGTTTATCCTGATGGTAAACATGCTTGCTTTGCAAGTGACCAAAATCATTTTAATCAAGTTGATCACAAACTTCGCTTTAATATAGATTTATTTGAATTGGAATTGCCTGAACATTTACATATAACACCCTCTAGTTATGTTGAGTTGTTTATAAGTGATTTCAACACCAATAAACCCATTGCTACATCAATAAATGTATTTGATTTAAAAAACAAAAAAATTTATTTTAGCAAGGAACTTGAAACAACAGGTCATGTATTAATTTCTGTACCTACCGGAGCAGATTATGCCTTGCACGTTTCAAATCCTGAATACGTGTTTGAACCGGATCAATTTCGATGCAGTGAAGTTCGTTTAATTTATAATCCATTAGTAATCTATAAAAAGCTTAGAAAAGTAGATCAACCAAACTCCAAGCCAATCGTTCTGAAAAACATCTTTTTTGAATCAGGTTCCGATAAATTGAAGCAAGAAAGTTTTTTTGAATTGGATGAGCTCATTCATTTTTTACGAAACCAGAAAAACTTGAAGTTGAAAATTACTGGCCATACGGATGATGTAGGTTCTGATGAAGATAACCTGATATTATCTAAGAACAGGGCCCAATCGGTCATCAATTATTTAATTAAAAATGGAATCGAATCCGGGCGGCTGATTTTTGATGGCAAAGGAGAATCAAATCCTGTTGAATCAAACGACTCTGAAGCTGGACGTTATCAAAACAGAAGGATTGAATTTGAAATACTTCAACTATGAGAAAAAAATCAATCCGAAGAGAAATCGTGCATGTAACGGGAATTGCACACAAAGGAGCTGCTGTGGGTCGCACTGCAGAAGGCCTGGTTGTTTTTGTAGACCAAGCAATTCCGGGCGATCAGGTAGAAGTGATTCTCACAAAAAAGCGAAAGGGGGTTTGGCAAGGTAAAACAGAATCTGTCTTAATGCCTTCGCCTCATCGGGTTAATCCTGTATGTGCCCATTTCGGAATTTGCGGAGGTTGCAGTTGGCAGCATCTGAATTATACAGAACAATTGAATCAAAAGCAAACGGTTGTTTATGATGCATTAACCCGTATTGCCAAGATTGATCAGGCCTTATTTGAACCCATTTTAGGGGCATCTCAAACCGAATTTTATCGAAATAAACTGGAGTTTACGTTTTCTAATAAACGCTGGCTAACGGAGCAGGAGTTGCATACCGAACTGGAGGCTTCACATAAACTTGCTTTGGGATTTCATCGACCGGGTAATTTTAATAAAGTAGTTGATATTCAGAAATGCTATTTGCAATCTGATCGCTCGAATGAGATAAGAAATTTTATTAAAGATTTTGCAGTCCAACAAGAATGGGACTTTTACAATATTCATGAGCAAAAAGGATATTTGAGAAATCTGATTATCCGAAGCAATTCTCAAAATAACATCATGTGTATTTTAGTAACTGCTTTTGATGACCAGGAAAAATTGGATGCCCTTCTTGAAGTGTTACCTAAAAAATTTCCGGAAATTGTAAGTTTTTATAAAGTGATTAATCCAAAACGAAACGATAGTTTGTTTGATTTGAATTTTGTAAAAGTATTTGGGCAAGATTACCTGACTGAACAAATGGACCATGTAAATTTTCTTATCGGTCCAAAATCCTTTTTTCAGACAAACACACGCCAAGCAACGGAACTTTATCGAATCGTTAAAGACTTTTGTTCATTAAAAGGAACTGAAACTGTTTATGATTGGTATTGTGGCGTTGGCAGTATTGGCATTTATTTGGCAAATTCAGCGCGACAAATTGTTGGAGTGGATGAAATTGGCGAAGCAATTGAAGATGCGCGTCTTAATGCTGACGCTAATCAATTATTAAATTGCCGGTTTTTTCATTCTGACGCAAAAGATATTTCAATTGAAAATCTATTAGCTTCGTATGGAAAACCAGACGTAGTTATTGTCGATCCGCCCAGGGCAGGATTGCATGAGAAAGTTATTGAACATCTCAAACAATTACAGCCTGAAACTTTAGTATATGTTAGTTGTAATCCAGGGACACAGGCTCGGGATCTTGCTTTATTGAAGGAAAGTTATCAAGTGATAAAAATTAAACCAGTTGATTTGTTTCCCCATACCAATCATATAGAAAGTGTGGCCTTATTATCTTTGCACAAATGAATGTAGATTTTGAAAAATACCTTCAACTCGAGGACGATTTAAGACGTTATCGAAAAGCTTTAAACGAAGCCCTTGAAATCATGCTTGACCAGGAAGTCAGCAACTATCCTATTTTTATCATTCACCAACAGGAATTGGAAATGGGTATCAAATTGATTGAAGCAGGATCTGAAACCGGAATTTGGTCTGTGCATGCATCCAGCCTGGAAGAATTTGTTGTGAAAAGTCTTATAGAAGAAGATAAAATATCAGAATTTCAAAAAATATATAAAAGCCATTCAAATCATTTTTGCATTTTTGTTTTATCCGAATTAGGAGCGCAGTTTATTTATTATCCTCGCACAGATCAACTTTATACAGAATATGGAAATCTTAATTGATCTGAAACTCATCCGGGAAATTGTTTTCAGAGATGATCAACTTTTAAAGGAAATGTTGGATGAATGGATTGAAGATTCAGATTTAAAAATGAATGCTATCTCAGAATTGGTAAAGACAAATAATACTGAAAAGCTTTTTAATAAGGTTCATGAATTAAAGACCAATTTTTCTATGATTCATTGTCCACAAGGAATTCAAAGTTGTGAACAGCTCATTCGATTCATAGAACAAGAAGATGCATTAGAATTAAATCAACTGAAGCTGATTCTGTCTGAAGTAAAAAAACAATTGCAAAATCAAATCGAACACATACAATGAAAGGAATTATACTAGCTGGAGGATTGGGTACACGTTTATATCCTCTTACACTGGCGATGAGTAAGCAGTTAATGCCTATTTACGACAAACCGATGATTTATTATCCATTGTCTACCCTGATGTTGGCTGGTATCCGGGAAGTATTGATTATTTCAACACCAAAGGATTTACCTCATTTTAAAGAACTATTGAAAGATGGGTCCCAGTTGGGTATGAAAATCAGTTATAAAGAACAATTGGTGCCAAATGGTTTGGCCCAGGCTTTTGTTTTGGGTAAAGAATTTATTGGGAAAGATCCGGTATGTTTGATATTGGGAGACAATATTTTTTACGGCCATAAAATTCCTGATCTACTAAAAGCAAGTTCTGATCCAAGCGGAGGGGTAATTTTTGCTTATCCTGTTGCAGATCCCGAGCGTTATGGAGTTGTTGAATTTGATGATGATCTCAATGCCATTTCAATTGAAGAAAAACCTGAGAACCCTAAATCACATTTTGCAGTACCGGGAATTTATTTTTACGATAACAGTGTGGTTTCTATTGCTGAGAATTTAAAACCTTCTGCCAGGGGTGAATATGAAATTACAGATGTCAATATAGAGTATCTGAAAGCAAAAAAACTTAAAGTTTCTGTGCTGGGTCGTGGGGTTGCATGGTTGGATACTGGGACTCATGAATCGCTCATGCAGGCATCGCAATTTATTCAGGTTATTGAACAAAGACAGGGATTAAAAATAGGATGTATTGAAGAAGTAGCCTATCTCATGGGTTTTATAAGTATTGAACAATTGTATGAGCAAGCTTATTTATTGCGCAAAAGTACCTATGGGGAATATCTCATGAAAATTATAAAAATGACCGGATTTGTATTTCCGACTCAGGAATAGGCAATTTGGCATCCCGTTTTTATAGTAGATTTGAACGAATTTACTTTTTTACCAAAATGGATTTCTTATGAAATGGTCAGATTTTTCGATTCCAGTCATTTGGGATAATGCTAAAGATGTTATTATAAGGTTTCCACTTGCTGCACTGTGTGCTGTTGGATTTACCTTGTTAGCAATTAACCAAATGGATATTGGAGTGGATCATTCTACCATTTGGAAACAGCGACTGATGTTTACACTGGGTACCGGTTTGCCCCTGATGATCGGACTGCACGCCTGTTGTGAATTGTATGCTAAATCAGTCATTCAAAAATACCTGATCTTAATTTCTGGGATTGCTTTGTTGTTGATTATTTATTTTGCCATTGCTCCCGATTTTGAATTTGAGCATTTGCGACGCCCGATTCGTTTTCTTTCAATATTTTTAATTTTTCATCTGTTCGTATCTGTAGTTCCATTTTTAAAACCAGAGGCTCCATTTGAGTTTTGGGAATACAATAAAAATTTACTAATCCAATGGTATATCGGTGCATTTTATACTTTGGTAATTTATTCAGGACTCGCAATTGCATTGGTTGCAGTGGATCAGTTGTTTGAAATTCATATTGAAGGAAAATTGTATATCTATATCTTCTTTATTATCGCGTTTTTTTACCACCCAATCTTTTTTTTAAGCGGATACCCACTATTTAATTTAAAGACGGAAGACAAAGTTGAATGGATCAAAGCACTAAAGGTATTAGTCAATTACATTCTGATTCCTATGAGCATGCTTTACTTTGTAATTTTATATGCTTTTGGATTTAAAATTTTAGCAAACTGGCAATTGCCTCACGGATGGGTTTCTTCTCTGGTTCTTGGTTTTTCTGGTGTTGGAATATTCAGTTTTCTTTTGAATTTTAAATTAGCGGATTTATATGAAAACAAGCTATCTCGTTTTTATAAAAAATATTTTTACTACGGATTATTACCCCTGGTCTTCCTGCTTTTTGTTGCGATCTTTCGGCGACTTTCAGATTATGGGTTTACGCCTCCCCGATATTTTGTACTCATAACAGGGATCTGGTTGTTAGGAATTTGTATTTATTTTATATTTTCAAAAAAAGATAATATCAAATGGATTCCATTAAGTTTAATGGGATTTTTAATTGTAGGAACTATGAGTCCAATAGATGCATTCGAAACTACAGTCCGAAATCAGAAGCATCGGATCCAAAAAAACCTAGAAGCTTTTCAATTGATGGAAGCTGGACGAATGAAATCTGATTTAAGCAGCTTGCCGGGTAATGAAAAAGAGCAAGTCAAGGAAATGATTCGTGAAATCAAAAGCATCGGCGCACTTGACGATTTGTCTGATATCATTCCAACAGGCCTTGTGATGGATAGTTTAATAGTTAATCAGGATGAATATGCATTGTTTGAAAAGTTGGGTTTAATGGATAGCACCCAAATGAATGCAGTGCATTCACAAACCCGATATTTGTCTTATTACGATCGCAACAGCATTCCATTAATTCCGGCAGAATGGATGTTTGTTGTGGATTTAAGTGATGGATCAATTCAAGACAGCATACAATTGGATGGACAACTATGTAAGTGTCTTATTTTAAATAATGTGGTGAAAGATTCAATTTCTTTAGAATCCCTTGTATCAAAATTGGAGGCTAATTATTCTGATGAACATTCGAATACACTCTTGGAAAAACCCATTGACTTAGAGTCGAGCCAATTTAAATATCGTTTTTTTCTTAAAAATATCAACTACGAAAAAAAGCGGGATGCCTTTGTTATCAATTACTTAAATGGATTTCTATTGTGTTCAAAAAAATGATCAGAGCGCTTAATAAGCCCGAACATCATTTTTCAACATATAATTAATAAAAGCCGTGTTCACTACACGGTATCCACCAGGGGTCGGATAGTTACCTGAAAAATACCAATCTCCGGTATGATTTGGACAGGATTTATGCAAGCCTTCAATTTTTTGGAAAATGATTTCAACTTCAGAAGGTGCATTTTCAGGAGTAAGCATCTGCCCGATCTTTTTAGAAATTGCTTCATAACTAAAGACATTATAAAGATCAGCCAAATAATTAGTCATTTTATCAAGGGGTAGATGTTGTTGTGCAAGGCATTTTTCGAGTGTTTCTTCCAATAAGTCTTCTTTATTTTGTTCCTGCAACAATTCTACCAATGCTTTGAAGGCAGCAAATTTTTCAATTTGAGACATGTCGATTCCATAACAATCCGGATAGCGGATTTGTGGAGCAGAAGAAACCACAATTATTTTCTTGGGTTTTAGAGTAGACAGAATATGAATGATGCTGTCTCGTAAAGTAGTTCCTCTAACTACAGAATCATCTAAAACGACCAAAGTATCAATTCCAGGACGAACAACCCCATAAGTTACATCGTAAACATGCGATACCATTTTACCACGGACCTTATCGTTTGCAATAAACGTCCGCATTTTATCATCTTTTACTACTAATTTTTCGATTCTCGGTTTACTGAATAAAATTTTATTTAGAGAATCGCTTGAAATGGGTTGTGGAAGCTCTAAAATATGTTTTGCCTTGCGTTGGTTGAGATGATCGTATAAACCCTCCATCAATCCGTAAAAAGCCGTTTCAGACGTATTCGGTATAAATGAAAAAACGGTGTTTTCAAAATCTTCATTGATCGCCTTGATGACTGGTCCGGCCAATTCCCGTCCAAGATTTTTACGTTCCTGATAAATATCGGAATCATTGCCTCTTGAAAAATAAATGCGCTCAAAACTGCAGGATTTTTTTTCCTGGGGCTCGAGGCATAATTCTTCTTTAACCTGACCATTGTATTTTACGATGAGTGCGTTTCCAGGTTTTAGTTCTTTGATATCTTCTAATTGCAATTCAAAAGCTGTTTGCAAAGCCGGACGTTCAGATGCCATGGCAACTACTTCGTCATCTTGGTAATAAAATGCCGGGCGGATGCCATTAGGATCTCTTAATATAAAGGCATCTCCATGTCCGATCATGCCTGCAATAACATAGCCACCGTCAAATTTTTTAGCCGCTTTATTCAAGACATTGCAAACATCCAGATTTTCAAAAATCAATGGATTAATTTGCTGTTGACTTAATCCTTCCGGTTTATACCAATTAAACAATTGTTGAACTTCCTCATCCAGAAAATGACCGATTTTTTCAAGTACGGTAATGGTATCTGCTTTAATTTTAGGGAATTGACCCAAAGAAACCAATTTTTCAAAGAGTTCTTCGACGTTGGTCATGTTAAAATTTCCGGCTAAAACCAGATTTCGGCTTATCCAATTGTTTTCCCGTATAAATGGATGGACCGTTTCAATGGTATTATCGCCATGAGTACCGTATCGTAAATGACCTAACAGCACTTCACCCATAAACGGTTTATGGTCTTTCATCCATTGGGCATCATTCAATTGTTCGTCAGTCAGATTATTAAAATGGTGCATAACGCCTTCAAACAAGGCTTGTAGGTAATTTGAGGAATTGCTTCTGCGTCGGGAAATATACTTTTTACCGGGCTCTACATGCAATTTAATGGTAGCCAGGCCGGCTCCATCCTGGCCCCGGTTTCGTTGTTTTTGGAGTAACAGATGAAGTTTCTGTAAACCATAAAAGCAGGTTCCGTATTTTTTTTGATAAAAATCCAAAGGCTTCAGCAGACGCACAAAGGCTAGTCCACATTCATGCTTGATTTGGTCGCTCATGAAGGATAATAAGCTGCAAAGTTACGACATATATTGGAAGAAATGTTCCAATGTTCCAATGTTCCAATGCTACAATGCTACAATGTTCCAATGGTTTAATACTACAATGTTACAATGTGAAATAGAAGGATTGCAGGATTGTAGCATTGTAAAATTGCAGAATTAGAGAATTTACCTCCTGTTCATGCCTTTTCCGCCCATTCTGTTTTCGCGGCGTTCTTTCAATTTTCGGATTACTTCATGATTAAATTCCATTTCTGCCGGTTCAAGTTGTGCTAATTTTTGAGGAGGAAGGATGGCTTTAAATTTTTCGTAATAATTTTTCTTCAGGTTGAGTTCTTTTTCCTGGATGCTAAATTGCTCTTCGAGTGCTTTATTGGATTCTTCCTCACTCATTTCTTTATTCCGGGCATCGCGTTTTTGTAGGACCATTTCTTTACGCAATTCCATTCGTTTACGGGAATATTCATTGTAAACCGGCCAAAAACGAGTGGATTCGTCGGTAGTAAGATCTAATTTATTGGTTAGAAAAGCAACGCGCATGGATTCCATTTTTTCCAACATACGTTCCTTTCCATCAGGACGTCTCTCCGGATCAACTTGTGACCAGCTATAAGTAGCCAGACCGTTGAAAATTAAAATGGTAATTAAAAAGCGTTTCATAGATTCTATCGTTTTAATATTTTATTCTAAAATTTGAATTAATAAATCTGAAGTTTCGTCATCGATATCATCATCCATGATTTCAAGTGAATTAATTTCTTCTTCATTGATTACACTTGCAAGACTGGATTGATCAAAATCAACAGCATAAGTTGAAACATATTCCAATAATTCATCTTCAGTTATATTGCTAAAATAATCCACAGGTTTTGGGTCGCTATACAAACGGAATCCTAACCAGGAAATTACTAACAGGACGCAGGCTGTTGCTGCATAAGACCAAACTTGTTTAAAATTGGTTTTAACTACTACTTTAGATTCTGAATTCGATGTTTTTTCAAGAATGTTTTGGATCGTATTATTAAAATAATTTTCTGGAACTTTAAATGGATTTTGTTGTAGCGATTCTGGTATTTGACCGCTTTCAATTTTATTTAAAATTCGATTTGGAAATTCTTCAAAATAATTTGCAGGAAGTTTAAAAAGTTCATTTTGTGATTCATCAAATTTATTATCCAAACGGATTTGATTGATGATAGAATCAGGAACCTGTTCCATATAATTTTCAGGAATAACAAATCCCGAACTTCCTTTTAGCAAGTCCTCCATGGGCAACTTAGGATCTGATTCCGGATTGTTTAGGTGGTTCATTATTAAATTAATTCTTTTTGTTTAAAATATTCTTCAATTTTTTTAACTGCATGATGATAAGAAGCTTTTAATGCGCCTTCTGAAGTTTGCAATACTTCAGACATGTCACGGTAGGACATCTCATCATGATAGCGTAACAAAAAAACCTGTTTTTGTTTATCCGGCAATCGACTTAAAGCATCTTGTAATGCCAATTGAATTTCATTTCCGTCAAAATAGGGATCTGCTTTCAATTGACTGATTGCTGGATGTTCATCCTGATCTTCAACAAAATCATATTGGAATTTCTTATTCCGTTCAAGGAAAGTCAAGCTTTCATTGGTAGCTATCCGGTACAGCCAGGTAAACAAACTACTTTTTTGTTCAAACTGTTCGATGCTCCGATACACTTTGATAAACGTATTTTGAAGTACATCGTCAGCATCATCATGGGACAACACCATTCTTCGGATATGCCAATACAATTTTTGTTGATATTTTTCAACAAGGGCTCTGAATCCTTTTTCCAGGCTTTCCGGTTTTTTGATCCAGTCCAGGAGTTGTGAATCCTCCACTTGTTTTGTTGCGGCCATCAGTAAGTAGACTTTGTTTTAGTTAATTCGTTTAATTCAAGGTTTCGTATTCTCCAATTTTATGTAGGTACAATTGGGTGCGCCCTCCTTTAAATTCAAACATGGGTTTAAATTTGGCATTAAAAACCACCCGTTCAGCACTATAGGACTGCATTGAATGTACATTTTGATTGTAGGATTCGTCAAATCCACGGAGTAAAATCATAACTTCCATGTCGTATTTCTCCATATTGGCGAGGTCTAATCCATGCAGCGGACTTTTGTCGTCAATAATATGATTCAGGGTCCAGTTTAATGGAAATAGGGCAATTTTACTGATTTCCAGGCTCAGATTTCTTAAAATACGGCTGCTGGTTTCTTCGGGGGTAAAGCCTACAATCATAGTGGCTTCCATATCAATGAGGGTATTGCTCAGGGCATTGGCGATTCGCATTTGTAAGCCGTAAGTCCCTTTAAAGGGGGCAATCAAAACATGATCTGAATACAAAATTTTAGCGCGGGGTTTACTGAATTTTGCATACACCAAACTGGTTATAATTGCCAGGGTGAGTAAGCCGGCTAAGGCTTCAAATCCTGCAATCCCCGAAGCAAGGAATCCAACAGGATGCATGCCACCATATCCAACCGTGGTAAAAGTTTGAACGCTGAAGAAAAAGCACTGATAAAATTCTTTCCAAATCGTTTCATTAGTAATTCCTACGATTCGCTCAGAGCCTGCGATGAAGTAAATAAAACCAAAAATCAGATTGATAGCAACGTAATAAGCTAAAATAAGACTTAGAAAAATGGGCCAACGCATTTCAATCAATTCGTGGTACCAACTTTTAGCGGTAACACCAATCCGTTCAATGTTAAATTGACCCTGGTCCGTAATCATTCGATTCTTAGTTTGGGAATACGATTTTCCAAAACCAAAATCCTCTTTATTTGGGTCCAATTGAACGCCGGTTTTTGCTGTTTCAGCCATATATATCCCTACTCTTTAATAAACGAATCCATTAAATTTGCAAACCTAAAGATATTTAAGAAATGTTAGCAAAGTTGGCCGCTTGGGTACTCAAAATCTGGGGATGGAAATCTACGGGTTTCGAATCATTACACCAATTACCCAAATATGTTATAGCAATTGGCCCACATACGTCAAATTGGGATTTTCTTGTAGGAATCCTGGTACGGTCGGCTTATGGAATTAACAAAGTTCGGTTTTTAGGAAAAGACAGTTTGTTTAGACCTCCTTTCGGTTTTCTATTTCGTGCCTTAGGTGGATTTCCTGTCAACCGTCAACAGCATCACAATCAGGTCGATGCATACATTCAAGCGTTTAATGAACACCCTGAATTTGCCATTGTAATTGCTCCAGAAGGGACTCGGAAAAAGGTCTATAAGTTAAAAACGGGCTTTTATTTCATTGCCAAAGGGGCAGGCGTTCCAATCATTCCAACCATAATGAACTACCAAACAAAATCCGTAGATTTTGGTACTCCATTTTATCCCACAGATAATGAGCAAAGTGACCTTGATTTTCTGACCAATTTTTTTAAAAACAGACCTGGAAAATATCCGGAGCTCAGTTTTTAATTATTAAATCAATTGGATCAGCTTGCCTACATCCCCTTTACTAAAGTTTGTAAATCTTATTTAACATCCCGAAGTTAAAAAACAAGTGTTAAAAACATGACACTCGTTCCAGATAGTAATATATTAGCAGATTGTTTAACCACTAAAACCTCTACCATGAGAAATATTCTATGTAGTGTTAGGTTTATTTCTACCCCCTCATTCTACGAAATCATTCGTAGATTACCTTAAGCAAATCCTTTTAATACCCATGATTGGACTGCCTGGAATTTCGAATAGCCAAGATACTTTGATCTGTGATAATGGAGGATTTGAGGATGAATTTATATACTATAGAGGCTATTATGCTGGACCATATAGATACGGGAGCAATACATGTACACCATTATATTCTAATTATTCACCTGTTATATATACCGAAGCATCAACATTGCCAGTAAGTAATAGGTTTGAAATTGTTCCCAATGGCATAGATAATTTAACTGGATATGATATGGTTCGCTTTGGTCAATATGCTTTACGATTGAATAGTCCAAGAGGCCATGTATATAATCCTAATGTAGATCTTAAATGTAATTTCTTCGCTGATGTTAATAGATTAATTAAAAGATTCAAAGTTACTGAGGAAAATAGGAGTTTTACTGTTTGGTATTTAGCAGTATTAGGGAACCCGGAAGGACATATGAATCAGCAACCATTTTATAGCATTCGTTGTGATCTCGCTCCGAATTATGATTTATGTTTTGATGGCATTTCTAGCCCCGCAAATACTTTATATCCAAGCGACGATTGCATCCTTGAAAATCAGCACATAAAGACATCAGACTGGGCTTGCCATAGAATTAATATTCCGAAAAACGAAGTGGGGAACATAGCCACTCTAGAATTTATAGCTGCTGATTGTGGTCTTGGTGTTCATATGGGTTATGTTTATATCGATGGAATATGTGAATCTTGTGATAACAGCAGCTATGGATCAGGTAAAATTGATAATAAGCCCGAAATTATTGTATCCTGTGATGGTGATTCAATAACCATTAAAGGTAGGTATACTACACCAACAATTGACGGATATAACATACTGGATGATATTACGGTTCCTGGTTTTAATATTTATGGATTGAATATTAATACGACCGCCAAAACTTTTTCTTTTAGAATTGTTAAAACGGATTTTCAAAGCCCTAATCCAACTTGCCGGGATGTAATAGCTTATTTAAAATTTAAAAATGCATCAGGTGATTTCCTACCAGATGTGCCAACTAATGCAGTAGAAATCTGTTTTGAAGACTTTGGTATACCGGATGTGGATATAATCATTGGCGATTGTAATCAAAACGATCCAAATAATCATGTTTTTTCTGATGATTATTATTATGTGAGCTTTACTATTTCAAATGCAGATAACAGACATTGGGTCTTGGAAAGACTCATGGATGATCCTTATCCGGATGAATCTGGACGCTATTTCTTAAAAACAGATGGCTATGGAAATGGGACCTACAAGCTTGGACCTTTCTTAATACAAGAAGGTAGATGGGTCTTGACATTATTTTATGGCGGTTGTAATGATACTTTCCAGATTATTCCACCAGATTATTGTTCCGGCTGTTTGCAGCTTTCCATGATGAAGATCAGCAATATTCAATGCGACCCAATGACAGGAATCTGGTCGTATGATATTAGGATACCAGGTCCTATTCCTCCAATTGGGGATTGCTGGCAATTAAACGGTTCTGATAAAGAATTTAACATATTGTATACTATTCAAGTTGGACAAGTAAATAATCAAAATTGCGAAAACCCAACTATTGGGTATGTGCCGCCAATTTGCCCAGGTGTTGCAACTTGTTTCGCTCAATTGGATATATGCCCACCAAAACCATGCATCAATGGAAACTATCAATCTTGCGATTTAGAAGCATATTTTGATGGAATTAATTGTATTGATAAAGGCAACGGTACCTATGACTACACGGTGGAGTTCAATGTAAGTAGGGCAGGATATCCATGTTACCGCAGTTTCGTTCCTAATAATCCAGTTTCTGAGCAAGGTTCATTTCATAATCCTTTAGGGCCTTATAATGAATCTGAAAGAATATTTGTAATCTACTCTTGTGGCACCATACCTTATACCTGCGAATGTCCAAGCACAGGTTGTTACAAAGTGTTTAAAATACGGAAACCGGAAGACTGCTTAGGCAGAGAAGAATTTGGGAGCACTACTTCAAGATCAAAATTGGTGAAAGCGCATGAAGTAGAAGTTCGCCCCAATCCAGTTTCATCGGATGAATGGATTATCAGTTCATCATTAAACAGAACCGAGTTTGACATTTTTAATTCATCAGGAAAACTTATTCTTTCTAGTTTATTTAATGGATCCGAGCATTATTTTAACCATTCATTGCCTGGTGGCTTGTATCTTCTGAGATATAAAAATGCTAATGGCAAATTTGCTACTTTGAAATTTGTTAAATTATAATTTAACTTATAAGAAGGGTGAATACCTTAATGGTAGACGCCCTTCTTTATTTTATGAATACCTATATGAAAGTTAGCAAAATTTTAGCTTATATTATCGGATTATCCAATATTCCGTTAATAATTCTTGGACAGGATACTAATTGCTATATTGATGTAAATGATACCGCAAAATGTTATTATCTACTTAAATATACAAAGCCGCCCATTATCCTTGAAAAAAAATGGGAATCAACAGAAATAGCATCAACAAGACAAGTTCCACTTGTTGCGGATATGGATGGAGACTGTATTCCTGAAATCTTACTAAGAGGTATTAATCAACTGGATGGCACCATTATCGATACACAAAGAGTGCATTTCTTTGACGGAAGAAATGGAAGCTTGAAAACGAAATTTGATTGTAATGGATTTCAAAATTATAACTTGTCCCCCGTTATTGCAGATGTGGATAACGATGGAATCAAAGAAATCATATTTTCATCTAGTTATGGTTCTTCAACATATCCAGCGGGCTTTATTTGGTGTTATGAGTTTTCAGGTAAGCTGAAATGGTCGTCGGATGCATATTATTACAATGGTAACTATGATCCTGGTGCTCCGAGTTTTGGAGTTGCCGATTTTAATCAGGACGGTTGGACAGAGGTGTATTGCAATAACCGGATATTTAATGGGCAAACTGGGAAATTGTTGGCAGAAGGAGGTATAAATGGTGTAGGATCAAATTTCGATGGTGCTGCAACAAACTCAGTTAGCGTAGCGGCTCAACTCGATAATGACTCAAATGATTTGGAATTAGCAGCGGGTTTTAGTGTTTACAAGGTAAATATAATAAATTTGAAAGGAATAGCCGGTAACCTAATGACCCCCATTAACATTAAAGTGGATAACGGCTATTTTGATGGAAAAACAGGCGTAGCTGATATTAATGGAGATGGGCAATTAGATGTTATTGTTGCTTACGGTGATATTGATGTGAAGTCAAAACTTTACGCTTATACTTTGAATAATGGTGTGCCTGCCTTGATTGCACAAAATTATATTCCAGGAGTAAATGGCACGAATAGCTGCCCTTCAATTGCCGATATTGATGGCAATGGCATACCAAACATTTTGGTAAGTAAAACAACTTCGATTCATAATTTTGAATTTGATGGGACCAATAGGTTAAATTTAAAATGGTCGCTCAGAGTAAGGGATACTTTTGCATTTACAGGAATTACAACCTTTGACCTCAATGGGGACGGTATCCAGGAAATTATATACCGCGATCATTTTAATTTATTGGTGATTGATGGTAGTGTCAATCCACCACAGATTATTGATAGTGTAAAATGCATTGCTGGAACTTTTCAGGAATACCCAATTATTGCCGATATTGATAATTCGGGAAAATCGCAAATTTGTGTCGTATGTGGTGGTGCAAGTCAATCTCCTAGATCGTTCGGATACCTTACCGCCTTCGGGTCGCCCGACACCCTTCCGGGCTGGGCACCTTCACGCGGAGTCTGGAATCAGTATGCCTATAACCCACTATTTATAAATGATGATCTGACAGTGCCAAGAGTTATTAAAAATCATGCCACCTATAATAATGGCAAATACAATAATTTTTTGCAGCAAGCTTCATTACTCGACAGCAATGGTATGTATAAAGTGGCTGCAGCAAATCTGTGGGGTAAAATTAATTGTGTAAACTACGATCCATTTGTAGATGAATATACAGTGGCCTTTGATGTTTTTAACAGTAAGGATGCTTCGTCTCTGGCTGAACTTAATCTGCCGGTTTCATTTTATAATGGGGATCCTTCTGTATCAGGTAATTTGTTAGGAATATTTTACTCAATAGTTCCATTGAATCCTGGTGATAGTCTGGTTGATCAACAGTTTAAATTTAAGGCTTCACAAATAAAAGACCTTTACATGGTGGTCAACACCAGCCGCAACGCAAATGGCATATTTGAGCCAAAAGATTTTTCTGTCCTTGAATGCGATTATACAGATAACTATTTCCATACCTCAGAGTTTCCGAAAACAGAAAAGATATCTGTTTCAATCTGTAATGGAAGTCAATATCGATTCTATGACACCATACTAACTGTCCAGGGAAGCTATGTTCATACTTTATACAATGAAAAGGCTTGTGATAGTTTAATCACTATCCTCAATCTTACAATGGTTGATACAGTTAGCAGTTTGCAGACTTTAACCGTCTGCGATAGTTTTAATTGGCAAGGCACAGTATATCGGGAGAATGGAACGTTTATTAACCATTTTCAAGCAGCAAGTGGTTGCGACAGTATTGTTACCCTGAATCTGACCATTCGCGAAAGTAGCGATACTGTTATTCAGATTACAGCTTGTAGAAAATTTGGATTTAATGATAAGGTCTACACTGAGGGAGGTACGTATTATATAAAATTGAGGAACCGCCAGGGCTGTGACAGTCTTATCGAACTCGATCTGAATATAATTGCCCTGGATACCAATATCACCAAATTGGGAAATACCTTAATCGCATTGGATAGTATTGCTTCCTACCAATGGGTTGATTGTAATGATAATTTTGCTGTTATACCCGGCGCGACGGAAAAAATTTACAAGCCAAATAAAGATGGAAGCTATGCTGTGATTACCACTATTTCGCCATGTATTGACACCTCTTTTTGTCTGCCGATTATAATATCCAGCACAACCAACAACCAAAAGCAATCGGTCTTAATTTATCCAAATCCTGCTACAGGGAGACTTTTTGTGCAATTCCTAAATCCCGTTTCAGGTAAAATTATCTTGATGATCAGAGACATTCATGGTAGAAGTGTTATAAAGAAAGTTCTGGCTGAGGGAGAAAAAAAAGTTATAGATGTGGATGTCAGTGGTTTAGTAGGTGGTTTATATTATTTATACATTCAATCAGAATTTGGAGCACATCAGATAATTTTTTCGAAAATGTGATTATTTGATAAATAGAAAATTCAGTGTAATTGACTTAGAGAGATTTAAACTATATGAGATCTTATCGTAATTCCACAAAAAGACTGGCTCGTATTGAGCTAGCGTCATACTAGAGCTCTTTTTTCAAGACTTACCCGTCTGAATGGATTATATTTCAAATTTAGGGTCTGATCCGGGATATTGAAATAGATTAAATCATTTTTACGATTTTCAGGTATTGAGCTTGCCATCTTTTAACCTTTCTTTAAATTCCGAGTCTTAATACTAATTGTACCTTTGAAAAGCTTTTGGACTATGAAAAAATACGTTTACTTTTTATTTTTAATGACAGCCCTGGGTGTTTTGACGATGTCAAATCGTAAAGGAAGGGCTACAACGGTCGGCTTAGGAAGTACCGGTGCACCTGGAGATGATGCAACCGTTTGTAAATCCTGTCACAACGGTCCGATTGAAGTCGGGGTTCAGATTACGGTGTTGGAGCAGGGAGATACTATATTAGCTTATGAGCCTGATAAAACCTATCAAATACATGTCCGTGTAAATCATACGGGTGGGACGATCCCTAAAGCCCATGGCTTTCAAATGACGATATTAAATGCACCGAAGGGAGTCAATGGTCCGGATTTAAAGGATTTGTTGCCCTTGAGTTCAAATGTAAAATTAGTTACCGTTCGAAACGGTCGTTTGTATGCCGAACATCCTGAACGAAGCACCCCAAATCTTTTTGAAATCCAATGGAAAGCACCTGGTATTGGTTCCGGTCCGGTAACAATCTACGCTTCAGGAAATGGAGTGAATTCCAATGGAGATGACAGTGGTGACGGATCTGCAAAAAATTCCGTCCAACTGGAAGAGAAATTAACTTCTTCAACAGAAACTGAAAGTTCATCTGCTTTGAGCGTTTTCCCCAATCCATTTTCTGATAAATTTTATTTACAAGGCGCAGGGACTGATCTCAAACAAATTGAATTGGTAAATTTATTTGGAAAATCCTTGCAACGATTTCAGGTAAATGAATCCAGTAAGTTTTTTATTTTATCAGAATTAAATGATGGAATTTATTTTGTGAAATTTTTAGATGCAAATCAAAAAATTATCAAAACACAAAAAGTTTTAAAACGTACTGCACGACCTTAACCAATTCATATGGGAGACAATTTGTTTCCTGAATACAGCGAACAATTTCTGGAAGATGCTGATCATGAAAAAAAATGGTTGGCTATTATTCAACAACGTGTAGAAGAGTTATTGGAGAAAGATCCGGGGCTTTTATTCAGTCATTTGTATCGACTGGATGTTGAAGAATCCATACTGCAATCCATATTAAAAAATGTATCTGCCAATCAGCTTCCAACCGCCATATCAGAGGAAATTTGGAAGCGTCAAAAAGCAAGAATCATGAGTCGGAAAAACAATCCGCAAGGATGGATTTTGGATTCTGATTTTTAAAATTTTTTATTGAACATTCAGCTTTCCTAGTTTCTTCAACAATTGATGAATGGCTTTTTCTAATTCGGAATATTCCGGTATTATTTTTCCAATTAGAACCAGTAGCAACAAGACTTGAGAATTACTGGACTCAGGAATGTATTCTTTCCAACAGTTGCGATAGACTTCCCGGATTCGCCGTTTAATTAGATTTCGGTCGTGAGCTTTTTTAAACAAACGTTTAGGTACAGAAATTGCTAATTGGGGTGAAGTTTCAGCTTCTTCGGGCAATTTTGAAATATGATATTTTAAAATTAATGGATGAGCAAAGAGGGAACTTGATTCCGCAATTAATAAATCAATTTGCTTTTGAGACTTAATCCGGAGCCTGGCAGGAAATTTATGATCTGGGCTCACATTTGCTTAGGATAGACGGCTTATTTTGAACCACCTTCATCAGAAACACTCAGACGAAGTCTTCCACGAGCGCGGCGACGAGCAAGAACTTTCCTTCCGTTTTTGCTTTTCATACGGGATCTAAAGCCATGTTTGTTGGCTCTTTTTCTTCTGGAAGGTTGAAATGTACGTTTCATAATACTATGATTATCAAGGCCTTAATTAAAATGGACTGCAAATATACGACGATTTATTAAATTATTACCGACTATTCATAGAAATTAAAAATTCTTCATTGGTACTGGTCCCTACCATGTGTTTTTTTACAAATTCCACCGCTTCCTCTGGTTTCATATCTGCGAGGTGGTTACGGAGTACAAACATTTTTTGGATAATGCTATCATCCAGCAATAAGTCTTCTCTTCGGGTACTGGATTTGGTGAGGTCAATGGAAGGATACAAGCGCTTATTTGATAAAGTCCGATCTAATTGCAATTCCATATTGCCCGTACCTTTAAATTCTTCAAAAATAACCCCGTCCATTTTAGATCCGGTATCAATCAAAGCTGTAGCAATAATGGTAAGTGAGCCCCCATGCTCAATTTTACGGGCTGCCCCAAAGAATTTTTTTGGTTTTTGAAGTGCATTGGCTTCCACCCCACCGGAAAGTACTTTTCCAGATGAAGGCGCAACCGTATTATAAGCCCGGGCCAATCGGGTAATTGAATCTAATAAAATGACGACGTCGTGACCGCATTCAACCATCCGTTTGGCTTTTTCCAACACGATATTTGCAACGCGTACGTGATTGTCTGCCGGTTCATCAAAAGTAGAAGAAATGACCTCCGCATTTACATTGCGTTTCATGTCAGTAACCTCTTCCGGTCTTTCGTCAATCAATAAAATCAGTAAGAAACATTCCGGATGATTGGTTGAAATAGCGTTTGCGATATCTTTTAATAAAAAGGTTTTACCCGTTTTTGGTTGAGCTACTATCAAGCCTCTTTGACCTTTTCCAATCGGTGTAAATAAATCAATCATCCGATTGCCATAATCTCTTCCACTTGGGCTGGTCGTTAATTTAAATTTTTCATTCGGAAACAAGGGTGTCAAATAATCAAACGGAACTCGGTCACGAATCATAATCGGATCCAGTCCGTTAATTTTTGAAACTTTTAATAAGGCAAAATATTTTTCACCATCTTTTGGTGGACGGATTGCACCAACAACCGAGTCACCTGTTTTTAATCCAAATAATTTTATTTGTGAAGGAGATACATAAATATCATCCGGAGAAGATAGATAATTATAATCTGCACTTCTCAAAAACCCAAATCCATCCGGCATCATTTCCAATACACCCGCTCCTTCAATCACACCTTCAAGTTCCACTACAAATAATGGTTCAGCTGGCTTTTGAAATTCACCGGCTTCTGCATGTTGCTGACCGGAATTATCTCCATTTTCAGTTTGCCCTTCTGGATTTTCATTTCCACCGGAATCATAGCGATTCGGTCTTCTGTAATTGTTTTGACGATAATTTCCTTGACGCTGATCTCTGTGACGATAAGGCGGCCTTTGGTCCTCTTTTCCAACTTCCCCTTCTTTCGCAGGTTCGGTTGTTTCAACAGCAGTAACTTCAGTTGCTTGAATTACTTCAGGTTTTATATCATTGTTTGTGGGCGCTTCGGATTCTTCTGCAACAGCATCGGCATTTTTAATTACACGTCTTCTGCGATGACGAACATTGTGTTCGTCTTCCAGAATTTCATACCCTGGTGCTTGAGCATTTTCTTTAGAATCCACATTGGTATCGGTTGCAACGGTACTTTTATTTAAAGCTTGTTGATCAAGGATTTTATAAATTAAATCCTGTTTACTTAATTTTTTAGAATTTTCTAAGCCAATTTTTTCTGCTAATTCGCGAAGTTCAGGAACCAGCATGTCATTTAGCTGCAAAATGTCGTACATAAATATTGAATTGATGGGAAGGTGGAAAAAAGTAAATAAATAATGATTTGAATAAAAAACGATTTGTTTTCAGAGGCTTCCAATAATCAAAAACCAAATAACAAAACTAATTTTTGAAAAAGACTAAGGAAAAACTCTGGAGATGCGAAGAATTGAAAAACTATCGGTTTCGCCCTGCAAATATAATACGAGCTATTGATTTTTCATCTTTTTTAATAAAATTTACTTTTTTGCAGTAACATTGCCCAACAGAAACACCGAGATATGCTTGAGCTCCGAATATTACGAAATGAAATGGAACGTGTCCTGGAAGGGTATCGAAAACGAAATCTTCCGGAAGAGCTTTTGGCATTGGTTCCGGAAATAATTGCCTTGGATGACACCCGAAAAGCCAGCCAGCTTTTAGTCGATAAAAATCTGGAGAAATTGAACATTCTGTCTAAGGAAATTGGCGAATTTTTTAAAAGCGGAAAAGCCGCTGATGCCGAATCTCGAAAACTTGAGGTAGTGCAAATAAAAGAAGCCAATTTAAAATTGGAAGAAGCCCTGGAAGCCGCCAAATTGGGAATTGAAGAACGTTTATTGGTATTGCCTAATGTACCTTATATCCTTGTACCTGAGGGAAAAACCCCGGAAGACAATTTGGTGTATAAAGCCTGGACGGAAGATTTGCCAAAATTAGCGGAGGGAGCCTTACCCCACTGGGAGCTTGCAAAAAAGTATGATTTGTTTGACATGGAATTGGGAGTGAAAATTTCCGGTTCCGGTTTTATCGTATATCGTAACAAAGGAGCCAAACTCCAAAGAGCTTTAATCAATTTTTTTCTGGATGAGGCCACGAAAGCCGGCTATGAAGAAATTCAGGTTCCTTTGTTGGTTAATGCAGATTCCGCCCGTGGGACCGGTCAATTGCCTGACAAGGAAGGCCAGATGTATTATGCTGAAAAAGACAATCTATACCTGATCCCGACTGCTGAAGTCCCTGTTACCAATATCTACAGGGATGTAATTTTAAAGAAGGATGATTTTTCTATAAAAATGTGTGGGTATACCCCTTGTTTCCGACGCGAGGCAGGGTCCTACGGTGCGCATGTCAAAGGATTAAACCGGGTTCATCAGTTTGACAAGGTTGAAATTGTGCGAATTGAACATCCGGATCGTTCTTATTCGGTGCTGGAAGAAATGCTGGCTCATGTAGAAGGCTTGTTGATTAAATTGCAATTGCCCTATCGGATTTTGCGCCTTTGCGGGGGTGATATGGGATTTGCATCTGCGATGACCTATGACTTCGAGGTGTATTCTGCCGCCCAGGAACGTTGGTTAGAGGTGAGTTCCGTTTCAAATTTTGAAACCTTTCAAACCAATAGGATGAAACTTCGTTTTAAAAATGACAAAGGTGAATCTGTTTTGGCCCATACACTCAATGGTTCCGCATTGGCTTTAGCCAGAATCGTCGCAGCCCTGTTGGAAAACCACCAGGATGCCGATGGAATCGTAATTCCCGAAGCACTCAGACCCTATACAGGGTTTGACCGGATCTATTAAGAAATATTTAAAGTTAAAATTGGAATCTCTTGTCTTGCTTTATTGTTTATAAATACAAAAAACACATATGGTATTAAATGCTGATTACATGATTTGGTATATTTTAACTATTGCATTGTCTTTAGTGGGAATGTTTGTTTCCAACAGGCTGCAATCCAAATTTAAGACCTATTCCATGATGGGACTGCGGTCCAATTTATCGGGTAAAGAAGTAGCAGAATCTATGTTAAAGTATTATGGAATTCATGATGTCCGTGTACAGGAATCTCAGGGCTTTTTAAGTGATCACTACAACCCTCTGGATAAAACCGTAAATTTAAGTCCGGACGTATATCGAGGTAGGAGCGTAGCTTCTGCTGCCGTTTCCGCTCATGAATGCGGACATGCTGTTCAACACGATACGGCTTATGCATTCTTGCAATTGCGTTCGAAAATTGTTCCGGTCGTTAAAATTGCATCTACCGCACAACAATTTTTATTGTTGGCTGCATTTATGTTGGCCAATACATTTCCATCCTTGTTATTGATTACCATCTTCACGTTTGCAATCACCACGATTTTTAGTTTGATTACTTTGCCGGTGGAATTTGATGCGAGCAAAAGAGCTTTGGTATGGATTAACGAACAAGGTGTTGTTAGCGGACAGGAATATACTGGAGCTAAAGACGCATTGACATGGGCCGGATTAACCTATTTAGCACAAGCTTTATCTTCTTTGGTCATGTTGCTTTATTTAGTTTTGCGTTATATGGGAATTAACAGAGAATAATCAAATAAAATTATCCAGAGTTACATCAGCTGTAATTCTGTTTGTAATTTTGTTGATTAAAAACTTTTAGTATTCCAAAGAATTACCATTCATTTAAAAAATTAAATTATCCTTTTAAAATAGAATCTATGTCGGCTGAATTAGAATCGCAACTAAGAAAATGTCATGATGAGTTTGAACGTGCAATTGACCATCTTCAAAAAGAGTTGGTGAAAGTGCGCACAGGAAAAGCATCAACGTCGATGCTGGATGGTGTTATGGTAAATTATTATGGTGCGCCGGTTCCGATCAGCCAGGTATCCAATATGAGTTTGGCGGATGCACGCACCATTACAATACAGCCTTGGGAAAAAAAGATCATAGGCGATATTGAGCAAGCAATTTTTGCATCTAATCTAGGAGTTACTCCACAAAATGATGGCGAATTAATAAGAATTGCGATTCCCCCTTTGACCGAAGATCGCCGTAAAGAATATGTAAAGCAAGTAAAGCATTATGGCGAAGAAGCAAAGGTCAGCGTTCGTTCGTCCCGGCATAAAATATTGGATGTTATAAAGAAAGAACAAAAGAATGGCTTATCAGAAGATATTGCCAAAAGCAAAGAACAGGAAATCCAAAACCAGGTCAATAATTTTATCGCTAAAATTGATAAAATCGTTGAAGCAAAGGATAAAGAAATTATGACCGTATAATTGTCAATATTATTTTCTTGTTTAAATATTAATTCAAATGACTTGGTTTCGCTAGCATTTGAATTATATTTCAAAAGTCGTTTGATATAGGAATTCAAAGTTTGAATTTGTCGAGCTTGGGAATATGGTTTAGAGTCTATAGCCTTTAGTCTATAGTCTATAGCAAAGAGGCAAACAGTTCATTGGAGAATAAACCATTGAGCTTAAGCAAAATCCAATTAAAACATTAGACAATTAAACCATAAAAGAATTGAACCATTGCAGCATTGAAAAATTGCAGCATTTCCTCCCTCTCTTACCTCAACACCGTCACATCTCCAACCAATTTAATTTATAATTAAATACTTCATTAATGAATCTATAAGAAATTTAGTAATTACATTTTAAATGTTTACTATAAAGATTCAAATTTGAATTTCTAAAATTGATAGCTTGGTTTTAGAATGAGATTCCAGTAAAAGAAGATTGTCTTGTTTTAAATTTTGGAATATTTTTATCTTTTACTATTTTAGATGCAATTCCTTATGCACCTTTTAAACTGATCTACTTATACATTGTGCTTCCTTCCAAATATTCAAATACTTTGTCAGGCACCAGGTACCGGATGGATTTTCCCTCTTTAATTTTTGTTCGGATATAGGTTGAGGAAATATCCAATAGGGGTGCTTCGCAAAATAATATATTTTTTGCTTCAGGAAATAAATTTTCCTTTAAACTGCCACTGCGTTGGTATATGTAAATGGTGTGATTTTGTAAAAGCAATTCGTAATGTTTCCATTTATGTAAACTCTGTAAATTGTCGGCACCCATAATCAGCGCAAATTCATGTTCCGGATATTTTTCTTTGAGATGCGCCAGTGTATCAATCGTATAAGAGGGTTGTGGCAATTTAAATTCAATACTCGACGCTTTTATTTTCGGATTGTTCTCCAATGCGAGGTTGACTAAATGCAAACGATCGTAATCATTGGCTAAACTGCTTTTTGTTTTTAATGGATTGTGAGGACTTACTACCAACCAAACCTGGTCGATTTCATTAAAATTAGCAATGTGTTGCGCTATAATTAAATGTCCGGTATGAATTGGATTGAATGAGCCAAAAAACAAACCAATGGTCATGCGTTTAGTAATTGCTCATAATCGGCATAATCAACATCAGGAGTTGTTCGCCTGTAGCTTGTTCAGCCGGTAAAATGATACCGGGTTTATTAGCCTGAGATAATTCGATGTGTATATTTTCACAATTCATGACCGACAACATTTCTATCAAAAATTTACCATTAAAACCAATGGTTATGGGCTCTCCTTGATATGTACAACTCAATTGTTCGGTGGCTTCATTAGACATGTCCACATCCTGCGAAGAAATCGTCAAACTTTTATCTAATATATTAAATACAACCTGGTTGGTTGATTTATTTGCATAGACAACCAAACGTCGCAATGCCGACAACAATTCAATCCGATTGACTTGCAATAAATAGGGATTGTTGGTTGGAATTACCGCATTGTAATCCGGATATTTTGCTTCAATCAAGCGGGTAGATAACACGGTATTATCAAAACTAAAAAATGCTTTGGTTCTGCCAAAATGAATGGTAATGTCGCCGTCTTTAGGCAAAATGGATTTTAAAGCCAATAAAGATTTTTTAGTTAAGATCAAAGTAGATGAAGCTTCACTTTGATTATTCAGAAAGGTGTATTTCACCAATTTATGGGCATCGGTTGCTGCAAAAGTCAGGCTGTTAAAATCTATATTTACACAGATGCCTTTCATGGCTTGACGCATTTCATCATTACTGGTTGCGAAGGCTGTACGATCAATGGCATTCAACAAACTTTCGGCAGACATCGTGATTTTGTCTTCGTTTGTTGGTAAGCTCAATTCTGGGAAATCATCAGATTTTTCACCTACCAATTTATATTTTCCGGATTGAGACGTGATTTCGATGCCATTGGTATCAGGATTTACATCGATCTGAACAGGTTGTTCAGCCAATGACTTCAAAGTATCCATCAAGGTACGGCCTGGGATGGCTATGGTCCCTTGTTTGGAAATTTGAGCTTCCGCCTGTGTGGTAATGGTTAATTCAAGATTTGAAGCGGTAATAGATAAACTCCCGTCTTTGGAGGTAATTAAAAAATCTTCCAACACCGGAATGACCGGGTTTGAAGCTAAAGCAGCAGATACTTTATTTAGTTTTTCCAGGAAATGACCCGAAGAAATGGTAAATTTCATTTGTTTAATTTAAGCTTGTTTTCTAATGGCTCTATAGGATTTCAGGTGCAACTTAGCGACCTTTTTTCTGTTTAAAATGGGTTTGGAACACAAAAATACGTTTATTTTATGAAGCCATATTCGCGATCAATCTTATGAATCCTGCTTTTTTAACATTGCCCCAGGTTCAAACGGACTGGAAAAGTCTCAAACTGCCTGAATTTCAATATACTGAATGGAAATCGGGTTTTGGACTATACCAAATCCAAACCAACAAAAAAGGCCTTTGTTCGATGGAAATCGTGTTTCGAAATGGCCGTTGTTCCGAACATAAAAAATTAGTAGCCCGCCTCACCGCAAATCAATTGCAGGAAGGTACGCTAAAACTACATTCTGAGGAAGTAGCGGATATTATTGATTTTTATGGAGCCCAATTGGCCATTTTTGCGGATTTGGATTTTACGGTGATTTCCATGAGTTGCCTTCAAAAGCACTTTGAATACCTGGCTTTATTTATTTGTGATTTGATAGCTAATCCTGCATTCCGGGAAGAAGATCTCAACCGGGCCAAGAAAGTTCTCAAATCTCAATTACAGCACCAATTGACAGAACCTGATTATGTCAGTTATAGAGAATTTACCTCATTGATTTATGGGCGTGATTCCGTTTATGGTTACAATACACAAACAGATTTAATAGATGATGTAAAACCAGCTGATTTGTTTAGGTACCAGCAGGAAAATTATATTGCTGACTACATGAATGTATTTTACTGTGGTGAACTCAATGCTAAAACGGACCGTTTATTTCAAAAAATTGGTGAATTGTTTCCACTTAAAAATAAAGGGCCTATTTCAATTCCGGATCATGCTTCAACAGAAAGACTTATAAAACAGATACCCATAGCCAATTGTGCACAAAGTAGCCTTAAAATGGGCAAACGCATGTTCAGAAAACAAGATCCTGATTTCTTTGGAATGTATGTTTTAAATACCATTTTGGGCGATTATTTTGGTTCTCGTTTAATGAAAAACATCAGGGAAGATAAAGGATATACATACGACATTCATTCAACTCTGGACGCCCAGGTTTACGATGGGTGTTTTTATATCAGTGCTGAGTTGAATCCGGAAAAAATGCAGGATGCCATTCACAACATTCAACAGGAATTAATCCTTTTACAGGAGCGTAAAATACCTAAACCGGAATTGGAATTGGTCAGAAATTATTTGTGTGGAAATATCATGCGTTTATTGGATGGTCCATTTCAAACCATGGTTTTCATAAAAATTCTGGTGACCGAGTACGGTTCAACTGCTTCTTTGGAAGAATTGATGGATGCTATCCTGACAGTAGACTCAGAAAAACTCAAAGGATTGGGACAGCGCTATTTGAATCCTGAAACCATGAGTTTGGTAACCGCCGGAGCTGTTTGATTTGCTGAATTTGTTGTAATTTTGCAGACTTTCCCTGAAAATCATCACGATTTTAAATTTTACCCTTTTTTGGATTGATTATTGTTATTTTTTAGACCAGTTTATTATAAATGAAAGTATTTAATTTATTTGTTCAGGAATTGGCTGTTGACCTGGGAACTGCCAATACCTTAATTATACAAGATGATAAGGTCGTTGTAGACGAACCCTCGATTGTTGCTATAGATAAAAAATCAGGCGAAGTAATCGCTGTGGGCAATAAAGCCATGCAAATGCATGAGAAAACCCATAAAAACATTGAAACGATCAGACCGTTGAAAGATGGAGTAATTGCCGATTTTCAGGCAGCTGAAGCAATGATTCAGGGAATGATCAACATGATCGGAACCAAACGACGCTTTTTCACCCATCTCCGAATGGTCATCTGTATCCCATCCGGGATTACCGAGGTTGAAAAAAGAGCGGTTTTTGATTCAGCAGACCATGTGGATTCTAAAGAAACCTATTTGATCCATGAACCCATGGCAGCAGCTCTTGGTATTGGCCTCGACGTGGAAGAGCCAATTGGAAACATGGTGATTGATATTGGAGGGGGAACAACCGAAATTGCCGTAATTGCCTTATCGGGTATCGTTTGCGATCAATCCATACGGGTTGCAGGGGATGAATTTACCGGGGATATCATAGATTACATGCGCCGGGAACATAATATGTTGATTGGAGAGCGTACGGCTGAGCAAATGAAAATACACATCGGTTCTGCTTTAAAAACGCTTGATAATCCACCGGATCCGTATCCAATTAATGGCCGGGACTTAATGACCGGGATCCCAAGACAGATTATTATTAAATATGAAGAAACTGCTGAAGCACTTGATAAATCAATCATGAAAATTGAGGAGGCTGTTTTGAAGGCTCTTGAATTAACGCCACCTGAACTTTCATCAGATATTTATCGGACCGGATTGTATTTGACAGGAGGTGGGGCTTTGTTAAGAGGTTTGGATAAACGTTTGTCTTTAAAAACAAAACTTCCTGTAATTGTAGCACAAGATCCCTTAAGAGCCGTTGTGAGAGGAACTGGTATTGCTTTAAAAAATACAGACCGTTTTTCATTTCTCATTGACCGGAAGAGCATTTAACTGCAATGTCCGCCATTTATTATTGATCTGGCAATGAGCTAAGCGATAAGCCATGTGGAGAATTCTAAATATAATTGTCCAAAACGGTTCAGCTGTATTGTTTGTACTTCTACAGGCGCTCTGTCTGTTTTGGGTGGTAAAGTTTAACCAGAATCAACAAAAAATTTACCTCCATTCTTATCAACTGATGGCAAGTGGAATACAAAATAAATATCAAAAGACGATTGATTATTTTGGATTGCGCGCACGGTATGATAGCATTGCAAATGAAAATGCACGTCTTTTAAGTGAACAAATAAATCGACCGTATAAAAATCATAACCCAGACAGCCTCATTGAAAATGTGCGGGCCTCCTATCAACTCATACAAGCTCGGGTAATCAACAATTCACTCGAAAAAAGAAATAATATGATTACGCTCGATAAAGGGGGCAAGGATCAAATTGCACCCGGAATGGGAGTAATTACATCTAAAGGAATTGTGGGAATTGTAACGGATACAAGTGCATCTTATGCTTTGGTCATGTCTTTACTTCATAGTGGTTCTAACATCAGCTCCAGATTAAAGCGTTGTGGATTTTTTGGACCTTTGGTTTGGAATGGAAAGGATCCATCTATTATGAATTTGATGGCCATTCAAAATTATGCGGATGTGCGATTGGGGGATACAGTGGTTACCAGCGGCTATTCAGTGATTTTTCCAAAGGATTTAATGATTGGTGTCGTAGATGTATATAAAAAAGAGGAAGGATCTTTCACCTATAAAATAAATGTTAAACTCAGTCAGTCAATGACCAATCTGGATCAGGTATATGTCGTTTTAAATAAAGACAAAGGGGAGAAGGAAGGATTGGAAAAAAAATCCCTGCACTATGAATAATATCTGGATGGCAACGACACTTCGATTCCTGTTTTATATAGGATTGCAGGTTTTCGTATTAAAAGAAATTCATTTAAGTGGAAGTAATCAGAATTTTATTTTTATTCTTATTTATCCGGTTGTTTTGTTGACTTTGCCATTTCGAATTCCACAGTTTTTTATAATTTTAATTGCATTCATCGTTGGTTTTATAGTGGACTTATTTTACATGTCACCCGGTGTACACGCCGGTGCATGTTTATGGATGGTGGTTCTCAGGCCATTGATGTTTCGGATTTTTGAACCTAAAAATGGATATCAATTGGATATGAGTCCAACTATCAGTGATTTAGGAATTATTTGGTTTGCTAAATATGCAAGCAGCTTGTTATTGGTTTATTTCCTTTCATATTTTATTTTACAGGTATTCACCTTTGTTTATATTGGAGAAATTATGGTGAAAACGATTTTAAGTTTTTTTGTATCAACGATTATCATTTTCTTACTTCAATTGTTTTATAGTTTTAAGTCCAATTGATGCCCATGGAAGATAAACGAATTTTGCGCTACCAAGTCCTTATGGGATTTATTATATGCAGTGCAATTGGTTTGATTTTCACGTTGGCAAAAATTCAGTTGTTCAATCCTTATTATTCGAATAAGGCAAGTTCAATAACATTAAATCAAAACATTATCTATCCACCCAGAGGACTGTTTTATGACCGGAATGGTAAAATATTGGTTATAAATTATCCGACTTATGATTTGTATGTCACGTATAAGGATGTTAGTCCATCGATGGATACCAATATGTTTTGTGAACTCTTGCACATAAGCAAGGAAACTTTTCAGTCAAATATGGAAAAAGACTGGAAGTCAGGAAAATACAGTAAATCGATTCCATTTGTTTTTTTGAAAAGCATTCCATTGGATGTATTCCTTCCATTTCAGGAAAATGCATTTCGGTTTCCGGGGTTTGATGGATTGCTCCGGTCCATACGTGAATATCCCCAACCACATGGTTCTAATTTTTTAGGATATATCAGCGAAGTAAATAAAGATGATATTGATCGATCGGATGGTTTGTATAAGCCGGGAGATTATATTGGAACCGCAGGTCTGGAAAAATTTTATGAAGAAGAAATTCGCGGTACCAATGGGGTAGAATTTGTATTAAAAGATAATCTGGGACGAGAAGTCGGACCGTTTGAATATGGTAAGCTGGACCGAAAAGCAAATTCAGGATTGGATGCGATTCTCGGGATTGATTTGGAATTACAACAATTTGGAGATACCCTGATGAAAAACAAGGTTGGTGGTATCGTAGCAATCGAACCCGCAACAGGTGAAATCTTATGCCAAATTACTGCACCAACGTATAATCCAAATTTACTTTCCATTCAAAACAACCGAGGCTTAGCGTATGCATATTTGTTAAGAGATTCTCTTAAACCCTTATTTGACCGATCTTCTAATGCAAAATATCCACCCGGTTCTATATTCAAACCAATTTTGGCATTAATTGCATTGCAGGAAGGCGTGTTGAATGAACACACCGCACATCCTTGTTCGGGTGCTTATTATTATAAAAATGTATCTTATGGTTGTCACAATCACCCGGCTCCATATAAACTTTCAGTAGCACTTCAGCATTCATGCAATTCGTATTTTATACAAACATTCAGAGATTTAATTGAAATAAAAGGATTTAATAAACCGCAATTTGGTTTGGATCTTTTGGTAAAGTATTTAAATGCATTCGGATTGGGCAAACCTTTATACACCGATGTGGCAACAGAAAGCGGTGGATTTATTCCTACCTCCGAATATTATACCCGTTTGTATAAAACGGATCAATGGCGTTCCACTTATTTTGTTTCTGTAGGAATTGGTCAGGGTGAATTGTTGCTCAGCACCATTCAAATGGCTAATTTAGCTGCGATCATTGCCAACAGAGGGTATTTTTTTACACCGCATCTGGTTAAAGGGTTTAATAGTGAATCTATTTTAATTCCAGAAAAATACCGAACCCCAAATACGGTTCCGATTGACAAAAACTATTTTGAACCCGTTGTAGAAGGGATGGAACTTGCAATTCGGGGAGGGACTGCATCTAAAGCCTACAATCCGGAAATTGTTACTTGTGGAAAAACCGGAACTTCACAAAATCCACATGGAGATGACCATTCTGTATTTTTTGCATTTGCTCCACGTGAAAATCCGAAAATAGCCATTGCAGTTTATGTTGAAAATGCGGGATGGGGAGGAAACGTAGCAGCACCCATCGCCTCTTTGATGATTGAAAAATACCTGAAACGTAAAATTAACAGACTGGATTTGCAGGAAAAGATGATGAAAATAGACCTCATTTCCAAAAAACCCAAGACATGAAAATCTCGTGTATTGTAGCAATGAATTCTAAAGGGATCATTGGTTTTGAAAATCAGATCCCCTGGTATTTGCCTGCAGATCTTAAGTATTTTAAAAAAGTTACCAAAGGCCATTGCATCCTCATGGGAAGAAAATGTTATGAAAGTATTGGAAGACCATTGCCGTTGAGAACCAATATTATCGTTACAAGGGACCCTTATTTTATAGTTTCAAATTGTTTAACAGCTCATTCAATCAATGAAGGCCTGTATCTCGCTCAAAAAATAGGGGAATCGGAATTATTTATCATCGGTGGAGGTGAAATTTACAAGCAAACTGCGCATCTTTGGAATCGGCTCTATATTACAAAAGTGGATATCGATTGTGAAGGCGATACATTTTTTCCGGAATTGGAAATGAATGATTGGACCTTGATTTCTGAACAGCATTTCACAAAAGATGATTCAAATGAAATGAATTATTCGTTTTTAGTATTTGATAAAAAATAAAGGAGTATGTAAAAAGATAACACGATTTTTTAAGAACACCTAAATTCTAATCTATGCGAGAAGACCTGATCCAATTCATTTGGAGGTCTAAAACAGTATTGGATAAGCCCTTGTATTTATCCAATGGACTTCCTGTGTCTGTAATCAATCCTGGCCTGTTTAACACAAACCAAGGACCTGATTTTTTGTTTGCCAAAATCCAAATAGATGGAGTTATTTGGAATGGCCATGTTGAAATTCATATCAAGTCATCTGATTGGCTTGCTCACCAGCATGATACTGATCCAAATTATCAAAACATAATCTTGCACATCGTCTGGATTCACGATAAAGAGGTACAGTTTAAGGATCGAGTTTTACCCTGTCTTGAATTAAAAAACTTTGTAGACCAGGAACTATTGGATCGGTATGAAAACTTAATGAATCATAACGATTCTATCGCTTGTCATTCATTTCTTGATGGCATTTCAACTCAATTGAAATCTATACAGATTGAACGCATGATGGTTGAACGACTGGAGCAAAAGACAGAAAATATCAATGCTGATTTATTGCAAAATCAATGGGACTGGGAAGATTTATTTTATAAGAAACTGGCTCATTATATGGTCGCGCCGGTAAATTCCGGAGCCATGGATAGTTTGACAGCAAAAATACCACGTCAGCTTGTGCTAAAAAACAGTTCGGATTTAATTGAATTGCAATCTTTGTTTTTTGGCGTATCCGGATTGCTTTCGGAGCCTTGTCAGGATGCGTATTTCAAGATGCTTTGTAAGAACTTTACACATCAGCAATTGAAATTTGATTTGCAAACTATGGATGCATTTCAATGGAAATTATTGCGCTTGCGACCGGCCCATTTTCCATCCCTTCGCATTGCACAATTGGCAGCTTTGTTGTACAAAATGCCCCATCTGTTTTCACAAGTTGTAGAAGCCGGAGATTTAAAATCAATTTATTTAATTTTTGATGTTTCACCAGGAATATACTGGCAAGATCATGTTGGATTCTCCAAACCTTGCAGGTATAAAAATTTGGCAGCTATTGGCAAACAAACAAAGGAAATATTGATAATTAACGTGGTCATTCCGTTTTTATTTGCATATGGTACGGTTCAGCAAAAACCTGCCTATTGCCAACGGGCATTGGATTGGATGCAATGTCTTAAAGCCGAGAAAAACAATATTGTATATATGTGGAAAAGTTTTAATTTTGCAATGGATCACGCCGGTCAGAGTCAGGGTGGAATTCAATTATACCGCTGTTATTGCATAGCAAAAAAATGCAGTTCTTGTCTGATCGGAAATGAAATCCTCAATCACCCCATGAAACATGTTCATCGCTCTTGTTGAACTTGATTTTTTAAATAAATAATTTATATGAAGAACACAATCATTTTTACTTTTTTACTTGGATTATGCTGTACCCAAAATGGTATCGGACAACGTTTTTTTATTGGGGCAAATGCTGCATTGCAAAGTACCTGGATTTTTTCATCCACTGATTTTGATGAAGGGGGCTTACTTAACTTTGAAAGTACGATCAAGTCAGCTTATGGATTCTATACAGGCTATCAGTTAAACGCTAAATTCGGTATGGAATCTGGTGCTATATATAGTTTTCAGGGACAGCGCTATGTAACGGAAGGCAATTCGCTGGCTAATTACAAAACAAATTTGGAATACCTGAAAATTCCTTTGTTATTCAATTATCAAACGGATCCATCCAAAAAGTTTTCGATTGTCAGTCAAATTGGATTCCAGTTTAGCGTCCTGCTAAATGCTGAAAGCTCCAGAGCTCAGGTATTTGGTCCATATAGTCCGAAACTGGCAGATGTAAAAGACTTCTACAATTCGCTCCCCATTGAACTGGTCCTTGGATTAGGAGTTCAAATGAATTTTAGCAAATACGCGATTCGATTATTGATTCGACCAGATTATTCTTTGACCGATATAGAAAAAACAGATAAAAAACCAGGATTGCGGAGCCCGTCAAGTAATTTTACCTTTGGCTTACCCCAGGTAGGTTTTCATTTTAAACTATAAACTTGATTTTGCAGAAACTGATTGCCATTTTATTAAGTCCTTTTTCATTTCTATACGGTATTGGCGTCAGTCTCTATCAGGCCTTATTTTTTTCAGGGCTTATTAAGCCTGTACATTTTAGCTTTCCGGTAATTTCCGTTGGCAATTTAACAATTGGAGGTACAGGTAAATCTCCCCACATTGAATATTTAATTCGCTTATTGCAGGATTATATTGAACTCGCAGTATTAAGCAGAGGATATAAACGCAAAACAGCGGGATTTTTATTATTGGAATCAGATACCAATGTTTCAGAATGCGGAGATGAACCTAAGCAGATCAAATTAAATTTTCCGGAAATACCAGTTGCAGTTTCTGAAAGCAGAGCTATTGGCATTCCAAGATTGTTGAGAAACCTACCGGATCTTAAATTAATATTATTAGATGATGCTTTTCAGCATTTGGCAGTTAAACCCGGACTCTCAATTCTTTTAACTGAATACAATAAACCTTTTTCAGAGGATTATTTATTGCCGAGTGGGCGATTGCGAGAATGGCGGTTTGGAGCAGCCAGAGCAGACTGTATAATTGTAAGCAAATGTCCGGATGAAATGCCCGATGAAACCGTTTGGAGGGATAAGTTGCAACTTAAAGCACACCAGAAACTTTTTTTCTCAAAGATTCAGTATGGGATTCCTTATAATATTTTAAAGCCAGAGCAAAAATTTGTTTTAAATCCAGGATTGCATATTACCTTAATTAGTGCGATAGCACAATCATTTTATCTTCTTAATTATTTATCAAAAGAAGTTGCTTCGGTAACTGATTTTAATTTTGAGGATCATCATTATTTTACACAAACTGAACTTTCAGGAATTTTGCAGAAGCATCAACAGATTTCACATCCGAATAAAATGTTATTGACAACTCAAAAGGATGCAACCCGTTTGACTGGATTTAAAGATTATTTTGAATCTAACCAAATAGAAGTATATGCAATTCCGATTGAAGTAGATTTTTTTAACAAAATTGAATTTGATCAGTACATTAAAAATTACCTCCTGGAATTTAAGGTATGAAAAAGTATGCGCTAGTCTGGTTTCTTCTTCAGGGACTGCATATGAATGCTCAGATTTTTCCTTTAAGGTCAGATCAGCAACTATTAGATCAAATTGAATTGCTCACAGGAAATCTATTCAATACGCACAATGCTATCATTCCAGCAAGTCCGCTTCAGACCGCCGAGCAGGTTTTTAAATATTTAAATACGGATCAGAAGAATACAACTTTGTTGGCAGAAAGTTTCCTAAGAAAACATGTTGATGAGCTAAGTTCAAGTAAAGATTCTGCTGTCCAAATTTATTTTCAAAATCTAAGGGAAAAAACTCGTACGAATTATTTGTATCGGGATGGCCGAAATTTTTTTAGTGTGTATAGAAAGGATTTTCAATTTTCTATAAATCCATTGATAGACATTCACGGTGGTTGGCAAAATGAGGAAAGCAATACATTGTTTACAAACCGGCATGGAATTCGTTTAAAACTCACAATTGATAAAAAAGTAAGTATTTATTCAGATATCACGGACAATCAAATTAAAGTCCCGAATTATGTAGACAGTTTTATTAATTTATACGATGCAATTCCCGGAACTGGTTTATATAAGTCTTATAATAGTAAATTATTAAATATTAATCATGGATATGATTATTTGCTTGCAGAAGGAGCAGTTAATTTCAATCTCAGCAGACACATTCAGTTGAGTTTGGGTCATGGCAAGCATTTTATTGGAAATGGTTTAAGGAGTTTATTTTTATCGGACTTTTCAGCGCCACAATTCTATCTCCGGTTTAATACAAATATATGGCGATTGCATTATCAGAATTTATTTATGGAATTAAGTCCGGAAACAATAGGCAGTGAGGGAAATCGGCTGCTACCCAAAAAGTATACAGCGAGTCATTATTTAAGCGCAAATCTGACAAAAAATTGGAATATAGGATTCTTTGAGTCCGTTGTGTTTGAGCGAAGTAAAGGATTTGAATTGCAATATTTAAATCCGGTAATTCTGTATCGATTTATTGAGCATTCACTTGGGAGCCCAGACAATGTGTTTTTGGGATTTCAATCACAGGTCCTTCTTAGAAAGACAGTTTCGATCTATGGGCAAATCTTGTTTGATGAATTTCTTTTAAAGGAATTAATTAAGCAAAACGGCTGGTGGGGCAATAAGTATGGAATTCAACTCGGTGTCAAGTATATGAATGCATTTGGCATTGAAAGATTCAACATACAAACTGAGTGCAATCTGGTAAGGCCATATACTTATACATTCAGGGATAGTTTTGCAAACTACAGTCATTTTAATCAGGCCTTAGCACATCCTCTGGGAGCAAATTTTAAGGAGTTTATTTTTAGAATGAATTATAAACCAATCGAAAAATTAAACCTTGAAACCAAATGGATTTATTATCACAAAGGTCAGGATGATAATAAGCTAAATTATGGAGGCAATATTTTAAAAAATTACAACAGCCGCATAAAGGATTATAATAATGATTTAACACAGGGTATTTTGGAAAAAGTAAGTTCATTTATTTTGGAAACATCTTATGAACTACTTCCGGAATCTTATATTGATTTAAATTTATTTTACAGATCTTCAAACAGCAGTTTAAAAAAACAATCTGGTTTTTGGTTCACAACAGGGATTCGAATGAATTTGGATCGATTGCGATTTGAATTTTAATCATAGGCAAATGAAAATTTCTTTAATAGTAATAGGTGATGAAATATTGTTAGGACAAGTTATTGATTCCAATGCTTCATCCATAGCTAAATTATTGTATCAGGAAGGCCTTCAAATTTTTAAAAAGTGGACAGTTGCAGATCAGGAAGATGAAATCCAACGTGCACTTACTGAAAGTTCGCAACAATCGGATATTATTTTAATGACTGGTGGATTGGGTCCAACCAAAGACGATATTACAAAGAAAACACTGGCAGATTTTTTAAAACGGCCCCTTGTGTTTAATGAGATCCAAAAAGAACATCTTGAAAAAATTTTAAAACCTCGGGGAATTGAAGTTACAGAACGGCAATTGCATCAATGTTATATGCCGGACCGATCCTTATTGTTAGATAATCAAATGGGGACAGCTTTAGGGATGTGGATTGAACAGGAAGGAAAAATTTATATTTCTATGCCAGGGGTGCCTTATGAAATGGAATTTATTATGCAACATGGAGTAATTCCAAAACTAAGGTCATTTCAATCAGATAAGCATATAATACACCAAACGGTGTACACAGTTGGAATGGGAGAAACTGAAATAGCTGCCCGCATCGAGCCTTTGTTGAGCAACATGCCGGCGCATATTTCGATTGCTTATCTTCCTTCCCAAGGACAAGTAAAAGTTAGACTTACCACATCTGGAAATGATAAAGAGTTTATCCAGGTTGAATTGGATCATTTTATCAACATGATTCAAACCGAATTGGAAACTGCAATTATCGGAATTGGTCAAACAAGTCTTGAAAAAGAAATTGGCAACTTACTTAGAAATGGTAAAAAAACTTTAGTGACTGCAGAAAGTTGTACGGGAGGTCACTTGGCACATCAAATCAGTTCCGTACCTGGTGCTTCTGATTATTTTTTAGGCTCAGTTGTGGCATATCAAAATCATATTAAAGAATCCTTATTAAATGTGGCTCCAGAAATTTTAGAAACCAATGGAGCGGTTAGTGAAGCTTGTGTAATTGCAATGGTAAAAGGGGTTTGCGAGAAATTTAATTCTGATTTTGCCATTGCAACAAGTGGCATTGCAGGTCCTGGTGGCGGGACTCCTGAAAAACCAGTTGGGACCGTTTGGATCGCCTATGGAACCAAAGAGAATATTGAAACAAAAAAATTTCAGTTCACCCGGGATCGAATTCGAAATATCGAAGCCAGTTCGACGTTTGCCATGATCTTATTTTGGAAATTTTTAAAAAGGCAATCCTTCTAAAGCAATCACTAATTAGCTGAAGTTTAATTAGTCTTAGTGCTTGGTAAAAATCAAATATTAATAAAATTAATATTTATAAGCTGTATTATGACTTCGTTATATTTTAAAAGCTTCTAAATTAAGGAATTGCATTCTCAGAATCCGCCAAATCTGTTTTATTTTTACCCAAATTTTCAAAATGGCGAAAGTCGAACTTATCATGCCTAAAATGGGCGAAAGCATCATGGAGGCCACCATACTTAAATGGCTTAAAAAGCCAGGAGATCCGGTAGAATTGGATGAAACTATCCTTGAAATCGCTACAGATAAAGTAGATAGTGAAATTCCTTCGCCTGCAAAGGGGATCCTATCCGAACTGCTTTTTAAAGAAAATGACGTGGTAGCCATCGGGAAGGTCATTGCAGTTATTGAGACCGCTGGAGCAGCGAGTGCAGTTAAGGATTCCCCTGCCATTGTACCCAATTTAATCCAGGAAGCACCTCAGCAGGCTGGATCGGCAGTAACTCAGCCAACTCCTCAAATGCCCCCGAGCATTCAAAAATCTGAATCCACCCGATTTTACTCTCCACTTGTTAGAAACATCGCAAAAGAGGAGCACATTTCCATGCAACAACTGGATGGCATTGCAGGCTCCGGATTAGAGGGTCGGCTGACCAAAAGAGATTTAATGAATTTTATTGCCCAAAATAAATCAGTTCAAGCTCCTTCACAAGCCAGTCAATTTATTCCAGCTACTCCACCAGTTGCTCCTCAAGCAGCAAAATCCATTTCGGGTAATGTTGAAATCATCGAAATGGACAGAATGCGTAAATTGATTGCAGATCATATGGTAATGAGTAAGCAAACTTCTCCACATGTTACTTCATTTGTAGAAGTGGATGTTACCAATTTAGTGCAATGGAGAGACAAGATTAAAGATTTGTTTCAAAAGAAATACAATCAGAAAATCACTTTTACTCCAATTTTTATCGAAGCAATTGCAAAGTCAATCAAAGACTTTCCAATGATTAACATTTCTGTTCAGGGAACTCAAATCATCCGAAAACTTGATATTAATATTGGAATGGCTGCTGCCCTGCCAACTGGAAATTTAATTGTACCAGTAATTAAAAATGCAGACCGTTTAAATTTAGCAGGCTTAACCTATCAGGTTAATGATCTTGCTGAACGTGCGCGAAATAATAAATTAAAACCAGATGAAATTCAGGAGGGTACATTTACCCTTACCAATGTAGGTACTTTTGGAAATGTGATGGGCACACCAATTATCAACCAACCACAAGTTGCCATAATGGCAACGGGTGCAATTCGAAAAAAACCAGCGGTAATAGAAACCCCACAGGGAGATACCATTGGCATCCGGCACATGATGTTTTTATCCATGTCCTATGATCACAGAGTGGTTGATGGTGCATTAGGGGGTTCATTTATCAAGCGGGTTGCGGATTATCTTGAGCAATTTGACTTTAAGCAAACTGTTTAATGTGTTATTTTTGGAAGCGAATTTTAGTAGTAATTGCCTGTCTGTGGTTTTTGACAAGCAATTTATACTCTTTAATCGCACAGACAGATAACAATTTGTTGCAGCAGGCCAGATTGGCCTATAAAATAAAGGATTACTATGCTGCTACAGCAGCTTTCCGAAACACAGCGGTTAGCCATTCTCAAAATAAGGATGATTTATTGGAGGCGGCAATGAGTAGTTACTTTGCCAATGATCTAGAATTTTCATCAAAATGTTTTGAGCAGCTTGAAAAATTATCAGGCGAAAAGGAACTCCTGTTCTACCGGGCTCAAATTTTTCAACAACTCAATGAATTTGATCAAGCACAACGATACTATAAGAAATACCTGCAACAAATTTCAAAACAACATAAAGATGTTTCATTTTGTAAAAACGAATTGTTGCGGTGTAAATCTGGAAAATTAATAAAAAGAAAACCTGCCATGGCATTTGTAGTGCCTCTAAGTACTACCATTAATTCGCGAGAGGATGAATATGCAATTTTTCCGCATAAAACACAAAATGGAATTTATTTTCTAAGTGCCAAGCGAACAGGAAATGAAGGTGGTAAACGAAATGAACTTGGACTGGTAGATGATAAAAATGGTTTTTATTTTTCGGATGTATTTAAGGTAACAGAACATGGGGAAGTTTGGACTGTATTGCCTCGTTTACAAGCTGGATGGAATAGCAGCATGCATGATGCAGTTGTAGGTTTTATGGATAATTCCCCAATTATAATTCAATACCGCACAAATCAAAAATGCAACTACATATATGATCCATTCCAAGATGATGAAATGCATATAAAATACCCGGAATTTAAAGGTCCACTGTATCCAGAAATTGGGGATCATTCCATGACTTTATTTCAAGACAGCATTTTAATCTTTTCAAGTTGCAGAATGGGTGGATATGGGGGTTATGATTTGTATCTATCAATATTGCGTGATTCTATTTGGACCGCTGCAATTAATTTGGGAGCGACTGTAAATGGACCTTTTAATGAAGAGAATCCTTTTCTTGCAAATGACGGACAAACACTTTATTTTTCTTCTAACAATTTAAATGCAATTGGTGGTTATGATATTTTTAAAACTAAGTTTCATCCTGAAGCAGAACAATGGGAAAAACCAATCAATTTAGGAATCCCTATTAACTCTGCGGGTGATGACAAAAATTTCATATTAAGCACCGATGGATTGACAGGTTTTTTTAGTTCGAATAGAAAATCAAACAGCCAGGGTGGATTCGATTTGTTTAAAGCATTTTTTCACGATGAGTTGGAAGAACAATTGCAGTTACCCAAAGGAAGTCCATTGACCATCCTGGTAGATATAGCATTAAATGACCAAAACGCACTGTTTGGAAAGAATAGTGGGGTATTTAAAAGTAATAAAGACCAGGAGTGGAAAGAATTTAACGCTGAACCCTTTTATTATAAAGATCAAGAATTATTTTCTGATCCTAAAAATCAAAAAATTGCTGCTCAATTGCTTGAATGGATGAAAATTTATCCCGGTTTGACGGTTGATCTGTTTGGCCATGCTTTTGAAGAATCTCCAACCCCAATAAATCTTTATTTTTCAATTCAAAAAGCAAATGAGCTTAGAAATTATTTGGAATCAAATGGAATTCAAAAAACCAGAATTAAAGTATTTGGATTAGGTGCTTCTTTTCCAAAAGCAAAAGTAAAAATCAATGGAAAACCTTCTTTACTTTCAGAAAAGTTTAATAAGAGAATCGAATATCAATTCACAGTACCTGAGCAGCTTCCAATTCAAATAAACTATATAAAATCACCCATGCCAGCTGCCTTAATTCCAGACCAGGAATTGAATTTTAGCAGTTTGCGAAAAGGGATTAGCTATTCTCTATTTTTAGGAAAATCTCAGGCTGTATTAAATCATCCGTTCATGAAAAATTTGGGTGGGCAATTTTTTATGGAACAAGATTCAGATGAAGCAGCTTATAATTATTATTTAGGAATCTATAAAGGCTTTGATGAGGCGTTTGCAGCAATTTCAAGCGTAGCCGTTCCAACTAGTGAAAAGCCTGAAATTTATGTTTTTAAAGACGGTATCAAATTGAGCAGAACGCAAATTATCGATCATGTTGTTGAAAATGCCGATTTAGTTCGGTATCTTAACTATTTAAATGGGCTTAAAAAATGAGCAAGTTTAGTTTTTTACAGGAGAGCCTTAGAAACATGAAAACGATGGGCACCGTAATTCAAACTTCGAATTACGCAGGAAAAGCACTTGCTGGAATGCTTGATTTTAGTGAAATATCTATAATAGTGGAATTGGGAGGCGGAGATGGAGCAATTACCAAACACCTATTAAAAAAACTTAATAAAGATGCACGTTTATATGTTTTTGAAGTCAATGAAACCTTTTGTACTAAGTTAAAAGCTTTAAACGACGATCGTTTGCACGTTATATTAGATTCAGCAGAAAATTTAGAAGAGCAATTCAAAAAATTAGGAATACAACAGGCTGATGCCATCGTTTCTTCAATCCCTTTTGCTATTATGCCGGAAACGTTTCATCTGCAAATATTAACGCTGTGCAATAAATTACTGAAACCCGGTGCATCATTTCTCCAGATCCATTATTCCCTTTTTCAGAAAAATTTATACAATCAGGTATTCGGAAACGTAGCATTTGAATTTGCTGCATTTAATATTCCTCCTGTTTTTATCATACATTCTAAAAAACAAGCTTGAGATTAATAGGCAAATCATGCATGTTAGGCTTAAGATCATTGGCTTCTCATTGGAAAATTTAATTTAAAAATTAATATGCGATACACCTTGCTACATGTTAAAACACAGATTGGCTAGCACCTGTAATTTACTCAAAGTCCAAATTCAAAATTTTTTTATAAGAGCAAGGTTGATTATTATTCCAAAATTGATAGACTGTAGAGAAAACATCCTATTTGCAACTCACATAGTGTCAAATTCAATGATTTTTTTTACTCAGTATCTTTTACCAAAAAATAGCCTCCACCTCCTGCTCCGCAGAGCTTGCAATAATAGCTCCCGGTTTGTATACCTTCATACCAAAACTCTTTCATTGAATCAGGTATTAGTTCTTCAAAAAGTATATAACTGATTCGACTTACCTGTTCCCAGTATCTTGAAATGGCATCGGATTGATCTCTCAGTATCGCTTCAATTAAGTTTTTATTAGCAGGAACCAGTTCATTAATAAGAACTTGCCTGAATTCTTCATTATTTAATTTTTGTTTAAATACAGAAACAAGTGCTTCTGTATTTCTTCCCAGCTTACTATCTATTAATCGGATGCGATGGTTTTCAATAAAATCATCAAATTGCAAGTCCACGATCTGAATCTCATTATTTTCAATGAATATTGATTTTTTAAAATAAGCAACTGCAGGATCTACACCTGAACTTTGACCATGAAAAAAATGTTCCAATTCTTTTAGTAATGAAAAGATTTCAGGAACTTGAAGAGGTAAATTGATTCCATAGCGATCCAAAATAGCTGCACAAAGAGTCCCCGAACTTCCTAAGCCATAACCGTAAGGGATTGTGCTTTCTAAATACAAGCCATTGTCAATTTCAATTCTGAATTCTGGCAGATTAATGTATTTTGATAAGGTAGGATTCTCTGAAATATATAAGATTAAGTCCTTCAAAATTTCATGCTCCGAACTACTTTCATTTTTCCAGTGAGCGTATTTTTTAGTATATGGAATTGCCAATCCGGCATTTCCAGAGAGAATGGTATATTCTCCTACTAAAAGAATTTTTGACGGATAGAAATTTGTTGAATTCATGAAATTAAGCCAATACTAAGAGACCTTCAAAGATAAGGCCGCATTCAGATTAAATCATAGGATTAAAAAATTGTAATTATAAAATAGCTAATTTCAAATAGAGGAAGCAATTCATGACCTTGTACCGTTCATTTGGATTCGTTCTTTTTAATTAATTCCTTACCTTCGCAGTGTGGAGCAGGATATAATCCGGGTAAACGATTATTTAACCCGGGATCCAAAAGCAACGGAACTTGTTGGCTTATTGGATCAAAACAAGCATCAAAAAATTATAATTGAGGGTCTGTGTGGATCCAGGGATAGCTTTTTGATTTTTTCAAGCTTTCTGCAATCCAAAACTCCAACTTTAGTGATCTGCAATGACAAAGAAGAGGCTGCATATCTTCTGAATGACTTAGAGCAGTTTTCTAATCTGGATGTTGTTTATTTATTTCCCGATTCATTCAGACGACCCGGTCAATATGAAGAATTGGACAATTTCCAGGTACAACAACGGGTAGAAGCTATTTACCGATTTGGTAAAAAGGAAGCTCGAATTATTGTAACTTATCCCGAGGCAATATTTGAAAAAATGATTCCTGGTACGGTCATTGAGAGTTCCAGGCTTGAATTTTCAACAGGAAGTCTCATTGATTTGGATGAAATTTTGATTCAATTAAATGATTTTGGATTTCAACGAACGGATTTTGTTTATGAACCCGGGCAGTTTTCTATACGAGGGGGTATCCTGGATGTATTTTCTTATGCATCTGATTTACCGTATCGAATTGAATTAAATGATATTGTGGTTGAAAGTATTCGAAAGTTTGAAACTGAATCGCAATTGTCAAAACAAAATATTGCGCACTTTTCTATTGTGCCAACCATTTATTCCGAATATCAATCTGAAGTTCGGAAAAATATTTTTGAAATTATACCAGAGAATACCCTGATTTGGGTAAAAGATATTCATACCTGTCTTGAGACATTTGAAAAATGTTTTTTAGCGGCCAACCGCCAGGCTGATAAAATGAAACATTATGACGAAGATCGTTTTATTTCAATGGTCCAAAACCGGGAATTCATTGATTCTTCGGTATTAGTTGAAAGCCTGGAGCGTTTTAAATTAGTATTTTATAATTGTAAACCGGATTCGGCAGTAAAGCCGGCAATTTTAAGAGTGAATTGTGAAGCTCAGCCCAGTTTCAATAAAAATTTCAATTTGCTAATTGAAAATATTTCTAAATTAAATTCCAAGTTTTATAAAGCGTTTATTTGTACTAACAGTGCAGCACAGATCGAACGATTTCATAATATTTTTGAAGACTTAAAAGCAGCAATTCAATATATTCCGGAAATTAAGTCACTGCGCGAAGGATTTATTGATCATGATTTAAAGTTGGCTTGTTATACAGATCATCAGATTTTTTCTCGTTTTCATGGTTATAAAGTCAAACAGGGCTATACCAAAGACCAGGCATTAAGTCTAAAAGTTTTGCGCGAATTGCAATCGGGAGATTATGTCACGCACCTGGATTATGGCGTAGGTCGATTTGCCGGATTGGAAAAAATTAATATTAACGGTCAACTCCAGGAAGCTGTGCGTTTAATTTATAGAAATAACGATATTCTATATGTCAGCATTCATTCTTTGCATAAAATTTCAAAATTTGTTGGGAATGAAGGAACCGAGCCTTCACTAAGTAAATTAGGTTCAGATCAATGGAAACTTTTAAAGCAGCGAACCAAACAGAAAGTAAAAGACATAGCTCAGGAATTAATTAAGCTATACAGTGTTCGTAAAGCATCAAAGGGATATGCATTTTCTCCTGATAATTATTTGCAGGCTGAATTAGAAGCTTCATTCATGTATGAAGATACTCCTGATCAGTTTAAAGCAACGGTGGATGTAAAAGGGGATATGGAAAAGCCGCATCCAATGGATCGTTTAATCTGTGGCGATGTGGGTTTTGGAAAAACTGAGATTGCAGTAAGAGCAGCTTTCAAAGCCATTCAAGATGGAAAACAAGTGGCGATTCTGGTTCCAACAACTATTTTAGCATTGCAACATTATCGTACATTTTCTGATCGCTTCAAAGAGTTTCCGGTGGATGTTAATTATTTATCCAGGTTTCGGACTACAAAGGAGAAGAATTTAATTATGAAACAATTGGAAGAAGGTAAAATTGATTTGGTTATCGGAACCATCAGCTTACTGAATTCGAAAATTAAATTTAAAGATCTTGGATTATTAATCATTGACGAAGAACAAAAATTTGGTGTTGCTTCTAAAGAAAAATTACGTCAATTAAAGCACAATGTTGATACACTTACGCTGACAGCAACTCCTATTCCGCGTACTCTACAGTTCTCTTTGATGGCTGCAAGAGATTTGAGTGTTATTCAAACGCCTCCTCCAAATCGACAACCCATTCATACAGAACGAAGGGTGTATAATGACAATTTAATAAAAGAAGCAATACTTCATGAAGTTTATCGCGGAGGTCAGGTATTTTTTGTGCATAATAAAGTGAAAAGTCTGGCAGATGTTTCAGCAATTTTACAAAAACTATGTCCTTCTGTTGAAATTGCATCTGCACACGGGCAAATGGAAGCAGAAAAACTTGAAAAAGTGCTATTAGATTTTATCGATCATAAATTTGATGTGTTGGTTTGTACCAATATCATTGAAACCGGTTTGGATATACCCAATGTCAATACCATATTAATTAATAATGCACACCAATTTGGATTGAGTGATCTGCATCAACTCCGTGGACGTGTTGGCCGGTCAAACAGAAAAGCTTATTGTTATTTATTGGCACCGCCATCTTCTACTTTGACAATGGATGCTCGTAAAAGACTTAAAACCATCGAAGAATTTTCTGACTTGGGCAGTGGCTTCAATGTGGCTATGCGAGATTTGGATATTCGTGGAGCCGGCAATCTATTGGGAGGAGAGCAAAGCGGTTTTATTGCAGATATTGGATATGAAACCTATCAACGAATTTTAGAGGAAGCAATTCTTGAACTTAAGGAAAATGAATTCCGGGAATTGTTTGAAGATGAAAACAAACCGGACAAAACTTATATCCGGGATGTGGTCATCGATAGCGACATTGAAATGCTGATACCGGATGCTTATGTTGCAAGCATTCAGGAACGCCTTAATTTATACCAGGCTTTGGATAAAATTGAAAATGAGGAAGGCATTCAAAATTATTGCAATCAACTTAGAGATCGTTTTGGTCCGATTCCGACCCAGGTTGAAGAATTATTAAACGGTTTGCGCTTGCGGTGGATCTCAAAACGTTTGGGTTTCGAACGAGTCATATTAAAAAAGAAAAAGCTACAGTGTTATTTTATTAGCAATCCGACTTCTCCATTTTATGAAAGCGATTTGTTTAAAAGTCTGCTGGCACGGGTAGCAGCACCTGGAAGTTCATTTAGTATTAAGCAATCAAATACCAATCTTATTTTAATTGCTGAGCATGTAAATGGTTTTTTAAAATCCATCCAACTCCTTGATAGCTTGTTGGTTAAGTCATAATTCTGAAAATAAATTAAATTTTTTTCAATCCATTCCAACGTTTTGAGTGTGCTGGAGGTATTATTATTAAAATACATTATGAAAACATGGAAATGTCTTTGCTTTTTAGCTTGCTTGCTGATTTTTGATTCTTGCAGAAAAGATGAAAAATCAGTTACCGTAAATGATGAATTTGAGAAGTATACTCAACTCATTGCTACGAATTCAATCATTGTACTTAGAAATGAGAAAAACGATTTGGTTTCTGGTGCAGTCATGACCTTAGATGGGACTCAATACACCAGTAATACTGAAGGATTGATTTTTTTAAAGAATGTGCCGCTCAAAAATACCGGCCACCTGGTGCAAATTACTCATCCGGCTTATTTTAAAACCGGCAAAAGGATTTACCCAAATAAGGGGATTATCGAACTCTTTTTAATTTCTAAAGGATCCTCTGTGCAATTTGCATCCCAAAGTGCATCTACGGTTTCTTTTAGTGGTATTAATTATCAATTCCCTGCAAATTCTTTAGTAGATGCCAATGGATTGGAATATAAAGGTGATGTAAATATCTATGCCCGCCATTTAAATCCGACAAGTCCACTTTTTGGAGCAATGATGCCAGCTGACCTTAGGGCATATGACATTGATGGGAATTCCGTTTACTTGACTTCTTTTGGTATGGTTGCAACTGAATTGTATGGTAGCAATGGTCAAGCTCTTCAAATAGCTCCCGGTAAAAAAGTTAAAATTTCGATGCATCTCGACAACAGCATCGTTTCAAATGCACCGAATAGTTTGCCTATTTGGTATATTGCTGAGCAAAGCAATACCGGAATTTGGAAAGAAGAGGGAAGAGCAATTAAAGTCAATTCCAATTATGAGTTTGAAGTAAGTCATTTCTCTTTTTGGAATTGTGATGTCCCAGGCAATTACGTAAACCTTAAAGGACAAGTTAAAAACTTGCAAGGAGCAACAGTTGCAAATCTATGGGTAACAGTTACTGTAAATGGTGGTCCGTCAGGTTATGCCGTTACCGATGGAAATGGTAAATTTGAAGGGAAAGTCCCAGCTGGCGTTGACTTGAAAATTCAAATTAATGAAATCTGTGACACGTTTATGCAAGTAAAATTGTATGAAGCAAATTTGGGAGTTTTAACTTCTGATACCGATTTGGGAATGATTCAAGTTGATAATCAAAATATTAATACGTATGAATTCACAGGAAAAGTAGAAGTTTGTCCACCTAATAATCTGGGAACAAGTTATGTAAAATTCACATCCAATCAGGGAGTCAGGTATTTAATTGTAAATCCGGACAGCAGTTTTAACTTTACAAGCAATTGTTTAACCATAGGTGAGCCGGTCAGTTTTGAAGCTGCTGATTATGCCAATGGATTGCAATCCGGAGTAACATCATTGACATTAACCAATCAAAAAAATGTTCAAGTTCCCAATTTAACGATTTGCACAGCTTTTGATGAATACGTCAGTGTATCCTATAATGGGTCTCAGGAGTATTATTACAAAAGAGATGGACGAATCCTTAGTATAGGAATTTATCAGGATAGTTTAGCTACCAATGAATACGCATTTTATTTTTACGGTTCTGGCCTTGAAAGTTTCAATAGGTTTGTTTACAATGGATTAAATGTACCTTCACCATTCTTAAATTTTTATCTGGTAGGCACTTTAATAAATGGCACTTCATTAAACTTAGTATGTACCCAATGTCTAAATATTGAAATAAGTCAATTTGATTTAACCGGAGGATATATTATAGGTAAATATTGGGGGACATCAGGACAAAATTCAGTCTCAGGGAAGTTCAGAATAAAAACATAGATTGATAAATAATTATTAAAATAGCTGTTTGTTTGATAATCATTATATAGCAGCCCTAAAACAAGGAAATCCATCAGTTCAGAAAGAACTGGTGGATTTCTTTTCTGGCAAAATGCTCAGCATAGCCAGGAGGTATCTTGCAGATGATCATTTAGCTTATGACGTTTTGCAGGAATCCTGGATCGCTATTTTTAATAATATAAAAACGTATCAGGAAGAAATTGCTCCGCTTGAAGCCTGGATTTATCGGATTGTTGTCAATCAATCGCTTAAAGAACTAAAAAAGCGTAAACGAAAAATAGAATTTGTTGCAGAATTTGCCTCGGAGCCGGAAGGTATAGCACCTGAAATTTTAGATACCCTTCAATTGGAACTCTTATTTAAATACGTGTGCGAATTACCGGAAGGCTGTAGGGAAGTATTTAATATGTATGTTTTTGACGAATATTCTCATAAGGAAATTGCTGCGCAGTTAGGAATCAATGAAGGAACTTCCAGAAGCCAATTGAATCGAGCCAGAAAATTGCTGATGGAAAAAATTAAAACAATGGATCACGTTCTAATAAAAAAATATGAAACTGTTTGATTTAAAATATAAAGAGCGGATGAAAAATCACAGTTCGCCGGTAGATACAGAACAATTGTGGAAGGACATCCAGAAAAGGAAACGCACAAAACGTGGTTTTATATTTTGGTGGACTGGTATGGGGCTATTGCTTGCAATGGCTGGACTTTATTATTTTTTAAATCCTGCAAATAAAGCTGATAAAATATTTAAAGAATCGCAACCAACTCAAACCGTAGTTGCTGAAAGAAATAGAGAATCAAACAACAAGGCAAACCTGCCAATTAATCCAGACAAAAATGAAAAATTACTATTAAAGCAATCAACGAATTTAATATTACACCCTAAAGAAAATATGACTGAGCTAACACAAAAATTTTCACCTCCAATAAAACAGCTGAACCAGAATAAATCCAGGTCAATTGAAACCATGGGCGTGAAAGATTTTGAATCTACTGTTAATTATAAATCCTCAAATACCGGGATTCTAAAAAATTCTGGAGACCTATCTCAAGCCAATAATTCACAAATAGCTAAAACAGAAACTGAAATTGGAATTCAGTCAAAATTTGAAACAAGTCAAGAATTGGTGCACTCATTACCAGTTTTGATGACAGACTTGAACTTTCATTCACCCTTGTTAGTGTTGAAGTTGAGCGTGATACCAAATCCAAAAGTTAACCTGCGACCACAAGCTATAACAAAACCCTGGTACTTGCAGATTGGCTTTGGTCAGGATCTGGTTAATCGCAATTTCAATACTAATTCAGATTCAGCCTCGATTCGAAATACAAAGGTTTTATATGCATTAAAATCAGAAATTAGTTTGTCTAAAACATTGAGTAAGCAATTTGAATTATTTAGCGGCATTCGATACACACACATTGTTTCTCAAAATAGAGGCAGCTTTAGGAGTTTAGAAGAACTCGTGATTCCAAACGGACAAATCATCGAGCACATTAGTTTAGCTGGTACCAGCAGTTTTTCCGAGGAAGATAAATATGTAAGGCGTGTCACCACAACGCGCCAAACCAGTTATCAAAGGATGTATCTTCTGGATTGGAATCTTGGGGTAAACTATACCAGGCCATTTAGCACTAAATGGGCAATTTTTGCAAATGCAGCGATTGCCTGTAATTTGTTTTCAAGAGCCAGCGGCCATTACCTGACAAAGGAGAATCGCAATACGGAAATCCAGAATGAAATAAAATCACAATTGGGATTTTCCGTGAGCGGTGGAGTTGGTGTTTCGTATTTATTAACGAACCGAAATGCCATTTCTTTAAGTGTGAATTGTAGTAACTATTTCAATTCCTTTAATAGAAATAGTGACATTCAGGAAAAGTATAATTTAGTAGGGGCTCAATTAAGTTATAAATTCAAGCTTTAGTGAAATTTGGTTTTTATTTTTTCAGGCATGCTTGAAAGAATAAAATGTTTGAGCACTATGAGGTTCTGGTTTTATTTCCAAAATTGTTGCCTATCAGAAATAAAAAAGCAGCCCACTTTTCAGCACGCTGCCTTTTTTGCTACACCTTAATTTTTTTAGATCTTCAGATTCAGATGTAAATTCTAAAAGATTGCTATTAGATTTTTGGTTCCAAACTTCTGCTAAATTGAAAGCTGGATTGTATGTAAAGTTCTTTTCCTGGATCCGGATTTAAAACCCGGAAACTTACAGTTTGTTGGTCAACTACCCATTTTACCAGCAAGGGTTTTCCATCCTGTATGGCTATTGGAGCATCTTCAACCAAATCGCCGGTTGTTGTATTGATAACCAATTGTCCTAAATTATTGATACTGATTTCTTTTGCGCTATCAATTTTCATTCGGATTTCCTGATAATTAAAACCAGGTTGCACAATGAATTCATATTTTAAGCGGGCATCAAAATCGCTGTATCTTAAATCAATTCCTGGATACATTTCAGTATAATATAATTTACGGAAATTTCTGGTTTGACAATTGCTAATATCATTTTTAAAAGTAACCGTTCTGAATTCTTCAGCACCATACAAATCTGCATCGCGGTTCATTCCTTCAAAACTGATTTCTAATTTTTGATATACTGCCGGGGACTGAATGCTGATTACTTTATCATCAGACAATACTTCCATCGTTTGGGCAGGTTTAGCAAGTTGCATAGAGATCCCATCTTTGCGAAATAAGTACTTCATATTATCAGCTTGTGCTAAAAAGAGTACTTTCTTATTTAATTTACCAGAAAAATCCTTGATCTGGCATTTGTTTTCTGCAAAAGTGAGTTCTGCACCTTTAATGATTTCAGGACCATTTAAAGGTAAAATTGCTGCATTCGACTGCATTCCGAAGGTGATCATAAAGATTCCTACCATCATCGCAACTTTTGTAATTTGAGTTTTCATATATCTAATTTTAATATTTAATATTTTTGTAAAGCATCCCTTTCGAAATAGAAGTCCTATTCCAATCCGGATTAATAAAATTCGTTTTTTTTAAAAACTGGGACCGTTCTAATCAGTACACCAGGCAATTCATTTCTCAGGGTTTCAGTACCATGTCTTTAAAAAGATCGATACACTATAAAAACGTTGCACCCCTGAAATTGTTTTTATAACAGCTTATTATTTATTTTTTAAAATCGATTATTTAAGTGCTAAAATTTTGTTAAAACCTAATTATGTCCGTTTATACAAAATAATATACTGTAAAAAACAATTTTACCAAATTTCAAGTATTCAAGTTTTTAGACCCGCTTCCCAATAATATTTTTGGATTTGGGGCTATATTTTGTCAAATTATTTTAGAAATTTTCTAATCTGAGTTGACATTGCTAAAATCGCGTGTTTTGATATCAGCTACAACTGAATCCCCTTTGTAGTCTAATTCAGCATGGTCTTTTAGCGATGCTTTAATAAGCTTTTCAATCCGGATGTTGGCTTGGGTGAAGTCATCCATTTGCATTTCAAGCTGTTCAAGTTTAGTTTCTTCTCCATCCAATTGGCTATGTCCACTCATCCGAATGATACTGGTAGAACATAGTCCTGCAAGATTCAATTCACAAAAGTCGTACATATTTAATAGAAGCGTATCCAATTTAATTTTCATGTTGACTTCACAATGATCTTCCAATTCCAATTCTAGTTTAGGTCCCCGGATGGTATCAGCCGCATTAAATTCCATAAAGTCTTTTAAATGGATTTTTTCCAAAGTTTGTGAATAGACATCGATGATAATCTTGCCGTTGGATCGATAATTTGGCAGGCTGTCATAATGGATGAAGACATGGTTTCCCGTTTGATCTACTTTGATTAAATTTTGAAGATTTTCTTCTATTTTAATTTTAACCATGGGGGATCCCTGGTGCCAAACTATTGAAAAATGGCTGCCCACTTCCAGGCTGTTAAAAGCTTGTAATGGAAATTCTTTTACGATCCAATTTTCATTGCCTTTATAAATGCCTTTATCATATTCCCGATGCCATTGTTGGATTTTAAACATCGTGATAAAGCTTAGCAGGATTGTAGTCCCAAAAAGTGCCAGTAATAATTTAGTACTTAGTTTCATGATATCTTTTGATTTTTCCAATTCTGATAATATTGTTTCATTTCATCCCAATTGATTCCGAGTTGATCCATATTTTTGAATAATTCTGGCAAAAACTCTTCAGCAAATTGATCTTTGCGATGTTGTACTGATTTTTGTTTAGCTCCAAGAGCAACAAAAAATCCAATGCCTCTTCGATTTTCGAGGATACCCTGGTCTTGTAACAAGGTATACGTGCGCATGACGGTATTTGGGTTGACCTGAATGCTGGTTGCATAATCTCTAACAGAGGGAATGCGTTCTCCTTCCTGCCAATCCTGGTTGATAATATTTTCCTGAACAGACATACCTATTTGTTCGAATATTGATAATGATTTTTTGAATTCCATATTAAACCTCCTTTTCTTTAATTTTTAAATAAGTCATAAACCAAAAGAAAGGTGCAGCAAGATATTGGATAAAGAATTTAGCAAATTTGATAATCCAGAAGTCTTCGAGCATTAAATCTATCGGTGCATTGTTGACCCCATAATTCACATGGGTTGTACCGTGTAATTCAGCCCGCATTTCTGGAAATAAAGCATAAGCAAATAAAAATATCAGAATCATATAAGCAAGACTCAACACGATGCCCCACAGAATTACTTTGTACCAGGCTCCTGTGTTAAAGGTTGCCGCTCCAAAAAAGTATATACTGAAAATAACAATCAGGTAATGCAAGCCAGTTAGATTCGTTTTTGAAAATAGATTGAATGCTTCAGTAGGCTTATTCATTCCATAGCCAATAATTAATTTTTGTACCAGGAAAAATACTGTAAATATCAGGATGACTCCCAACCAGTAGAATACATTTCCAAAAAGCCATTTGGTAAATACTTTTTCTTCGGTACTCGCCGGTAAACTTAAAAAGTCAGCGCGGGTAGATAATAATTTAAGTTCGCTAAATAAATTGATGGTATAAATGAAACCAAAAACAATGTATACCCCTTCATAGTCAAAAGTAACCACTCCGGGACCAATGTCTTTTTTAAAGTATTCAATAATGCAACGGAGTAAAACAAGTGAACTGACAACGATGGTCATGATTTTAAAATGCGGCAGAAAGGATTCGAAAAATTCTTTTCTCGATAACCAGCCAATTCGTTTTAAACTGAATGATGAATTCATATTAGGTATTTTAACGGATTAAATTGCTTTAGAAATAATGGCATTAAACAGAATTTCAAGATCGATATCTGTTGCCTGTTGTTGATTTTCCTGCGGGTTCAATATCATATGACCGCCAGGTACTGTTTCTGCATACAGATACTGAGAAGGCAAGGAGTTACCAGCTTGAAAATCGAAACGGTATTTCGAACTGATAGAAAATACATCTTGATTAAATATGACCTTACCTCCTTCGATCACTACGATCCGATCCAATAAATTTGAAACATCCTTAACCTGATGTGTGGAGATTAAAAAGCATTGGTCATCACCTAAGGAAGCAGAAACTACTTTTCTAAAAATCGTTTTTGAAGGAATATCCATGCCATTGGTGGGCTCATCTAAGATCAATAATTTACATCCTGTAGCTAATGCAAACGCAATGAGGAATTTTTTCTTTTGACCAAATGACAGTTCTTTGATTTTGCGATTTCCTCCTAACTCAAAGTCCGCAGCAATCTCAATAAATTTTTGCTGATCCCATCTTGGATAAAAAGGAGCATTGAGATCGACGTATTTATACATAGTCAATTCAGGAAACACGTATTCTTCCTGTACATAAAATAAGTCAGCCAACATATCGACCGGACGCTCCCGGCTTTCAAAACCATTGATGTTGCTGGTCCCGTAGGCCGGAAACAACAAACCCGAAATTAATCGTAGTAAAGTAGTTTTACCGGCACCATTCTTTCCCAGAATGCCACAAATCGTACCTGCCTGAATATCCAAATTCAGATGATCAAACAAAGGCGCTTGTTTTTTGCGGTAACCGAAACTCAGGTCATTTACTTGTATCATATCCTATTGTTTTAGTGTATTAGTTTAATAGTACACCACAAAGGTATAATAGAAGGATCTAATTTTCCAAGTGATTTTGAAAAAATATTTTACATTTTTATTATTATAATATATAAATAATTAAATATTAGATATATATAAAATAAACACTTAAAATTTATTTTTAAAAAATGTGAAAAAACCTATCCGGTCCATTATTCCATTGATTATATCAACAGCTAATCTCAACTTGTTTTTGAAGAAACCCAGACTAATCTGGAGATTTGAAAGCTTTAACCAACCCGATTGCATTCTGATTCGTACATGACATTATCGGATGGATTCACTGATTTCTAGTTAAAATCTATGAAAATGCGTTTTACAATTTTGTTTTGTCTGTGCACAATTGCTGGTTTTAGTCAGCAAAACTGGTTTACAACCGGTCAATCTGCCGATTTAATGATTAGTGGCGCCGGATTTAATGATTGCATCGGTCCATTGGTATTTAACCACCCAAGCGGTTTGAGCAGCGATGGAACGAACTTGCTGGTATGCGACCGGTTTAATAACCGGGTTTTAATATGGAAGAATGCTCCGGACCATTGGAATCAGGAACCCGATTTGGTATTGGGTCAAGCTGACTTTAGTTCTAATAATCCCGGAAGCGGGTTGCATCAAATGAATTGGCCTGGAAATGTCAGTACCCAAAATCAGGTAATTGCTGTAGCAGACACAGAAAATGATCGGATATTAATCTGGAAGTCCTTTCCTAAACAAAATGGGGAACCAGCAGATCTTGAAATAAACTTGCCTTCATTAACTCCTAATGGTAGCTCTAAACACTATGAATGGCCCTGGGGCGTTTGGACTGACGGGACTCGACTGGCTGTGGTAGCTACCACAGGTGCGGCTATACTCTTTTGGAATCATTTACCAACACACAGCGCTCAAACACCGGATTATACCATTGCGTTAAATGAATTTGGAACCCCAAGAAATATCAGCACGGAAGGGAAGTCCTATTTCTTTGTAGGAGATCATAATGCAAAAGTGAATGGAAAACCGGGAACTTTTTTTTGGTATAATTATCCAACACAAGCCAATCAAAACTATGACTACTACCAGGATGAATGGATAAAAGGACTTAAGCTCAATACCGGGCAATTTATACTTGGAGGAATTTTGAGTTACTACTTGTATAATACAATCCCGGGAACCAATAACAAATTAGCTGATTTGAATTTTCAATTCCCGTATTATAAAAATGGCGACGGACCAGACCTGGTTGAAGCCAATGGCCGCATTTATATAAATAACTACAACGGCAATAACATACTCGTTTACAATCAGATTCCCAACAACGATAAAGAACCACCGGATTGGGCACTGGGCTCATATGATTTTAATATAAATACACTGGATAGTTTTGGTTATATTCAGAATCCAAATATTACCAGCGATGGATCCAAATTGATCGTCACTTCTGATTTTGACCGTGCTATTTATATTTATAATCAAATTCCTACCCAATCCGGAATCTTACCAGATCATAAATATTCCATGCTTGCCTATGATGGGTTTTGTTGGGATCAGGCACTGTTTAAAAATCAATTTATCACAGTAGGTGTTCAAAAAATTTGCATTTGGAACGATCTCGAAAAACTTCATTTAAAACCAGAACAGATTTTTCAAAAAAATTTAGGTACTGCAATTTTCAATGATTTAAGAGGGGTTGCATTGGATGCGGATTTCTTCTCGTTAGCAGACCGGGCAGGAAAAATCTGGATCTGGAATGGCTTACCCAAAACCTCAAACGAAAATCCATTTTTGTCTTTAGAATTTCCAGGATTTCAATTCAACCAAATGCACAGCGATGGGACCTACCTGATTGTTTGTTCTGAAAGTCCGCCTTCGCAGATATTAATTTTTAAAATAAGCGATCTCAAACAGGGAAATAAAATACCCTGGAAAATTGTAAGTGCCGTTGGAACCAATCGTTTGAATTTAGTTGCGTCTGCAATTTCATTTCAGGGAAGCCTTGCTGTTGCAAACAGAGGACTTCATCAGGTATTATTATGGAAAAACATAGAAGATGCGGGTGATTTTTCAAAAGTGATTGTGCTTGGACAATCCAATTTTCAAAATACTCAAGCGGCCATTGGCAACGACCGATTATTTATGCCTTCCACCTTATTGAGTTTAGACAATGCATTGTGGGTTGGTGAATTTAAATTCTCTTCCCGAATATTAAAATTCAGTCCACTCCCAACAAAAAATATTGATTTACAAGAACCAGGTATTCAAGCCATACAAATTTATCCTAATCCCGTACAAAATGAATTGATCATTACACTGGATCAGCCCATTCAGTCGGTGCAGGGATTTCGAATACTGGATATCCATGGACGGAATATTCAAGGAGTAGAAAACATCATTCAACTAAGCAATACTTCTTGCCGGATTCAATTGAATTCAGAAGTATTAACTAAAGGCATCTATTTTATTAGTTATATAGACATACACAAAAACCTGTTCGCAAAATTTGTAAGAAATTAGTCCCGCGAGTGCACGAGATGTTCACTACGCTCCCATAATTTTTAATTCTTAATTTCTAATTGTTCCCGCGAATTCGCAAAGTTTATGCTAAGCTCCCATAATTTTTAATTCTTAATTCTTAACTCTTAATTTTTAATTGATTAAACCTTTAACTTTTCTTTCAAATAGTATGCAGTATGCGAATTTTTTACTTTCAACAATCCTTCCGGATTTCCTTCATACAATAATTGTCCACCGTGACGACCACCTCCTGGGCCCAAATCGATAATCCAATCGGCAGTTTTTAATACATCCATGTTGTGTTCAATAACCAATACGGTATGACCTTTTTCAACCAAACTGTGCAGTGCAAATAATAATTTTTTAACGTCGTCAAAATGTAAACCAGTTGTCGGTTCGTCAAAAATGAAAAAGATATGATCCGAACTGCTTTCCAAGCCTAAGTAATAAGCCAGTTTTAAACGTTGCGCTTCACCGCCTGATAGGGTGGAAGAAGATTGACCAAGTTTTAAATAACCCAATCCAACATCATTCAGGGGTTTTAATTTTTTTACAAGTTCTTTTCTATCGGAGAAAAATTGCAATGCTTCTTCAATACTCATTTCAAGAATATTAAAAATATTTTTATCCTTGTATTTTACTTCCAGAATTTCATTGCTAAATCGTTTTCCATTACAATCTTCACAAATCAAACTGACATCTGCCAGAAATTGCATTTCAACTATAATTTCACCATCCCCTTTGCAGGTTTCACAACGACCCCCTTCTACATTAAAAGAAAAATGTTTGGGTTGATAATGGCGTAATTTAGATAAGGGCTGTTGCTTAAAGATATCCCGTATTTCATCATACGCTTTGACATAGGTAGCCGGATTGCTGCGCGAAGAACGTCCAATAGCTTGTTGGTTGACCAATTCCACTTGTTTGATTCGTTTATACGCACCGCTTAGTGTACCCAAATTTTGATCTGCTTGAAATTCATCCGTCAATTTTGCCTGAAGTAATGGATGAAAAACATGTTTGATCAAACTGGTTTTTCCAGAACCCGATACTCCTGATACACAAATCATGCATTGCAGCGGAAAATGAACTTTTAAGTTTTGTAGATTGTGTAAGTTGATATCTTCAAGTACAATTTGGTCCGAATTGGTTTTCCGAACCAGTGGAATCGGTATTTTGTTGATTCCAGTAATGTATGAAGCTGTAAGATTTTTTGTTTTTTGATTTAAAAATTCTTTATACGATCCAGAATAAACTACAGTTCCACCATGAATTCCGGCACCAGGACCGATATCCAAAATTTCATCTGCATTTTTTATAATTTCTTCTTCGTGTTCAATTACAATGACCGTATTGCCCAGGTCACGAAGATGATGCAAGGCTTCAACTAATTTTGCGGTATCCTTTGGATGCAAACCAATACTGGGTTCGTCTAATATATAAAGTGAAGATGTTAAGTTGGATCCTAATGTACGTGTTAGGTGAATGCGTTGCGACTCTCCGCCACTTAAAGTACTCGAAAGTCGGTCAAGGGTCAAATAGGATAATCCGATTTTATCCAATACTTCCAATCGATTGGTAATTTCCAGCAACAGGCGCTTTGCGATTTCAAAATCACCGGGATCTAATTTTAATGTTTTAAAAAATTTTAATAAATCTTCAATTGGAATAAACATTAAATCCCGGAAATTTTTTTCTGCAAACTTTACATATAGCGCTTCTTTTCTTAATCGCGCCCCTTTGCATGCCGTACAATGTGTTTTCCCGCGATAGCGGGCAAGCATAATCCGGTTTTGAATTTTGTAAAGTTTTTCTTCGAGGTCTTTAAAAAAGGCATAGATGCCTTGAAATTGTTCAATGCCATTCCACAAAATTTCTTTTTGTGCATCGCTCAGATCACGATAGGGAACGTGTAATGGAAATTTTATTTTAGCAGCGATTTGAATAAGCGGGGTTAGCCATTCACTGGATTTTTCACCAGACCAACAAGCGATAGCACCTTCATAAACTGTTTTAGATTTATTGGGCACCACTTTATTTTCATCTATTCCAATGATACGTCCATATCCTTCACATACAGGGCATGCACCAAAAGAGTTGTTGTAATTAAACAACTGTGGACTTGGTTCCGGGAATTTTATTCCATCTAACTCAAAGCGCGATGAAAAATGTAGAATTTTTTCATCATTTAATATAAGTGTACAATCTCCCAGACTTTCAGAAAAACAAGTTAAAATGGAATCGGCAATTCGCTTTTGCATATCCTCATCCATTGCAGCTAATTTTAAACGATCCACTACAATAAAGAAGGATTTATAATCCGAATGTGTGACTTTATGTTTAATATTTTTTTTTGAAACCAGCAAATCTTCAATCAGCTGAAGTTCATGATTCCAAAAAATGCGGTTAAATCCTTTTTGAAGCAAAATTTCTAATTCCTGTTGGAGGCTTCTATCTGGATAATTTTGTTGTAAATTAAAGGAGATATAAATTTTAGTGTCTGTTTCTTGTTGAACAATAAAATCAACCACATCTTTTACTTCATGTTTTTTAACTACTTTGCCAGAAACCGGAGAATAGGTTTTTCCCAACCGGGCATACAAGAGCCTTAAAAAATCATAAATTTCTGTGAGTGAGCCCACCGTAGAACGAGCATTGCTTGAGGTAACTTTTTGCTCAATCGCAATTGCGGGACACAAGCCTTTGATATAATCCAGTTCAGGCTTTTTCATTCGGGTCAAAAATTGACGGGCATATGCGGAGAGACTTTCCACATACCGACGCTGCCCTTCTGCATAGAGCGTATCAATGATTAAAGAAGATTTTCCGGAACCAGACACTCCGGTTACCACAATGAGTTTGGATTTAGGTAACAAGGCATCCACATTCCGGAGATTATTGGATCGGGCGCCTTTAATCTCAATAAATTGGCTTGTTTTTGGGTTTAGGGGTTTTGACATGGATCCGAATCAACCTGCAAAAAGACGGTTTTTTGAGCAATTATTTAAATAAGATTGAAAAAACTACCACGGATTGGCATTTTTTTTGATATGTTTGTATCAGGTAATCAATGTAGCCGGTTAAAATTTCGTTAAAACGAACGGAAGCATGCAGCAGCTACAGGGGTTATTGTATCTTTATCACGTAATTAACAGCTCACAAAAAAAAAGCCTATAGATTAAAACTTCTACACTTTATTCATCTTAAAAATAAGGGTATGCAAGTAATTAATCTTTCAGATCAAGCCTTAATTGATCTGTATCTTCAGGGCGACGAGTCAGCTTTTTCTGAATTATTGAAACGCCACCAGCAAAAGATCTATACGTCTATCTACCTGTTCGTTAAGGACCGGGAATTGGCTGAAGACCTTTTTCAGGATGTGTTTATTAAAATCATTGACACCCTTCGGAAAGGGAGTTATAACCATGAAGGGAAATTTGGCCAATGGGCTATCCGGATTGCATACAATATGTGTGTGGATCAATTCAGACGCAATAAAAGGCGGACTAAAGTGACCGGGGGCGATGATTTTGACATTTTTGATGTTTTGGAATTGCCGGATGAAAACCGGGAAGATCAGATGATTCGCTCGGAGACCCACAACCGAATTCGCAGTTTAGTAGATCAACTGCCCGACGAACAACGGGAAGTAGTGGTTTTGAGACATTATGCCGACATGAGTTTTAAGGAAATCAGCCAGTTAACCCGTGTAAGCATAAATACCGCCTTGGGCAGAATGCGTTACGCCCTAATTAATATACGGAAAATGATGGAAGAGCAGGCCATGGTGCTTCAATAGCTCCCATCCTCATCACCAACGATCATTTTTAGCAAAATCTTAACAGGATTGTGAAACCAAGCAGCCAATCGCTGCGTTTTAAATAATAAGTGAGAGTTTTTAAGCTTCGTTAAAGTCGGGATTTTATTCCCACAGGGATTAGAAAGGTCGCATCGCCTTGATGCGACCTTTCTGTTTTTTTTGCTTTCCGGTTCCCTTTTTTATCTTTGAATAGGTATTTTTCGTTTTGAACTGTTTTATGGGTTCATTAATAGTTTTAAACAGGTTTTCTATTTCATACTCAAATACCTGGTTGAAATTCGGGATGTAGCGCAGCCTGGTAGCGCGCTTCGTTCGGGACGAAGAGGCCGCTGGTTCGAATCCAGTCATCCCGACTGAACTTCTGTTTTGGGTTAAATAATAACTAATTACAATTCAAGAGTCTTCAAAAGTTGAATGTACTCTTCGGGTGCCAGTTCTTCCGGCCGCCTGTCAAAAAATGGATCTTGTAGCATATCCTGATTTTGAACATAGGATTTTAAATTATTCCTTAAGGTTTTCCTCCGAAATTGAAAGGATTGTCTTACCAATTTTTGCACTGCATGGTAAGTCATGCTTGAAATGGCATCTGATCTGCGAGTTAATTGCAAGACACTGGAAATAACTTTTGGCGGAGGGGTAAAGGAGCTTGGAGAAATGTCAAAACACTTTTTGGTATGGTATAACAATTGCGTAATTACACTCAATCCACCATACTCTTTCGAACCGGGTGGGGAAATTATTCTCATAGCCATTTCTTTTTGAAACATTCCAATCATACAGGGGATCCGATCGGCATTTTCCAGGGTTTTAATGATGATCTGAGAGGAGATGTTGTAGGGAAAATTGCCGCACAATACAAACGAATGCGCCTCAAACACTTCATTAATATCAAGTTTTAGAATATCTTGTTTTATTAGTTGTTCTGAACTTAAAATTGAATGTTCCAATAAATAATCCTGCATATCCCGATCTGCTTCAACGGCAATAAAGTTTGGTTTTAAATTTTTAAGATATTGGGTTAAAGCACCTTTTCCGGGTCCAATTTCTATTAAATAATCTCCTGCTTGTGCTTGTACTAATGCAGCAATTTTCTCTAACACATGCTTGTTGTGTAGAAAATGTTGGCCAAATGATTTTTTTGCAAACAAATGAGTGGATTTTTAAATGAAAAATGTTTTAATGGCTTCCAATAATTTTAAAGGCTGATCTGCATGAATCCAATGTCCGGCAGCTTTAATTTCTATAAGTTGCCCATGTATGAAAGTTTTTTTTAGTTCATTCAATTCAGCTACATCTATGTAATTGGAGTATTCCCCTTTTACAAAACAAACTTCGTTGTTTATAATCTGACTAAATTTAATTTCTTCTAAAATATGTGGGTAATTTTGAAAAAGGCTTTTTAAATTAAACTTCCATCGAAATCCTCCGTCTGTCTTTCTGTCTAAATTTTTTAATAAGAATTGCCTTACTACCAAATCATGAATCTCAGTTTGCAATATCAAATCGGCTTCATCACGCCGTTGCAGTTCCTCAAGTTTTAATTTAAACAGTGCTCTAAATATCTCATCATGTCCGGGGCTATAGCTTTTAGGGGAAATATCCAGAATCATCGCTCGCCCAAGTTTTTGAGCTTGCATACTCAACATTTTTAAAACAACCTTACCGCCCATACTATGACCAATTAAATCGGGCTGGTGCAATTGATGTAATTCAATAAACTTAAAGACATCCATTGCCATAAGTTCGAAAGAAAACGCATCGGTATGTGCGGATTTTCCATGATTTCGGAGATCCAGACAGTAAACTGTATAATCTGAACTTAATAAACGCGCTAAACTTTGCCAGTTGTCCAGACTTCCAAATAATCCATGCAATATGATCAAAGCCGGTCCCTGGCCTGTTTTCTTGTAATGTAAATTTATAATTTCAGCTTGTTCCAATCGGGGCTTATTTTTACCGTTTTGTTATGACGTTTAAACTAGAATCTGTTTACAAACCTACCGGTGATCAACCACAGGCCATCGAACAATTGGTTGATGGGATTAACAAGCAGGAGCGTCAACAGGTTTTATTGGGGGTAACCGGATCGGGTAAAACCTTCACCGTTGCCAATGTAATCGCCCAGGTCAATAAACCAACCTTGGTGATGACGCACAATAAAACCTTGACCGCACAATTGTACGGAGAATTCAAAGAATTTTTTCCGGATAATGCTGTGGAGTATTTTGTTTCCTATTACGATTATTACCAACCGGAAGCCTACCTGTCTGTAACCGATACCTTTATTGAAAAGGATCTAATGATCAATGAAGAGGTCGACAAATTGCGTTTAAAAGCAACTTCCTCCTTGCTTTCCGGCCGCAGAGATATCATTATTGTGGCAACCGTTTCCTGTATTTTTGGTATGGGTAATCCGGAGGATTATAAAACTGGAATTATCCGGATTCAAAAAGGACAAGTTTATCCCCGCAATGCATTTTTATACAAACTGGTAGATAGTTTATACAGCCGTACAGAAACCCAATTAAACCGGGGAGAATTCAGGGTCAAAGGCGATACGGTGGATATTCATTTACCCTATGCGGATTATGGCTACCGCATTCATTTTTTTGGAGATGAAATTGAAAACATTGATCAAATTGAATTAAGCAGCGGCAAACGGGTCACGAGCATGGATCATGCTGCCATTTTTCCAGCAAATTTATATGTAGCACCTAAGGACCGTTTGAAAAACATCATTTATTCTATTGAAGATGAATTGCGAGCCCAAAAAATATATTTTGAATCTGAACGAAAATATTTGGAAGCGAAGCGGATTGAAGAACGAACGCAATTTGATTTGGAAATGATTCGCGAATTAGGCTATTGCAGTGGAATTGAAAACTACTCCCGTTTTTTTGATGGCAGAGTTCCAGGTACCCGACCCTTTTGCTTGTTGGATTATTTTCCGGATGATTATTTATTAATTGTTGACGAAAGCCACGTAACAATCCCACAAATACGGGGAATGTGGGGAGGCGACCGGGCCCGGAAACAAAACCTGGTGCAATTTGGATTTCGACTTCCATCTGCTTTGGATAACCGACCTTTAAATTTTGATGAATTTGAACAACAAATCAATCAGGTTATTTACGTCAGTGCAACGCCTGGGAATTATGAATTGACACAAACAGAAGGTGTATTTGTCGAACAAGTAGTACGACCCACCGGTTTATTAGATCCTCCAATTGAAATCCGTCCGTCTTTTAATCAGATTGATGATTTAATGCATGAAATTCAACAGCGAAAAGCAAAATCAGAACGTGTGTTGGTAACAACACTGACAAAACGAATGGCTGAGGAATTGAGTAAATATTTTCAAGGATTGAATATTTTGTGTAAATACATCCACTCAGAAATTGATACCATGGAACGTGTAGAAATTTTGCGCGATTTGCGTTTGGGTGAATTTGATGTACTGGTGGGAGTTAATTTGTTGCGGGAAGGATTGGATTTGCCTGAAGTTTCTTTAGTAGCAATATTGGATGCAGATAAAGAAGGATTTTTAAGAAATGACAGATCCCTGACACAAACTGCGGGACGTGCAGCAAGAAACGTCAACGGACTGGTGTTGTTTTATGCAGATAAAATCACCGATTCCATGCAGCGGACTATTGATGAAACCAATCGTCGGCGCATTATCCAAATGGCTTACAATGAAGAACACCAGATTACTCCACAAACCCTCAGTAAAACGAGGGAAGAAATCATGCATAAGAGTTCGATTCTGGATATGAGGGGACATTCCAAAGTTTATTTTGAAAAAGATGAAACAAATATTGCAGCCGATCCATTGGTTGCATATATGAATCGGGATCAATTGGAAAAACTCATTCAACAAACAGAATTAAAAATGAAACAAGCAGCTAAAGATCTTGATTTCATTCAGGCTGCCTCCCACCGGGATGAAATGAATGCATTAAAAAAACGATTGAAAGAAATTTAACTATGAAGTCGTTTTGTGAATTATGGTTTCTTCTTTTTATGTTCTCTTTTAATTGGAACCTAAGCGCTCAAGATAGTTCAACCGTTCTCTTATTAGGAATTGCTCAAGATGGATCCTATCCGCATATGGGATGTGAAGCCAATTGCTGTAAGCCTGCCTGGAAGGATTCCAAAAAAGCGCGCATGGGGGTGTCACTGGCTGTAATCGATCCACAAAATAAAAAGTGGTATTTGTTTGAAGCGACTCCAGATATTTCAAAACAGATTCATTTGTTTAATCAACTAACGAACAATCAATACCCACTCATGCCTGATGGCATTTTTATTACGCATGCACACATCGGTCATTACAGTGGATTGATGCAATTGGGAAGGGAAGTAAAAAATTCAAAAGAAATTCCAGTATTTGGTTTGGAACGCTTTTGCAATTTTATTAAAGAGAATGGTCCGTGGAGTCAGTTAGTAAAACTTAATAACATTGTATTACAAGCGATTAATCCGGATCAAAAAATTGTACTTTCTGCTTCTTTATCAGTTACGGCATTTACTGTGCCGCATCGCGATGAGTTTTCAGAGACCGCAGGATTTAAAATAAACAGTGGAGGAAAATCCTATTTGTTTATACCGGATATTGACAAATGGAATTTATGGAATCGCAACATAGTGGACGAAGTTAAAAATGTGGACCTTGCTTTTTTAGATGCTACTTTTTATTCAATGGATGAATTAAAATCACGGAATATTCAGGAGGTCCCGCATCCTACTGTTAAAGAAACTATGGATTTGTTCCTCAACGAATCAAAAGCGTGTAAATCCAAAATTGTTTTCATTCACATGAATCATACCAATCCATTAATTTGGTCAAAGCGTTACCAAAAAGAAGTTTTAAACGAAGGATTTAAAATCGGGATTCAGGGGGAGCGATATTAGAAATACCGATGTTTTCCAAAAAAGATTGGAATTGATCCATACAGGACCATAGAGATTTAGGAAACAATGGTTAATCAAAAATAAAATCAATTCTATGTTTCTATGTTCCTATGTGTTCCAAAAAAATTATGATTGAACCACATAGGTACATAGGGATTTAGGAAACAATAGTTAATCAAGAAGAAATCAATTCTATGTATCTATGATCCTATGTCCCTAAGTGTTTCAAAAAAATTATGATTGAACCACATAGGCACATAGGGATTTAGGAAACAATAGTTAATCAAGAAGAAATCAATTCTATGTATCTATGTTCCTATGTCCCTATGTGTTTCAAAAAAAAATTATGATTGAACCATATAGGCACATTGGTATAAAGAAAACATAGAAGGAAAAAGCTACATTTTAATTTTTAAATTCTTTTAGAGCAAATGACAATCATTTATCCTATTTATAAGTCATAACAATCTTCTTAACGAGGATTTTCTTTTCTTTGCAGCCGTGAATTATCTCAATTTTGAACATATCACTAAAAAATTTGGTGAAAAGACTTTATTTGAAGATCTGGCAATTGCGATCAGTCAGGGTGACAAAGCAGCAATTGTAGCCCGGAATGGCAGCGGAAAGTCATCTTTGATTCGGATCATTGCCGGAATCGATAGTCCGGATGGTGATTTGGCAAGCATGTATATCAATAAAGACATTCGGATCGGGTATTTGAGTCAGGACCCTGATTTTAGCCCGGATGACAGTTTATTAGATGCGATATTAAATGCCAATGAAGCCTGGATGGCTCCCCTGAAAGCCCTGTATCATGCACAACATACCCACGATCAAAAGGAAATGGAAGAGGCATTGGCCCAAATGGATGAACATCATGCCTGGGAATTGGATACTACCATGCGGGAATTGTTTGGAAAATTTCAATTACCGGATTTTAATTTTAAAGTTAGAAATCTAAGTGGCGGACAAAAAAAGCGTTTGGCCATGGTTCGGATTTTATGTGGAAAACCTGAATTTTTAATTCTTGATGAACCTACCAATCACCTGGATTTGGAAATGATCGAATGGTTGGAAAAATATTTGGAAAGTTCTCAGATTACCTTGCTGATGGTTACGCATGATCGCTATTTTCTAAATAATGTCTGCAACCAGATTTATGAACTGGATCGGGGAGTTTTATACAAGTATCAAGGAGATTATGAGACCTTCTTGGAAAAAAAGGCGATTCGTATGCAAAACGAAGAAAGCTACCGGGATAAAACTGAAAAATTATTGCGTAAGGAGTTGGATTGGGTTAGACGAATGCCCAAGGCCCGGACAACTAAAAATAAAGCACGTGTAGATCGTTTTTATGATCTGAAAGAATCATTGGTTGGACCTAAAGAAGCGGGAATTATTGAATTTGAAATTGAACAACCGCGATTAGGTACTAAAGTTTTGGAGTTGCACAATATTTCCAAATCTTATGATCATAAATGGATTGTAAAAAATTTCAGTTATAAATTTAAACCCACCGATCGAATTGGAATTATTGGTCCAAATGGTTCCGGTAAAACGAGTTTGTTGAAACTATTTACCGGGACTGCTAAAGTGGATCAGGGTAAAATAATTTTAGGAGAAACCGTTCAATTTGGATATTATCAACAAGATGGATTGCAGATCATTGAAGACAAACGCGTCATTGATGTCATTCGGGACATTGCTGATTATATTCCATTAAAGAAAGGACATAAGCTATCTGCGGAGGCATTGCTTGAGCGATTTTTATTTCCAAGACCGCAACAACAAGTTTTTGTTTCTCAATTGAGCGGAGGTGAAAAACGCAGATTGTATTTATTGACAATTCTCATTTCCAATCCTAATTTTTTAATACTGGATGAGCCTACCAATGATTTGGATATTATTACTTTAAACGTATTGGAAGAATACTTGCAAGATTTTCCGGGATGTGTATTGGTAGTCAGTCACGATCGATATTTTATGGATAAGATAGTCCAGCATATTTTTGTATTGAAGGATGAAGGGGTGATTGAAGATTTTCCTGGAAATTATACCAACTATCGAAACGTGCAGGATGCAGTTAAGGAACAGGAGCAATCAATTAAGAATTCTGATATTCCAAAAGATCCTGTAAGCCGAGATAGACGGACTGGCCAACAAGAGAAAAAAGAGTTAATTAAAATAGAAAAAGAGCTGGAAAAATTATTGACAGAGCGGGATGTTTTGGTTGGCAAATTTTCTGATGGCACCTTACAAATTGATCAAATGGCTGAGGTCAACAAGCGGTTGACAGAAATTCAGGAGATCATTCGGCAAAAAGAGGCCCGTTGGATGGAATTAGTGGATGCGGGAGCTTGATTCATTTTTAAACCAATCTGGTATAAATTAGTTATTGATTAATAAAACAGCGCATTGACATCTGGTAAAATTACAGCGATAATCATCCTGAGTGTGTTGATCATTCTGGGCATTTTAGGAATGCAGGCTTATTTTATTAAACAAAATTTTAATAAGGAAGAGGCTAGCTTTCACCAGTCGGTAAGCATTGCATTGCGAAATGCAGCCAATGGGATTGCAAAATACAATAAAGCCAAATTGACAGAAAAAGGGCTGATTGTTAGAGAATCGGGTAACTTTTATCTTGTTAATGTAAATACACCTGTCGATCAATCGGTACTGGCTGTTTTACTGGAAACAGAATTTGATAAACAAGGAATCAACATCCCATTCGAATATGGTATTTATGATTGTTCGACGAATGAGTTAATCTATAGTGACTGTTGTAATGTTCCGGGTAAAAAGAAAATTACCAACAAAAAGAAAAAAGCAAGCAAGACGGATATCACCAATTATTTTGTAGTTCGGTTTCCTGAAAAAGAATCTTTTGTATATCAAAAATTAGGCTATGTTATTTTCTTTTCAGGATTGATTCTGGCAGCGTGTTTAACATTGGCGGGAGCAATTTTTATTATTCTTCGTCAAAAAAGATATTCTGATTTGATGCGGGATTTTGTAAACAACATGACGCATGAATTTAAAACGCCCATATCTTCCATAAAAATTTCTGCCGATGTATTATTAAATCATCCATTAATTGAAGAAGATAAACGGTTGTTGCAGTATGCCCAGATCATTAAAGATCAAAATCAACGATTGAATGATCAGGTAGAGAAGGTATTGCAAATTGCGAAAATGGAGTCATCTTCATTTAGTTTGCGTAAAGAAGAAATGGATATTCATGAAAATTTAAAAGAAATTTGCAACCAACTTCAAATGCGAATCCGGGACACCGGAGGTACTATGGAGTATGATTTAAAAGCCCTGAACCATAAAGTAAAAGCGGATCGCTTTCATATGATGAATGTATTTTCAAATTTATTGGATAATGCAGTCAAATACAGCAAGGACCAACCGCATATTAAGGTGCGTACGGTGGACCAAAATGGAAGCTGTTTATTAGAAATTGAAGATCAAGGGATTGGAATTCAAAAAGACGAGCTTCCGTATTTATTTCAAAAATTTTACCGGGTTTCAACCGGAGATGTTCACAATGTAAAAGGCTTTGGAATTGGGCTGTATTATGTGAAAAGGATCTGCGACGAACATGGTTTTGAACTTAGTATAGACAGTGAATACAACAAAGGCACAATTGTACGTATATTGCTCAAAAATTCTTATCGATGAAAAAAGCGCGATTACTTTACGCAGAAGATGACGAAACCTTATCATTCATAACCAAAGACCACCTGGAGCTTCAGGGTTATGAAGTTGTGCATTGTTCCAGTGGAGCCGCTGCATTCGAAAAATTTAAAAATGAGAAATTCGAGCTGGTCATTCTAGATGTCATGTTACCAGAAATGGATGGGTTTACTATTGCAGAAAATATCCGTAAAAAGGACCATCAGGTACCTATCTTGTTTTTAACTGCAAAATCATTAAAAGAGGATCGCATCCATGGACTTAGATTAGGTGGGGATGATTATCTGACAAAGCCATTTAGCATTGAGGAACTCATCCTTAAAATAGAAATCTTTTTAAGAAGAAGTAAAGTATTTGAAGCGCCTTCTGAAGAAAAGGAAATTCAGGTTGGCAAATATATTTACATGCCGCTTGAATATCAATTGGTCCTTAATGAGGATGCGAGAATTTTAACCCAGCGCGAAAGTGAATTGCTTAGTTTTCTATTAAAAAATAAAAATAAAGTCATTAAACGTTCAGTAATTCTTGAAACCTTGTGGGGTGAAGATGACTATTTTATGGGAAGAAGTTTGGATGTATTTATTTCCAGATTGAGAAAATATTTAAGTGAAGACCTGGACATTAAAATTGATAATATACACGGAATCGGATTTAAATTTATATGCCCCTGATCCGAATTTTAAGCGTACTAATTTGTTTGACCTTGATTCAGGCTGTCCAACCCATCTACGGACAGTCCCAAAATCCATTTGAATTAATAAAAAGCAAGAGTCCTTCTGAGATCCCTGCAGAAATTATAGATACAACACCCTTAAGCAATTTAATTAACCCGTTTGAATTAAGACCCGGTCAAACACAAAAAATAAAAGGCTCCCCTGGTGCGCAGGATATCCAATATTTTAAATGGATTCAGGAACCAAACAACAGCAGAATCAATACCACGGATGTACAATCCTTGCTTTTTTGGGCACTCTTGTTTTTAAGTTTTCTTTTAGCCATTGCATTAAACATCAACCGGAATGTTACGATTAAGTTATATCGGAGCTTATTGAATCTCAATTTTCTGAGTTTGTTATACCGGGAGAGTAAAGAGGAGAATTTTTTAATTTATTATCTATTGTACGGACTATACTTTATTGGCATCAGTCTGTTTTTATATCTATCTATTATCCATTTTAAAGGACTCAGAGAACCTGTCTACATTCTATATATTACCCTGTTTATTTTAACGATTTACAGCATTCGCCATATCAGTTTAAAAGTATTGGGCTTGATTTATGGAGTTTATAAGGAAGCGGACCGGTATTTATTTAGCATAGTGATCTTCTCCTGTATCATGGCCATTATTCTGATTCCGGCAGATTTTGTGATTACATTTGTCAGTCCGGCGATTGCCCAGAAGTCTATCTATATCATTATCAGCCTGTTTGCTTTCCTATACCTGTACCGGCAATTGCGGGAGATTATCTTTTCGGCAAATATTTGGCGGGAGCACATTTTTCATTTTTTATTGTATCTTTGCACCTTCGAAATTGCACCCCTTGTCTTAATGTTCAAATTTCTGGAAAGGCAGGGCGTGTTTTGAATGCCGAAGGAAATGCCGACCAAACCGACTGCCATCGTTGCAAAAAAAACAAATAGGTATAAGAAGGTTAAATCCATCTTATTATCTCAGCCTAAGCCAGAACGATCTCCTTATTTCGAATTGGAAACGAAGTTTAATGTCACAGTGGATTGGCGTCCATTCATTCAAGTGGAAGGTTATACTGAAAAAGAATTCAGGAGACAACGGATACGGCACGATGAATACCCAAATGTCATTTTCACCAGTAAGAGTGCCATAGAAAATTACTTCAGACTTGCAGAAGAAATGCGTTTCAAAATCAATGAAATGAATAAGTATTTCTGTGCAACGGAAGCCATTGCAAACTACTTGCAAAAATTTATTATTTTTAGAAAAAGGAAAGTTTTTAATGGGACCAAATCGGTTACTGAATTAACCAACTACTTCAACAAACATAAAGAAACAGGACCCTTTTTAATACCCTGTTCTGAAACGGGCAATCCCGAAGTTGCCAATTATTTAAAATCATTGAAAGTAAAATTTCATGAATCCCCAATGTATCATACGGTGAGTGCAAATCTTTCAGATTTAAAAGAAATCAAATACGATATCATTGTTTTTTTTAGCCAATTAGAAATCAAATCCCTGTTTGACAATTTTGCTGATTTTGTGCAAGGAGATACCCGCATTGCCGCTTTTGGAAATGCTGCAGCTAAAGCAGTCGTTGATGCCGGATTGATACTTGATATTCAAGCCCCTACTGTCGAAACGCCTTCCATGACCATGGCTTTGGAAGAGTATTTAAAGCTCAGCAATAAATAATAATTTTCAACAACTGTCTTTTATTTAAACCTGGTAGCATTTTGCCGGGTTCTTGTTTTATTCATGGATCGAATTCATAAAATTTCAAATAATATCCTGTCCGGACTTCCAGGTAAGGCAGCGCACCAAAGGCTGGCACCTTTCGCATCCCGCCTGGACTATAAGATTCCGACAAATGCTCAGCAGGCAGCTGTATTGATCCTGCTATACCAAAAAAATCAAAAGTTCTACTTTCCACTAATAACCCGCCAGTCCAACCATCCTCAGGATAAGCACAAAGGGCAAATAGCGCTACCAGGCGGGCGAGTAGACCCTACAGATCAGGATACCTGGGATACTGCTTTACGAGAAACGGTGGAGGAAATTGGAGTTGCCAAAGATCGAATTCGCAAAATTGGAGCCTTGAGTTCGTTATACATACCGGTAAGTGATTTCCTGGTCTATCCCTACGTTGCATATTTTGAAGGATTGCCCGTATTTGAAATTCAAGAACAAGAAATTTTAAGTATTCATGAAATCGAACTGGATCAATTGCAATTGGCCGAGAATCGAAAAAACCAGGAACTTAAAACAAGCCAAGGGCCTATCATGACGGTGCCAACCATTCAAATCAACGAATTGGTCATTTGGGGAGCAACCGGAATGATATTAGAAGAATTTACCGATTTATTGATTTAAGGCCATTCTTTCAAAAAGTTTCACAAGCGATTGGATCAAAATTCCTTGGCTTCCATGAGCCGGCAAGTTAATTGTTAGACAATACTTACATTTGGAGCTGAATTTTATTTTATGCCAGGAAATGATTGTTTTGAAGTAATAGGTGGTAAGAAATTAAAAGGTAGTTTGCAACCACAGGGTGCGAAAAACGAAGCCCTTCAAATTTTATGTGCTACGCTTTTAACGGACCAAGCCGTACGAATTAATAATCTTCCGGATATTCTTGATATTCGTCATTTGATTGAATTAATTGCCGGACTGGGAGTGAAGGTAATAAAGCACGATGCCCACAGTTATACCTTTGAAGCAAGCACCGTAGATCTCGATTATTTCGGCACACCCGAATTTCAAAACAATGCCAGGAAAATCAGGGGCTCTGTCATGCTGTTGGCGCCCTTATTGGCTCGTTTCAAGCGGGCTGTATTGCCTAAACCAGGTGGAGATAAGATCGGTCGGAGACGATTGGACACCCATTTTTTAGGATTGCAAAAGCTCAATGCTGATTTTCAATTTGATGATTTAAAATCTGAATACCGGATTACCGCAGATCAGTTAAAGGGAGCCTACATCCTGATGGATGAAATCTCTGTAACGGGAACAGCCAATGTCCTGATGGCTGCAACCCTTGCAAAAGGCACGACCACCATTTACAATGCTGCCTGCGAACCCTACATTCAGCAATTATGTCACATGTTAATCCGCATGGGAGCCAAAATCAGCGGATTGGGTTCAAATTTATTGGTTATTGATGGGGTAGAAAAACTTAAGGGCACCGAACATACCTTATTGCCGGATATGATTGAAATTGGCAGCTTTATCAGCCTGGCAGCAATGACTCAATCAGAATTGCGCATTACCAATGCAGGGATTGAATATTTAGGAATTATACCTTTTGTATTTGAGCGTATGGGTGTTCGAATGGTATTCGAACAAGACGATATTCTGATTCCTGAACAAGAAGAATATACCATACAGAGTTTTATGGATGGTTCCATTATGACCATTTACGATGCACCCTGGCCGGGATTTTCTCCGGATTTAATGAGTGCCCTTTTGGTCATGGCAATTCAGGCAAAAGGCAGCGTACTGATTCATCAAAAAATGTTTGAGTCCCGTTTATTTTTTGTGGATAAACTCATTGATATGGGAGCCCAAATTATTTTATGCGATCCACACAGGGCCACCGTCATCGGACTGAATAGAAAATTTAGCTTGCGAGGCATTGACATGACCTCTCCCGATATCCGTGCAGGGGTTGCGCTTCTCATCGCTGCATTATCTGCAAATGGAAAAAGCACGATCCGTTCCATACATCAAATTGACCGTGGCTACGAACGCATTGATGAGCGCTTGAATGCCGTAGGAGCGTCGATTGTCAGATTGTAGATATGGTATTTGTCCATTCTTTAATTTAGCCTAACAGCCTAACAGCCTAACAGCCCAACAGCCCAACAGCCCAACAGCCTAACAGCTTCCCCACTTACCCACCCATTTCTATCTCCTCCAATCTCTAATAGCATTAACCAAAAATCTGGATTAATTTTGCCCCTCATTCTCATGAATTTATGCGTATTTCATTAAATTGGTTAAGGCAATACATTGATATTTCAGAAAGCGTGGATGAATTGGCTTCTATACTGACCTCTTTGGGGTTGGAGGTGGAAAGCGTCGAAACAGTAGAAGCGCTCAAAGGGGGTTTAAAAGATATTGTAGTTGCGGAAATATTAGAGTGCTGGAAACACCCAAATGCAGATCGATTGCATTTAACCAAAGTGAATCCTGGTAATGGGATCCCATTGCAAGTGGTTTGTGGAGCACCAAATGTTGCAGCAGGTCAGAAAGTGTTACTTGCTCAGATTGGGGCTACCATGTACCCTAAAAATGGAGATTCCTTTGTAATCAAAGCAGGTAAAATCAGGGGAGAAGTATCCGAAGGGATGCTTTGTGCTGAAGACGAACTTGGATTGAGCGATAACCACGAGGGTTTGTTGGTTTTAGATGAGGATGCGGTTCCGGGCACACCAGCAGCAGCCTATTTAAAATTAAAAACAGATGTATATTTTGAAATAGGATTGACCCCCAACCGGGCAGATGCCATGAGTCATTTAGGGGTCGCTAAAGATTTATTAGCCTGGTACCGGGTTCATAAAGATCCTTCAAAACAACTTCTGGATATTGAGCTAGCATCAATAACCAATCCAGCAACCCAACTGGATATGCAGGTGCAAGTTTTAAATCTGGCTTTATGTCCTCGGTATAGTGGAATTTGTATATCCGGAATTGAAGTGAAGGAATCGCCGGAATGGCTGAAGTCCTCCATTCGCAGCATGGATTTAAATCCTATAAACAATGTTGTAGATGTGACTAATTATATATTGTATGAATTGGGTCAACCTTTACATGCATTTGATTACGATAGGATAAAAGAGCACCGCATATTGGTAGATACCCTCGAAGCAGATACCAAATTTGTGACTTTGGATGGAGTTGAACGCAGTCTGCGTTCCGATGATCTGATGATTTGTGATAGCAGCAAACAAGGATTGTGTATGGCCGGTGTTTTTGGAGGGATGAATTCAGGAATTAGTAATTCAACAAAAACCATTTTTTTGGAATCTGCTCATTTCAATGCCAGCGCGGTACGAAAGTCCAGCATGTCACATAATTTGAGAACCCAATCTGCCCGTTGTTTTGAAAAAGGCTCTGATCCAAACCTAACGATTTTTGCATTGCAGCGTGCAATTTATCTTTTGCAAAAAACCTGTGATGCGCAAATTAGCTCGGCTTTGATCGATTTATATCCTGTACCCATTACACCAGCTAAAATAAAATTAAATGTAAATCAAGCCATCCAATTATCTGGAATGGAATTGGATTTGGAAAAATTAAAGCAAGTTTTGTTTGCATTGGAAATGGAGATTGAAGATTTACAGAATGGATTCCTCCATGTTTTTGTTCCAACAAATAAACCCGATGTCTTACGAATGCCGGATGTGGTAGAAGAAGTTTGCCGTGTATATGGGTTTGAGCATATTCCAATTCCGGAAAAAATGCAAGTTTCTTTTCCAAAATCCAAAGGATCCTTGTATCCGATCCGAAAAGAAATTGCCAGTTTTCTGAGTGCAAATAATTTACAGGAGATTATGAGTTTATCCTTGATGCGTTCAGGGATTTGCATACAATCTGGTTTATATCGGGAAGAAGATCTGGTGATCATACACAATACTTCCAATATTCATTTGAATGCCATGAAACCAAGTATTTGTTTTGGTGGACTGGAAGCCATACAATACAATAGCAACCGGCAACAAACGGATTTAGCATTTTATGAAATGGCTAAATCCTATATCCGGAATGGAGACCAGATTCAGGAAAAATCAAAATTGGGAATCTGGTTATGTGGTTTGCAACAAGTTGCAAATTGGTCCGATCCTAAACCTGCCGCGCAAAATTTTTATCAGATTAAAGCTATTGTTGAAAGTATTTTAAAGCAATTGCAACTTACAATTCCTGCTTTTACAAGTTTTGAAAATAAGAATGTATTTGAATGGGGTCTGGAATTTAAATCTGATTCCAGGGAAATCATCCAATTTGGAAAATTGCAATCAAAAGTTTTGGGAATTTTTGACTTGAAAAAAGAAGTATGGTTTGCAGAAATTGATTTAGACGGTTTAGCTTCCATGATATTAAACAAACCAACAGTGTTTGCAGATTTTAGTAAATTTTTGCCTATTAAAAGAGACCTGGCATTAATTATTGATCAAGCAGTAACCTACAATGAGTTGAAAGATATTGCAATCAGACATTCTAAAAATTTATTAAAATCCGTTCAACTATTTGATATTTATGAAAATGCAGAACACATTGGCACAGGCAAAAAATCCTATGCCTTGAGTTTTACTTTTGAAAATCATGACCGTCAAATGAGCAGCGAAGAAATGGAAACATTTATGAACGAACTCATTCAGATTTATAAAAAAGAAGTAAACGCTATTGTTAGGCAATAGTATTACAATTATAAATTAAAGCCTCATTGAAATTACTTTCTCGCAGTTGCGCAAAGAAATGCAGTTGATACAAGCATAAAGATTTTGACTCCTTTTCTATCCCTCCATATCAAGCAGCTGTTGAACGCTTTCCTGATCTAAAACACCGATTACAGCATCGGCTTCGGTGACTAAAATTAAATTGGTTTGGCCGCGCAATGCAAACAAGGCATGAGCCACTGAAGTACTCGCTGCAAGACTTAATAATTTGGGTTGATAAATTTCTGAAATGCGGGTTTCCGGATTGAGTTTATAAGCTGCTTTGATGGCTTTTGCTGAGACCGTACCACAGTATTGACCATACAAATTGATCACCATAAAATGACGATTGGTTTGATGCATTATAAATTCATATGCATCCCTGACCGTTGTATAATCTGTGAAACTGTGAAAGTCTTTGCGATAACAATCCTGAATGGTTTTATTTTTTAAAGCCGAATCAAGTGCTACACTTTTATATTCCTGGGTGGCATTTAAAAAAATAAATACTCCGATGATCGCAAGGGTATATGCTTCATAATACAAGCCAATGATGATCAAAAACACGCAAATAATTTGTCCGACAATCGATGCAATGCGTGTCGCTTTCAATCTGCCAAATCCCATTGCTAACAAAGCACGTAACACCCTGCCACCGTCCATTGGAAAAGCAGGAATCATATTAAATACCACTAACATGATATTGGAAATCATCAACAAGGGAAGGAAGCCTTTCCAGTTTGAAAAATCGAGATTTTGAAAATTGTCCATACTAAAATATGGAAATCCATAAAGACTGAGCAGACTGATAAAAACAAGTACAGCAATGATAATATTGACCATGGGACCCATGACCGCAATGATCAATTCCTGAATCGGTTTTTCGGGCATGTTGCGCAAGCGTGCAACTCCACCAATGGGCAATAAGATGATGTCTTCTGTTCGGATGCCATATCGCTGTGCGGTCAGGGCATGGCCGAATTCGTGTAGGACCACACAAAAAAACATGGCCAGTACAAAACAAATTTCAATAAAAATAGCATCAAAACCTGCCCCTTGTGAAAAAGAAGTCGATGCAACATAAACCAAAATAAGAAGAAATGTCCAATGAATTTTTACCGGTATTTTGGCAAAAGTCCCGACATGCCAGGCTTGTTCAAACATAGTTTTATTTATTCAATCCACATGGGTTGGTACAATTGACCCTGAAGGATGGCTCTTGATATAACAATGCGTTGTACCTCAGAAGTTCCTTCGTAGATCTGAGTAATTTTAGCATCCCGCATCAGACGCTCAACATGATATTCTTTTACATAGCCATACCCACCGTGGATTTGAACGGCCTCGACTGAATGGCGCATGGCCACATCAGAGGCAAATAATTTTGCCATGGCAGCAGCCGTTCCAAAATCAAGACCCATATCTTTCATCCAGGCAGCTCTTAGAACCATCAAACGAGCCGCCTCCACTTCAGTAGCCATATCTGCCAGTTTAAAAGCAATGGCCTGGTGGCTTGAAATGGGCTTGCCAAAGGTTTTTCGTTCTTTACTGTAGTTTAGAGATAATTCGTAGGCACCGGAAGCGATTCCCAAGGCCTGGGAGGCAATCCCGATTCGCCCACCGGTCAAGGTTTTCATGGCAAATTTGAATCCGTCTCCCGGAGGTCCCAGTAAATTTTCTTTTGGCACGATGACGTCGTTGTACATAATGCTGTGGGTATCGGAAGAACGGATGCCCAATTTATCTTCTTTGGCACCAATACTGACTCCTTTCCAGCCGGCTTCAACGATAAACGTACATATGCCCCGGCTACCGGCTTCCGGATTGGCCTGGGCCATTACCAGGTGTAAGCTGGAACTGCCCCCATTGGTGATCCAGTTTTTAGTACCATTGAGCAGGTAATGATCTCCTTTATCTTCGGCAATAGTTTTTTGACTGGTGGCATCGCTGCCGGCTTCCGGTTCTGACAAACAGAACGAACCAATCCATTCGCCACTGGTCAGGCGGGGCAGGTATTTTTGTTTTTGTTCTTCGGTTCCCATTTTTTCGAGTCCCCAACAAACCAGGCTGTTGTTTACAGACATGATCACCGAACAGGAATTATCGATTTTACTGATTTCTTCCATGGCAAGGACATAGGAGATGGTATCCATGCCGCCGCCGCCATATTCCGGAGAGACCATCATGCCCAAAAAGCCCATTTCGGCCATTTTCTGGACCTGCTCTTTGGGAAATTGCATTTTGGCGTCCCGCTCAATAACGCCCGGTAACAGCTCCCTGCGGGCAAAATCCCTTGCTGCATCCCGTACAGCTATCTGTTCTTCGGTCAATGTAAAATACATGGATTAAAATTTTTGCGAAGATACTAAAAGGCGGGGAGGCGGGTGAAAAATTGGATTAATTAGAAAGACCGACTTATTGCATGAAGAAGATAAATGCAATTAAGTATAATTCTAGTTGGATACTCCTTTTAATTTACAATCTGGATAAATGCAAATTTGCAATTGTTACCTATGAAATTTTCAAGCCAATAAAATATTAATCTTTAATAGTTAATTTAAAAGGATTTATGCTCCTGGTTTTCAAATTTAATTCCCACCTGTTAAAAATAAAATTCAAAAAAAAATTTGATCGATTGCTACAGATTTAATTTTATAATAGATTCAAGTTTAAAATTTGTAATCTGTTTTAATGATTAACTAAATAAATGCGCTTTCAATATTTTTTATTCCGTTCCCAATAATTTTGCGCATCAATTTCTTCTAATACATTCAGATAGTTTTTATAACGGACCTCACTGATCATTCCGGCGAGCATTTTTTCTTTTACGGCACAATCGGGTTCGTTACGGTGGGTGCACTGAGAACCAAATTTGCAATCGACCGAAGCTTCAAAAAATTCACGGTAATTGTGGGCTACATCCATGATGCCAAGATTGTTAAAGGACAAGGATTTAATTCCGGGCGTATCGATGATGAAGGTGTTTTTATTTACCGGAAACATTTCTGCAAAAGTGGTGGTATGGATGCCTTTGCCACTGTATCCGGACAGTTGACTTGTTTTTAATTTTAAATCGGGTTGCAGGCTGTTGATTATGGATGATTTTCCTACACCCGATTGACCGGAAAACAAATTTACTTTACCCTGGATGCATTGTGTGAGGGTCTTGATGCCGGTTTGATCTTTGGAAGAAACCGCCAAAACTTGATATCCGATTTTTTCGTACAAATTTTTAATATCCGAAAAGATCATTCGGTCTACTTCTGTATAAATATCCCATTTATTAAAAACAAGAAGGACCGGAATATTTTGAGGTTCTGTGGTCAATAAAAAACGATCGATAAATCCGGCTTTCAAATCGGGTTCGCGAATGCTGGTAATTAAAATGGCCTGGTCAATGTTGCAGGCAATTAAATGCAATTGCATTCGGGATTTCGGCGATTGCCGGGCGATGTAATTTTTACGGGGAAGTACAGATTTAATTAAACCATTGATTTCATCTTCCAATTCGACTTCCACTTCATCTCCAACGGCCACCGGATTGGTTAAATTTTCTTTATCAAGTTTTAGTTTTCCGACAATCCTGCTGGGAATGGTTTTTTGAATTTCATTTACCCAGACTTCATACCAACTTCCTGTGGAGCGAAAAATCAATCCATGCATTTCAGGATTTTTTTACTTGTAGCGGTGAATGGTTCTTTACCAATTCTGCAATGGTTTTGAGTTGTTTGGGATCTTCTTCCAATAAATTTCCAACGACAATCAGATCTGCTCCTGCCTGAAGGATGTTGTAAACGGTTTCCTCATCGCGAATTCCACCACCTACAAGGATTGGCAAACGGATGTGGGCACTCAATTTTTGAATCATGGTTTCCGGAACTGGTTTTCTGGCACCACTTCCTGCATCCAGATAAAGCAATTGCATATTGAGCAACTCACCTGCCATGGCTGTCGCCAGAGCAATATCCGGCTTATTGGCAGGTATGGGTTGGGTTTGACTGATATAAGCCGCCGTGTTGGCTTGCGCACCATCTATCAATAAGTAAGCGGTTGAAATGACTTCCAGTTGACTGGCTTTGAGTCGCATGGCGGATTCAACATGTTTACCAATTAAATAGTCGGGATTTCTTCCGGAAATTAATGACAATAATAAAATTGCATCCGCTCCGGGATGTATCTGTTGACTATTTCCGGGAAAGAGTACAATAGGAATATTGGTCATCTCACGAATCAACTTGATGGTTTCATCCATCCGATCCTGTAAGATTAAACTGCCGCCCAGAAAAAAATAATCAACGCCTTGCTTTTGTGACAATGCAAGGGTTTGTTCGAGATTTTTTAATTTCAGATAATCGGGATCAATTAAAACAGCCAGGCTTTTAATGCCAAGTGATTTTTTTTTCAAGATTCCTTTTAACAGCTGTTTTGACATGTTTGCAATTTAATAATGGGTTCTTTAGAAGCTTTAGCCAATAGCTGCAAATTATTCACTCAAATTGAGGGCTTCGTCTTTTCCCAAAGCTTTGTAACGGCCTTTTGAAAATTTACTTCCATTAAATTCAAGCGTTGGTTTGATTTGTTCTTGTGTGATGGCATCGAGTTTAATAAAATCTGCACAGCGCTTCGAACAACACGCTTCGTATTTAATTGCACATTCCGGGCATTGTATAAATAAAATATGGCATTGATCGTTTTTGCAATTGACGTGATGATCACAAACAGCACCACATTGATGACAATGACTGATTACTGAATCGGTGATCCGTTCGCCCAATCGTTCGTCAAATACAAAATTCTTTCCTAAAAATTTATTTTCAAGATTTTGTGATTTTACTTGTCTGGCATATTCAATGATGCCGCCATTTAATTGAAATACATGTTTAAAGCCTTTGTATTTCATAAATGCACTTGCTTTTTCACAGCGAATGCCACCGGTACAATACATGAGTATGTTTTTATCCTTGTATTCCTCCAACTGAGTGGCAATGATCGGAAGAGATTCCCGAAACGTAACGACATCCGGGGTGATGGCATTTTCAAAATGACCAATTTCTGATTCATAATGGTTGCGCATGTCAACGATGAGCGTATCGGGTTGATTGCACAGCTTATTAAAATCTGCTGCATCGACATGCACTCCGCATTGGGTTACATCAAATTCAGGGTCCTCAATGCCGTCGGCAACGATTTTAGTACGTCGTTTGATGACGAGTTTGAAAAATGATTTGCCATCATCTTCTATAGCATAATTCAAACGGATGTTTTTTAAAAATTCGATCTCATCCAGCGTGCTTTTAAACAAGCTTAAATTTTCTTTTGGAACAGAAATCTGTGCATTGATTCCTTCGTGTGCCAAATAAATTCTTCCCAAGGTGCCCAGATCATCCAGTTTTTCGAATAAGTAATTTCGAAAAAAATCCGGATTTAAAATTTTACAATATTTATAAAATGAAATGGTGATGCGTTCTTCCTGACTGCTTCGCATTTTTTCAATCAAGATTTCCCTGTTGATGGTATTGTAAAGTTTTCTCATAAAAAACCAAGCCTTACATTTTTACAAAAGACCTTTTTTCTGTTCCGGAAACAGATTGGATAAAATAAACTCCCGGTTTCAGCTCCGATAAATTTTCGGTGTGTTGTTTGTCATTAAACGAAATGCGTTTTAACTCTTTTCCCAAAGCGTCCATAAGTACAAATTCAGTTTGCATTCCTTTGAGAATTTCAATTTGCAACACATCGTACACCGGATTTGGATAAATTCGAAATGCAGTGGCTTCGTTTTCTATGGTACCCACATACAATTGTGCTTTTTTTACTGCTTTCAACGCATCGATCAAACCGTAACCGTAAGTATTGTTTGGAATGCGGGTTCCAGAGTAAGGAAAGCAATCAAAATCAGCCACATAAGGTTCGGCGGTTTCTTCAATAATGCTTTCAATGGTTTCAACCCGTCCGGCTAAAAGCGGATTGGCAGAAATCATCAAGGCAACTAAGCCTGCGACATGCGGACCGGCCATGCTGGTTCCATTCCAGGATGCAAATTGGCCGTCGGGCAGGGTTGACAATACATCTGAACCCGGTGCCACTACATTTGGTTTGATTCGTGTGGCTTTGTAATTATTTACCGGACCGTTGCTGCTGAAATTGCTGATGTGATTGTCAGGATGAAAAGCACCAACCGAAAAACTTCCATCGTAAATGGCTGGAACATGTCGCAACGTATTGCAAGCGGCACCGTCATTGCCCGCTGAAACAACGACCACGACTCCCGCTTTACGTAAATTTTCTACAACCAATTCCATAATTGGAAATACAGTGGTGTCACAACCTTCTTCTAAACTGCAATACCAACTGTTGTTAATGACATGTGGTGCCAATTCAGGTTTAGGATTTTTTCCATCTAAGTCATAAGGCGCCAGAAAAAACTCAAAACATTCAATATATGTAGAGGGAGCACCATTTCCTTGTTCCATATTCCGGCATCCAATCCATTGAGCTTCCGGAGCCATACCTATGGCATGTTCTGCGGTTTCACCGATCATGGTCCCAACGGTGTGGGTACCGTGTGAATTGTCATCGCAAGGTTCTTTAAGATCCAGTCCGCAAGGATTGGTTGGATTGCCACTCAAGGGACTGATTTGATGAATGGCATCGTGCCAATTGTAATTGTGATCGATCAGTCCATTGGTATTTCCACGATAACGCGCTTTGATAGCGGCGACATCCCAGCGTACCCCGGTATCTTCACCGGCTACAACAATGCCCTGACCTTTAATTCCCAAATCCCAGACCTGGTCAGCACCGACTCGTTTGATGCCCCAGGTAATCTCTGGAGCCCTTTGTGTTAATTGAACGCTTGGATCCTGTTGAGGAACTCCCCGTTGCGGAGAATCGTAACTGATCCGGTCGACCTCTTCGAGCGTGGCAATTTGTAGGATAGTTTCCTTCGTCAGTTCAGCCCAAAGTGCATTCACCAAATAAAAGGATCGGAAGGAGATGTCTTTTGACTGGAGTAATTCCTGACATTTTTTTTGACTTAATCCCGAGGTATGATTTAGGACCTGATAAGCATAAGCTGCTTTTTGTTCTTTACTCCAATTGTAATTGATACCAGAAAGATCTGCTTGTTGTTTAAATTGGATTAAAACCGGTATTTTTTGGTTTGTTTCCATTTTTTTTAACAAATCAGACGAAATCTGTGAGTGGCTGGAAGAAGATATTAAAATAAATAGTAATATATAAGGCTTCATCGCTGAATTTTTTGCAAATTTATTGAATATTTTGTTGGCGTTCAAATTCTTGTTATAAACATATAACGTAAAATCCAGGCTCTGGGTTAATTAATCTAATTTTACACGGTTTTGTTATTCATGTACAAATCACTAAATGGCAAGTTTTCCAGAAAACCGATCCGACCGTAAAAAAGATCATATCGAGCTGGCTTTTAAGTCACAAACCGGCATTCCGGATTTGGATGCCCGTTTTTATTATGAGCCCGTTTTAAGCAAGCATCCATCAGAAAATCAAATTCAAGCCATTGCTTTTGGCAATAAGACTTTATCCTATCCGATCTGGGTATCCAGCATGACCGGTGGCACAGCACAAGCAAAAAAAATAAATGAAAATCTGGCTTTGGCCTGCCGGGAATTTGGTTTAGGCATGGGGCTCGGTTCCTGTCGAAAATTAATAGAACACCCAGAATTGTTACCGGATTTTGATATGCGGGAACTTATAGGAAATGATTTGCCTTTGTATATCAATTTAGGGATTGCACAAATTGAGCAATGGTTTATGCAATCCAAACAGGAATTAATTAAAAAATTGGTGGATATGCTGCGAGCTGATGGATTGATTATTCACGTCAATCCATTGCAAGAGTTTATGCAGGCTGAAGGAGACCGCTTTAAAAATCCGCCTATCGATACCATAAAAAAAGTATTGGACCAATTTAGTTTTCCGGTGATTGTTAAAGAAGTTGGACAAGGCATGGGACCTGAAAGTTTAAAAGCATTGTTGCAACTACCTTTACAGGCCATCGAATTTGGAGCTTTTGGAGGAACCAATTTTGCATTGCTTGAATTGAATCGCAAAGAAGGTACACCAAGTCTTTTAGCCGGATTGGCTCAAATTGGACATTCCGCGGAGGAAATGATGCATTATTGCAATGCCCTTGCAGCAAATGAAGTCATTGCCTGCAAACAATTGATTGTATCAGGAGGGGTTCGCGATTATCTCGATGGGTATTACTATATCAGCAAAAGCAAGATACCGGCACTTTACGGACAAGCTTCTGGTTTTTTAAAATACGCACAAGGATCTTATGAAGAGTTGCGATATTATATTCAACAACAAATTCGTGGTTTAAATCTTGCATTTTCTTTTTTAAAAGTTAAATAATCATTGGACACTAAAAAAACGGCTCCGGAATCCGGGAAAAAAATATCCGGATTTTCAAAACTATCCAAGCGAGGTAAAATCAAATGGATGGTAGAGCATTTTTTTAAAGATCCTGAAAATGTGATGCATGAACTTATGAGTTATTGGCATCACAATGAAGACCAGCAAAAAATATTGGATGGATTTAGTGAAAATACCATTACTAATTTTCCATTGCCATACAGTGTAGCGCCCAATTTTTTAATCAATGGCAAGACGTATTGCGTGCCCCTGGTTACCGAGGAAAGCAGTGTAGTTGCTGCCGCAGCATCTGCAGCAAAATTTTGGATGGATCGCGGAGGGATTCATGCAGAAGTCATCAACACAAAAAAACTAGGTCAGATTCATTTTAAATGGAAAGGTCAATTCGATCAATTGCAAAGCCATCTACCAGCAATCAGACAGCTGATGTTAGAGAAGGCAAAAGATGTGACAAAAAATATGTTTGAACGAGGAGGAGGTGTTGAAAATTTTGAACTCAAACAATTGGATGGCATTGAAAATTATTTTCAATTGTTGATTGGATTTCAAACCTGCGATTCGATGGGGGCAAATTTTATTAATTCCTGTTTAGAATCCTTTAGCGGCAGTTTAGAAAGCTATTTTATGAATGCGGAGGAGCTGGATGATGAATTTCGGGATGTTGAAATTATCATGAGCATATTATCTAATTACACACCCGAATGCCTGGTACGCACCTGGGTGCAATGTAAGATTTCAGAATTGGGTGAATTTGCTGGCAATTTAAATGCAACAGAATTTGCAGAGCGTTTTTATACTGCAGTACAAATTGCAAAAGCAGATCCATATCGTGCAGTCACCCACAACAAAGGAATTTTTAATGGCATTGATGCGGTGGTATTGGCTACTGCCAATGATTTTAGAGCCGTTGAAGCCTGTGGTCATGCATACGCTGCAAGAAACGGACAATACAGCAGTTTGAGTGATTGTAAAATCGATGGCGATCAGTTTTATTTTTCTTTAGAACTTCCACTTGCATTGGGAACAGTTGGAGGATTAACAACTTTACATCCAATGGCTAAACGATCCCTTGAATTATTAGAAAATCCATCTGCAGAAAACTTGATGATGATTACAGCAGCTACCGGATTGGCACAAAATTTTGCAGCCATTCGTTCTTTGGTTACCACCGGCATACAATACGGACACATGAAAATGCATCTGGTCAATATCTTGCAACATTTTAAAGCCAGTGAATCTCAAATTGAAGCAGCCAAAATTCACTTTGCAAAAAATACGATCAGTTTCAATGCAGTTCGTAGTTTTTTGGAAAAATTGAATAGGAAAGAGAGTCTGTAGAGAGGAAGTCTGTAGGGAAATGCTGCAATTTTTCAATGCTGCAATGGTTCAATTTTTAATGGTTTAATTGTCTAATGTTTTAATTGGATTTTGTTAAGGCTTCAATAGTTTATTTTAAAATGAATTATAAGCTTCCTTTCTATAGACTATAGTCTATAGACCATAGACTACAGTCTATAGACTAAATCCCCAGTCTGACAAATAGAAAGAAAAATTGAACCTTTTCCTTGATAATTTGTTTCCCCTATATTCCTAACCCAAATTTTGTATTGTATGGATCTGATGCAACTGCTTCAAGAGCAATTAAGTGGAAATGTATTGACACAAGTAAGTGAGCAAATTGGTGCCAGCGAAGAGCAAACGGCTCAGGCTGCTGGAGGTATTTTTGCTTCTTTGGTAGGTGGTTTGGCAAACAATGCAGCCAGCCCTTCTGGATTATCTGCATTATCAGCTGCATTGGATCGGGATCATGACGGTTCGGTTTTGGATGATATCATGGGATTGGTAGGCGGTATGGCGCAAGGTGCATCGCCTGCAACCAATGGTTTAGGCATCTTAAATCATATTTTAGGAGGAAAACAAGAACAAGTCGCTCAACAAGTCAGTCAGAGTTCCGGGTTGAATATGGGGCAAATCATGAAGTTAATGCCCATTTTGGCACCCATTGTCATGGGATTGATTGGGAAGTTGCGCAATTCAAATACAACACAGGGACAAGGTGCTGGAGGAGGTTTATTTGATCTTGCTTCTATTTTGATGGGATCAGCACAATCTGCACAGGGTGGCGGATTTGGAGATTTGATCGGCACCGTATTGGGTGGCGTGCTAGGAGGTTCACAATCCGCTCCTCAGGAACAACAAACTGCTCAATCACAAGCTCCTCAGGCTGGTGGCTTATTTGGTAAATTACTCGGAAGTATTTTTAAAGGAAGATAATTCATCTTGTTTGTTGCCACTGTTTTGAATAGCATACTGTTTCAAAAGGATTTGGAACAGAATGATCAAAGCAAATAAGGGGATAAGCCAAATGATCCGACTTTGATACCGATCCAAAACTGTTGAAAAACTGCTGCATATAAACGCATTGCAGATTTCAAATACCATCAAGAATAAAATTCCTTGTTTTAATTTAAAGTCCCAATAATTTTCTTTTAAAACAAAAGGAAGTAATAGGATGCACAAAGCCAAATACACAATAACCGTCTGGATTGCATTGAGTATTTTGAAATCCAATAATTTATTGAATTGTAGTCCTGCAAGAAATTCCTTTCTTTCGGAAGGCAAATGAGTTCTAATTTCAATTAATGGTGGAATGGCCATATCACCTGTTGGCGCATCTCCGGTATTGAATTTAAATAGTTGTTTTATGGTTTGTTGAAAACTTTTTAATAAAAACAAGGAGCCAAATTCTGGTGAAATTAATATTGCTTTTATTAAACCTTCATCTTCTGATTTATGCAAATTCCAGTCACCGGAATTTGTTATCGGACTTTTACTATCCCAAATTAAGTCCCAGGGAAGACTGTCTTTTAATGCGCATAAATAGCTTGGAGACTTTGTACAGTGCTTGGTTAAATAAGGTACTAAAAGTTCGTTTTCATGCAACTTATTTAATATAAATGCATGCGATGCCTGGGAGATATTCCATTTATGACTTAAACTATAATTTGTAAAAACTGCAATTACCAAACTAAAACCAATGGGTATTAATAGCTTTAAATAATTATTTGTTCGGTTGTATTTTAATAAACCGATTAAAAAGTAAGAAATGAATACACTAAGAATTGCTATCAATACATGTGAATGGTGGGTGAGAATGCTTGTGATCAAAATAAGATAGAGCGATACCTTGTGAAAGTTGTTAATTTCTGGAACTGTCATTAAAATAAACATGCTGAGAAAAAGACACGAAGTGAATATATCCGGAGTCAGCATGCTTACATTAAAACTTATGCCCGTTGTAATACTTAATCCAGCAATTAAAAGCAAATAATAAAAATTAAACAGTTTATCGTTTATAAAAATGCGAAGCGTTAAATAAATTAAATAGGCTGTGATTAAACTTTGAAAAATTACTACATTCCAAAGTGTGGTAGAAAAACTTAACAGCCTAATGAATAAACCATAAAATATGGGTCTGTCGATCGGCAGGATCAATTCATATCCTGATCGGATATAGGTGCCGGTATCTGGATAAACAAAAGGAAATGAATTGTAAAATGCCAGTCTTAACATTACAATACTTCCCAATAGGATCAATCCAATAACCCGCATACGTTGCCGTATATGCAATGATGATATCATATTCGTAAAGGATAGTTAGTAGTAAAAGCTATGCAGTAATTAAACTAGCTAATGTTTCTTGCTGCTTTAATAAGATAACGAATCAGTATTGAAATTGTAGCAAGAATAGGATGCTTTATTTACTAAAGTAAATGAAATTAAAAAAAGAATGAATTTGAAATAAATTAAAATAAAATTCGTTGGAGCATTTTTATTGTACCTTATCCCCACGCAATATCCGATAACGTTTGCGAGCTTCTACAGCTAAAACGGAGTTGCTAAAATCCACAAATAATTTTTCGTAAAGCTCTTTGGATTTTTCTTTATTGTTGAGCTGGTAGTCGTAAATTTTTGCAAGTTCATAGAGGGAATTGTCAGCACGTATTTCTTCTTTATGTTTTTCAAGAATCAGCTCGTATTTCTGAATAGCTAATTCGGTTTTTTTCTGATGATTATAAATACGCGCTTCCAAAAACCAAACATCATCTTCCAGATATTTTGAATCCGGATCGGTGAAGGGGATTTGATTTAATTTAACAAGGGCAGAATCGTATTGATTTTGAAATACTTTGAGTTCTGCTTGTGAATACAACATTAAGGATTCACCGGTGGTATCCTGGTTTAAATTATCCTGGATAAATACGGATAAATCAATGGCATCGTTTGAAATCAGTTTACTGGTAGCACGCTTTAAAATACTAAACTGTTCCTGTGCCCAACTAAAATCTCCAGCGAAATACGAGAGTCGTGCATTTCGGAACCGGGCCATTTCACCCAACTCGTCTTCCTTAAAATCTTTGTCCACTTGTGAATACAATAAACTGGCTTCCCATCGCTCCCCACTGATCAAATAATAATCAGCTAAATCCAATTTGGCTTGCGCTTTTAAATGCATTTCAATATAATTGCTGTTGACAACTTCCAATAGAATACTGATTGCTTTTGGCAAATTGTTTAAATAGCGAGCTTCCAATTCAGCATATTCTATCAATAAGGATGCAGATAAATAATTGCTGCCAAATTCATTTTTATAATTCTGATAATCCGTTTCGAGCGATAACAAATCCTGGGTTTTATAATCATTCTGATCTACAATCATGCGCCGTCTGCATGCCAGGACCTGGCGATTGGCATCGTGATAATATGAACCCGAAGGTCCGGCTTCCTTAATGTAATTAAAACCATCGATTGCTGTCCGCAAATCATTATCAACCGCTGCGGCCATCGCCAAATTGTAAACACGGGTTCCATTTTCTTTAAGTTTTCGATCCAATGCTTTTGCCTGACGCAATGCTCCGGCATATTCCTTCATCTGAGTTAGAGCCCATTGAAGCAACTCAGCTTCAGGAATGGCTTCTGGATTTTTTTCAAGTCGTTGATAAATTTGTTCCGTCAGAATTTGGTACTGTTCCGGACTTAAATAGGCAATCAATAAACTCTGGACGCTCATGAGCTGAACCGAATTGTTTTCGATCCCATCCAATAAATACCGAACCATGGTTTCGATATCTCCTTTCCTCCGATACAAATCTGCAAGATTGTAGGTAAAATAAGCCTGGGGTTTTAAAATTTTCTCACCTTTTTCATAGGTCTTAATTGCCAGGTCGTATCGCGCATTCTGGATGAACACATTTGCAAGCCGGTGGATTACCGACACATCCGGTCCCAATTTATCGATGGCCTCATTAAATTGTTTTTCAGCTTTCTCCGGTTGATTTCGATTGATTAACAGATTCCCATAAGTAGCATATAAACTCACCTCTTTGGGTCTCTTATTTATTTCTGTGCGAACAATGTTCTCGCATTCTTCATAGCGTTTCAATAGCATCAGGCAATCCAGATATCGACTGAAAAAATTGTCATTTCCTGGATTTTTTTGGTACATGGATTGATACAGGCTAGCCGCTTTTTCATATTCACCATCATTAAAATACTGTTGAGCAAGACGCGGATCCTGGGCCTGCAATCCCGAATTCAAAAACAAAACAAAAAACAAAAGAAACATGCGCATAAGGTCTAAAACGAATTTTTAAGGTAAATAGTTTTTGATGGATTGTAAGGTCCACCACGAGTCCCATTCCCTTCCCCATCCCAAAGCTGGGGTTTAAACCCCAGCTTTGGGATGGGGAAAGATTATTTCAATTTAACTTCAGCAGCCTGGAGAATGTATTTTTCAGTTTCATCCAATGAAACGTAGGCAAAAATCTCACAATGTTCTGGTTTCCAAAGGATGTTGTCTATGGGTAAAGTAAAGTTGTATTCTTGCTCTAAAGCTTGATTCACGGCGATTCCATCAGCAATTTTATCACCAGGAATTGGGGATAGCATTTTACGCAAAGCATGGTTGTGTACAAAGTCAATTAATTTGCCGGTATTATCTAATTGATCCGCAATGATTTCGGATTCTGTAATGCCACAATGGATGTGCAATGGTTTAGAAATTGCAACTAGACCTTTTACTTTTAATGTTACTTTTAATTCTCGGGTGGTTTCATTAAAGCTTTTATCTATAATCAATTCGACCATTGGATCTTTCTTCAATTCCTCTTCTACGATGCCTCGCCAACTATCTGGTGAACCATATCGGTAGGTTTGATTGGCATCATCGTATTTTCGGTTGAAAGCAGCTTCTGGTTTTGAAAACCAGCTGCCTAAAAAGGCTTCAATGGCTTGTGCATCGGGAGTTCTTAAATTTACCTGACCGGCAGTGGCAGGAGCGCCTAGAAAATTGGAATGCACTGCCACCACGACTACATTGTCGGGATACGCATTGCGGATCGCAGTGGTTTGAGCAATTCCTTTTGGACAATTTACACAGGAAGCGCCTGTAAATTCTTCAATCAACACCACGCGTTTCGTTTTTTCAGGTGGGGTCGTGTTGTTATTTAATGGGATTTCGACTTCCCAATCCGAACAAGAAAGGAGAACTGAAATAGAAATTAAAATGAAAAGTATTTTTTTCATATTAGAAATTATTATTAGACTCAAAACAATTTTCGCAAGTAGTAAATACGAATATAAAAATCCATTTTTCAAAATTTGATTCTCGCAAAGACGCAAATTCGCAACGAAATTATATTCCAACTATCAACCATCAACCATCACCTATCACCCATCACCCATCACCCATCACCCATCACCCATCACCCATCACCCATCAACCATCACCCATCACCCATCACCCATCAACCATCAACTATCACCTATCAACCATCACCTATCAACCATCACCTATCAACTTCCTCAAAACGTACTCGTAATACTCAATCGCATCCCGCTAAATGCAGGTTCCAATCTGCAAATACCGCCGGAACAGATGATGCCTTCCCGTTGCTGAACGTATCGCAGTCCGAATCGATTGGATCCTCTTGTATAAACCATTCCACCTGAAATGTAATGCAGATCATCATGTCCTTTGGTAGGTTTAGCATTGTACATATCAGAAATTTCAAATAAGAAATGCGGTGCAATGCCCAATTCTGCCAAACCAAAGATCCAAGAACCGGTGTCATGGTCGTTATTCATATATTGTGATTCTATACGCAAGGATGTTTTGCGTGTAAAGCGATATAAATATTCAACAAACGGTGTGATGGTTTTTACATCTGCTTCACCAACTTTCTGATAGTATAAATCCAAATTAAAAAACTGATGTTGGATACCTCCAGTCAGTTGCCACTTTTGATCGTGTTTATAAATGGCTTCTGCATAAATCTCCCTATAATATTGTTTGTCAAAATTTTTATCCCGAATTTCTGAAAGATTTAAAGACAGATTCCAGTGCTCTCCCAATCCATATTTGATGTCAAATTGATAAGCCATTTCATCTAAAAATTGGGTTGCCGGATAATAGAAGGAAGTTAGGCGAAAGGTGTTTATTTTAGCCATGGGTGGAATGTAGCCGATCAATCCATTGTTTTTACTGAGTAAGGGTTCGGTACGGAATAAAAATCCATCCGTGCGTTTGAATTCAGCAGTAATACCGAGTTTATGTTTGGCATAAGACAAGCTCGTATAAAATACAGTGCCTTCTTTGGATACCAATTTACCGGTGGTAGTTGTTGTAATGGTATCTATTGGATCGCGTTTGATGGCTTTGTCGTCTTCAAAAATATCTTTGGGTTTATATGCAGTTTCAAAATACCAGGAAAAATCTTTCCAGTTTAAATTATTGAAAATGCTTACTGAATTGCTGTTGTAATAGGGATTAAATTGATCTACCGGATGGTAGTTTGAAAGAATTCCTGTCAATTGGTTTACAATGGCCTCACCAAATGTGCGATTTACAAATCCAAAACCGGGGGCAATACTCCAACTGCTGCTATCGGTTGGTTTATAGAATCCCGAAACAGCAACTCCCTTTAATACTGCATTGTAGGAGTCGAATAAATTTTTTTGTTTGCCTACAAATCCACGAACCGACCAATTGTCATTCCATTTATACTTCCCGGATACACCAATTAGCGCATTGTCTATGAGTTGGGCACGTTCTTCATAAGCACGATAAATGATTCCACTGCCTATTTGATCGTAGAGATACCCGGCAGCGACTTCAAACTGATCGGTTTCTTTTTGGATGTACCATTTTCCAATCCCGAAATCTGTATGAGAAGCAACCGGATTCCGTAAATTAGAATTATTAAATGCATCAAAACGGATGGCTCCGGTAAAACCCTGGTAGGAAGCGGTAAGATCCAACCAGGATTCTGATCCAAACAATTGATAGGAGTATTGTGGACTTTTATAGGCTTCCCTCAAACTATCCCGGATAAATAAGTTGGCATTGGTTTGAAATCCCCCTCCCAAAATCAATTGGTCCTGTGCATGTATAAGATTGATATTGAATACAATACAACAAAGCAGGGCTAGTTTTATACTCTGGTTAAACATTCGTTAATTGATTTATGCTGGGATAAAGTAACGGAATATTTTAAAGAATTTTACAGCATCAAAAAACAATTAAATCAAATGAAAACCTTTTCAGCCTTTGGCCTCATCTTGAGTTTTGCACTTTTATCCTTTACAATTGGCGATAAGAAATTTCCTACTGCCAATTTGAAATCCCTGGATGGAAAAGCAGTAAACCTAAATGCGAGCTTTGCAAAAAATAAATTGACCGTTATCAGTTTTTGGGCAACCTGGTGTTCCCCATGTAAAAAAGAACTGGATGCAATCAAACCACTTTACCCTGAATGGCAGAAAATGGGTGTAGAAGTTGTGGCTGTAACGATCGATGACGCACAGGCCTTAAACAAGGTGAAACCATTGGTTAGTCAAAAAGCATGGGATTATACGATACTTTCAGATGCAAATAAAGACATGCTCCGCAATTTAAATTTTCAATCCATTCCGCAAACATTTGTAGTAGATGCAAGCGGCACGATCCTTTATACACACAATGGGTATACCCCCGGAGATGAATATGAACTCGAGAACAAACTCAAGTCATTTTTGAAGTAAAAATTTGCATTCATTTTCATTTTACCAAATCGCTGGAAAACCCTGAATTTTCAGCTAATTTAATGCATTTAAAAGCCTGAAATTGCGGCTTAAAATTGCTATCTTTGCAGTCCATTTTCAATAAAAATATATGACTCAAAAAGGCAGTGATTACAGCGCATCGAGTATACAGGCATTAGAAGGATTAGAAGCTGTACGAAGACGTCCTGGAATGTACATCGGAAGTACCGATGTGAAAGGCTTACACCATTTAGTTTGGGAGGTAATTGATAACTCGATCGATGAGCACCTCGCAGGTCATTGCAGTCATATTCTTGTTAATATCCTACCAGATAATTCCATCCGTGTTGAAGACAATGGACGGGGAATTCCGGTTGATATGCATGAGAAACTCAAGAAATCAGCTCTTGAGGTAGTTATGACCGTATTGCATGCGGGCGGTAAATTTGATAAAGATTCCTATAAAGTTTCAGGTGGTTTGCACGGAGTAGGCGTTTCGTGTGTGAATGCCCTGTCCGCCTACCTTCGGGTGGAAGTTCGCCGGGAAGGGAAGGTGTATATGCAGGAGTATGAGCGAGGAAAGCCAAAAGAATCGGTTCGTGAAATCGGTGAAACAAATTCCAGGGGGACGACGGTAATTTTCAGACCGGATGAAGAAATTTTCGAAACCCTGATTTATAGTTTTGATACACTGGCTCAAAGAATCCGGGAACTCTCTTTTTTAAATAATGGCCTGACAATTTATTTAAAAGACGAACGGGAAGGGCAGCAACGTGAAGAGAAATTCTTTTCAGAAGGGGGTCTCAGAGAGTTTGTTCAGTTTTTAGATCAGGGACGGCCTCCATTAACAGAAAATCCAATTTATGTAACCGGAAAGGAAGAAAATGTTGAAGTGGAAATTGCGATGCAATACAATACCGGTTTTCAGGAAAATGTATTGTCCTATGTAAATAATATTTATACCCGGGAAGGAGGAACCCACCTTAGTGGTTATCGCCGGGCACTAGCACGTGTTTTTAAGCAATATGGGGATTCCAATGGATTTTTCAGTAAGTTGAAAATGGAAATCAGTGGGGAAGACTTTCGGGAAGGATTGACAGCTGTAGTATCTGTCAAAGTTCCGGAACCCCAGTTTAAAGGGCAGACTAAAGGAGAATTGGGTAATTCTGAAGTGGTTGGCGTGGTTTCACGAATTGTCGGAGATGCCCTGATGGCATTTCTTGAACAAAACCCAAAAGAAGCACGCCGTATTATTGATAAAGTCATCTTAGCTGCAACTGCCAGACATGCTGCTCGCAAAGCACGTGAAATGGTTCAGCGGAAAAATGTATTAACCGGAGGCGGACTTCCCGGAAAATTGGCAGACTGTTCGTCGCGTTCTGCAGAAGAATCTGAGTTGTTTTTAGTTGAGGGAGATAGTGCGGGTGGAACAGCTAAACAAGGGCGTAACAGAAATTTTCAAGCCATCCTTCCTTTGCGTGGTAAAATTCTGAATGTTGAAAAAGCATTGGAGTATAAAATATATGAAAACGAAGAAATCAAGAATATGTTTACTGCATTGGGCGTCCACATCATTGAAGATGAAGACGGTCAGCGCAAATTAAATATTGATAAACTTCGTTACCACAAAGTAGTGATCATGTGCGACGCGGACGTGGATGGTTCGCATATTACAACACTGATTCTTACATTCTTTTACAGGTACATGGTTGAATTAATTCAGAATGGACATTTATTTATTGCACGACCTCCTTTGTATTTAGTAAAGAAAGGAAAAGAAGCAAAATATGCCTGGAATGAAAAAGAGCGCATAGCCATTGTTGAAGAATTGGGCAAAGGAAAAGAAGACAGTGTGCACATTCAACGATATAAAGGTTTGGGTGAAATGAACGCCGAACAATTATGGGAAACTACCATGGATCCTGCACGAAGAATCTTAAGCCGGGTAGATATTGAAGATGCATCCAATGCAAGTTATTATTTTTCAATTTTAATGGGAGAAGATGTTCCGCCCCGCAGGGATTTTATAGAAAAACATGCGGTATATGCGAATATTGATATCTAGTTTAGCTTGAATTAAAGTTTGAAATTCATTTTTACAGTTTTAATTTTTTTGTGTGGACGATTTATTTAAAAAGCTGGTCTCTCATTGCAAAGAATACGGATTCATTTATCCATCATCTGAAATTTATGATGGCTTAAGCGCTGTATATGATTATGCACCCAATGGCGTTGAATTAAAAAATAATATTAAAGCGTATTGGTGGAAAAGCATGGTGCAAATGCATCAACACATTGTAGGTCTGGATGCAGCCATTTTTATGCACCCTAAAACCTGGAAAGCCTCCGGTCACGTCGATGCATTTAATGATCCTTTAGTTGATAATAAGGATTCAAAAAAAAGGTACCGCGCCGATCAGTTGATCGAAAATTATCTTGATAAACTGGACGAAAAAATTAATAAGGAAGTTGAAAAAGCGCAGAAGCGTTTTGGAGAAAGTTTCGATGAAAAATTATACCGTGGAACCAATCCAAGGATTCAGGAAATAAAGACGAAATGGAATCAAGTCAATGATCGATTGGTCCAGTCTATGGCTTCAAACGACATGGCCGGACTCAAACAACTGATAGAAGATTGTGAAATAGCAGATCCTGATTCTGGTTCAAGAAATTGGACGGAAGTCCGTCAGTTTAATCTGATGTTTAATACCCAATTAGGAAACATTGCAGGAGAAGAAGGCAAACTCTATTTACGACCGGAAACGGCTCAGGGTATTTTTGTAAATTTTTTAAATGTTCAAAAAACCAGTCGTTTAAAAATTCCATTTGGCATTGCGCAAATTGGAAAGGCATTTAGAAATGAAATCGTAGCGCGCCAATTTATTTTCCGGATGCGAGAATTCGAACAAATGGAAATGCAGTTTTTTGTCAAGCCGGGAGAAGAAATGCAATGGTACGAATATTGGAAATCCAAGCGCATGGCCTGGCATTTGGCATTGGGTACACCTGCAAATAAACTGAAGTTTCATAACCATGAAAATTTAGCTCATTATGCAAATGCAGCCGTTGATATCCAGTTTGATTTTCCATTTGGATTTAAGGAACTGGAAGGAATTCATTCGCGTACAGATTTTGATTTAAAAAGTCACCAGGAATTATCAGGCAAGAAATTGCAGTATTTTGATCCGGAATCAAATGAAAATTACATTCCCTATGTTGTTGAAACTTCTATAGGATGTGACCGGATGTTTTTAGCTATGTTGAGTAATGCGTATACTGAAGAATCCGTACCGGATGCTGAAGGCGATGCTTCTACGCGGGTAGTATTAAAATTGCATCCCGCCATTGCTCCGGTTAAATGCGCCATTTTGCCCTTGTTAAAAAATAAACCTGAATTGGTAGACAAAGCAAAAGCAATTTTTGAAGACTTAAAATTTGCTTTTTTATGCCAATACGATGACAAAGATGCAATTGGCAGACGCTATCGACGCCAGGATGCCATTGGAACCCCTTTTTGTGTTACGATTGATTTTGAAAGTTTGGAAAACGATACAGTTACCATTCGGAATCGGGATAGTTTGAAACAAGAGCGCGTATCCATAGCTGCGATTGAGAAAATAATTGCAGACAAAATTTCCTGGAAGACTTTATTTGAAAATTAGTGAATGGAAATAATTTACACGGATCAAGACCGCCCCACAACGGAAGAAATTATTGATTTGTATTTAAGCGCTGGACTTAAACGGCCTGTAGAAGATACCGAACGTATTGCAAGGATGTATGCAAATTCAAATTTGATTGTTACGGCGCGGATGAATGGACAACTTATAGGAGTATCCCGAGCCTTAACAGATCATGGGTTTTGTTGTTATCTTTCAGATCTTGCAGTCCGCAAGGAATTTCAATCTGCCGGAATAGGAAAACAATTGGTGTCCATGACAAAAAAAATTGTTGGAGATCAGTGTATGTTGTTACTTTTGGCTGCAGCAAATGCAATTGAATATTATCCAAAAATTGGAATGGATGCAGTAGATAACGGATTTATAATTAAGCGGAGTATTTAACTGCAAGCTAACATGATTATCCCTTGATATATTTTTCATGGACTTCAATTACGATCAGGAATTTATAGATATTATAGGTGCATCAGAACACAATCTGAAGGACGTGTCTGTAAAAATTCCACGCAACCAGTTAGTTGTGATTACTGGAATTTCAGGTAGTGGAAAATCCTCTTTGGCATTCGATACAATTTATGCTGAAGGACAAAGACGTTATATGGAAACATTCTCCCATTATGCACGACAGTTTATTGGAAATATCGAAAGACCTCAGGTTGAAAAAATTGATGGATTAAGTCCGGTGATTTCTATCGAACAAAAAACAACCGGTTGGAATCCACGATCAACTGTTGGGACCATTACCGAAGTATATGATTTATTTCGTTTACTCTATGCCCGCGCAGCGGATGCGTATTCTCATGCTACGGGTAACAAGATGGTTCGCTATTCTGAAGATCAAATGTTGGAGTTAATCCAAAAACAGTTTGTCCATAAACAAATAAGCATTCTTGCACCTTTGGTGCGTTCCAGAAAAGGTCATTACCGTGAGTTGTTTGATCAAATTCGGAAGCAAGGATTTAATAAAGTACGAGTAGATGGTGTTATTCAGGAATTAAAACCTGGATTGCAAGTGGATCGTTTTAAAATTCACGACATTGAGGTATTGATTGACCGGATCCAGGTTAATCCTGAAAAATCGGAACGACTGAGTTATAGCATTCAGACTGCATTAAAAATTGGTCAGGATGTTTTGTTTATACTTGTTCAAGATGAAAACAAATTAATACCATTCAGCAAGCGATTGATGGATGTGGAATCAGGTTTGTCTTATGATGAACCTTCACCCAATAGCTTTTCTTTTAATTCACCTTATGGCGCTTGTCCTGAGTGTAAAGGCTTAGGAGTTATGCATTCGGTAGATATGGACAAAGTGATTCCGGATGATTCTAAAACAATTCATGAAGGGGGCATTGTGCCTTTGGGTGAAGTTCGGGAAAATTATTTGTTTAAGCAGTTAAAGCAGATTGCGGACCGTCATAAATTTTCGTTTTCAACACCTGTAAAGAAAATACCTAAGAAAGTTCTGGATACCATTTTATTTGGAGGGGATGATTCCTATCCGGCGCCAACAGAAAATGTTTGGTTTGAAGGATCATACCATTTGGCTTTTGAAGGCTTGACAAACATGCTGAAACGTTGGTATCGTGACACCAGTTCGGAGAAAATTCGGCAATTTGCTGAAGACTTTATGGTTGTTACCGATTGTGAAGTATGTAAAGGAAGCAGATTAAAACAAGAGAGCCTTTACTTTAAAATTGACGAGCGAAATATTTCTGAATTAGCACAAATGGATATTTCGGATTTGGATAATTGGTTAAAAAATTTGGAAGATCGATTGTCAGGAAAACAAAAAATTATTGCGAAAGATATTCTAAAAGAAATAAAAGCCCGCATCGGATTTTTATTATACGTTGGATTGGATTATTTGAATTTAAATCGATCCGCCATCAGTTTGTCAGGAGGTGAATCGCAACGCACGCGATTAGCAACACAAATTGGTTCGCAATTGACTGGCATCACCTATATCTTGGATGAACCTTCTATTGGTTTGCATCAACGGGATAACCACCGATTGATAAAATCATTGCGTGAGCTTTCTGATATTGGAAATACCGTGTTGGTAGTTGAGCACGACAAGGATATTATGATGGCCTCTGATTATATTATTGATCTCGGACCCGGCGCAGGTGTTCATGGAGGTGTATTGGTTGCCGAAGGAAGTCCTGAAGAGTTTATAAAAAAGAATTCTTTGACGGCGGAATATTTATCAGGTCGAAAAAATATTGCCATTCCTGAAAAAAGACGCAAGGGAAATGGAAACTATGTGGTTTTATATGGAGCGTGTGGACACAATTTAAAAAACCTGAGCATTAAATTTCCATTGGGATGTTTTATATGTGTAACCGGAGTTTCCGGAAGTGGAAAATCCAGTTTGATAAATGAAACCCTGTATCCGATTTTAAGGGCGCATTTTTATAAGAGTTTGCAGCGCCCATTGCAATATGAGAAAATTGAAGGACTTGAATTTTTAGATAAAGTAATTGAAATTGATCAGGAACCCATTGGCAGAACTCCACGTTCGAATCCAGCAACCTATACCGGAGTTTTTACAGAGATTAGAAATTTATTTACCGGTTTACCTGAAGCAAAAATCAGGGGTTATAAACCAGGCCGTTTTTCATTTAATGTAAAAGGCGGTCGTTGTGAAGTTTGTGAGGGTGGTGGAATGAAAGTAATAGAAATGAATTTTTTACCGGATGTATATGTACACTGCGAATCTTGCAATGGAAAGCGATACAACCGGGAAACATTGGAGATTTTATATAAAGGCAAATCCATCGGAGATGTTCTGGATATGACGGTTGAAGAGGCAACAGTATTTTTTGAACATGTTCCGGCAATTTATAGAAAATTAAAAACCCTTTGTGATGTAGGATTAACGTATATCACGTTAGGACAACAGGCTACAACACTTTCAGGTGGTGAAGCGCAACGGGTAAAACTATCGGAAGAATTATCTAAACGCGATACGGGACAAACCTTATATATTCTTGACGAACCAACTACCGGATTGCATTTTGAAGACATCCAACACCTAATTCTTGTTTTACAAAAACTGGTAGATCGGGGCAACACTGTTATGGTGATTGAGCACAATCTGGATGTGATAAAAGTTGCAGACTATGTATTGGATTTAGGTCCTGATGGGGGAAAATACGGTGGCAACATTGTTGCATTTGGTACGCCAGAACAATTGACCACTGTGAAAGAAAGTTATACGGGTCAATTTCTGAAAACTGAACTGGCTGAATTGTTATCTTAAGAAATGCCTCGAATGCAGAAAAGGAAGTCGAATGGAAGAAAGAAGAATAGCCACGAATGCACGAATGGAGGACGAATAGAAGAAAGAAAGAAGAAAAGCCACGAATGCACGAATGGAAGATGAAAGAAAGAAGGATAGCCACGAATGCACGAATGGAAGATGAAAGAAAGAAGAAATGCCACGAATGCACGAATTAAAGACGAATTATTAAAATATTCTTCGAATCTTCATTCGTGTTTTCGTTCGTGTCTTCATTCGTGCATTCGTGGCTGCTCTTCGCATTTCAATTCATGCATTCGTGGCAACTCTTCCTATTAATTTTTAATAAATTTCAAGCTTCTCAAAGGATTATTACCTTCAGCAACATTTAATAAATAAAAACCGGAAGCTAATTGCTCCACAGGAATATTGATTTTATTAAATCCCGGATAGAAAGATTGTTTCCATTTTCGAATTAGTTTGCCTTGGGCATCATTTATAAATAAATCAATGCTCATGGATTTATCCAAAGTTGCTTCTAAAAACAATTCTTGAGTAATGAAATTATTGTTCAGATTTAATTCTTGGATAACAGATTCAATAATGGAGGTATTGATTTTACATGAAAGTGTTCTGCGAATCTGACCCCGCACTTCTCCGGCAGGATTTGCTGCAGTGTGTACATTGATATACGCTCCATCTTTATCAATTTTGCCAGCAACTGTTCCGGTAATTGGAAGCACATTAGTTGTAAACGGATTGGGTAAATCCAAAGGAACTAAAACAGGTCCGTTTGCACCAAAATTTGCATTATAAATTTGTGCAGACGTTGCATCTCCATTTAAATTTTGAACAATCATTCCATAATCTAATTCAGTATTTGCTTTGTTTACTGCAACATAAGCTGCTCCATAAGCAGGAACATTTTTAACGGGGATTTCCTGGTCACCACACAGATCAAAAGCAAATGATTTTAAAAGATTGTTTTCAATTTGTCCACGAATTTCACCTCCTGGATTAGCATCGGTATGAATGTTAAAATACAGTTCATCTTTAAAAAAGGCAGTCAACATATCTCCACTGATTGGAGCTTGTCCAAAGTATATCCCCGGGAAATTTGAAGGAGTTAAAGCGGTAAAGATAGGCCCATTTTTACCAGCAGCACCATTGTGAATGTGCGCAGCTGTAGGAACCAGGCCATCAAAACCAACTAAATAAAACAAAGTATCCATATCCGGATAATTAAGTGCTGCGTATCCAAATCCTTTAGCACTACTGTTATTTGGTGGATTTTCCTGACTTCCGTTCATTACCCCATAGCCATTTGCTAATGCATCCAGTTGCAATTGACCTCTGATTTCTCCATCAGGATTTGCGGCAGTACGAATATTTACATAAGCCCCGGTAAAAAATGCAGCAAATAAAACTTGTTGAACTACATTGGGATCTTCAATAGTTCCAGTCAAAACGATTCCATCTTGTAAATCAGCAATGACAGGGCCAGTGCTGAAAGCATCTCCTGCATGAATATGTGCTGCTGTCACCGGACCGCTGAGTCCGGAATACATGATTTTATATTCCATGCGGGTTAAATTTGGAGAGATTCGGATGGCACCCAGTCCGAATGCCTGTCCTGGTACGGGAGGAATTTGGGATGCACCAGAGATCACAGTAGATAAAATAATTTCAGATTTCCAATTGAGTTGTCCTCTGATTTCTCCATTTGGAAAACCGGTGGTAAACACATTTACATAAAGTTCTCCAAAAAATGAAGCTGCTAAAAACCCAGGAGGCGTCTTAAAAACTCCTTTAATACGACTTCCAGAAATCATTGTTCCTAAATCTATAAAAACTGGACCGGTTGTATCACTCGTTCCTAAATGGATACGGCAACCAATGATATTTCCAGTTAAATTAGTAAAAGCACCATGCACGTAAACTTCACTCCGATCTTCAGAAACCAGAAACGTCATCAGACCCAATGCATCACCGCGTACAGGTGGAACTTCATTTGAAGTATTCATTTCTGCAACGAACATCATTTGTCCGTTTTCGGCCTGCACACTTACAGGTTGCATCGCGAGGCAGAAAAATAAAAAACTTAATAAATAGGTAAAATTTTTGTTCATAGTAGAAACATTTATGATTAGTAAATTAATATCAAAATGTCGGGAAATCGGGAATTGAAAAATGGGCTTATAATGTATATCGAACAAACTTAAGAAATGTTTCGTTCAAATTTAAGTAAAATTGATTTAACCCTTAATAGCCTAAAGTCATTTAGGGTATTAGAAAATTTTAAATCCAGAAAACAAGGGGAGGTGTAATATGCTCTTAAAATGCATTTGGTGACTCCTTATCCAGCCCTCCTCACTCCAATTAATTCATCCTGCGATTGTGCGGGATGTGTGTTACACTCCCATAATTCGTCCTGCGAGTACGCGGGATGTCCGCTTCGCTCCCATAATTCTTAATTTTTAATTCTTAATTCTTAATTGAATTAACCCAGCACCTTCTTAGCTGCATTGATAACATCCTCTATTCCCAGACCATATTTTATCAAGAGCTCCATGGGTTTGCCCGATTCGCCGAAGGAATCATTGACTGCAACGTATTCCTGCCGGCAAGGATGATGCTGCACAAGGATCTGAGCAATTGAATCGCCCAAGCCCCCATTGCGTTGGTGTTCTTCGCAGCTGACCACTTTATTGGTTTTTCGAACGGATTTCAAAATACAATCTACGTCGATTGGTTTTATTGTATGAATGTTGATGAGTTCGCAATCGATTCCTTGTTTTTCTAATTCACGACAGGCTTCCAGTGCCTGCCAAACCATGTGTCCTGTTGCAAAAATGCTTAAATCTTTTCCTTCTTTCAGAACCAGTCCTTTTCCGATTTCAAACGGTTGATTTTCTAAAAATACAGGCCAATCCGGACGACCAAATCGAAGATATACCGGCCCCTTCCAATTTGCAATAGCTTTCGTAGCTTCTTTGGTTTGGTGAGCATCTGCAGGATTAATAACGGTCATGCCCGGAAGCATTTTCATTAATCCAATATCTTCTAATATCTGATGTGTTGCTCCGTCTTCACCTAAAGTCACTCCGGCATGAGACGCGCAAATTTTTACATTTTTATCTGAGTATGCAATGGATTGACGAATCTGATCGTACACTCTTCCGGTACTAAAATTCGCAAACGTTCCGGTATAAGGAATTTTACCAACCGTTGCCATACCAGCAGCCATTCCCATCATATTTGCTTCAGAAATTCCTGTCTGAAAAAAACGGTTTGGAAATTCTTTTTCGAACGCATCCATTTTTAATGATCCAACCAAATCAGCACACAATCCGACAACCCGGGAATCTAATCGACCGGCTTCAAGAAAACCTTCCCCAAATCCATTTCGGGTTGCAGATTTTTTAGTTGATTGGTAGAGATCCCAGGACATGGTGGATAATTTAGAATTACAAATTTAAAATTACGAATTACGAATTACGAATTGATATGAATGAAATGACATAATTTTTTATTAAATATTAATTACGAATTAAAAATTCGTAATTCGTAATTTTAAATTCGTAATTGATTAATAGTCTCCATAAGTTTCTTCCAATTGACTTAAGGCTAAAGCGGTTTGTTCGGCATTGGGAGCGACTCCGTGCCATTTGTGAGAGCCCATCATAAAATCAACTCCAAAGCCCATGCTTGTTTTCATCAGGATTACGATTGGTTTTCCTTTGCCTGTTTTTGATTTTGCCAATGTAAGCACGTTAAGGACATCTTCCATATTATTGCCATTCATATGCATAACATCCCAACCGAAACTATTCCATTTTGCTGGCAGGTCACCTAATGACATTACTTTGTCGTTTGGGCCATCAATTTGTTGGCCATTCCAGTCAACGGTAAGAATCAGATTGTCAGCTTTATAATGTGCGGCAGCCAATACGGCTTCCCAGATTTGGCCTTCCTGCAATTCACCATCTCCGGTTAAAACATATACTAAACCCGGATCTGAATCCAATTTTTTTGCCAAAGCAGCTCCCAATGCAGCACTGACACCCTGTCCTAAAGAACCTGAAGCAATGCGCACACCAGGTAGGTGTTCATGAGTTGTTGGGTGACCTTGCAATCTGGAATTTATTTTTCTAAACGTATTCAATTCTTCAATTGGAAAGTAGCCAGAACGCGCTAATACGGAATAAAACACAGGAGAAATATGACCGTTGGAAAGGAAAAAAAGGTCTTCTCCAATGCCTTCCATTTGAAAGGGTAATTTTTTTTGGAGCACATTAAAATACAAAGCCGTCAGAAAATCGGCACAACCCAAAGAACCACCCGGATGCCCGCTGGCGCATTGGTGGGTTTGTCTGATGATATCCCTGCGAACCTGGGATGCCATACGCTTTAATTCTCCTATCTCCATTTCGCAGGCAAAAGTAGATTAAATAAAGAATTTTTCTATATGTTTTTAAAATCCAGACTGATTTCTGACAAGCGAGGCTTGGCAAATCCGCATTATCTTCGCGGTCTATCAAATTTTCCGTTCATGGACAAAGTAAAAATTGGGATCAGCTGTGGGGATATCAACAGTATCAGTTTAGAGGTAATCCTTAAGGCACTCAACAACGAACAAATATTTAAGAACATCATCCCCATCATTTATGGGAATATCAAGATTGTATCATACCATAAAAACATTGCGCTGCTTGAAAATTTAAGTATCAATATAATTGGCCAGGGGGAGAGACCCCGTCCTGGTAGAATCAATCTGGTCAATTGCTGGAATGACAATGTAACGATCACCTTAGGGAAAGCAAGTCCAGATGGAGGCAAATTTGCCCAAATTGCCTTAGAACGAGCAGTGGATGATGTGTTGAAATCTGAAATTGACGCCTTGGTTACAGGTCCTGTAAATAAATTGTCTATGCGGATGGCCGGGTTTAATTACTCAGGACATACCGGATATTTAAAAGACAAGGCAGAAGTAAATGATTGCCTGATGTTTATGGTTTCAGACCGGATTAAAATCGGTTTGGTTACCGATCATGTGGCGGTGTCTTCGATTGCTTCTCAGATTACGAAGGAAAGTGTATTGAGTAAGTTGCGGATCATGGAACAATCGCTGATGTCGGATTTTGGAATTGAGAAGCCCCATATTGCTGTATTGGGTTTAAATCCGCATGCTGGCGAGGAAGGACTCATTGGATCTGAAGATGAAGAAATTATCCGACCAGCAATTATAGAAGCCAAAAAAGCCGGTTTATTTGTTGCTGGACCTTATTCTGCAGATGGATTTTTTGGAAGTGGCCATTTCAGTAAATTTGATGGCATTTTGGCAATGTATCATGATCAAGGTTTAATTCCTTTTAAAAACATGTCATATTACGAAGGTGTAAATTATACAGCTGGTTTGAATTTTGTTCGAACTTCACCGGATCATGGAACTGCTTTTGATATTGCAGGAAAAAATGAAGCAGATCCTCGTTCTATGATCCATGCAATATATACAGCAAAAGACATTTACTTACAGCGTAAAGGCTTTCATGAAATGCGTGAAAATGTATTAAAGAAAAGGCCAAAGCTATCAGAAGAATCGAGCGAGTAGGTTAAAATCACTCTATTATCATTCGTCTAGGTTTGAGATTGGTTTACTTAGACCCCGACAACTTTGGCTGGGGCAAAGTTACTAAATTCTTGACTTGCGTTTCTTCTTTTGTACTCCTTTTATAGTTTTTGCAGGAATAGATTTTTTAACCGGGTTTGAAACAAAAATCGGTTTAATCATTTTGTTTTGAAGAGATTCCATAGTATGAATTTCTCTTTTAGGAGTTTCAACAATCAATTCTTCTTTTAGCTCCGTTTTATAATCCAATAAATCCAGATTGTATTTTTGAATTGTGCGAATTAATCGTTCGGCATAATTGGGATCGGTTGCATATCCACACCTTTTAAGTCCATAAGCCCATGAAGTATAATCTGTTTTAGAAAGACTAAATAATTCTTTGTAACGGGGGCGATTCATTAAAAAATCGCTGTGGTCTTTATAGGAATCAATGGCTGAAGAATAGGATCGAAAACAAGAAGCAATCAACTGACCGGAAGCATTGTAATCATCATCTTCGTATTGATAGGTTTCTCCGTTCCAATTGTTTTTACATTTAATGCCAAAATGATTATTTGCCTGAATGGCAAGTTCACTGCGACCGGCCATGGATTCAAGCAGTCCTTGTGCCATTTTAATACTGGCAGGGATGCCGCTGCGATCCATTTCGCTGATAGCAAGAAATTTAAATTGTTCGATGTATTTTTCCTGAACAGAAACCGGACGGGCAGAGACCATCAGGAATAAAACGAAAGGCATAACCAATAGCCTTAAAATGGGATGATATGGGGGCACTAATTTCATTTTGGTAATGATTCGCTTTACAGATGCAAAAATAATACCAATTTTGAAACCGCCAAGGGGGTAATAATATATATAATGTTATATTACAATTAATTATAAAGTGTTTTATTTTGTAATATGTATTTTGGAGTATAAAATAGTTGATAGTTGAGAGTTGATAGGATGTCCTTACTTCAAATAGCTTGATTTTTTAAATAAATTAAAGATCGTGTTGATGATGGTAGCTTTTTCTTTTTTGAGCATTATTTATCTAGGCAAGTTTTTTAATGTTCAATGAGCAATGCTCAATGTGCAATGTTCAATGAAAGATCCTTTTAAACATAGGACTTTATTTGATGGAATATGGTAGTTGGAATTTGCTGCAACTGAAATATTTATTATGGTATAAATTCACGTCTTTTCTTTCTATAAATTAAATTTTGTTCCTGAAGGGCCGCTTAATTTGTTCCTTAGTTACAAAGGATGTTCCCTACACTCCCGTAATTTGTCCCGCGAGTACGCGGGATGTACGCTACGCTCCAATAATTCGTAATTTTTAATTCTTAATTCTTAATTCTTAATTCTTAATTCATCCTCCCCAATCTACTCTCCAACAGCTTGTTTGATTTTGGCAAGATCCAGTTTAGCAGCAAAAGCCAATTCAGCTTGTTCGTTTGCAAAGCCTTTGACCTGGATTGTAATCAAGGTTTGGCTTAATGGTATTTGGATCTGTGTAGATCTGATTTTTTTTGAAACATCGTTGTTGCCATAATAATCCATCATTTCAGTTTTTAAAATGGCTCGTTGGGTTCCAACCCGGACGCTTTTTGCACCTTCTCCCATTAAAGAAGGATTGGATAAATACATGCTCATGGCGCTCATCATGGGAGAATTAGCTAAAATCTGAATTTCTGCTTCATTTTCATCAAGCGTTGGATTTTTATATTGTTTGCTGATTTGGCTACCGCCCATAGCTCCCAATCCGGTACTGGATGATCCACCTTCTACTGATTGCAGACCATTGATTTCTGCCGGCAGTACATTTCCGATTTGATCAGACATGAGCTTGTTGAGTTCGTTAATAGCATCCTGCAAACTCATTTGAGCTTGTTTATAATTCTTAGCAGTATAAAAATCTGTAGCTTCTTTAAGATAGTTTGGGAACGGATCCTGGCTGTAGGATTTATAGCTTATCATGCTTAATATCACAAGGGCAAATTTTAGATTCATTGCAATTGGTTTTAATGATTGTTTCCAAAGATATTACAAAAACCTAATGATCACAATGATCCATTTTTATTTTTACCAGGAGATGGATTTTAATTGAAATTTTCATTTCGCTAACAAAATTAATTTTAATGTAAAATATCTTGAGAATATAAGGACTGCAAGAAGAGTTTATTTTCTATATGAGGATGGTTTTCTCATACTATTTGACATTACTCGAACCCCCAACCCCTTGAAAGGGGCTTAGGATATTACTTCATTGAATGAATCGATTATTAATGTAATTTGAAAAAAATATTTTGCTCAGCACATAAAGCAAAATCCCCTTTCAAGGGGTTTGGGGTTCAGAAGAACATGCATGGAGTACAAACTTTGTTTTGAAATATTAATGTGTTTTTTATCTAGAAGAAATTGCAAGCATTGGACATTACTCGAACGCCCAACCCCTTGAAAGGGGCTTAGGATATTACTTCATTGAATGATTCGATTATTAATGTAATTTGAAAAAAATATTTTGCTCAGCACATAAAGCAAAAGCCCCTTTCAAGGTGTTTGGGGTTCAGAAGAACATTAAAGGAAACATACTTTAATACAAAAGGGTGTTCACGCTAACTTGATTGCAAGACACCTTCTGTTTCAATTATATATAAATAACAAAGGAGGCAAATTTTACCTCCTTTGTTATTAAATCAAATAAAGTCTGTCTTACAACAGAATTATTTTTGAATTGTAAATGATTTTACTTCTCTTTCGGTACCATTCATGATTTTTACAAAATACAAACCATTTGAAAAATTAGAAATTCCAACTGGATTTACCAGTTCATTTTGATGATTCATTGAATAGGTTTCTGCAAACAGTTTTTGTCCGATATTATTATATAAAACGAGTACAACCGGATCGCCGGAATTGGATTGTATTTTAACATACAACATATTTTGAGCAGGATTCGGGTAGAGTTCGATGCCCTGATAATCTGAAGCGGTAAGATCATATTCGTAAACCACTTCTTCACCTGACATAAATTCATTTTTCTCGATGCTTTTCAAATTTCCACCACCGCAACCTGCATTATTGCAAGGGCCTAAATAACCTCCTGCATTGATGTGATTTTGAACAGCTGATAAATAGGTACAAACTGTTTTATATCCTCCAGGTGATTTGCTGCATACTTGTACTTTGGTATTGCTGCTGCATTTCCAGGCATTGATGATTTGATTGATGTTGGAAGGCGGATATTTACAATCCGGTCTGCCATCGTTGTTGTTGTCTACTTTATCATTGCCTCCAGGACAAACATCACAAACATCTCCTACGCCATCACAGTCTGAATCGGCCTGATTTGGATTATAATTGTTTGGACAATTGTCAAAACAATATGTAATGCCATCGCCATCGGAATCAGTTCCTTCATCGACAAATCCATTGCAATTATCATCAATGTTGTTGCATAATTCAGCCCTGCAAGGATAAATAGCAGAATTGTTGTCATTGCAATCCCCATAAACCGGACTGTAGCCATCTCCATCATTGTCGGTTGAAATACAAGCAGCACTTGGAACAAAAGCAACGGCATCGACAAAATTACCTACTGAACCACCAGAAACTCCTCTGATTCTCAAACGTGAAATAGTTTGTCCGGAAGGTATTGCATAGTTTCCAGTGTATAATTGCCAACTAGTACCATCTGTCATGGAAGCTAAAGTAGTAAAAGGACCTCCCGTCGGGCCAATTTCAAAAACGGCATTTTGAGTACCAAGCCGGCCTCTGTGGGCAATTTGCCAATAATAGTTCTCCCCATCGCAGGTGGCAAAATCCTGATAAATGGTACTTGGAAAATTTGAATTAATTTCAATGTAATTGGATCCATGGTAAGGGGCAACTCCTTCATTTCCATTTCCCCAGATTTCAAAATTCGAGTCATTCGTTGACCATCCAAAACAAGAACCAGTGAAACTAATTGAACTGTTTGAAACACAATTGGTTTCAAAACTGCCATTGATGGAACCCGAAGAACATGGACAACCAGGCGGCAGATTCAATACGTTTGAGGTGCTATTAATTTTAATTGCATTTAGCGGTTTAGCAGCCACCAACATACCAGTTGGAATTAAAAGCATTAAAATCAATAGAAAATCCATGAATTTGGGACGAGAGCTAGAATTCGGAATTTGTTTCATTGAAGTAATTTTAATTTGGTAAAATGAGGAAATTAAACAAGATAAATGGATTACTAAATCAAATATCAAACAATAAATATCTGTAATATTATTTATTTGAAGAACTTTTTTTCTGTTTAATTTATTGGTTTGAATTTTATCCCAATTCCAATATTGTATGAATTGGTTAATTTGAACAGCTTCAATTGAAAATTCTTAGCAGGTTTTTGTAATAAATTATCGAAAATAAATTTACAATTTAGAATTTGATCTAAGGAGACCATTGTATTAAACTCTTGTAATTCAAGGATAATCTGGATTCGCGAGTCTGGTATAAGTAAGCCTAAAAGACAATATTTATTGTTTTGGCGGTAAATAGCTCCATTTGCGATCAATTTTTTTTACTTTTATAAGAATCTTTAAGCCTCATTTCCATTCCCTACCTTTGCCAACCAGAATTTAAACCATGCCCGAATTTTGCCATTTACACTGCCATACCCAGTTTTCTTTGCTTGATGGAGCGACTGATATAGCCTCTTTGATGAAAAAAGCTGCTTCTGATGGTCAAAAGGCAGTTGCACTAACCGATCACGGCAATATGTTTGGCTGTTTCAGTTTTGTGAAAGAAGCCAAAGCCAACGGACTAAAACCGATCCTTGGTTGTGAGTTTTACCTGGTTCCGGATCGTCACAGGCATAGTTTTGCGAAAAGCGCTGGCGAGAAAGACGAACGGTATCATCAATTATTACTGGCAAAAAATCAAACGGGTTACGAAAACCTCTCAAAATTATGTTCCTTAGGTTTTATCGAAGGTCTTTATGGCAAATTTCCACGAATCGATAAAGAATTATTGCTGAAATACCATGAAGGATTGATCGCAACCAGTTGTTGTGTCGGAGCTGAAATTCCACAAGCGATCGTCAAAGGCAATCTGGCTTTGGCAGAATCGAAACTTAACTGGTGGATGGATTTATTTGGTGAAGATTTTTATATCGAATTGCAAAGACATCGAGGTTGTGATGACATTGATGGATCCGGTGTCAGTCAGGAACAGATTAATCAAACCTTATTGGGATTTGCAAAAAAATACAATTTAAAAGTCATTGCAACCAATGATGTACACTATCTTGAAGAAGCCGATTACCTTCCTCATGATATTTTGTTATGTATTAATACCAACTCCAATGTTGAAGAAGTAGATCGCTTTCAATTTCCGAGTTCGGATTTTTATTTTAAGACTACCGATCAAATGTTGATGCAATTCAAGGATGTTCCATTTGCAGTGGAACAAACTGCTGAAATTGCAGGTCGCTGTTTTTATCCAAACCTCGAACGCGATGTGTTGTTGCCTAATTTTCCAATTCCACGGCCATTCACCACTCAAAATGAATACCTCGAACATTTAGTTTTTACGGGAGCTAAAAAACGGTATGGCCAGATTGATTCACAATTGGAAACCCGCTTGCAATTTGAGTTATCGGTTATTGAGAAAATGAATTTTGCAGGATATTTTTTAATTGTCCAGGATTTTATTCGTGCTGCAAGAGAATTGGGAGTTAGTGTTGGACCCGGCAGAGGAAGTGCCGCAGGATCGGCAGTTGCTTATTGTTTGACGATAACGGATATTGATCCAATTAAATACAATTTACTTTTTGAACGTTTTTTAAATCCGGAGCGGATTTCATGGCCTGATATTGATATTGATTTTGATGATCGCGGGCGACAAAAAGTCTTGGATTATGTCGTTCAAAAATATGGAAAAAATCAGGTAGCTCAAATTGTAACTTTTGGAACCATGGCTGCCAAATCTTCGATTCGTGATGTGGCCCGGGTTAAAAAATTAGATCTGTCAATTTCTGACAGACTTGCAAAATTGGTCCCAACCAGACCCGGCATCAATCTAAAAAATATTTTAGATGATAAAGCCAATAATCTGGAAGAGTTTACACCCGAAGAAAAAAGCAAGGTTCAGGATTTGCGAAATATTTTAAAATTAAAAAATCTTGAATCAGAGGTGTTGGAAATGGCCATGAAAGTGGAAGGTTCAGTACGCAATACCGGAGTTCATGCAGCCGGAATTATTATTGCTCCTGATGACATTGCCAAATTCATTCCGGTATGTACCGCAAAAGATACCGATTTATTGGTCACACAAGTTGAAGGGAATGTCATTGAATATACCGGCTTGCTGAAAATGGATTTTCTTGGATTGAATACACTTTCAATTATCCAGGATGCATTGAGCAATATTGTAAAACGTCATGGTTCAGAAAAGCAAATCCAATTGGATGAAATTCCGTTGGATGATCCGTTAACATTAGAGCTTTTTCAAAAGGGAAATACAACCGGTATATTTCAGTTTGAAAGTGAGGGTATGCGTTCAAATCTAAAAAGTTTAAAACCGAACGGGATTGAAGATATCATCGCCATGAATGCACTTTTTAGACCCGGTCCCATGGCTTTTATTGATGAATTTATCAACCGAAAAAATAAAAAACAACAAATAGAATACCCGCACCCCTGGTTGGAAACTTTGTTACAACCAACCTATGGCATTATGGTCTATCAGGAACAAATTATGCAAACGGCTCAAATCATGGCAGATTATTCACTCGGTGAAGCCGATGTGTTGCGAAGAGCCATGGGTAAAAAGAAGAAAGAAGAAATGGACAAGCAAAGCAGTTTGTTTGTCGAACGTGCCGGATTAAAAGGAATTGATGAAGCCAAAGCAAAAGATATTTTTGAAGTGATGGCTAAATTTGCAGCGTATGGATTTAATCGTTCACACGCAGCGGCATATTCCGTATTGGCATTTCAAACGGCCTATCTTAAAGCACATTATCCTGCAGAGTATATGGCTGCAGTTTTAACTGCCAATAAAAGCAATGTCTCTGATTTGCGCGTCTATTTAAATGAATGTCAGAAAATGAAACTCACGGTATTGGGTCCTGATATCAATGAATCTGAAATGGAATTTACTGTGAATGCAAAGGGGCAGATTCGTTTTGGACTTTCTGCATTAAAAGGGATTGGAGAAGGACCGGTAAGCGACATTTTAATTGAACGCAATGAATTTGGCTTGTTTAAAGATTTTGCAGATTTAGCAAAAAGGCTCAGTTCAAAAGTTTTTAATAAAAAAGTGATAGAAAGTCTTGTTTATGGGGGTGCATTTGATTGTTTTAGCAACATGCACCGTGCACAATATTTTGCACCGATTGATAAATATCCCAGCTATATTGAATGTATGATCCGTTGGGGCAGTCAATACCAGGCTTCAATTAATTCGCAACAGGCTTCATTGTTTGGAAATTCATTGGCCAATGACATTTCGATTCCTAAAATACCGGAGTGTGCCCCTTGGACAAGTATTGAAAAGTTGGCTCACGAAGTAGAGATTGCAGGTATTTATTTAAGTTCACATCCATTAGATGATTATCAACTTGAGATTCGGAATATTAATTCAATCAGTCTTGATAAGATTGAAACATTTATGGAAGAATCTAAATTGGGAAACAGGCTGCGAATTTGTGGTTTGATGGCTGAAGTTCAACACCGCACGACTCAAAAGGGAGATGGATTTGCAATATTTAAATTGCAGGATTATTTTGGCAGTGTTACCATCAGATTATTTAAAGAACAATACCTCCAATACAAAGGCTTGCTTGAAAACGGAAAAGCAGTTATGGTTGATGGATTTTTTGAAAAATCTAAATACCGTCAAAATGATGATGAAATTGTATTTCGTGTAGTAAATATGATGTTGTTATCTTCAGCAATTCCGTTCATCACTAAAAAATTTACAGTTTATATTCGACTTGAAGCCATAACCGATGAATTAATAAAACGAATGGATAAATCACTAAAAGCACACAAAGGAACAATGCCTCTCAAATTGCAAGTGATTGATATGGCGCAAGAACAACAACTTGGATTTGTATCAACTAAAAAAGTATCAGTCAGCAGTGAGTTACTGGCGGAATTGGAAGAGTTGGGATTAAATTATAAATTGAATTAAACATGTCGTTTTATAAAGCTGCAGTAATCGGTTTGTTGATTGGAAGAACTACCTTAGGGTTTTCCCAGGCATTTGATGAATTCACTTTAGATAAAGAAGTTTCTATTTTTTTGAAAAAGACATTTGATGAGTTAAAAAACTTCGAATTAGGAATTAAATGTCCTGAAGAAGAAAATCAATGGTATCTGGATTCTTTGGAATATTCACCCTGGTATGTCGGAGATTTTAATGGCGATGAAATCCCAGATTTATTTGTAACAGGGACGAAAAAAAAGGACCAGGTGAGTTACCTGATTTTTGGCAAAGATGAATTGGATGAGGAAAGTAATTTCTCGATGATTTCTGTATATCCACCCAAGGAACGGGGAAATTTAATTATTCCCTTTATTGAAGAACGCAAAAAGGAATTGTGGATTTTATTCAGGCATTTTAAAACACAAACAACCACATCAATCCGGGATGGGCAGGAAATTAAGCTTCCACGAACGTATAATGATTATTATAAACTTGGATTGATTAAAAAGGACACTTTGATTTATAAGTTTGGAAATATTCTGGAATACAATCCGCGACCAGAAAAAAAAGACATTCGTTTTATTCAATTGCATTCTTATTGTCAGTTTGGCGGTTGTCCGGATTACAAATTGAAAATAGACAGTGCATCCAATATGATATTGGCAAATATTAAAAATAACGAAGAAGAACCGGGAAAATACATCGCAACAAGTGACGAATCCTTGTTCAAACAAATATTTGATTTGGCAAATTATCTGAAATTGCAAAAAACAAATCAGGTATTTGGTGAAGAAAGTGCAGATAAAACCTTTACAATGATAATTGCATATCAGGATGGTTCGGCTAAAACCTGGTACGATTACGAGCAAGGAGCGAGTTTAGGAATTTCACGTTTGTATGATTTGATGGTGAAAGCTAAAGAAGCTGCAGCCTGGGAATTTAAAGAAGAGTAATGAGGGTCATGAGTTTGTTTATTGTCAGGAGAGCATTTATTCAACTTTCAATTGTAAGCTGAATCATTTCGTGAAGTAAAAAGTAAAGCCCCTTTCAAGGGGTTGGGGGTTCCGGATGCTGTTTGTTATTTGCAATTTTTTCACTCTTTACAATACTCAATATCTAACGAAAATGAAATTTACTTTTCTTTCATGTTCTTCTGAACCCCCAACCCCTTGAAAGGGGCTTTTGATTTGTGTTGTGAAAGAATAATTCTTATTTATTTTATTCAAATTTCAATTTTAACAAGAAACATTTATTGGAGTAAAAAGTAAAGCCCCTTTCAAGGGGTTTGGGGTTCCGGATGCAGTTTGTTATTTGCAATTTTTTCACTCTTTACAATACTCAATACCTAACGAAAATGAAATTTACTTTTCTTTCATGTTCTTCTGAACCCCCAACCCCTTGGAAGGGGCTTTTGATTTGTGTTGTGAAAGAATAATTCTTATTTATTTTATTCAAATTTCAATTTTAACAAGAAACATTTATTGGAGTAAAAAGTAAAGCCCCTTTCAAGGGGTTTGGGGTTCAAATTCAATTGTTTTTTTTTTTTTTTCAATTTAATCACTCTTTACAATACTCAATACCTAACGAAAATGAAATTTGTTTTTCTTTCATGTTTTTCTGAACCCCCAACCCCTTGAAAGGGGCTTTTGATTTGAGTGCTGAGCAAATTTATTTTTTATAAAAGATTTTTGTGTTTTTTGCATCAATATTTGCCGTAAAATTCAAACTCCTTGAAAGCGGAATTTACATTGTGGATATCTTATATTTATTTGTATGCAAAATTTTTATAAGGTCTGGTTTATAAAAATTATTTTACGTATCCCAATTAGAATAGTTACTCTTTAGGTATTTTCTCTAACACGTTCAATCCATAAATCCATTTCTTCAAAATCGAACAATCCGGTTTTTTCTTCTATGCCGGGCGCAAAAAGGTATCCAGCGATGGATGGATTACTTTCAGGAATTTGTTTGATCGAACTTTGAAGCAAGCAAGGGATATGAATGTCAGCTTGTGCTGCTTGATTGATTATAATGAAATCAATGGCTTCAGGCTTTTGTCTATTGTAATATTCGAGGCTATGAATCCGGTATTCAACAGCAAATTCGGATAAATCGGAATCAGAATAAAATCCATGTAAGCCATAATCCAATTGGGCTGCTTGAATTGGGAATGCACTCACTCCGATAAGTTTGGGTCCTTCTATCCATTCTTTCAGTTGTTTGATAAGCGTATTTAGTTTTTTAAAATCCGCTTCATCTAAGTCGATCCCTATAAAATCTACTGCAACTGCTGCCAAATAGCGGGCAATAGTTAGATCTTTAACTGGATATGCAAACAAGTGGGGTTTTTTAAAAATCATTCTTCGAACAAGGTAGCTTGAGGTGATTTGATTTTGAAACTTTTTCGATGGTAAATAGAAATTCCATATTTTAAAGTGGCTTCCCGGTGCTTTTCAGTAGGATAGCCTTTGTTTTCATTCCATCCATATTGTGGAAACGCTTCATGGATTTTCAACATATATTCATCCCGATAGCATTTAGCTAAAATAGATGCTGCAGCAATGCTTTCATACAATCCATCTCCTTTTACAATGCAATGTTGTTCAATTGGAAGGTAGGGGATTTTCTTATTGCCATCTACCAAAATGAGGGAAGGTTTGGTTTTCAAGCGGCTGATACAATTTCTCATGGCTGCTAAACTTGCCTGAAGAATATTAATTCGGTCAATGGTTTCCACATCAATACTTTCTACTGCCCAAGCCATTGCCTTTTGTTCGATTTCAAGACGAAGGCTGGCTCGTTGATTTTCATTTAATTTTTTACTATCATTTAGACCAATAATGGGCCGATCCGGATGCAGCATTACGGCCGCTGCAAATACCGGTCCGGCTAAGGGACCACGTCCGGCTTCATCGCAGCCCGCTTCATATAAACTATTTTTATAATATGATTGCAATTTCAATCAATTTTCCATTAATTTATTTAGATTTGCGGGTCGCAAAGTAAGAAAGTATGCGTTTTTGGTTAGTCCCTGTATTCATATTCAGTTTTTTTATTATTTCAATCCACAGCCAGACACACTGGCAGTCTGCTCGTATTTTACTGCAGGATAAAAGTATCAAAGATTTAATAAAAACCGGTATCGCTTTTGATCACGGGCATTTACACCCAGGTCAATCCTTTGATGGAGATTTTACCCTGGAGGAATTAGAGATCATCCAAAAAGCAGGTTTTAAAATTGAAATAAGTCCAGAAAAGGAACTGGAAAGCCGTTCGGGTCCAACAGAATGCAACCCTTTGATATTAAGTCAACCTGAATATCCATTACCGAGCAATTATCAATATGGTTCGATGAATGGTTATTTAACCCTGGACGAAATTTATGAGAGTCTGGAAATCATGAATGATTTGTTTCCAAACCTGATTACAGTTAAAAAAGCGATTGGTTCGTATCGAACTAAAAATGGCAATCCGATTTATTATGTCAAAATATCTGACAATCCGAATCAGGATGAAAATGAGCCAGAAGTATTATATACCGCCTTGCATCATGCCAGAGAACCCATAAGCATGACACAAATGATGTATTTTATGTGGACTTTGCTTGAAAATTATGGCAAGAAGGCAGAAATAACCCAATTAATCAATAACCGGGAGCTCTTTTTTATTCCCTGTGTCAATCCAGATGGCTACAGCTACAATAGCCTGACCAATCCAAATGGAGGAGGTTATTGGAGAAAAAACCGGAATCCAAATGCTGATGGAATAGGCACCGATTTAAACCGTAATTACGAAACAGGATGGGGATTTAATGATGACGGATCCAGTCCTTTGGGTAGTTCAGATGTTTATCGTGGAGTACGACCTTTTTCTGAAGCAGAAACAGGAGCAATGCGTGATTTTTGTGAAAACAGACCTTTTTCAATCGCTATGAATTATCATAGTTTTGGTGATTTATTGATTATTCCATGGGGTTATCTTGATAAGCCTACTGCAGATTCTACCCATTATTTAGCGATGGCGCAGGATATGACCCGGTATAACAATTTCAGGATTGGTACTTCCAAACAAACACTGGATTATGAAGTGAATGGAGTTGCTGACGATTGGATGTATGGCGAACAAGTATTCAAACACAAGACCTTTGCATTTACTCCGGAAGTGGGTGGAAGTTTCTGGCCTGATCGTAAAGACATTTTACCGCTCAATCAATCTACTCAATATATGAATTTTGCAGCTGCCTGGAATGCCGGGGAGTGTGCAAAAATTCAAGAGCAATCTGCAATAGCCATCAATCGGGATACTAATTATCTTAATTACACTATCCAACGCACCGGTATTTTAAATGCTCCCATTGAGATTCATCTCGATGCTGATTTTGCAGGAGTGCAATTTTTGGACAATGATATTTCAATAAACTTAAAACCAGGTGAAACACATCAAATTTCTATTCCTTATCTGGTAAATGGAAATCCAATAAAAGGAGATAGCATTCAATTTACTGCTGTTTTGACTACAGGATTTTATACAGAATCATCCGTGGTTAAAAAAGCGTATGTTGCAGGAAGCTATTTCCATGAACGGTTTAATACAGATCAGAATTGGTTTGGGAACACAAATACACGTTGGAATCTGACAGAGGAAAGTTATTTCACCCCACCAAACTCATTAACGGATTCACCATTAAAACCGATGGATCCCAATTCTCAAAAATTGATTCAAAATACCAATGCAATCGATTTAACAACAGCCAAAGTAGCTTATTTGAGATTTAATGCACACTGGGAAATGGCAGATGATGTGGATTATGCACAAGTACGCGTTTCAGAAGATGCCAATCATTTTATTCCTTTGTGTGGTCGGTATACTAAATCAGGCAGTCAGTTTCAAGATCTGGGTGAACCGGTTTATTGTGGCAAACAAAGCAACTGGGTTTCTGAATGGATCGATTTGAAAGATTATATAGGAAAAGAAATTTATCTCCAATTTTATATTTCCACCGGAATAAATGATCAAAACCTGGATGGTTATTATGTAGATGAAATCGAGGTATTCACAGATCTTACAACCCGTAACTTAAATGATGTCAGCGAATGGCATTCACAGGTTTTTCCAATACCGGCACATGATCAGATTCATGTTCAATGGAATCATAAAGAAAACTTAAACCCTGATACGAAAATCGAATTGGTTTCATTAGCAGGAAAAAAACAAGCTATCCAGTATAATTTAGACAAAGACTTATTGGAAATCAAAACAAATGCCTGTGTTCCTGGTTTGTATTACCTAAGCATTGAACAACAAAACAAGAAACCTGAAATTTACAAGGTTCTAATTCAGTAAGTATGGATTTATCATTTCTTCAAGAACTCCAACTCCGCGAAGCAAATCCGGGAAGTTGGTGTGGAAGTATTTCATATACTCCGGAATCATATCTAATTTCCAATTCACCGGTCAACGGCAAACAAATTGGAACAGCTGGAATAAGCAGTGCTTCTGATTATGAAGCCATCATGCAACAAGCTCAGGAAGCATTTTTAATCTGGCGGTTCGTTCCTGCCCCAAAACGTGGAGAACTTGTTAAAGAAATCGGTGATGAATTGGCTAAGCATAAAACGGCATTGGGCAAACTGGTTTCTTATGAAATGGGTAAAAGTTTACAAGAAGGACTTGGAGAAGTTCAGGAAATGATAGATATCTGCATTTTTGCTGCAGGCTTATCTCGTCAACTATATGGTTTAACGATGCATTCAGAAAGGCCGCTGCACCGAATGTATGAACAATGGCATCCATTGGGAGTAGTTGGAGTTATATCAGCATTTAATTTTCCGGTTGCTGTTTGGTCCTGGAATGCTGCTTTAGCCTGGGTGTGCGGCAATGTAGTGATTTGGAAAGCTTCTGAAAAAACACCCTTATGCAGTATCGCTTGTCAGCAGATTGCACAAAAAGTTTTTGACAAACACCAGTTGCCAAATGGGATTTCAAACATTGTCAACGGAGATTATACCGTCGGACAATGGTTGAGTGCAGATCCACGCATTCCTTTGATATCCGCTACTGGTTCTACACGAATGGGAAGAGCGGTAGGTGCTGAAGTTGCCAAACGTTTTGGAAAATCTATTTTAGAATTGGGAGGCAATAATGCAATCATTGTTTGTCCAAGTGCAGATATGAATGTTGTATTAACGTCTGTGTTATTTGGAGCAGTGGGTACATCCGGACAGCGATGTACCACCACCCGAAGATTGCTAATTCATGAAAGCATTTATGATGTTTTAAAACAAAAACTTATAAATGCGTATCAACAACTTCGTATTGGCGATCCATTAGATCCAACCAATCATGTAGGTCCTTTGATTGACAAGGATGCAGTAGTTAATTATTTAGCAGCTTTAGATCAAATTAGCAAGCAAGGAGGTAGTTTTTTAGTAGCGGGTGGTGTGTTAGAAGGGGAAGCGTATTCAAGTGGTTGTTATGTCAAACCCTGTGTAGCAGAAATTAACCACGAAGCCGCTATAGTGCATCACGAGACCTTTGCGCCCATTTTATATTTGATCAAATTCAAAACACTCGAGGAGGCGATTGCAATTCAAAATGAAGTGCCTCAGGGATTATCATCTTCCATAATGACCAAAGATTTACAGGAAGCAGAATATTTTTTATCCTGTTCAGGTTCGGATTGTGGCATTGCAAACGTAAACATAGGTACCAGTGGTGCTGAAATCGGCGGCGCTTTTGGAGGAGAAAAAGAAACAGGCGGTGGCCGAGAAAGTGGTTCAGATGCCTGGAAAGCTTACATGAGAAGGCAAACCAACACCATCAATTATTCTACTCAGGTTCCTTTAGCTCAGGGAATTAAATTTGAGATTTAAGTTTTTTAGCCGTGTAATCAAAAATTTATTGGCTCCAATTAAAGTACTTGCCGGTTGGCTTTCGTACACCTTTTGAATACATAGCAGCTATTAAATTAAGAGGCACTGAATTATACAATAAGTATATTTTAGTATAATTTAGCACAACTTGATTCAAACACATGTTTGAAAGTAAGTAGTTAATCATTCAATAAATCCCATGAAAGAATATTTCCTTTCCCTTTTTGATTATCATGACCAAGCAAATCAACTGGTTTTGGATGTGATATTTTCTGACCATGAGCAACTTGATGAATATGCTTTGAAAATGTTTCGGCATTGCATCATGGCCCATCATGTTTGGAATCACCGCATATTAAATTTGGAATATGACCATGAATTCTGGGAGCCTTTGAGTAAAATCCAATTGGAACAGTTGATAATTCAAAACAGAGATGAGACTGCTCAAATTTTGAATCGATTTGATTTACAAGATGAACTAGCTTATAAAAATCAATTGGGCGAATCCTTTTCCAGTAAAATCATTGACATCCTTTCGCATATTAGTCATCATTATGCATATCACCGGGGACAAATAGCACGCAGCCTTCGGGAATCTGGTATTGAACCACCAAAAACGGATTTGATTATTTTTAGAAGGACCTAGTATTTTCTATCGAGTAAAACCAGATAGCGTTTTACTCGAATCAACTTAAATTGTCACACCCCAATCACGAAGCATGGCTTCTAGCATTTGAGTAGGTTCAGCTTTTTGTTTGGCAACTTCAAGACCCTTCTTTACAACAGATATCGCCTCTTCTTTTTTGTTATTGTAAAACAAGATGCGACCGTAATTAATATAGTGGTCTTGTTGTTCAAGCAGATCAAGAGCTTTTTTTGCAGATTTCTCAGCAAAATCCATGATCTTTTTATTGTCTTTAAAATTTTTCAAACACAGTTGTGAAAGTATTTTATTTTTCGCTGCATCGTTTTTAGCAACCTTATTGCTGTAAAGTTTTGCGGCAACTAAAAATTTGTCTGCATCACCAGTAGCACCATAGTAATCCATGTCGGTGGTGCTTTTAAATTCGTCGTATCGATCCGGTATGTTTTTAGCTTTTTCCTGTGCTTCATTCAGTAAGCTTTCATTTCGATATTCCATGGCTTTTTTTATGGTCTTGGTACAAGCCATCCAAATTTTATTTTCGTAAACAGTTTTGGATTTTAATTTTGAAATAGGCTCTTTGTATTTTACCAGATAATCAAAAATCCTGGAATCTGCTTCGGTGGCTGATTCTAAAATGATTTCGAGATTTTCCGGAGTCGTTAAATCTTTTTGACTGGATAAATATTCATTGGCAATGCGCAAAGATGGCTTTCCAACCTGATTCAGTGATTTTATATAAGCCAGAACGGTAGCAGGATCTCGTTTCCCTTCATCATACAATTTGGCCCAATTTCCAGATTTATCAAATTTTTTAATGGCGTCTTGTCCTAATTCGATAAACGATTCCGCTGGACGTGCACCGCTGCTGTTGTGTACGATTTTTCCTTCAGAATTTATATAAAGCAAGGTAGGATAGGAACGAACCGAATAGCGCTTGCCTAATTCCGGGCCCTCGCCTTTTTCCATGTCCATTTTGACATTGATAAAATTGGCATTGTAATAATTACCCACCGCTTCATCTACAAAGACAGTTGAAGCCATTCTGCGGCAGGGGCCACACCAGGTTGTAAACGCATCCATAAAGATTAACTTATCCTCTTTTCCTGCTTTTTCCAAGGCTTCAGCAAAGGTCCCGTGAAAAAAGTCGATTCCCTTTAAACCGGTTCCTTCTGTTTGACAAAATCCCTGAGTTAATCCAATCAAGGCAAAAAAGAAGGTGATCTTAAGTGTTTTTAACATAAATTCTTTGAATTAGAACACAAATATCTTAATAAATTTAGTTGCAGGAGAATTGTTGTAGAAATTAGGAAAAATTTAATTTAAAATTTTGATGGGTTTTGACCTCATTTTGATTAGTTAAACATTAAAACCAGGGTTTAAATTGTATCTACACGTTGTTTACTTGTGCTTGAGTCTTCTATTTTTAAATATCCGAATTGTCAAGGTTGCATACATTTACAGGGTCAACTGACAGTATGTATATACGCCACCAATTTTTAGAGCGCATTGCTCAAACCAGTGATATTTCACAACAGTTTGAGGTGTCTTCAGCAAACGGGTGTTATTTAGAAACCAAAGCAGGAGATAAGTTTCTGGATTTACTTTCTGGTTTTGGGGTCAATAATATTGGACATGGAGTTACTCCAGTTATTGAAGCCATTCATAAGCAATCAAATGCGTATTTGCATACCAATGTTTATGGAGAACATATTCAAAGTCCACAAATTCAATTTGCTGAGTTATTAATTTCTTTGTTGCCAGGGCCTTTAAACGCATGTTATTTTTTAAATTCAGGAAGTGAGTGCGTTGATGCAGCAATTAAGTTGGGACGATTGGCAACGGGACGATCTGAGATAATCGTTTGCAGCCAGGCATATCATGGAAGTACGCTTGGTGCAGAGTCGTTGCGTAGCGATGCATATCACAAAATGGGATTTTTGCCTCTAATTCCTGCTATTCGATTTATACGATTCAATGAAGAAGCAGATCTTGAGCAAATTACCAGTCAAACAGCACTTGTAATTACAGAAGTTATTCAAACAGAAGCCGGTGTCAAAATGGCAAATCCGGACTATTGGAAAAAGCTTCGAAAAACCTGTGATGATCAACAATGTTTACTGGCGGTAGATGAAATTCAAACCGGAATGGGTCGAACAGGAACACTTTTTGCATTTCAGGCATATGAATTTATTCCGGATATGTTGTTATGTGGAAAGGCATTGGGCTCAGGAATGCCACTTTCCGCTTTGATTTGCAATCAAAAGTTGATCCAGCATTTTTCTAAAAAAATACCTCTGGGATACATCACTACTTTTGGAGGACATCCGGTTTGTTGTGCAGCCGGATTGGCCGGATTAAACTATTTATTGCAACAGAATTTGCTGGATTCTGTCAATGAAAAAGAGCAACTTTTCAGGCATACATTAAATCTTCAAGCGCCTAATGAACTGCGCGGAATTGGCTTATTGCTTGCATTTGAACTCGGATCAACCAGCAAACTTATGAAGGCGATTCAAAAATTATTTGAGCGTAAAATACTTGCCGAAAGTTTTTTGTTTTGTCCGACTGCTTTGAGAATCGCACCTCCCCTGGTCATTGAGCAAAATGAAATTAATAGGGTGTGTGATCATATTATGGAAGCCTGCAACCTTTAGGCAAACGGGAACCAATCCCAAATGATAATTCTAATAAACAAGATTACGTTTTTAATTTAAATCAAGGCAAATCGCTTGCTATCTTCAAATAAGTATTTTATTACCTAAAGTTTAATACAAATTAAGTTCAGGCAATCATTGCAGCCTATTAAAATCGAAGTATGGCAAGATTTATTATTTTTTCAAAGCTTCGTAAGCCGCATCGAGTTGATGGTAAAAAGCCTCTCCAAATCGGCGGATCAGTGCAGCTTTTACAAACCGGAAAAGAGGCATTTTATGTTCCTGGCCGAGTTTACATCCTGCTTTACAGATATCCCACTCATCGTAGTTAATTGCAATAAACCCCTGGGATTTATTTTCTTTGATCCGAATGGGATATAAATGGCAGGAAATGGGTTTTTGAAATTCGCAAGCTCCTGCTTTATATGCTTGTTCGATACCACAAACAGCAATCCCATGTTCATCCTTATTCATAAAAACGCAGGCACCATGTTCCATAAGGCTGGTACCCCAGGTTTTATTTTCCCGATAATAGCTATAAAGTCCTACTTTTTCAATCTGATTTTGAGAATCGGTGTTCAAAAAAGGCTTAAAGTCCTCGTAGCAGTTTTCCAGAATCGTTTTTTCTGCCGGTGTTAGGGGAGCGCCAAAATCCCCTTCATAACAGCAAGCGCCCTTGCATTTATCCAAGGCACAGATAAATTGATTTTCCAGGACTTCGTCACTGACCAGGATGTTATCGATCATCAACATCCTGCAAAGCTAAGCAGCTTGTATTAATTTTAGAAAATCAGGAAGATTCCTTCCAATTGGTTGAAATTGGGCTATTTCACAAAAAAAATCTTTTTCTTTTCGTAATTCAAAAACATTATACTTTTGCGCTTTGTTTTTCGACAGGAATAGTTACAGTAAGTAGGATGGATCGCCTAAAAACATTATTTAAATCCCAATTAATTTCTTCCGTAGAAGAAATTAAAACCCTTGTAAAATCGCACGGTACAAGAATTATTGACAATGTTCAAATTGAACAGGTTTACGGGGGTATGCGTGGTATACAAAGTATGATTTGGGAAACCTCTTCATTGGATTCTTCTGAAGGCATTCGGTTTCGGGGATATTCAATACCCGAACTCCGCGAATTGCTTCCTAAAATAAATGGAGCAACTGAACCACTTCCTGAGGGCCTTTTCTGGTTAATGTTGACAGGACTTTTACCCACGGAAGATGATGTCAAGTGGCTTAGCCAGGAATGGCAGCGTCGCGCCATACTCAGCGATACGGTAAAAGATCTTTTAGATCATCTGGATGTCCAAAAAACACATCCCATGACCCAGTTTAGCATTGCAATTATGGCAATGCAATCAGAAAGTGTATTTGCCCAAGAGTATGAAAATGGGATGACCAAGGCCAGTTATTGGGAAATTATGTATGAAGATTGTATGAATCTCATCGCTAAATTGCCCCTGGTTGCAGCGTTTATTTATAGGAAGACTTTTTACAACAATCAACACATTGAAGCAGATCCGGAACTCGATTGGAGTGCCAATTTTGCCCACATGTTAGGGAAAGATGATCCAGCATTTAAGGATTTGATGCGTTTGTATATGACCATCCATGCAGACCATGAAGGGGGAAATGCTTCTGCCCATACGGTACATTTGGTTGGATCGACCCTAAGTGATGCTTATTTGTCATTAGCTGCTGGAATGAATGCGCTAGCCGGACCCTTACATGGATTGGCAAACCAGGAAGTGATGGACTGGATTTACGATATGATCCGCGATCTGGGTACACCCACACCGACTAAAGAACAAATCGCAGAATATGTGAAAACAACGCTTTCACATGGCGTTGTGGTCCCTGGTTACGGACATGCGGTGTTGCGCAAACCCGATCCCCGGTTTTTAGCCCAGAAGAATTTCGCGGAAAGACATTGTGCAGATGATCCAATGGTCCAAATCGTTTGGCATGTATTTGAAGAAGTTCCACCGATTCTGGAAAGTTTAGGTAAAGTAAAAAACCCCTGGCCTAATGTCGACGCACATTCTGGAGCCTTGTTGGAGCATTATGGGGTGAAAGAACATAATTTTTATACAGTCATGTTTGGGGTTTCAAGAGCTTTGGGTGTATTGGCCCAATTGTGTTGGGATCGTGCATTAAATCTGCCCTTGGAGCGGCCAAAATCAATGACTACTGAAGAAATTAAAGGCTTTTTATCAAATTCAAATAATTAATCCGATCTTCGTTTTATGAATTTTCCAGACAATCTGAAATATACCAAAGAACACGAGTGGCTTTTGCTCGATGGCAATCAAGCTACCATTGGAATTACCGAATTTGCGCAATCCGAATTGGGTGATATTGTTTATGTTGAAGTAGAATCTGTCGGCGATGAAGTTTCAAAGGACGATATATTTGGAACGGTAGAAGCAGTAAAAACAACTTCTGACTTATTTATGCCAGTTTCCGGTAAAGTCATTGAATTTAATCCGGAACTTGATGAAAAAGATGGAAATGATCCGACTTTGATTAATTCTGATCCTTATGGTAAAGGCTGGATTATTAAAATTGAACTTAGCAACGCTGAAGAATTAGATCAATTGTTGGATGCGGCATCCTACCGCAGCCTGATCGGTAAGTAATTTAATTTATCCATGTTTTCCTGGAAGCCAAAGTATTATATTATTTTGGCCTGGTTGCTAGTTTGTACCATTATCATTTTATCCTTACTGCCTGGAAACGATTTGCCAAAGCTCAATTGGTGGGATCACATTCAAGTTGACAAAATTGGGCATATATTATTTTACGGAGCTACTGCCTGGTGTTTTAAAAAATACAAACTAGCGCAAGCCGACCCATCCCGAATTTCATTTATTTACACCGCTTTAATTATAATGGGCATTGCATTAGAATATTTTCAGGAAATTATGCAATTAGGAAGACAATTTGATGTTTTTGATGTGGTGGCCAATAGTTTTGGTGTTGGCTTAGTTGCTTTTATAAAAAGGCCTTAACAGAGATTGTTCGTTGGAATTCAGCTTTTACACTATTTTTGATTCCAATGATGAATTTGAAATCTATTTCACTGCTTAGCCTGATATTGAGCATCGCAATTTTAAGTTTTGCCAATTTCAATATTAAAAAATGGAAAAATTTTGGCACAATTGATTGGGATGTTATTGGTTATTACGATTATTTGCCAGCAAGCTTTATTTATCATGATTTTTATATGGATTTTGTTAAAACAGATGCCAAGTACGCAGAGCAGCATATGTTTTGGCCGGTTCCAACACCTAATGGGAATTTGGTAAATAAATATTCAATGGGCATGTCCGTTATGTATGCTCCTTTTTTCTTTGCTGCTCATTTGAAGTCTCAGGCTGCACATTCAAATCCAAATGGTTTTAGTTGGTATTATCACAAATACATTCATCTGTCTTGTTTATTTTATCTGATCATTGGATTAATTTTTTTAAGAAAATTATTATTGCATTGGTTTTCTGAATGGGCTGTGGCTGTAAGTATTCCCGCAATAAGTCTTGGAACTAATTTATTTTATTACGCAAGTTCAGAGGCAGCTATGAGTCACGCCTATAGTTTTTCTTTATCTGCCATTTTTTTATATTCAGTTTGCAAATGGTTTGATTTACCCAAATGGAACTATGCCATTATGATTGGAATCAGTTTAGGATTAATGAGTTTAATTCGACCTATCAATTTATCCTTTGCGTTGTTTCCTTTACTCTACGGTGTGCGTTCTATTAAAGATATTCAAAAAAATGCTTTACTTTTTATTAATCAATACAAACATTTTCTTGTCATTTGTTTCGTAATTGCTTTGATTTGGTTGCCACAACTTATGTATTGGAAGGCAGTTACAGGTAGTTTATTTTATTACTCTTACCAGGATGAGCGTTTCTTTTTTCTGGACCCGCATATTTTATCAGGGATGTTTAGTTTCCGAAATGGCTGGTTAATTTATACCCCAATTTTTGTTTTTGCTATTTATGGAATGTATCATTTGGTTCGCACACAACATAGTTTAAAATGGACTATACTTGGATTTTTTATAGTCTATAGTTACATTGTATTTTCATGGTGGTGTTGGTGGTATGTCGGATTTGGTAACCGCGGGATGATTGACTTATATGCTTTTTTGGCCATTCCATTTGCAGCAGAAATGGGTTTCATTTTGAATAAGTCTTCAAAAATTAAAATACCAATTCTCAGTGTCGTTTTATTATTGATTTTATTTTCCCAATTTCAATCCTGGCAATACCGTAATGGGATGTTGCATTTTGACAGCATGAACTGGAATGCATATAAAGCCTCTTTTGGCAAAACGAAATTTGATGATGCCATAAAGAATAGTTTAATCCAACCGGATTATGAGAAAGCGAAAAAGGGAGATTGATGATTATTAATTAAGAATTAAAAATTAAGAATTAATAATTAGGAGAGCTTAATGGGCGTCGCGATTAGTTGTTGGGCGTATTTTGAATTAAATTAAAAAAGCATTCTTCTCTCCTGATTGATTATTAATCTGGCTTGTTTATAATATTATTCTTCATCAAATTTTGTAAGATTTGTTCTAGTTCGTCTGATTTTAAAGTACCGATTAATAATTTGGTTCCATCTTTTAAAACTAACTGTAAGCCCATCGTGCCGGACATATTTAATGCACGTCCTTTGCCGAATAGACCCAAACGAAATCCCCAGCCACCATATTCTGTAATTGGATTGTATTTCCGAATGTAGGCTTTGTCTATTGAATCCCAGGCGATGGTTTTTTTATTTAGATGAAACGGAAAAAATTTGTAGGATATTCCAAATTCATTGATTTCAGTTTCAAGGGTGGATACCAAGAAAATTACAATAATTAATAATGGAATTATTGAAATCAATAATAGAACATTATCGCTTACAGGTTTGTCACCAAATGGTATTTTTAATATAATTTGTTGATATAATCCATATAAAAACAAAGAAGTAATTCCAATTATTAATACCCAAAACCACCATTGGGTGAATTTTTGTTTTTCAGAGAAACGAATCATGGATGCAATTTTTTTAGCAATTAATTATTTTTAAAATAAGAATTAAAACAAATTTAGAATAATCTGAAACATTTTTAATATCCTACTGCTCCTCCATCCGGACTGGAGGAATCGGCGGCGCCAACATACACTTTAAATTTTTCATCGTATAAAATACCCATGAGTGAACCCAAATTATCCACTGGAAAAAGTCTATGACCCAATTCCTCCAATCCAGTTTTTGTATCGGGAGATAGCAGATTCTTTTCATAGAGAATGAGATCCGGAAGCCATTGATGATGAATTTTCATCGCTTCAATGGCTTGATCAATGGGCATTTTGTAGGCAAGCACATTTAAAACAGTTTGAAAGACCGTATTGATGATGGTTCTTCCTCCCGGCGAACCAATGATTAAATACGCTTTACCGTTTTTTGTGACGATCGTAGGAGTCATACTCGATAACATTCGTTTTTCAGGTGCAATCAGATTTGCAGGGGATCCAATTTGACCATTTTGGTTTGTTGCGCCTGGCAGGGCATTAAAATCTCCCATTTCATTGTTGAATATAAATCCCAATTTTTCGGAACCCTTTCTCAATCCATAAGCGTATTCTAAGGTGTAAGTCAATGAAACCGCATTGCCATCTTTGTCAACGACTGAAAAATGAGTTGTATTGGAGCCATCATAGGGATGACCAAATTTTGATGGATCACTTACAGAAGCTTTCTTTGAATTGATCGATGCAAAGCGTTTTTTAGCAAATTCTTTGGAGCACAATTTTTCCAGGGGCATATCCGGATTAAAATCAGGATCCCCTAAATAGGCAGCCCGATCCGCAAAAGCCCGGCGCATTACTTCAGCCATTAAATGAACGTAGGCCGTTGAGTTAAAAGGAATGGAGTCTAAATTTGATAGCTCCATGAGATTCAACATTTCTATAAGTGCGACTCCACCCGAACTAGGAGGTCCCATAGAATATACTTCATAATTTTTAAAGCTGCCTTTGATTGGCGGCCGTTCGATTGCAGTATATTTTTCTAAATCTTTTTTTGTTATTATGCCCCCATTTTCTTTCATGAATTGTTCGATTTCTTCTGCAACGTATCCTTTATAAAAACCATCCTGACCCTTGTCACGAATTAATGCCAATGTTTTTGCAAGCGCTGGTTGCTTCCAGGTTTCACCGGGTCGGGTCATTTTTCCTTGCGCATTGTTAAAATAGTTTTTAATAAAATCATTTGATGGTTCTGAAGCAATTAGTTCAAGAGCATCTAAATAAAGACCCCAGGGCATGATAAATCCCTTTTGAGCTAAATTCACTGCAGGTTGGACTAACTCCTTCCAGGCAAGGGTTCCATATTTTTGATGTGCTAAATACAAACCGGCAACGGTTCCGGGCACACCAACAGCCAACAAGGTTTCGTGATTGCTTTCATGAATCAGCTGACCTTTGCTATCTAAAAACATGTTTGGACTTGCGGTAAGAGGGGCTTTTTCACGAAAGTCAATGGTAGTGACCATTCCAACGGCGTTCATGAAAACTAAAAATCCACCACCTCCGATATTGCCTGCAGTAGGATGTGTAACTTGCAATGCAAAGGCTGTGGCTATGCTGGCGTCAATGGCATTGCCTCCTTTTTTTAATATCCCGATACCAATTTGAGATGCGATTACATTAGAAGATACCACCATTCCCCTTTGACCATAGGTCTGCGCATGGATTATTGAAAGATTCATTGAAAAGAACCATACGTACGCAATGGTTAATAATTGAAATAAGCTTAAATTATTCTGTTTCATTTCTGTAGCACTAACAGAATTAAAGATAAGCAATGCATTTTAAATAATCATCTAAGTAGTTTTATATACAGCATATATTTGGGCTTGCAGTATTTTGAACAAGCCAATTACAACATGCAGCCAGCTGTTTGAAAGTATGCAAATCGATATTATTTAATTATAAATAGTAATCAAAATGATAAACAAATAGGATCGCATAGCAAAAGGATTGCGTAGAACTATTTTACCCTCGCTTCGATGAAAAAATTTATTATAATCAATTCAATTCTAAATTGATTTGGCTAACCTATTAAAACGATTTTAATTATTTTTTGCTAGCAATTAATTTAGCATTCAATTTTATTTTGGACATTTATTTTCCACAATTTATCCTTGTCCATTGCTCGCCCTTCTTTTTTCTTCCTCCACACCACCAGCTTTCCGTGGCGCATTTCCGAGTTTTAAACTACCAAAACGATAGGACAAAGAAAGTGAGGCCACTCGTGTTTCTCTTTTAACATCAAAGTGCTCATAATAATCTCTGTAATTAATATCGGCTTCCGGTAAATTAGTCCAAAACAGATCACTAACAGATAATTTAGCATTGAGTTTTTTATTTAGAAATTGCTTTTGGATACCAACTGACAATCCCCACATTGAATATACCTTCATAAAACCATAAACTTCTGGCGATTGATAACTAAAATTTATTTCAGAATTCCAGTTTTTTGGAAGTTTGATGGTATTGTTGCAACTGAGATTCACCACTAAATTTCCATCTTTAAGAAGTGTATTGGCAAAAGTTCCGGTATATTTTCCTATCCAGCTACTTACATTGATCACACTGCTCCAATTCTTTAAAATGTCAATCGTACCATTAGCACTTACAGAAAGATTTTCAAATTGTGTCAGATTTTCATGAGTTTGGACTGTAACCCGATCCAAACCTTCCACTGGTCCGATAACTTCTGTAATATTATCAAGTGTTTGTGTATAGGAAATTGAGAAAGCGTAATTTTTATTCAAGGTGTGATTCCATTCAAAAATCCAACTGTATTGAGGATTGAGGAATGGATTGCCTTCCCGATAGGTACTGGGATCCAGAAAGAATTTAAATGGATTTAATTGTTGATAATTAGGCCGGTCCAGTCTCCGGCTTAAATTGATGCCCATATCGTAGTTGGGTGTGAATTTATAATTTAAAAACACAGAAGGAAATAGATTGATATAATTTTTTTCGAAAGTAAAATTATTGACAAGTTGATTTCCATTTGCCTTGGTGAATTCACTGCGCAAACCAGCTTGCAAACTCAAGTTGGTCCAGTCTTGTTTATAATTTAAATATGCCGCATGAATTTGTTCTTTATATAAAAAGTGATTGCTTTTGCTGCTGTCATAAACAGGTTGAGCATTGCTCTTGTCAAAGAAAGCCAGGTTGTTGTCAGCTGAAACGATACTTGATTTCATTCCACCTTCGAATTGTCTGTTGTTCGAAATTTTTTTACTCAAATCAATTTTTATTGATTTTATATTTAAATTGCCTTTCAAATCACCATATAAGTAATAGTCCGGCTGTAAAACTTGTTGATTTAAATCAAAATATTTGGTTAAAAAATTTTGTTCGGTCGTGTTTTTAAATTGGACATAGTCTAAATCAAAACTCAATTCCATTCCGGAACTGTCCATAACATGTTTTCCATTGATATTAAATGAATAAGATGGCCAAACATCTTTGCTTTGGTTGCTGGTTGAAAAGCTGGATTCAGCTAAAGATTGTTCATTTTCGACAATGGAATTGTTTTGTCCATGTGGCTTGAAACGATTCAATGAACTGTTTATGATAAAACCAAGCGTCGTTTTGTTGTTGGGCAATGTATAATCTGTTCCCATTCGAAGCGAAGCAAAGTGAAATGGAAAAACGAGGTAGTTATATTGATCATACGCTCCTGTGCGCTGTCCGCTTTCAAAGAATTCCCGATACAATATGAGTTTATTTAATCCTTTTCGATAACTGTAATTCGAATTTCCAAACCAATTAAATCGTTTGTTGCGATGGTTGATATTTATTCCAATACCTGATTTTGGATAAACACCTTGCCCGTAATTTGCATTAACAGATCCATTGGTTCCAAATGCCTGATTCTTTTTTAAACGAATATCAATAATACCTGCATTGCCTGCCGCCTCATATTTTGCAGGAGGATTGCTAATGATTTCTATTCGATCCAACATATTCGAAGGCAGTGCTTTTAAGTAATTGGCCAGTTCACTACCAGACAATACAATCGGTTTTCCATCGATCAATACCTGCACACCTGATTTTCCTTTCATTGAAAGCGCATCCAGATAATTGATGGTCACTCCTGGTGCTTTTTCCAATAATTCAAACGCACTGCTGCCGGCAGCTGTGATGCTGCTTTCAACATTCATGACGTAGCGATCCGATTTGCGTTCTATAAAAGGTTTACTTGCAGTTACTGTAATTTCGTTCATAGATTGATTCCGTTCATTCATCTGAATAGATCCTAAGTCAATGGGATCCGTTGAATTGATAAAGGAAAAGGGGCTGGAATAATAATTTTCATAAAAGGTCATAGATACTTTGATATAATAAGCTTCGGGATTTAAAGTTTCAAATTCCAGGTTAAAGACCCCTTGATCATCACAGGCTGTTACTTTAATCAAACTACTGTCTTTTACCGCATATAATCCAACCCATGCAAATGGTATAGACTGTTTATCAATTCCGGTAATTTTTCCAATAATGGTATACAATGGTTTCGCATTGGATTCATAAGAGTCAAGGCAAAGCCAAAGCCAAGCCATAAGCATGACACGGATCATGATTTAATAATTTAAAGTGAAAAAATAGGGCTTCTATATCAGAAGCAAAACAAATGTATTACAAACCTACGAAAGAATTCGTAGATATTGAGTTATTTTTTTATTAAAATATTAATTTTATTAATCCTTACTGGAATGATTTAGGGTATTTGGATTACAAAAATCAATTTTGGAATTACATATTTCTCCGGTATTTACCGCCCACGGCATAAAGGGCTGTGGTAATTTGTCCCAGAGAGCATGATTTTACAGCTTCCATCAATTCGGCAAACATATTTTTATTGTGTAATGCTGCTAATTGTAAGTTTTTAATTCTCCTTACACCAGATTCTTTATGTGCCTCTTTCAAGTTTTCAAGCGAATGAATCTGATCATTTTTTTCATCTTCAGTTGCCCGAATCACTTCTCTTGGTAAAACGGTTGGTGAACCATCTTTGGATAAAAAGGTATTGACGCCAATAATCGGATATTCGCCCGTATGTTTAAGCGTTTCATAATAAAGACTTTCTTCTTGTATTTTACTACGCTGGTACATTGTTTCCATAGCACCTAATACGCCTCCTCGTTCACTTATTTTATCAAATTCAGAAAGGACCGCTTCTTCTACCAGGTCGGTTAATTCCTCAATAATAAAGGAACCTTGTAATGGATTTTCGTTTTTTGCCAAACCCAATTCGTTATTGATTATTAATTGAATGGCCATGGCGCGTCTTACAGATTCTTCTGTTGGAGTGGTTATGGCTTCATCATAGGCATTGGTATGTAAGGAATTGCAGTTGTCGTAAATTGCATACAATGCTTGCAAGGTCGTCCGAATATCATTAAAGGAAATTTCCTGGGCATGCAAAGAACGACCGGAAGTTTGGATGTGATATTTTAACATTTGACTTCGCTCGTTAGCTTTGTATTTGATCTTCATAGCCTTTGCCCATATACGTCGCGCAACCCGACCAATCACTGCATATTCGGGATCAACACCATTTGAAAAGAAGAAGGAAAGATTTGGTGCAAAATCATCTATGTGCATTCCACGGGATAGATAGTATTCTACAAACGTAAATCCATTTGAAAGTGTAAATGCTAATTGTGAAATCGGATTGGCTCCGGCTTCAGCAATGTGATATCCGCTGATTGAGACTGAATAAAAATTACGAACGCCCTTTGTGATAAAATATTCTTGTACATCGCCCATTAATTTTAATGAAAATTCCGTGCTGAAGATGCAGGTATTTTGTGCTTGATCTTCCTTTAGAATATCGGCTTGTACGGTTCCACGAACAGATTGCAAAGCCTTGGTTTTTAATTCTTCGTAAACTGCTGGTTCCAGAATTTCATCGCCTGTTATACCTAAAAGCAATAATCCCAATCCATTATTTCCCGGTGGCAATTCTCCTTGATATTTTGGCCGTGCGATGTTTTGATCATCGTATTTCGCTTTTAATGCAGCTTCTACTTTTGAAACCAGATTATGTTCATGAATGTATTTTTCACATTGTTGATCAATAGCTACATTCATAAAAAATGCACAAATGGTTGCAGCTGGACCATTGATTGTCATGCTGACAGAAGTTTTTGGATTGCATAAATCAAACCCGCTGTATAATTTTTTTGCATCATCCAGACTGCAAACACTAACTCCGCTGTTTCCAACTTTTCCATAAATATCCGGACGATAATCCGGGTCTTCTCCATAAAGTGTAACGGAGTCAAATGCTGTACTCAAGCGATTGGCCGGCATATCCAAACTTACATAATGAAATCTGCGATTGGTGCGTTCCGGTCCGCCTTCACCTGCAAACATTCGTGTCGGATCTTCTTCCTGACGTTTAAATGGATAAACTCCTGCAGTATAAGGAAACGAACCCGGTACATTTTCCTGTAAATTCCATTTTAAGATATCACCCCAATCCTTGTATTTTGGTAAAACAACCCGTGGAATTCGAGTATGAGAAAGTGATTTTGTATAGGTAGGAACATGTATGGCTTTGTTTCGAACTTTATAGATGAATTCATCTGAAGCATACGCTTTTTTTAATGCGTCCCAATTTTCTAATAAGATTCTCGACTCACCGTCTAGTTTTAACTGAATCTGTTCTTCAGATTGTTTAATAGCAGCTTGCAAGCTGTTATCATCAACAAGGCTCGAACTGGTTTTTAAAGCTTGCCATTCATGTGCGATTTGTGCTTGCTGGTTAACCCATTCATCATATTTACGATTGTTGTCTGAAATTTCACTGAGGTAGCGGGTTCTTCCAGGTGGGATGATGAATATTTTTTCTGATTCTCCGGTAGCTAAATTTAAATTGGACTTTAGCGATACCTGAGTTTTAGTGCTTATTAGTTCAATTAATTTTTGGTAGAGCAGATTGGTTCCTGGATCATTAAACTGGGATGCAATGGTACCATAAACCGGCATAGCATCGGTTGTTTTATCAAATGCTTTGTGATTGCGCTGAAATTGCTTGCGCACATCGCGAATGGCATCCTGGGCGCCGCGTTTATCAAATTTATTGATCGCTACGATGTCTGCAAAATCCAGCATGTCAATTTTTTCTAATTGGGTGGCGGCTCCGTATTCCGGAGTCATGACGTACATTGAAACATCGCTGAAATCTACAATTTCCGTATCACTTTGACCAATACCGGAAGTCTCTAGCAAAATCAAATCAAAATCAGCCGCCTTTAAAATGAGCAATGCATTTTTTATATAAGGGGATAATGCCAGATTACTCTGACGCGTTGCCAAACTGCGCATATACACCCTTCCTCCATGAAATTCGGGATGAATGGCATTCATTCGGATGCGATCCCCGAGAAGTGCACCGCCTGTTTTTCGTTTGGAGGGATCAACTGACAAGATTGCAATTCGTTTATCACTAAAATCTAAGATAAATCGACGGACCAGTTCGTCAACTAAACTGGATTTTCCGGCACCTCCGGTACCGGTGATTCCTAAAACCGGTATCTTTTTATCTGGATTTGCCTGAGGCATGTTTTTAAGAATCGTCTCTGCTTGATCCGGAAAATTCTCTACAGCTGAAATCATTCGAGCCACGGCACGGAAATCATGATTGGCAATTTCTTTAACTTCCCCATTTAAAGAGCTGCCGGTAGCAAAATCACATTGAGATATTAAATCATTGATCATGCCCTGTAAGCCCATGTGACGACCATCATCCGGACTGTAAATCCGGTTAATGCCGTAATGATGCAGATCCGCGATTTCAGAGGGTAAAATGGTGCCACCACCCCCGCCGAATAGCTTGATATGCCCACAGTTACGCTCTTTTAACAAGTCAAAAATGTATTTAAAAAACTCGTTGTGTCCACCCTGATAGGAAGTTATGGCAATACCTTGTACGTCTTCTTGAATAGCTGCATCTACTATCTCCAGGGCAGATCGGTTATGACCCAGGTGAATAATTTCGACCCCACTGCTCTGCATGATCCGACGCATGATATTAATGGCAGCATCGTGCCCGTCAAACAGGGAAGCTGCTGTCAGGATGCGAATTTTATGTTTTGGCTGATATACAGCAACTTCTGTGACCATAAGCTACAATTTAGGACTCAAAATTAATGAAAGAGGCCTATACCTGTTGGTCGAATTCTAAGAATCCTGAGCTTCGAGCTGAATATGAATTTTAAAAAAAAATCAATTTTTATTGTCGAAAATTTAACATAACTTAGCTATTGAAGTCTAATACCAGAGATGGTTAAGAAATTTTTCATTTTAGCGATCCTATTCCTGAGTTGGAATCCGGAATCTTATGCCCGCCAATGGTTGGTCTTTTTTGCAAAAGATGGATTTTTTGATGGGGCTTTACGCCAATCGTTTGGTCATGCCTATGTTGGCTTGATCAAAGAAGATACAGCTAGTAAACAAAACCTGTTGCTAGCTTGCTGGGGTTTTTATCCAAAAGGAGGTTTGCAAACTTCGGGGATCGTAGGTTATATGAATGGATCCATCAAAAATGACTGGAATAGTAAACGTGAGCACAGTTTTGTTGTGGAAATTTCTGAATTTGAACTTATTGCCTGTTTGCATTTAAAAAAAATATGGGAACACAAAGCATATTCATTAAGGGCCAATAACTGCCTTCATTTTTTGCGAAATTTTGGACAGATCATTTCCAGAATCAAATTGCCTGAAGGTCGCTATTTGTTACCCTCTTCTTATTTAAATGCGCTGCGCAATAACAATCGGGATATTGAATACAAAGGCAAGATCAATAACATTATCCCAAAAGCCTATGTAGTAAAAATGAAAAAGGCGAAAATGTATTCAAAGCCCAAAGATCACCCACTGCGTAAAAAAGCTTGGTATGATTTTGTAACTAAAAAGAATAAGGCAAAATTAAAGCCTCAAACCCAACACTAGGGAAATTACAGTCTATTGCATGAAAGTCTTTAGGGTAAATGTTGCAATTCTGCAATGTTTCAATATAGAAAAGCATTCATTATCATATGAATTCATGTGGAATATCATAAGGCAACTTTAAGAGCCCACAAGGAAAACGTATAGGCTGAATAAACTAATGAATTTCTTCTTATGTTTGCCGCTTATTCTTGAAATTAGTTAGCTATGAATTTATTGGATGCCTTGATACTATCAATCGTTGAAGGAATAACGGAGTTTCTGCCAATATCCTCTACCGGGCACATGATCCTTACTTCTCATCTTTTAGGCCTTGAAAATTCAGAATTTCTTAAAACATTTGAAATTTCAATTCAATTGGGTGCGATTCTGGCTATTGCGGTCATGTACATCAAACGATTTTTTAATGGAATAGAAATTTATAGGAAATTGTTCGTTGCCTTTCTTCCAACAGCAACGATTGGTTTTTTAATGTATAAAATTATTAAAGCTTATTTGTTTAATTCATGGGTGGTTTCCTTTAGTTTGATTCTTGGCGGATTATTATTAATCATTTGGGATAAAAAATTAAAAGAAGCAAAATCTAATGTGGTTGAATTGGAATCCATTTCTTATAAAAATGCATTTTACATTGGATTTATTCAATGTCTCTCAATTATACCCGGTGTTTCAAGAGCCGGTGCAAGTATTATAGGGGGAATTTTCAATGGTTTGAATAGAAATCAAGCCACCGAATTTTCATTTTTATTAGCAGTTCCAACCATGTTGGCTGCAACTACCTACGATTTATTAAAAACACCATTACATTTTAATAGTGAGCAACTCACTTTGTTAAGCGTTGGATTAATAGGTGCCTTTATTTCTGCCTGGATTGCAGTTCGCTTTTTAATCAGACATTTGAAACAGCATGGCTTTGGGGTGTTTGGCTGGTATCGAATCGCCCTTGGACTGCTGTTTTTAATTTTACTTTCTTGTTCGGTGATTTAAAATTCTTGCTGATTATATAATTTCAGTTTTTATTGGTGACTTTATATCTTCAAATGAAAGCATTTTGAGTACTAGTAATTTATTTTGGATTCAATTGTAAGCCAATTGTTTTATACCCCTAAACCTAAAGAAATTAGAATTATTATCAGTTAAACCCTTGAATCAGTAATTTTAATGCCCTTTCTCTCAATTTTCCAATGCAATTGCTTTAGGAAATAAAATATTGTTTTCAAGATGAATGTGATGATGAAGATCCATTTCAAATTCTTTTAGCATAGAGAGACACACCTTATGGGTTATACAAGCAGCTGTAGGTGGTTCGTAGTGATTAGTAAGCATTGAAATTTTTTCAAAACGGGATCCTTCAATTTCATGGTCTTGCATGAGAATATTCACAGGTGTTTGTATGCTGGAAAACACATTGTCTGATCCTGAATTTACAATGGTTTGTACTTTATTGCGAATGTATGGAAACAGGATCATTTCCTCTTTTCGCATATGGACATGCATATCCAGAACTGATTGATCAAAGAGTTCTTGAACCTCCATCAATTGTGGGTAACGACTTCCATGAGCATTTACCAATTTGGTCAAATACGTTTGGATCATAGGCGTTTTCTCACGAATGTATCTATGGTGTTTCTTTTCAATGTAATCAGCTAATAAATCCAGTGGCCAATCCAAAAAATTTTGTGTTGAATCGGATCTCATTAATAATGTAGATTTCAAATCTTTGATAAATTTTTCTGAATCGATGTTTTTACTTTGGCAAGCTGCATCCAGACTCATTCCACCTTTACAGCAAAAATCAATGCCATATTTTTCAAAGACCTCAGCTACCTTAAAATTTGAAGCGACTACTTCGCCTACTTTTGATTCTTTTAATATTTCTATCATGATGAATATTTTATGAGATTTAATTAATGTTTGCAACAGTGTTTAATGCAGGTTCCAGTTGATTCAACAACCGGGCTAATAAGAGGTATTCCGAGATTCATACCTCGTAGAATTAGTAAAGAGGAAGACAATAGTATAAATACGGGAATTGCTTTGGTCAATTTTTGACGCCATTGCAGGTTAATGTAATTTCCTAATAGTTGTAAGCTTAGCATCAATGGAATCGTACCCAAGCCAAACAAAAACATAATGGTACATGAAGCAATGAAAGTTCCCGATGCCAAAGCAGCTGCCAATGCGAGATATACCAATCCACAAGGTAACCAGGCATTGATAAGGCCTAATTCAAAATGGAACAGGGGACTTTGTTTTTTGGTAAATTGAACATTCAGTAAGTTTTGTATTTTCTGATTCCAGGATTGAAGAATGCTGGTTTTATTTTTTGAAATATAGGGTAAAACAAAAAGTAGCAAAATAAAAAGCCCACATCCGATGGAAAGATATTGTTGAAAACCTGCCATTGAAACCTGATTTCCAATTAAACCAAGGATTGCACCCATGGCTGTATATGAAACTGCCCGACCAAAATTATATTCTAATGCAGTCCGCAGTTTTTTCTTTGGATCAGTTTGCAATCCGACCACTCCTAGAGCCAATGGACCGCACATTCCGATGCAGTGAAGACTTCCCATCAAGCCCATTAAAAAACCGGCTACCAGTGCTTCGTAAAGGTTCATGCTTCTAAAAATTTAAATTGATCCCTATACACATAAGGTTTTCCATTTGATTCCCATTGCATCTGAAGTCTGTAATAGCCTTTACTGAATTTTTCGGTGGGAATTATAATTTGACCGTTTTCATTTGTCTTGAGATCTAAATTAAAATCTTTGCTTTGATCCGACATTTTAATAAATTCTAAATGAATAAGAGGCTGGTCCTTTATGCCTTCTTTTGGAAAGTTAATTTCAAGTTGCTCACTGGTTAACTTTAAATTGATAGATTCATTTAAAACATTGAGATTATCCGATCCGTTGAGAATTTTTTGAAATTGAATTTCTTTTTCATAGTAATTCGTTTCCAGCATTTCATTGGTTTGTTGAGATGCTATGTATAAGAAAGTGATGATCATCACAAAGAATAAGGCATAGGCTAATAATATTTTATATCCCCAACTCATATTGATTATTTAAATGGTCCTAAAAAATTAGTTTTTAATGTATGGATCAAATCACTGCCTTGTAATATATTTAACTTGATTTCATTACTTCTTTTAAGTACCTGATCTTTTGATAAGCCAATAAAGAACTCATATTCAGAAACAGATTCTGGGTTAATTTTAATTTCGTGATTTCCAATGAGCTGAATGTTTCCGTTATAATTTGCTAATTTGATATCCATTGTTTGAGTGTCCCTGCTTTTGTTTATAAACTTTACAGTGTATAAATTGGTGATCAGTGAATCATTAACCTCCTGATATAATTGTCCGGGAACGCGTTGAACATAGGCATCTATGGTATTTCGGGTTGCAATTAAAACGACCATCGCAAGAATTAAAATACTGAGCAAGGCAGTATATGCTTTCATGCGGTTATTGAATTTAAAACTGGTTTTTCGGGATATTTCATTCTCAGATGCATATCTTATTAATCCTCTTTTAAATCCCACCTTATCCATTACTTCATCGCAGGCATCAATGCATGCGGTACAACCAACGCATTCCATTTGTACTCCATTGCGAATGTCAATGCCTGTTGGACAAACCTGAACACATTTCATACAGTCCACGCAATCTCCTTGGGTTCGTTGTTGATTTTTATGGAGGCGTTCTCTGGGTTCGCCTCTTGTATAATCGTAAGAAATTTGCATGGTGTCTTTGTCAAAAAGCACACTCTGAAGACGTCCGTATGGGCAAACAGTGGTGCAAATAATATCACGGACAAATGCAAACACTCCATAAAATAAGAGCGTAAATACAATTAATCCACTAAGAAGGCCGATGTTTTCTGAAATGGGTTTCAGTATTATTTTATATAACTGATCGATCCCGATGATGTAGGCTAAAAAGGTATTGGCTATAAGAAATGAAAATGCAAGAAAAATAAAATGTTTTAAAGATTTTTTAATCCACCATTCACTCGTCCAGGATTTTGACTGCAGCAGTTTTTGTTGTCCGGGTGAACCTTCAATCAACCATTCAATTTTTCGGAAAACCATTTCCATGAAAATGGTTTGAGGACAAGCCCAACCACAAAATAAACGACCGTAAATAACCGTAAATAAGGCAATAAAAATGATAAATGTGATCATGGCCACCGCAAAAATGAAAAAATCATTAGGCCAAAAAATCTTGCTAAATAAAATAAACTTACCTTCTAGTATATTAAATAATACTAAGGGTTGATTGTGTACCCAAATAAATGGAATTGCAAAAAAGAGAATCAGGTAAACAAACGAACTGTAATTTCTGTAATTATAAAAACGCCCGCTGACCTTACTGGCAAAGATCCACTTTCGGCTACCTTCCTCGTCAACCGAACTGATTCTGTCTCTAAATCCGGATCCTTCCTGAAGATCATCAAGGTTCATCTATTTGGTAGTTTTCGAAGTATCTTGATTAACATCCGTTTTTGCAGGTGTTGCTTCTGTATATAAAGTTCCTTGTGCATCTTTTGCACCGGGAGGATTCGTTCCTTTTAGAGATTTTATATAACTCGTCAATTGTGCAATTTGATTTGGGCCATATTCATCTTTCCAGTTTCGCATGCCTTTATCCATCACACCATATTTTATTACAGTAAAAATTTCTTTCACAGAACCACCATGAATCCAATAGTCATCAGTCAAATTTGGGCCAACCAATCCTTGTCCTTTATCTCCATGACAAACTGCACATGCAGTTTTAAAAATGGTTTTGCCTTCTTCATATTGACCAGCAGGTAATAATTCCACATTATTTTCATCAATCTGATCTCCTTTTTCACTCAAATAAAGTGCTTGTTCTTGTTCTGCAATTTTCATTGCATTTTGATATTCTTTTAATTGGAGCGGTGCAGATTGAGCGATGTGGTATCGATACAAATAAACTGCAGCAAATAAGATGGTTCCAAGAAAGGCAGCAGTAAACCAAGGAGGCGTAATGTTATCCAGTTCGCGAATTCCATCATAATTGTGTCCTGTATCAATATCACCTTCGCTGTCTATTGATTTAAAGGCATTGATACGATCCCACCAACTTGGTTTAGTTTCTGCAGTTCTGGTTTCAAATTTTTCAATGCCCGTATAAAAGCGAATCCATTTTCTAATTAAAATCAGCGCATAGATTTCAATAGCAATTATGATTAACATAAGCCAACCTTGAACGCTTAATAAAAAAGTAAAGCTTTGTGGGTTGCCTGCAACAGGATTGGCTTGTTGAGCTAATGCCTCCTGACTGCTATAGAAAATCATAACAATCCATAATATTGCTTTTAGCGAGTTGTTATTTTTATCTATATAAAAACGAATCGATGAGCGCAACACACCTAAAAGGGCAATAATAACAATTGCTAATGTAAATGAAATAGCAAAAAGCGCCGTGTCCAAATCCAGGTGAAAGCCGTTTCCAGTTGAACTTGGTTGTGTAGCAGCAGCAGTTCCCTGAGCATAAGTAGGTAAAGCGCATCCTATTGATAAAAATAGGAATAAAATGGGTCTAATTATAAAGTGTAATGCTTTCATAAAGTCTTAGTATCAGATTTATCTAATGGCAATTCTTCCATGGTACGAATCATTTCACTGTTTGCTTTAAATGCATAAATGGTAACAGCAATAAAAAAAAGTATGAAGACCAGTAATGAAATCATAGGATAAATTTCAATTCCGGTAATTTTTTCCAAATAATTATTGAATTTCATAATTCTTATCGTTTTGAATTAACACGTGTATCTTTTCCTAATCTTTGCAGGTATGCAATGAGTGCAACAATTTCTTTTTCAGCAGGTATGCCGATTTTATCATCACGCAAGCTATTTGAAATTTGTTCTGCTTGTTTTTTCAAATCCTCATTTGCCGTTGATTCAAATCCTGCCGGATAAGGAACTCCCATTTTGCGCATGGCATGAATTTTAGACGGTGTAGTGGACGTATTTAAGTCGTTTCCAAACAGCCAAACATAGCTTGGCATGTTGGAGCCTGGTGACACCGATTGAGGATCTAACATGTGATTAAAATGCCAACTGTTAGGATATTTACCACCCACCCGTGCGAGATCCGGGCCTGTTCGCTTACTTCCCCATTGAAATGGATGATCATACACAAATTCTCCAGCTTTTGAATAATCCCCATATCGCATCACTTCATATCGGAAGGGTCGAATCATTTGTGAGTGACAATTATAACATCCTTCGCGAATGTAAATATCACGACCTTGCAATTCCAGTGGGGTGTATGGTTTTACACTTGAAATGGTAGGTACATTTGATTTTACTAAAAATGTTGGAACCAATTCAACTAAACCTCCAATACCGACTACGATTAAACTCATGGTTAGTAATAATACGGGTTTGCGTTCGATGACACTGTGCCAGAAAGCAGATTTTGGTGCCTGGTAATTTTTACTTAATGGTGCAGCTTCAATCGATTCAGTTTCGATAAATTTTCCGGATCGAACTGTTTTAATTAAATTGTAAATCATAATGAATACACCTATCAGAAATATGGTTCCACCTACTGCCCGCAATAAATAAAAAGGCATTACAGTTTGCACCACATCCATAAACTGGTATTGCAATTGACCTTCCGGTGTAAATGTTTTCATCATAAAATAAGTCCGGAAAGCAGACCAATACATTGGAATTGCGTAGAGTATAATTCCTAAAGTGCCAATCCAAAAGTGTGTGGATGCTAATTTTTGAGAATACAATTTGACATTATACATTTTTGGAAATAACCAGTACAGCATTCCAAATGTTAAAAATCCATTCCATCCTAAGGCACCTATATGAACGTGTGCAACAGTCCAGTCACTGTAATGTGAAATTGCATTCACATTTTTTAGTGACATCATCGGACCTTCAAATGTCGACATACCATAACAGGTAACCGCAACTACAAAAAATTTCAATACAGGATCTTCACGGACTTTATCCCAGGCTCCCCTTAAAGTGAACAGTCCGTTCAACATTCCACCCCAACTTGGTAAAATCAGCATGATTGAAAAAACGGTTCCCAACGATTGTGCCCAATCAGGTAAAGCAGTATATAAAAGGTGATGCGGACCTGCCCATATATAAATGAATATTAAAGACCAAAAATGCACAATGCTCAAGCGGTATGAATACACCGGACGGTCAGCAGCTTTTGGTAAGAAATAATACATCAAACCCAAATACGGAGTAGTTAAAAAGAATGCAACCGCATTGTGACCATACCACCATTGAACCAAAGCATCCTGAACCCCTGCATACCAGGAGTAAGATTTGAACAAGTTGATTGGGATTTCAATGGAATTGACAATATGCAGCATAGCCACAGTTACCCAGGAGGCAATGAAAAACCAAATCGCAACGTACAAGTGCCGTTCTCTTCTGGTTAAAATGGTAGCAAACATATTGATACCAAAGACCACCCAGATTAGAGTGATTAATATATCAACCGGCCATTCCAATTCTGCATATTCTTTACCCGTTGTGATGCCGCTAACCAAGGTTAAAGCTGCCAATACAATGATGGATTGCCATCCCCAAAAATGAATTTTGCTTAATTTACTGCTCCACATGGACGTTTTCAGTAATCTGGGCAACGCATAATAGATCGCAGTGAAAATACCGTTTCCTACAAATGCAAAAATCACAGCATTGGTATGCAAGGGCCTTAAACGGCCATATGTAGTAAACGATAAATCAAAATTTAGAGCTGGAAATACAAGTTGAAATGCAATCAGGACTCCTACCAACATGCCAACAGCACCCCATAAAATGGTTGCCATTGCAAAAAGTCTTGGCATTTTATTGTCATAGTAAACGGTTTCTAATTGTGCATTCATTCTTCTTTCTTGATTTTTTCTTTTCGTTCAAATAAAATACGATGGGCTGATGCGTATAAATCTTCAAATTGTCCGTCATTTGAACTCCATATAAATGCCAATAGAAAAGCACCGGCAATACAGACACTGACACAAATTAAAATTATTAATACGCTCATAATTTGATGAGCAAAATTAAAAGCAGGTCAAAACCATCCCTTAGACCACGGTCATCCAGTTAAATGATTTTTATCAGTTAGGAAAGCCTGCGATGCCAGGCTAAAAAAGCAGTTATTCCGTAGGAAAGCAGTAAAATTGAAATCGAACTGATAGGCATTAAAATAGCTGCAATGAGTGGGGAAAGGATTCCATTTAGGGCAAAATAACCACCTATTATATTGTAAAGTATGGAATATATAAAGATCAGGTAAATGGTACGTTTTCCATCTCTGACAAAAAGAAGCATATCAGCCAATTTTTGCAAAGAAGACCCATCTAAAATACCATCACTAGCCGGCGTAAAATTATTGCGGTTTTCTGTAACAGCTATCCCTACATCACTTTGTTTCAATGCACCGGAATCATTGAGTCCATCGCCAACCATGAGTATTTTTTCACCCTGTTTTTGTTGATGTTTACTAATGAAATCCAATTTATCAATGGGTTTTAATCCAAAATGCAAGGCATTCTTTTGTTGAAATAAGCCAAGCAATTTTGTTGTTGCTCCGGGTTGGTCTCCCGTTAACATGGATAGTTTGTATTTTGACTTCAACTTGTCAAATAATACATCAAGACCTGATCTGAATTCCTGGGCAATGGAAAAATAACCCAGATAATTTCCATCTTCTTTGATATGGACTGTAGATTGATCTTCATTTTCTGGATCGACTGCTTTTACAAAATCAGCGGAGCCCAAAATCACATGATGTTCCTGAATCCATGCTTCAATTCCTTTTCCTGGGATTTGTTTAAATTCGAGTACCGGAATTGTTTGATTTGCCTGAATATACTGAGCTACAGAATGACTTAAAGGATGTGTAGATTGTTTTGCTAAGGAATAAAAACGAATTTCCTGATCTTGGCTCAATTTTGTTCCACAATACAATACTTTAAGACTTCCATTTTTAGTGAGTGTACCTGTTTTATCAAAAACCAGATGATCAATTTGATTCAATTGATCCAAAACAGAAGGATGCTTTAGGTACAATTTATTTTTGGAAAGAATTCGAAGTAAATTTCCATTTGTAAAACTTGCAGCCAACAATAACGCACAGGGACAAGCAACTATTAATATCGTAGTAACCGCATTCCACATGAGATCCGGTCGATTTTCTGTGTACCAATAGACACCGGCAGCTAAGGCCAAGACAATAACTACCAATGTAAAATATTGTGCAATGAGATCAATTTCCTTATATGTTTTAGCTTTTTCTGTTTTAAAAATTTCATTATTCCAAAGATTGGTCAAATAACTTTGTGAAACAGGTTTAATCACACTTATTTCAATGGCCTCACCGGTTTGACGTGCACCTGCATAAACCCGTTCCCCACAGTTTGGAAAACTTAGTTGACTTTCGCCACTTACAAAACTGTAATCGAGGGAAGCCTTGCCATTCAATAATAAACCATCAACTGGAATAATTTCCTCATTATGGATGAGGATGCGATCATTTTTTTCAATGGCTTCTATGGGTGTAGATATCCATTTGGATTTTTTCATTGCCATTACAGCAATTGGAAAAAATGATTTATAGTTACGGTCGAAGGATAAGGAAGTAAATGATTTATCCTGAATAAATCGACCCAATAACATAAAAAACACAATACCGGAAAAACTATCGAGATATCCATTGCTTAATCCGATTTGCATTTCATAAATACTTCTTGAAAATGTCAAAATTAATGCTAATGCAATCGGGAGGTCAATCGTAATCATTTTAAGCTTCAGTCCATTCCATGCACCGGAAAAAAATTCAGTAGCGCAAAAAAACAAGACAGGTAACGAAAGAATAAAAATAAACAATCGGAAAAGTATTGCGAGATCTTGTTCGACCAATTCCCCACCATTAAAATACTCAGGTAGTGAAAACATCATAATGTTGGCAAAGCAAAATCCAGCGATTCCAATTTTTAGCACCCGGTTTCTTTTTGGAAGTTGAAGTCCCAATTTAAGATCCTGGATTTCTAGTTTTGGTTCATAGCCAATGGAAGTCAGCAGTTCGACCAGCTGACGCAAACTAATTTTTTTGGCGTCAAAGACTAAAAACAATTCTTTAGTGGAAAAATTAACCCGATTGCTAATGATCCCCTCATTGAGTTTAAATAAATTTTCCAACAACCAGATGCACGAACTGCAATGCATTTGGGGAATGTAAAATTGGACCCTGCATTGGTCCTTTTCTTTGAAGCTTATGAATTCATCCCAGTATTCTGGTCGATCCAAAAAGGCATACCGCTCAGCCCATTGCGAATTATTTTGCTTAATTCCCGGTTGGGAATTGTAAGCATAATAGTCACAAAGTTGATTATTATTTAAAACCTGAAAAACCGTTTTGCATCCCTCGCAACAAAAATAATGGTTATCTATTTCAATAGATTGATTTGGGCATTCACTTCCGCAGTGATAGCAAAGGGTTTGGATTTGTGTATTGTTTTCCAGAATAAAGCGATTCGTTTGCAAAAGTCGATACGGAACCTATATTCCGATTTGATATTGCTCATTGGATAAAGTGACTTTAGTCAATGACATGAAAGTCAAATTTTTTTATAAGTCTTAATTAAACTGAGTACTAAATTTAGAACGCAATCTGCCGGTCTGAATTTTTTAATTTCATGAGATACCCATAAAATAATGCAAACGAAAATCCTGCCAGCAATGCTGCTAAAGTAGGTTGTAAACCGGCAAGCCAATCATACACTCCGTGTAAAATGGAAGCCGTAGCAAATCCAATGACAATCAGTGCACCCTTTTTTTCTTTGCGGATAATAGCTGTAGTAATAAAGTAGCCCACAATGCCAGAAAATACTGCATGGCAAAAAACCAATGACAGTGATCGCAACATAACCAGGACCATGGCATTTTGAACTCCCGAAACCAGGCCTTCAACTCCGTAATTTATTGTTTTGGTGTATGCGGATCCAATGGCTGTTTCACCGTAATGTAAATTTTCAAAAGCTGCAAATCCCAACCCACTAAATACCCCTATTGTAACCAGAGAAAGTATGTTCAAATCTTTGCGAAACCATTTTATGGCTATATAGATTGGTAATGCTTTGATTAATTCTTCACAAATCCCAACCTGAACAATATACCCTAACAGCGAAACAATTAAATTGGAATTGTCAGCTAGATTTAAATAAAATTCTGGAAGGAATCGGTAGATAAAAAGCAATAACCAAATTCCAATAATGCCCGTAAAAAACAAGGCAGGAACTGCCAGACGTTTTGTTCCGGAATCATTCAAAATAAATTTTTTAAAGATCACACCCCATACAAAAGCAAAAAATAAGGCAAACATGGTCAGTTGGGTGGAGACTTGATTGACAGTAATTATCAACAAAGGAATAATTCCTAAAAAGCTTACTGCCCAAAAGATAAAATCTTTAAGTAACAAATTGATATTGCTGTGATCTATCGGGATAATTTCCTGTTTTAATGGAATTTGTTGTAGATCCCTTAAGATAGTTTGAGCTTGTTTCGAACTCTTTTCAATGATGTTTTGGAATGACTCATTGATGGTTTGAATTTTTTCTGCATCAGTTTCCGAATCTGTAGCATGATCTTGGGATTCAATAATCGGAATGATTAAGGAGAGTCCGCAAGATGAACAAAATCGTTGTGAACCAGAAGCTGCTTGTTCAAACGTTAGAATGCTTTTGCATTGTGGACAGCTTATCTTTATCATAAGCGAGGTTTATTTTTTATCCAGATCTGATTTTGGGCACGACAATCCCCAAATATAAATCATTTTATCTGTTTTTTTGAATTCTACGGTTTTAGCATCAATGATTCGAACTGATTTAACCTCTGTAAGTGATGGGTCAAACAGCGCCTTGATATCCGGTAAACCGTTTTTATCAAGGTGAAAATTCAACTGGATCCGATCTTTGCGTTCGGACCAACTCCCTTTAAATTTGTAACGTTTCTCCGGTCGTTCGCTCAGATCTTTGAAGTATAATTCGAATTTCTGATTTTTACGAAGAACTAATTCAATTTGAGCTACGTCATTTGCAGTAGTTTCATAAATCGCTTTCTTAGGCGAGCTGCATGCGCATATTAAAAAAATGAACAATATCGCAGTGAAAGCTTTATAATTCCATATTTTATAGTTCATAACCAACGTCGGACTTGTTTACAATAATTAGCATAGTCCTGGCCAAATTCTCGAACCAGGCGAGGCTCTTCCACAAAGATGATAAATATATTAAACAAGATAAAGACTGCTAAAGTATAATTTAATAACTGTTGATTTTGAAATAGTAAGCATTCACTTAGGAGAATCAGCATTACGCCCACATACATGGGATTACGGGAATATTTATACAATCCAGTTTGAACCAGGTTTTTTGTTGGGTCTAATGGCGAAAGCGTGCCATGCCCTATGGTTGCAAATAAATAGATAGCATAGCATAAAATGCTTGCTCCAACAAGCATGCATCCACAAGTTATTATAAGAATATAACTGGGTGTTTTTGAAAATAGTTCTGGTATATTATTTAGGATCAACCAGGGAATTCCAATACAAACCACACCAGGTTGTAAAATTGTAAAGATCAGATTTCTAAAAAACAGGGACCCCATTGGATTTTCAGGAATTCCGTTCGATTGGATAAAATTCTTCAAGAACATCCAGGATGGTTCGAAAAGCTACAAATTTATTTGCATAGCGATCGATGTGCTCCTTTTGAAGTGCTGGAGCATAGTGTATCATGTATTGATTTAGTAAATCGGAGTTTAACAATTCGTATTGAATGATATAAGTGATTCCGTCTTGTTCCTGAATGTCCAATTTTGACATTCTGGATTTAATAAAACAGCCAGTAGCTAACACTTTTGGAATGTGATGGGTTCGCATCCAATTTATCCAATCAGATTGAATCTCTGGATTAATTTTAACAGATACATTGTAAATGATCATGGTTAATTTTAAAATTAAAAGCCAAAACTTAAATTAATTCCGAAACTGCTTCGTTTATTTTCTCCTGAAAACAGGATAAAGCTATTATCTGATTGCTTTAAATATAGCCGATAGGGGGTATTGTCATAAAGCATGTTGTAATAGATGCCGATTTCAAAATTATCTTCAATTGCTATCGTAAATGAACTTTGGAAATCGATAAAATAATCGGTGCGTATATCTGATAATGCCCCCTCACTTACTTTGTCTTTAATTCGATCCAATGGAATTTTTAGAAATGGATAAATTTTTAATTTGTATTTGTCTTTTGGTTTCCAGACGATGCCTGGACGTATTTCTCCATAGGGTCGATTGGTTGGTTTAAAAGGAAAACTCATGGTAGTATCCTTGCCATTAAAATTGATGGTGTTACTTATAGTTGATTTTTCCAGTTCATAATAAGCACCAACTAATAACGACAAGCGCAATTGGCTGTATTGCTTACGATTTGAAATCAAAAACCGATAGCGGCCGGACATCAAAGTTTCAATTTCTGATGCACTTAGTTGTAATACATTATTAATGGGTGCACAATTGGTAAGGCATCGGATTAAATCATTGCCGTGCATTTCGTAAGTAGGTTTCCGATTCATTTCCTCTTGATTTGCACGTCCTTTTTTGGTCATGGCTTTTGAATAGAAGCTGAATATGAAACCGGCACCCAGATTATACGCTTGATCCAATCCGAGATAACTGTCACTGCTTCGTTTCAGAATTACATAGTTTTCAAGCCAAAGTCCGTTGATATCCTGTACTTTTTCAATTTTGGACATGTACTTATTGAGTAGGTATTGTTTGTTTTCTTCTTCAGTGGAGTTGGTGGTTTTTTCGTGTTCCAGTTCATTTATTTTGGCTTCATATTTTTTTTGTTTTGAAAATGCACTGGGTGTATAAGGGTGAAAATCGAACGAGATATCCAGGTCAGAAAAGTTTTCCTGAAAGTCACCATCTTTTAAAAGGGATTGCACATTGGCGGAAAAATCCAACTCGTAGGGATATACTCCCTGGTCGATACTTACACCGGCGCCTACTTTAAAGAGATTATTTTTTGAAGTCTGATTCCCCGCAAAATTAAATCCTCCTTTACCATTCAGGCGATGTTCGCTATCGATGTATTCATATAGGAAGTCCAACAGCTGGTTGGTTTCTTTCAGCAATTCAAAATTTTTATAGCTGGTAGAATCTTCTGCTTTTAATATAAATGCATTGCGAGATTTATTTTGAATGGATTTGTAAACACTGATAAATTCTCCATCGGTAACTTGAGAATTCAGTAAGTAGGGAACTAATAAAATAACGCCAAGCAGTAATTTCATAGGTTGATGTTTGTAGGTTTCCAGAATCTTGAGGCAGTTCATACATTACCCTGCAAAGATTCTGCCAGAATTGCCTGATGGTAAGGGGTTTAAGCATGGATCGGTTGAGATTTAATAACATGGACCTAAAGTCCATTTAAACAACCGTAATTGGAATCTAAAATTGAATTTAATACGAGGTACTTGTGAATTTTAATTTGCCATTAAATGTATAAGTTATGGATTTTCTGTAAGTTACATAAATGAAATTATGCTTGTAACTATTTTCTTAGGTTTTATAAGTTGATGGCAAGTTGTAATTTTTGATTGTATTTTCTTTAATATAAGCTGGCAGAGTATAAAGCTTAAGTTGTATCTCAGTTTAAGATATACCCATTAGATTCCCCTTGCATTTAGATCTAAAAGCTTATTTGATAGTTTAGTCAATTTGAAAGTATGCTATTTTAATACGCACAACACGTCCTATTGAGACAATTAAATGGATTGGTGGATTTTTAGAATGATTCCTTCAAGTATAGAATCTATCGAGTCTCATGCTGGTTATAAAATAAATCTTTGCCACGAATGAAGAAGTGAGAAGAAATGCCACGAATGCACGAATGGAAGACGAATGGAGGAAATGCCACGAATGCACGAATGGAAGACGAATGGAAGAAATGCCACGAATGCACGAATGGAAGACGAATGGAGGAAATGCCACGAATACACGAATGAATACACGAATGAATACACGAAAAAATGCCACTAATTAAAGACAAATAATATATTTCATTAGTCCCTTAATTCGTGCATTCGTGGCAATAATTCATATTTCAATTAGTCCTTAATTCGTGCATTCGTGGCAATAATTTATATTTCAATTAGTCCTTAATTCGTGCATTCGTGGCAATAATTCATATTTCAATTCGTCCTTAATTCGTGCATTCGTGGCAATAATTTATATTTCAATTAGTCCTCAATTCGTGCATTCGTGGCTATAAAAACTTATAATTATACCTACAAAGCATATTAAACTTTTCGCTAACTTCGCAGTCTTACATAAAAATCAATCATATGAAAAAAACAACATTATATCTAAGCTTATTTTTAAGTGCTATGAGCATTAGTACTTTGAGTAAGGCTCAAGAGATGTCCGATTCTACAGGATTGCCGGGTGACAATTTTAGTTTGGAAGGCGCTTTAAATTTATTTAAAATGGCCAGTTCACCGGAGGATTTTGAAAAATTATTGAATACGGAAAGCAATCATGTCAACAATTTGGATTTAAATGAAGACGGGGACATTGATTACATTCGGGTGATAAGCAAAATGGATCAAGATGCGCATGCATTTATTTTGCAGGTGCCAATTTCTGAAACGGAGAGTCAAGATATTGCCGTGATTGAATTGGAGAAAGATGGTAAAGAATCTGCTGTAATACAAATTATTGGAGATGAGGATATTTTCGGAATCCAGCAAATAGTTGAACCTTCAGATGGGACTGACCAGAAAGATGATGTAAAAATGGAACCCAGAACCAAAAGCGGACCTTCTGCCATAAATTTTGAAGAAGAGGATGCCATTGTGATTAATGTTTGGCCTTGGCCATGTGTACGTTTTGTTTATGCTCCTGCATACAGACCCTGGGTTTCTCCCTGGAGATGGCGCGTGTATCCAAGTTACTGGCGTCCCTGGAGGCCTTTAGGCTGGAGGGTCTTTCACCCATTTAGAGCAAGATACCGACCTGGATTTGCAGTTGTTCATACGCATCGGGTGGTCCATGCCCATCGCGTTTATACTCCGGTAAGAACTACATCAGTAACAGTCAATAGACGTCATGGAGCTCATGTTAAATCCTATCGGGTTACTCGTACCAAAACTACTGTGACAGGTCCAAGAGGCAAAACCAAGACTACACGAACTACTACACGGGTTAAACGCAGATAATATGATTCAGAGCCCGGTTTAAGGCTCTATGACATAAAAAAATCACCCCGTTCTGAATATTTTCAGGCGGGGTGATCTTTTTAAATCAATTTCGCTAAGTTTAATAGCGAAATTTATTTTAAAGATTTTACATAGTCTATCATTCCTTGAAAATCTACAACAACCACAGCTTGTTTTCCAACAACCCAAGCATCGTGTCCCATAGGTAAATACGATACGTCACCTGGTTTACAATCAAATGTAGTACCGTCATCCATTTTGATGCGCAGAGTACCTGCAATGTGATATTGAAAATGAGGAGCTTCACAACTTTCAGTCTTTGCCAAAGGTTTTACTGATTTAGACCATCTCCAGCCAGGTTGAAAAACAGCGCGACCAATGGTTGCACCACCAACTTGTACCAGGTCAACTTTTCCTAATGGAAAACTTCGAACGTCTGTTGGTTTTGAGAAATTTACTTTTTCAGCTTTTGCGTGACTGGTAGTTTCTGTTGGCGCTTGAGCATAAGTCTCTGTATAAATAAAACCCATACACGCCAAAATGAATAAAAATAATTTGATTTGCATAATAAATTGATTTAAAAAATTAATAAAAAAATTGATAATGCAAATGTAAATGCGCTATGAAGCAAGCTTTGTGTACAAAACACACCTTATCATGTAAAAATCAGAGAATCTGACGCAATGCCAGCGGACTCAGCCCGGTTTGTTGCTTTATAAAGTGGCTAAAATGGGATTGGTCCTCAAATTGTAATGCATAAGCGATTTCCGATACCGATTTATCGGTGGATCCTAATTGCACCTTGGCCTCTAATAAAAGCATGTCATTTATAAAAGCACGCGGCGTTTTACCAAAAGTTTGTTTAACTACATCGCATAAATATTTTGGACTGATGGCAAGTTGCGAAGCATAAGCTTGAACGGATCGGTTGTTGATAAATTCCTTTTCTACCAAATGTTTAAATTTATTGGCAAGACGGGAAGCTCTGCTGCTTTGTTCATTTAATTTGTGAATATAGGGTCGGTATATTTCACGAATTCGATGGAGTAAGATTAATAAAAAATTGCGAAGTATAAAATCTTTTTCATAGGAAAAGGATTGGTATTCGCGAATGATATCCTGAAATGCCTGTTGAATACTTTTAGTATCCGCATCATTTAAATTAATTATATGTTCGGCATCAAAATGAAAGTATGGAAATTCTTCTGTCAGTGGCCCATTCAATAAATTTTGAATGAATTCTGTTTTAAAATGCAAGCAATACCCTTTACAATTTCGAATAAATTTGGAGGCATAAACCATGTTTTCCGGAACGATCACCAGATCATTTGGTTTAAGCCATCGATAGTCCGCCCCTAATAATACATCATGTTCTCCTTCGGTTAGAATGTAGATTAAATTAAATTGTCTTCTAAGCGCACGAATCCCTTTGGTTGCATCGACATCTTTGTGCTTATCTTCAAGAGTTCCAGGCAAAAGCATCATATTAATATCATAGGCCTGTTGGTCCCTGTTAACCAATTTTTCAAAAGAGGCAAGATCCTTTATTAATAGGACGTCTTTTTTTTCCATTCAGAATGCGATTAGCAATTTAAATGTATGAATTTATAAATCAGAGTGTTTTAATTTAAAATTAAGATTCTTGAACCGAATCCTTACTTGTTAAGATGCATTTTTTTAGATGTTTTTTTGTCAAACAGGCCCGATTCAGATTTTTTGGTTGGCATCCCTTTCTTATTCGTTTTAACCTGCGCATCTTCAGATGGACAACCACTTCCCCGGTGGCAAGCAGTAAAAATGACAAAAATGAGCAATGCCATTAAGCCTATTCTTGTACGGATTTGTGTTAAAAAGTACTCCATTTTACGGGCTTTTATATCGAATTTTAGTGTAGAGTTGCTTATTTTACAGGCATTTACAACGACAACTGCGCCGGGATGCCTGAATTTAAAGCTCTTGAAACATAAAATATTTTTATATATGTATTGTATAAACAAAAAATGTAATATATATTTGTGTCGTAAAATTAACCATTAAAACTTTAAAACAATGAATAAATCTGATTTGATCAGTGCGATCGCAAAAGAAGCAGAAGTTACTAAAGCACAGGCAGGTACCGCTTTAGATACAGTTCTTACTTCTATCGAAAAAAGTTTGAAAAAAGCTGAAAGTGTAATTTTGGTAGGTTTTGGTACATTCTCTACTGCAGAGCGTAAAGCAAGAACCGGAAGAAATCCTGCTACCGGTAAACCAATCAAAATACCTAAGAGAAGAGTTGTTCGCTTTAAAGCGGGCAAAGGCCTTTCTGATGCTGTAAAGAAGTAATTCATTCTCACTTGAATTATGAAAGCCCGGTAGTATTAACTTCCGGGTTTTTTTTTGCCATTTTTAAAGGAATTGGTTTTATATATTTACAAAACTGTGAAGGATCTTAGAATTGTTTTTTTGAACAATTCATGTATAGCGTATACCACATTATTAGTATTAAATTGAAATCCATTTTATGAATCATTCATTCCAATCAGCTCTCAAGAAATTGCTTAAAATTCAAACCCAATTTTCTCAAGATTCTGCTATACAAAAAATTCAATTACTTAAGATTTTGAATAAGCAACAACTTCCAAAAACTAAATTGCTTATTAAATATCATGATCTGTTATTATTTCTACAAGCCCATCCTGAAACTGATAACTTACAAAATTGGTGTAAGCGGGAATTATTACGGATTACAAAATTTCTAAAAAACCTGAGACCAATCGAAAAAAAGTATTTTGAAAATTCGGGTCTTCCGTACACGGCTTTGTATTCAAGTCTTTCCTGTGAATTGGTTTCCTGGTTATTGGATTCTAAAATTAAAGTTCATTGTGATCTGCCGGATCAGAATGGAACCGAATTGATCGATTTATTAAAATTAAGTTTACCGGATATTGAAAAAGAGTTTACAGCAATATGTGACACGAATGAATCTATATTGGATGCACTGCAAATCCGTAATGCCAAATTACTTCCATTTCTAATAAATCAATTCAAGCAGTTCAACAATACACCATTAATTAAAGATTATTTATTTGATAAACTTCAATTAAACTTTCAAGTTCAAACAACTGGAAACAAAAGATTGAGCAAAGCTTATAACTGCCTACCAGTTCAAGCAATTTATTATCAGCAAGAAATTCAAAAAAAATGGAATTACACAGAAATTTTAAATACAGCTTTGCCTGAAGTTTATTTGTCCGATTCAGCCTGGAAACAGCAGATTGTAAAGGTTTCTAAAATTAAATTATTACTGCTGCAAAGGGAAACCGATCCTGTAACGTATTTAGATGAAAGCAGCATTCGATATTATCCATTGGACAGAGGAATTTCTGTTGCTGTGTTTACGATGGTTCCTGAAAGGCAACTTCCCCTGGAATCCTATGTTGGTTATACCTTATTTAAAAATGGTTATCCTGCTGCGTATGGTGGAGCCTGGATTATGGGCAATCGGGCTTTATTTGGCATTAATATTTTTGATTGGTTTCGTGGTGGAGAGTCCGGATTTATAATGGCCCAATTATTGAGGACATACCGCCAACTATTTTCTGTTGATTATTTTGAAATTGAACCCTATCAATATGGATTAAATAATCCGGAAGGCATTGAATCCGGTGCATTTTGGTTTTACTATCGATTTGGTTTTAGACCTTTGGATCGTGAACTTTATAAACTGGCAAAAGGCGAGGCTGATAAAATGCAAAAAAATAAAGCCTATAGAAGTTCATCGAATATCTTGGTTCGTTTTACAGATTCAAATCTTGCATTTAATTTGGGGAGCAATACACCTTTAGCAATGTGGCAAGTTCGAAACAAGGTTACAGCTATGATTCATTCAAGTTATAAAAATGACAGACAAATAGCAGAAAAGGATTGTATTGAGAAGTTCAACAACTTATTTGGAAAGAGTAAAACGATTTCTAATAAATGTCAAAAAGCATTTATTGATTTCGCTTTAATTTGTGCTGCCTATAAATTAAAAAATCAGAAAGCCTATGAAATAGCCTTTGAACTTTCTGAGTTAAAATCTCAAAATGTGTTTGAGTATCAACATAGCTTGCGTTTGTTTTTGGAATTTCTAAAATAGTTAATCTCCATTTTAAGAAAGGTGTCCATGCATGTGATTACTTTTCAACTCAATCAGTAATTTAATTTAAATATAACTATTAGAATGCGGAGGATGCCGAAAATCCGCTAGAGTAGGCAATCATTTAAATTTTTACACCCTATGAAAAAGATTTTGAATTGGGGAATTGCAGTCATTGCATTCCTCGCTGTTATCGTAACTGCCTGCAAAGATGAAGAGCAGTTAGAGCCAGTGCGTGTCGTCACTGGATTGGATGGTCGAACTCAGGCTAACAACAAAGTGTTTCCGTTAAATTCACAGCCCTTTGGTAAACCATTGGCATCGTGGACGGAGGACTGGTGGCGTTATGCGTTTAGTTTGCCCTGCGAAATTAACCCTTTGATGGATGAAACCGGAATCCATGCAGACAAAGGTCAAAAAGGTCCGGTTTATTTCTTGGTAGGCAATTCTGGTGGATTTTCAACCAGAAAAGTAGTGATACCCTATGGAAAAGGAATTTTGTTTCCAATTATTAATGTAATCAATGATGCTCCTTGTCCAAACTTGGATTACACCCTGGCTCCAGGACAAACGCTGGAAGATTACCTAAAAGATGGTGCAAGAAATGCCATAGATATGGCCGGAAACCTTTCAGTGGAATTGGATGGAAAGCCCATTGGTGGACTGGAGCAATTCCGCGTACCTACTAATTTATTCACATTTGTTGGTGATCCGGACCTAAGCACCTGCCTGGATCCATGTATTTTAGGGATCAAGCAAGATGCCGTGTCAGATGGATATTGGATTCTATTAAAGCCATTGTCTAAAGGAAACCACTTACTCCATTTCCATGGAGAAATCCAGGAATATGAGTTTGTGGTGGATGTCACCTATCAGGTGAGCGTACTCTGATTGACTTAAAATACAAGCGTTCTGAAATTTGATTCGGGTGAATCATAGAAGCAGTACAGGGTACTGCTTCTATTTTTTATGACGCCCTTCTAAATTAACAGAGAATTAAAGCTATATTTAGCGGCTGTATTCATGTGATATGAATAGCTAAACCAAATTTTAAATAAAATTGACCAGATTTCTAACAAGATTTCTGAAATTAAAAAAAAAGTCGAATTGCATGATAACCTTCTTTCAAATATGGAACCTAAATTAGAATTTGATGATTGCTTATTATAAAAAAATTAGTTCTAAAACAAAATAAACGTATATTCATTAACAATTTAAATTTTTTTAAAACATGAAAAAAGTATTAGTATTCTGCTCTTTTATTATTACAACTGGTTTATTCGCTCAAACTGAAGTTAAACCACAAGGCAAACCGGGTCAAGGAGCTACCACTGCTTCTGGTGGACAAGGTGCAACAACTCCAATGGCTCACGTAAGTTGCTGTCCAAAAATTTATGTTAGTACCCCTTCTATTAAAAAAGGTGCTAAACCAGCTACAAAATTGGTTTCATCCAATTTATTTAAAGGAAAAAATCAAGGAATTGACTTAAGTTTTGATGTATTGGATCCTGCAGGTGCAGTTGTACCAAACGGACAAAGTGCAATTAGCCAAAATGCAACAGGTGATATTGTTATCGATGCAGGAAAATTAGCAAAAGGTAAAAAATACCGTTTACGTGTTAAAGCTGGAAATGACAGCGAACTTATAAACCTTTAGTATTTGAAAATTGATATTGCTGAATAAGCAATCTTTGTCCCAGACTATAATGAAGCAGCTTTTAGTTGCTTCATTTTTTTTTGTTTAAAATATTCTTGATTCAAATTAAATTTATTATTTTTCAATAGTCATTGAAAATTGAGCATTGTGTATTGAGCATTTCTTTTGATTCTTCGATTAGACATTTTAATATTCAATGAGCAATGCTCAATGTTCAATGATCAAAGTAAGAGCCAATAGTCATTGAAAATTGTGCATTATATTATACATATAAGCAACAATTTAAAATTCTGCTGCTTCTTCACCGCTGTTGATTGCGCCTTCCATAAATCCCTGCCAATCCGCCAGATGCTCTCCGGCAAAATGTGTATTTAGATGTGCTTGTTTTAAAATCGGCATTGTGCCAAACCACTGTCCTTTCCCATAAAATGCATAAGCTCCTTTAGAATAATTATCCACTCCCCAATAATACATCAAACTTTCACTGAGGTATTTTCGAACATCACCAAAAGCGGGCTTAAGTGCATTTAAAATTAATTCTTCGCGGTGTTGTTTGGTTACTGAGGCCATAGAATCAGCTTTTTCTCCAATTGCATAGGATATTAAAACACCAGAAGGACCAGCCTGATTTTTAGTCGCATGATAAAAATAATGTGCAGGCGTATCGGTTAGCATATCAAAATTTTCTTCCTTCCAAAAGCGCTCTTTAAATACCATTGGAAATTTTCCGATACGCGCATATTGTAAAGAATTAATGGCGTCAAGTTGGTATGATGGCAATCCTGGATTCCATTTTATTTTTTGAAGCGCATAGAGTGGAACCGTACAAATTAATCGGTCGGCAGAAAAACTTTTTCCGTTGTCGCAAATCACCTTAACGCCTATAGCATCCTGATTGATTTGAACTGCGGTATGTTGAGTCAAAATAAATTCGCGCCCAACTGCATCTGCTAATTTTTCTGCCAATAAACCATTTCCTCCTTTGATTTTAAGATCCATTTCATTCTTTTCACTGCTCTCTGCATATTCTGCAAATGCTGCATAGGCTGAAGTATGCCGAATACTTTCACCAAAATCTGTACTATCCATCAATTCACGCAACAATAAATCTCGATCTGAAAATCCTTTATTGGATAAATAGCGCCACCAATCCTGTTTGTCCAATTTGCGTTTTTGTACTGGGGTTAAGGCATTCCAGAGGGTTGTTTTGGCATTCCAGAATTTTTCCAATTCCGGACTCAAATTCCAAGCCCCGGCTTTAAAATAATTGCCTTCAAAGTTGAGATGGGTATCAAACTGGTTGTTTTCGGGTGTTAAACCAAATTCTTTGCAGAGTTCTATGATCCGGGTGTGAGATTCCCCAACCCATTCTGCACCCAATTCGATGGTAAGATTTAATTCCGGATTTGGATTAAATGAAAATACCCTGCCTCCAATTCGATTGCGGGCTTCGAGGATTTGGTATTTAATTCCTTTCTTTTTGAGCGCATATGCTGCAGCCAATCCTGAAAAACCGCTACCCAAAATCAATACTTTTTTAGGTTTTTTCTTAGTATTTAAGCTGGATTTAATTAAATCAGGGCCGACCAGAGCCATTCCGCCTAGTAAACTTCCGGTTTTGAGAAAATCTCTTCGTTTCATCTTTATTATTTAAGGTAAATATAGAAATATGCTCCAATTTTTAGACAATTTGGTTTTCTTAATATTGGCTTAATATTGGACTAAGCGCTTCATCCTAATTTTGCAGTGTAAAAAGTTGAAATGAAAAACATAATGGTCTTTCTATGGCTCATGCTTGGAGTATATTCTATGCATGCGCAAAATCTTGAAATGCTGGATTCTGTATTGAATACTCAGCAAAATGAAATAAAAAATATTAAAAAGGTCAAAATCAGTGGGTATTTCCAACCGGAATTTCAATGGGCTCAATCCAAAGGAATCAAATATCCGGGTGGAGATTTTGCTTCCGCTGTTGATAAACGATTCAGTGTCCGAAGGGCACGGGTGAAAGTTGCTTACCATACGGAGGATTATGAGTTGGTCCTTGTAACTGAAAATACTGAAAAAGGAATTTCACTTCACGATGTTTTTGGTTCGTATACCATGAATAAAGTAGGTTTGAAATACACTGCAGGGATTTTTCCAAGGCCATTTGGTTTCGAACAATCGTATTCAACTTTGGTGCATGAGGGCCCGGAACGAGCTCGTTTTTCTACAACCATGTTGCCGGCTGAGGCGGATCTTGGGTTTAAAGTGAACTATTTCAAGTTGAAACCTTTTAATTTTGAATTAGGAGTTTATAATGGTAACGCCACCGTAGCGGATTTTGATTCCTATAAAGATTTAGTTGCAAGAATTTCGATTGATAAGAAAATAAAAGCTACAAAATTGAGTGGGGGCGTTTCTTTTTATCATGGTAAAGTGATTCAAGGCACGCCGTATAGTTATAAAACAAGTTCACAAAATGGTTTAGTGGCTTTTGTGTTGCAAGATACTCTTGAAAACAAGAAAGGAGATGGTGCACTCAGACAGTACGTTGGCGCAGACATTCAATATGCAATAAACTCCAATTTAGGAACCACGACCTTGAGAGCGGAATGGATTAATGGAACCCAGCCAGCATCTTCTTCAACTTCAGACAGTCCTAGAAGTGGTACCATAGCAAATTATGATATTTATTCCAGAAAATTTAACTCACTTTCGACTTATTTTTTGCAAAACATTGGTAAAACCAATTTACAGTTGGTTGTAAAATACGATTGGTATGATCCGAATACAGATGTTGAAGCAGATGATATAGGAAATAATAATAAATTGAATGCTACAGATATTAAATACAATACTTTGGGACTTGGTTTTAATTATTATTTGAGCAATATGAGAATTATGCTGTACTATGAATTTATTCAAAATGAGAAAGCCACCCATTTAAATGGATATGCTGAAGATTTAAAAGACAATGTATTTACAATTAGAACACAATTTAAATTTTAAAACGAATTGATATGAACATTAAAAGTATTTTATTATTAAGTATTTTATTTTTTGGCGCTTGTAATAATGCAAATCAGCAGAAAGAAGCCGCAGGATCAAAAAATTTAAATATTAAAGGAAGCGATACGGTTTTGCCATTGGCACAAAAATCGGCAGAGCAATATATGAAAACACATACGGATCAATCCATTGCAGTTGTGGGAGGTGGAAGTGGAACCGGTATAACTGCACTTATGGACGGAAATACAGACATTGCCATGTCATCCAGAGATATAAAAGGCGAAGAAAAACTAAAATTTCAAGAGAAACAAATTCAAATTGAAGTTAAAACAATTGCTGTGGATGCATTGGCTGTTATTGTTCATCCAGAAAACAAGGTAGAGCAATTAACCCGTGAGCAATTGGAGAAAATTTTTACTGGTGAAATTACTAACTGGAAGGATTTAGGGGGAATGGATGCACCCATCGTTGTTTATTCACGCGAAAACAGTTCAGGTACCTATGAGTTTTTTAAAGAACATGTAATGAATAAAAAGAATTATGCCAGTACCGTTTTAAATATGCCAGCAACAGGAGCTATTGTACAATCAGTCGGACAAACCAAAGGTGCCATTGGTTATATTGGAGTGGCTTATTTATCAAGTGGAGTTAAGGCAATTAAAGTATCTTACGATGAAGGGAAAACATTTGTTGCGCCTTCTATTGCAACAGCAAAAGATAAAACTTATCCTATTGCCAGACCCCTCTATTATATTTATGATGTAAAAATAGAAAGTAAGGTAAAACCATTTATTGATTATTGTATTTCTCCTGAAGGGCAAAAACTTGTTGAAGAAGTCGGATATATTCCATTGAACTAATGAAATGAGAACACCTCTCAATCAATATTTAGAAACACTCATGGAGTGGATCATTAAAGGCTGTGGATATATATCAGCCTTTATTGTTTTATTAATTGTATTGTTTCTATTTAAAGAAGGAATCTCTTTCATTGGTTCTTCACCAGTTGAAAATCATTATGGTTTATTTACTGGTAAAGGAAATCCTGTTTCACAGCTGACTGCAGAACAGATAAAGGATATATTCGATCAAAAAATTAAAACCTGGGAATCTTTAGGTGGTACAAAAGATCCCATTATTACAATTACTGTAAATGATCTGGAGGATCATTTTACAAAAGAACAGCTTGGTCCTAATTATGAATACCTGAATATTTGCGTGAATCATTTTTTAGACAGCATTCCGGGATCAATTGCATTTTTTTCAGAGCGACAATTGAGTTTGATAGGATCCACGCGTGAAATCGAAATCAAATCAATCAGTTTATGGGATTTTTTGAGTGGACGTGAATGGTTTCCTACTGCACATCCTGCTTCAGTAATGGGAACGTTTCCTTTATTAATGGGGACCTTGGTTGTTAGTTTTTTTGCAATTCTATTTGCATTGCCACTTGGATTGGCTGCAGCTATTTATCTTGCTGAAATAGCAAACCATCGAGTCCGTAACATTTTAAAACCGATTATTGAGTTGCTTTCTGGAATTCCATCTGTGGTCTATGGATTTTTTGGCTTGGTTATTATAGTGCCTATGATCCAGAATGTTTTTCATTTGCCGGTTGGAGAAACTGCTTTAGCTGGTAGTATATTATTAGCAATAATGGCCTTGCCAACGATCATAACGGTTTCAGAAGACGCCATCCGGACAACACCGCAGGCTATGAAGGAAGCGAGTTTTGCTTTAGGAGCCTCACATTGGCAAACGATTTGGAAGGTAATTCTGCCCAATGCTTCTTCTGGTATTACGGCGGCTGCTATTTTGGGTATCGGACGGGCTATTGGAGAAACAATGGCAGTTTTAATGGTAACCGGAAATGCAGCAATTATGCCACACAGTCTTGTGCAACCGGTACGAACCATTCCTGCAACCATAGCAGCAGAGTTGGGAGAAGCTGCTTTTGGTGGATTGCATTTTAAATCTTTATTTGCGCTTGCCTGCATGTTATTTTTAATAACTTTATTGACAAACTTAATTGTGGAGCGGATTACTCTGAAACGAAAAATAAGTTAGTATATGCTGGTATTTCCAAAACATATTGACCGGCGTAAAAAATTGCAGCAAAATATATTTTTTTGGCTGGCACGAATTATTTCCATTCTTATTATCGGGATACTTTTTTTAATCTTGTTTTTTATTTTAAAAAGAGGCTTGCCCGTTGTTACCTGGAATTTTTTCTCCGAAATGCCTACTGAAGGAATGACACAAGGAGGGATATTTCCAGCAATAGTTGGTAGCGTCTATTTGGTATTGGGCAGCATGCTATTTGCATTTCCAATTGGTGTATTATCGGGTATTTATGTAAATGAATATGCACAGGAAGGAAAGTTGAAGGTCTTTATAAAAATGATGACGAATAATCTGGCAGGAATCCCATCCATTGTTTTTGGATTATTTGGTATGGCTTTGTTTGTAAACAAACTTAATTTTGGTGCTTCTATATTAGCTGGTTCACTTACTTTGGCTTTGTTGGCATTGCCGTTAATCATTCGGACAACAGAGGAGAGTTTAAAAGCCGTGGATTCCACATTTCGCCATGCGAGTTATGCTCTTGGTGCTTCAAAATTTTATACCATACGAAAAGTTGTAATTCCTATAGCATTTCCAAATATAATTACCGGGTTAATCTTAGGAATCGGAAGGGTATCCGGTGAAACAGCTCCAATATTATTTACGGTAGCTGCGTATTTTCTACCAAAATTACCACAATCTGTTTTTGATCAATGCATGGCGCTGCCATATCACTTGTATGTGATTGCTACCAGTGGCACAAATGTTGAGGCAAGTCGGCCGATAGCATATGGCACTGCGGTCGTTTTAATTGGAATCGTATTTATAGTAAATTTATCAGCAAATTATTTGCGCAATCATTTTGGGAAGAAAGTAAAAATGAAATAAAAGCATGCACGCTAAATTAGAAACAAAACACGCTGAATTATATTATTCTGATTTTCACGCTTTAAAGAATGTATCTGTTCAAATACCAGAAAAGACAGTAACCGCTTTAATCGGACCGTCAGGTTGTGGAAAATCAACTTTTCTGCGATTATTTAATAGAATGAATGATCTGATCGAAGGGGTTAAAATTTCAGGAGAGATTCTCAAGGATGGGAAAGATATTTATAAAATACGTACTTCAGCCATTGATGCTTTACGCAGAAAGATTGGGATGGTGTTTCAAAAGCCAAATCCCTTCCCAAAAAGTATATTTGAAAATGTTGCATATGGATTACGTGTCAATGGGATTCAGGATAAGAAAGTGATCGAAGAGCAAGTTGAAAAAGCTTTGCACCAGGCAGCACTGTGGAATGAAGTAAAAGACAAATTAAAAAAATCGGCTTTCGACCTTTCGGGGGGACAACAACAAAGACTTTGTATCGCACGCGCATTGGCAATTGAACCTTCTGTATTGCTGATGGATGAACCGGCATCGGCATTGGACCCCATTTCTACCAGTAAAATTGAGGAATTAATATATGATTTAAAGAATAACTTCACCATTTTAATAGTCACCCACAACATGCAACAGGCAAGTCGTGTTAGTGATTATACCGGTTTTTTCTTAATGGGTGAATTGGTTGAATTTAATGAAACTAAGAAAATATTTACAAATCCAGATAAACAACAAACCGAGAATTACATTACCGGACGTTTTGGTTAAAAAATTGAACTATGTTGCAAGTTGAAAATGAAATACAGGAACTGAGAGATCAACTGATTGAGATGTGGGATCTTACCATCAAGCAGTTGGATAATACCGAAAGTGCATTTAAAAATTTTGAACGCGATCTGGCATTGGAAGTTCAACAAACAGAGCGTCGGGTAAATGCATTTGAATTAACAATAGATCGTGCATGTGAAAATTTTATTGCCTTGTTTCAACCCGTGGCTACTGATCTTCGTTTTGTTTTGTCTACCTTGAAAATTAATACCAATCTGGAGCGCATAGCAGATATTGCTTGCGGAATTTCGGAATTTGTATCAGATTCAGACGATCGATTTAATGCTGAAATAATTAAATTGATGGATGCCGATAAGATGCTCACGCTATCCATTGAAATGCTTAAAGAATTAAGGGAAGCCTATATTTTGGAAGATACCAAATTGGCAAGAACAGTTTATAAAAAGGACAAAATGCTCGACAAGTTGAATGATGTTGCCAGCTATAAAGCATTGGAATGTTTGGAAAAATTTCCGGATGAGAAACGTCAAACACTACACGTGCTCTCTATCATTCGAAAAATTGAACGGGTTGGTGATCAGGCTAAGAACATAGCAGAAGAAATCATATTCTACCTGGATGCTAAAATCTTAAAGCATAAGAAAAAGGAGAAGGAAATTAATTAAGAATTAATAATTAAGAATTAAAAATTAATAATTGCAGGAGCGCAGCGGACATCCCGCGTACTCGCGGGAAGAATGAATAATTAATAATTTAGAATGAATAATTAAGAATTATGAGAGTGCAGCGGAAATCCCACGTTAGTGCACGATAAATTAGGAATTTAGGCTGTGCTATAAAAAAAGTATTTCAGTCTTTAGCCATTCATTTCCACCATCACTTGATTTTTTAATAAATCCTCCATGCTTTCGCGTTGACGGATTAAATAATGTTTTCCTTCATGGATCAGTACCTCCGCTGGTCGGAATCGCGAATTGTAATTAGATGACATAGTAAAACAATAGGCTCCGGCATTTTTAAAGCATAAAATATCCCCTGGATGAATTTCTGCTACAACCCGGTTATTGGCAAATGTATCCGTTTCACAGATATAACCTACAACATTATATACACGAGGTTTTCCAGATGGATTGGAAACATTGAGAATGTGATGGTACGCATCATAAAACATCGGTCTGATTAAATGATTTAATCCCGAATCAACCCCGGCAAATACAGTAGAAGGAGTTTGCTTGATTACATTGGTTTTCACAAAAAAGAAACCGCATTCAGACACCAGATATTTACCTGGTTCAAAATACAATTTTAATTTTCGTCCATAGTCTTTGCAAAATTGATTAAAAGATTTAGAAAGTACCTGACCCAATTCTTCTACATCGGTACAAACGTCATCTGGCTTGTAAGGAACTTTAATGCCGCTCCCAAAGTCAATAAATTCCAGATCGGGAAATTTTTTCGCAGTATCATACATGATTTCTGATGCAAATGCAAATACTCCGGCATCCAGAATATCTGACCCTGTATGCATGTGCAATCCATTAACCTTTAATTTGAGCGTATCAACCAATCGCAACACCAAAGGCATTTGATAAATTGAAATTCCAAATTTACTGTCAATATGCCCGACTGAAATTTTTTCATGTCCACCTGCCATCACATGCGGATTGATGCGGATTCCAATTTTTACATTAGGATGATGGTGGCCGATATATTCTAGGGTTTCAATGTGATCGATGTTGATTTGAACTCCCAATTGAATGGCCATTTCAACTTCATCTGGGGCTACACAATTTGGAGTGTAAATAATTTCCGATGGTTTAAACCCTGCCTTTAATCCAGTCCAGATTTCTTGAACAGATACACAATCCAAACCAACACCCCATTGTTCAATCAACTTCAGAATGTTTATGTTGTTAAGCGCTTTACAGGCAAAGTGAATTCCTAATTCCGGAACATCAAATGCTGCTTTCAGACGGTCAATTTGTCTTTTAATTATTGAAGAATCATATACATATACCGGTGTATGGTAGGTTTCAATTAACTCAGAAACCGGAATGTTCTGAATGCTGTATTGACCATCAATTAAGTCCATAAATTATTTTTTTTGCAATAATAAGCAAAAAATCAACCCATGGGTGATTGGGTATTCGAATTTTAATAGGGAAGGCTATTTGTTTTGCACCCGGTCCATTTCTTAAGAGCTTTTAACATCTGCTGTTTATCAGCATCCCCGAAATCACGGATTCTGGTACGATGCCCACCATTATATTTGACATACTTGAGTGCATTTGTTTTTGGATCAGGATTTACTGCGCATGAAGTCCAGGTATCCAGGCCTCCATAGATATATAAAATGTTGCGACTTTCATGGGTAGCTTTTTCATGCATTGTTTTCATGTAATCGCCATGATAACTTAGATTCGCATTTTTTGGACAAAATTCCAAGTTGGACAATTGCTTATTAATTAATAAATCACTTACCCCGGTTGTATCAAATCCATAATATCCATATTCTGTCATAAATTGGTAATACGCTGGGAGATACTCCGTGCAGGAAGTTTTGTCGTAATAATTGAAATCAATGACCTCTTCTATATGCTCAAAAATAATTTTAGCAGTAGCCTGGGATCCTGGAATTTCCTGACAACCAAATCCCCATTGCCAAAATGAAAAGGGATATTCCATCGCTGCAAAATCAATTATACGGTCTTTATCTATTTCAAAAATGACTCCATCCCGTTGTTCCATTTCTACCAAAAGTTGTTTTAATTCTTTTCGATGATTTAAAATCATGCGTTGAAAATCTCTGACTTTCATTCTGCATTCCGGTGTACCAACTGTTGATTGATAATGTATCACCGTTCGGGGATCTTCCTGCGCCAGAGGAAATGGTGCAACATATGCAATGCTCGCTTTTAAATTTTTTGGATAGTTTAAACTGTACAATGCAGCTGTCGTGCCTCCTTTTGAAATTCCCGTTGCAATCCAAGCTTTTTTATAAATGCCTGACAATTTAGTTTGAATGATATTCAAATCTTCTAATGCCTGTTTTTGATTGAGCAGTGACCAATCAATAATTGCAGGTTTTGAATTAGCAAAAAACCGGTATTCAACTGAAAATTGATTGGCATCAAAAATTAAACTGGCTTCATAAATTCGATCGGCCACTTGATAACCTTCTGTTACTATAACATTTGGTTTTTTAAATCCTTTATGATATAATAGTATTTTTTGTGGAAAGTGACCTTTCGACGGATTTGAATGGTCCAATTCTTGTTGAATAATAAGTTCCCAAAAAAATTGAAAATTATCTTTCGGATCTAATTCATTAATTTGAATTCCCTGAAAACTTTCTTTTAAATAAGATTTTAATAATTCAGCATCACTTTTCTTTTTTGCAAAGCTTGAGGTGGAAGCAGATAGAATCAATAAAATCAGAATGTATTTATTCATAAAAAACAAGATTGGTAGTGTGTATTAAATAAATTGAATGCCGTCTTCGAGATTGAGTTCAAATACATCAGGTTGACAGCCAAATTTATTTGCATAGGCGTTGCTTATACCTTGGGTATAGCTTGTTTTAAAATTTTCAGGTATCAAATGCAAAGTAGCTCCTCCAAAACCGCCTCCCATCATTCGGGCGCCATAGGCCATTTGGCTAATTTTTGCAAAATCAACTAAAAAATCCAATTCAGAGCAACTCACTTTGTATAATTTCCTCAGTCCTTCATGTCCATTCAATAAACAACGTCCGATATTTTCAAATTGTTTGAGTTCCAATAAATCAACCATTTCGAGAACCCGTTGATTTTCTTCATTAATATATATAAGGTATTTAAAAAATTGGCTGCTCAGTTTTTTTTCAAAGCTCTGAATTTGCTCCCATGTGAGATCACTCAAATTGTTAATTTCAGGAATTGAGTTTTTGACGATTTTCAAAAGCTCCTTACAGGATCTTGATCGGGAGTTGTAATCAGTATGAATTAATTGATGTTTGACACGAGTGTCAATGATCAACCAACAAACAGGACCTTCCGGAATGGGTATATATTTAAAATTCCAATCACTGCATTGAATTAAAAGGGCATGATTTTTCTTGCCATTAAATATACTGATTTGATCCATCATACCCCCTTCAAGGCCGGATGCTTTTTCAGCAGTAACGGCAAGCTCCGTTAATTTTTCAATTGTAAGTTTTAAAGATCCAAGCTCATTTAATATGGTAATAAATCCACAACTGATGGCAGAGGAAGAAGAAAGGCCTGCTCCAACTGGCAGGTCGCCATCAAAGGCCAATTTAAAATCAGGCCAGGAATATCCTTTTTGTCTCAAAAGGTCCCAAACTCCTTTAAAATAGATTGCCCAACCGGGAATTTGATGTTGCGATTTTGGAAACCAGGATTCATTGTACTTGAGACTGATGATTTCAGATTCTCCGGAAGGAACATAACCAAAGTAGATGGCTTTTTGAAATGTACCCGGTAAACACAGGCCCTGATTGTAATCAGTATGTTCTCCAATTAGGTTTACGCGTCCCGGAGCTTTTAAAAAATTGGGTCTTCCTGTAACTAAACGATTTTTAATGAGGGTTTTATATATTAATTCTGTAGACATTTGTACTGGATGCGAAAATAATTTAAAATCTTAAAATTCTTACTAATTTCGTTGCGCTAAGATTTTATGTAATTATTAAAAAATAGAATTTATGGCATAAAAATAGCGGGTTATTAAAGTTCTTATATTATTCAATGGAATTATAATGTATAGTTACCGCTTTCGTTCTTTTGTAGTCTAAATAAAACTACATGAGACCAATCGGGAAAAACCAGGAAATAAATTTCACTAAGGAATGCTAACCTTTGTTAAATTCTTGGTACTTAATAGAAATAAATTTATTTAATCTTAAATCTTTTAAAATGAAAAAATTAATATTATTCTTCTCTTTGGCTGCATGTGTTTTCGTTTCTTCAAATGCGCAATCAACTTCAACTCCAACTGAAAAAGCTCCAAAAACTACAACTCCAAAAGAAAAAACAGGTGCTGTTTCTGTAAAACCAACAGCTGAAACTGCTCCAGTTGCAATGAAAGATCACGTTTGTACAGTTGCTTGTAAGGATGGAGCACATGCTTATGTTCATGGTGAAAAAGGTCACGTATGTGGTGATGCTTGTAAGAAAATGAAATCTGCAAAGTCAACTAAAATGACTCCAAAGAAAACAACAAGCAGCTCTACACCAACAACAACTACACCTCCACCAGTTGGAACTGCCACAGATGATTCAAAATCATTAAAAATGAAGAAATAAACTAAAGCAATTTTTGTTTTACAATATTTCATTATCAAGAAAAAGAGGGTCCAGTCAACTGGATCCTTTTTTTTTTTTTTTTTTGTAAAAATGAAATACGTATAATTTCAGATCAATTTATAATTCTGAACTAACTTGAAAAATCACTATGAATAAAATTAACGGATTAAACTCAAATCACCCCAAAGCTTTTTAGTTTCTCCGTTGGTCCATTCCACTTCAATCAAGTAAATAAATACGCCAGGATTTAATTTTTGATTTTTGAAAGTTCCATCCCAGCCCTGGGAAGGATCATTTGGTTGAAAATTTGTTTTGTAATAAACCTGATCACCCCAACGATTGTAAATGCTCATGTAATTAATCTGTTTATAACTGTCTTCAGCAACAATAGGATAAAACCAGTCATTGATATTGTCTCCATTTGGACTAAATGCATTTGGTAGCCAAATGCCTCTTTTTATAATCTGTATTAATATCGTGGCGCTAGCTGTGCAACCATTCTTTGTGATGTAGCTAACCGTAAATGAAGTTTCATTTTCAAGGTTTTTAACAACAGGATTTGGACAATCTGTACAGCTTAAATGATCTGCAGGACTCCAGAGTATGCTTGCAATAGAATCCGGAGGGCTTGTAAATATTGGATTTAATGTTAGCTGGTCCCCTAGATTTATTTTTACACTGGGAGGCAAACTTACTCCAACCGGTGTGGCCTGATTTATAAAAATATCTTTTACAAGCACGCAACCGTTTGAATCTACGATTTTAATCTTTTTCAATCCAGGACTTAAGTTTGAAACACTACTTCCAGCAATCAAAACATTGTCTATATAATAGCTCAATGGGAATTGACCTCCGGTAACTCCCAATATTATTATTGTTCCGGTTTCACCCTGGCATTTTGGTTGTTGCGCTATGTATTGAAAATCTGTTGGGAGATTTTTATTTTCAATTACATCTGCTGAATCCTGACTCGTACATCCATTAATAGGATTCGTCACAATAACATAGTACCGACCTTCTTTATTTGCATCTATATGAATATCATTTGGATTTGAAACAATGTTTCCGTTTGATGTGGTCCAAATTGTGGAAAAATTCGGACCGGCATTGGTTATAATACCATCTAATTGGGTCGTTGTTCTGGAACAAGTAAGTTCCAATGGTTTCGAAACAGTGACAATAGGTTTTATTCGATCTTCATGTACCAATAAACTATCTTCTGAGCTGCATTTATTTACAGTATCAATTACAGTAAAATAATACCAACCGGGTTTATTGATCTGAATCACAGGTAAATTTGAATTGCTAAGAATTCCACCGGAACTGTTTAACCATTTATAGTGGAACCTGTTTATTGGGTTTACGGTTTGTGCAACTAAAGTTAAAGTATCTACTTTGCAATTGAGGATTCCGGCAGGTAATAATACCAAAGGGGGTTTGACAAGATCCGGAATAACAAGGATCGAATCACTGGCTCTGCATCCATTAATTAAATTTTGCACTTGTAAAATGTATAAACCGGGACCTCCAATTTGAATCGAGGCATTGGCAGGATTTCCTAACAATTGACCGTTACTGGTTTGCCATAAAAAATCATTCGCTGCACCTGAAGCAAAACCTGTTAATTGAATTTGTGTGGTTTCGCAATTCCAAAATTGGTCCACTCCAGCATTGACAATCGGTGCCATGGTATCTATTCGGACAAGCAGTTGACTGCTTGTCTGGCATCCATTGATTTGATCAGTGGCTGTAAATAAATAAGTTCCAGGTTTGTCAATTAAAACTGAAGCAGAATCTACTTTACTGATAAAGTTTCCATTAGCGCTTGTCCAAATTATCTTTAGTGGATTCCCAGTTTGTGAACTTGCGGTTCCAGATAAAAGGATACTTTTTTTAATGCACGTAAGAGTATCTGGATTTTGTAATTGAATTATGGGCTTATTTAAATCTGGATTAACTTGTATCAATGCACTGTCTTTGCAGCCATTCATCGTATCCATTACAATTAATTTGTACGTTCCTGGAGTCGTGACTTCAATTTGATTGGTAGTACTTCCATTGCGAATCGTTCCATTGGCAGTAGTCCAATTGTATAAAATGAATAAACCGGAACTGCTAAGGGAACCGTCTATAATTTTTAAACTATCCTTGCAGCTAAACACTAAATCAGGCCCTGCATTCGCAATGGGTTTTAAAGTGTTTTCATCGACAAAAACAGAGTCCATGTTTTCACAAGAATTTGTTGTATCAACTATGCGAATGAAATACCATCCTTTTTTATCAACCAATGGATTGATGCTATTTTGTCCGGAGACAACATTTCCGGTTGGACTGGACCATAGAATGGTCAAGGAATCGTTTGGATTAATTTGTGCTTGTAATTGAATTTGATTGGTCTTGCAGTTTATCGTTCCACCGGTACCGGCATCAAGTTGTGGTATGGTTCTTAGGTCTATTACATTCAGACTATCGTTGGTAAAGCATCCATTGATGGTATCGAGTATATTAAGACGAACAATTCCAGATTGGGTAAATTGTTTATTAATAAGACTGTCTTCTTTTGGTCTATTCTGATTGTTAAAGCTCCAATAATAATTTAAATTGGTAGCATTATTATTTTGCAAATTAGTAACAAGAACTGTGTTGTTTTTACAATCAATGTTTAAATCAGGACCTAATTCTATAAGCGGCTTTAGGGTATCAATCTTAATAACCCAATATGTGCTATCGCTACAGAAATTTCTATTGTCAATAATTTTTAATTTATAAATTCCGGTTGAAGAATCTGAAAGTGTGGAAATGCCCGTAGTGTTGGTCAGGTTAGGTTTGGTCCAGGTAATTGCATAGTTAATGCTATCAGATGGAATTGCATGAATGTTAATTGTTTTTTTCTTACAGTTAATTAAGCTGTCCCCAAAAATTCCAACTATAGGTTTCAAGGTATCTGCCGGAACATCATAGTCTAATACCAGCGTGCATCCAGAACCCTGGTCTGTAATGGTAACAGAATATTTTTTAGCAGTATTAATAATAATTTCTTCCGTCGACTGGCCTCTCAATATACTGGAATCAGGGCTCCATTTATAACTATACAATCCACTTCCTGTATTGATCAAGGCTTTAAGATGGATAGAATCTTTCCGGCAATTTTCTTTCCCATTGATATCCAAAATACCTGCGAGTACATCGGGAGCATTAAATTCTATGGAGGCTTCCTGTTCACACATCACTGCCCCATTGGTATAGATTACTTTTACGGTATAAATACCGGAACCTTTGGCTTTAGCAGTTAATCCATTTTTTGAAATAATTTTTCCAATGTCAGTTGTCCATTCATAACGAATGTTGGGACCCGCTGAAGATCCAATCGCAGATAAGTCAAATGGATCGGAAGAACATTTGGGAGGATTCAAAATGTCAATTCTGGCAACCAGGTTTACAATTTCAACGACTACTTGATCCATTTCCATGCAGGTTTCATACAAAGCAATGTCATCCACTGCAAAGTCATTGCCACCCCGAATCCCGGTGGATTCACTTAAACAGATTTGGGTAGAAGTTGACGTTGCAGTAAACCGAACGGTGTATAGAACCCAATTGCACAAACCACCTGCTGTAGTTGTGCCAACAGAATTTCCATTAACCTTCACATTGAGTTGTGCAATGTTAAATGCTACTACAGACTGACTCCAAAATTCAAATTGATAAATTCTTCCAACAACTGTAGGAATGGTCTGGCACCAGAAATTTGTTCCGGCTACAGGATGCCCATTGAGCAATAGCATATTTCCACTACCGGTGGTATGGTCTCCGCAATTGGTAAAACCCCCATTCCATGAAGAAGGATTAGGTGTAACAAAGTATTCTCCTTCGGTAGTATTTACTGGAGTAAAGGTGTAGCTTGAACTAAAACTCGAATTACCACTTTCGAAGTCTCCGTTTTTGATGAGATTGGTAGTTGATATGCCTTCGGCAGTCAGTTTGTACGTATATCGACCAGGAATTTTTTGAGTGACAAAAGGATCTAAAATATTTGGATTACTCAATCCTCCGGTGGGTGTCCAATAAAATTTCGTAAAGTTTCCTTGCACAGAGCCCATTAATTGTAATGTTTGACTTGAATCACATTTAACCAAGTCTGGCCCCGCACTAACGACCAAGCCTGTACATTGTGCATGCGATTGTATAGCAAAGAAGTTAAACAGTATAAAAACAAAAAGTATTTGAATGCTTTTTTCTATACGTAATATATTAATACAAAAGCTTTTAGAGATTTCCATTGCCTATAAAAGTACAACAAAATTCAATCACTATTTGTGGAAAATAATTTAGATGGATTGGTAGAAATTTAAATAAGCAACTGAAATCCTCTGAATAGAAGATGAAGTTACAGATCCGATTTTAAATCAAGTCAAGCGTATTCAATCGTTTATTCTTTTAAGTATATAGTGATATACATTGATTCCATCTTTCGTAACGATGTATGAATCAATAAATGAATAGCCATGTTTGGACATAAAATTGAGCGCATCGATCATGCTGTTTAATTCCAGACTTTTACCCTGTTCGTCAACCAGCCGGGTATCTTTCTGGGACCAGTATTTTTGTCGCTGACCAAAATCAATTTCAACATTCATTTTGGTTGAGAGAAACTTTTCAGTTCCGACAATCTCAACATAATCAGTTTTAATCGAATCCATAGGAACCCCATTCACTGTTTGAGCATGAATTCCATTCATTGTGATTAAGAATAAGGTATAAAGCATGATGTGTTTCATAAAAAGTATAATTTATTGGAATTAAATTGGCATTAAGAAAACAGCAATTATTATTAATAGTGTTGAAAATTATTTTCCATATTTCAAATGCAAAACCTTTGCATGTCCCTTTGAACTTACATTGACAATATAGAGATTATCATATTCAGAATCTGGTATGTTGCCATATACATTGGTACCAATAAGAATATTGAGTAAGACATTGGTGGTATTTGAATGTCCTACAATGTAAGCTACCTGATTGTGGTATTGATTCAAAATGGAGTTTACCAATTCGTCCAATTTAGCAGGGTCATAAATTTGTGTGGATACGGAGTTATTGGATGCAATTTTTGAACTTGTTTCTTTGGTGCGGTTGTAGTTTGTAGAATACACAGCCTGAATTTTAGTATTTTTTAGAACCCGGGCCAATTCAGTGGCTCGTTCTTGTCCCAAGGCGCTAAGCGATGGATCTGTACCGATTCCTGTAGTTTCAGTATGCCTGGACAAAATAAAGGTTGTTGCAGAATCCTCAATGTATTGTTTTAGAATTAACGTATCCGTTTTATGGATTACTAAGGTATCGGTCACAGTTACTGTTTTTATAATGGTTTCCGGATCTTTTTCGCATGAAAGGAAAAAGGAGGAAAGTGTTAAGGATACCAAATACAAGCTTATTTTATATATAGGCATGATAACAGATTTGTGTAAAGGTAGAAATTAAATATCAGTCGCAAGTTAAGTTGTAACAAGCTAAGCTTAGAATTAATTTGTTAGAATAAGACTCATTCTAATAATTATGGTATTGAACGGATGCGGAATCCTTAAGATTAGAATTTTAATAAAAACTAATGTTTATTGAAAATATTTTTAATTTTGTTCTGGAATATTCCAAATAAATTTATTAAATCTGATCTAGGGACTTTAATTCCCCTTTTGAAAAAAATTAATTAAAAAACATATTGCAATGAAAAACGGCTACCTGTCTTTATTTTTTACCCTGCTAGGTGGGTTCAGTTTATATTCCCAAAATGTACTTACAGAAGATTTTATTTTTGATCCAATTGATAGTTTAGAAAATTTAGGCAATTGGTATCGCAGTGGTATAAATTCAGATTTCAATATTAAAGTCGTTTCTCCCGGACTTGAATATGATGGATATGTTGGATCGGGTCGGGGGAATTGCAGCCAAATTAAAAATGCAGGTGAAGGAGATGTTATTTTGAGAAGATTTAGTCCAGACATTACTTCAGGTGCAGCATACATGTCTTTATTAATTAAAGTTGATAGCCTGCCTACGACCCTTACACAAGGATACTGCATTTCTTTCAATCCAAATACAGGTGGCACCAATCTTAATACTGCTTTACATATTAAAAGGCTAACTGACACAAGCTTTAACCTGGGTGTTCGGAAGATTGGAATTGTAGATTTTAGTAATTCAACTTTTGAGATACATAAAACTTACCTCGTCGTTCTGAAATATGCCATTTATCCAGGTACAAGCAATGATTCATCCAGGTTGTATGTATTTACAAATGGAGTGCCCGCTGAAGAACCTAATATTCCATTGGCAGGAACCATTGATGGGGATGATTTCACAGGACAAGCATTTGTTTGTTTAAGCAATAATTATGCACAAACAGGTATGCTCGGTTGTGACATTAAAATCGACGCCATTCGGGTAGGCACTTCATGGGAAACCAGTGTGTTAGCCGTATTGACTTCTGTTGCCGATGAAAAGTCTGTCCAAGATTTTAAAAATGAAAATTTTCCAAATCCATTTCATAGCAATACAAAAATCAGTTATCAGCTACCGGAGAAAGGAAGGGTAAAAGTTAGCATTTACAATGCGAATGGAATTCAATGCGCTGAGCTAATTGATAAAATTGAAGAAAGCGGAACGCATGAAGTAGAATGGGATGCTAGCAATATGCCAGCCGGCAATTATTCCTGTTTAATCCAATTTAATGGAAAGACAATTAGCAATAAATTGTTGTTGATAAAATAAAAGGAATTTTGCTGTTCCTTGAAACAATATAAACTAAAATAAAAATCCCCTTATCCGGGAGAATAAGGGGAAATGTGATTGTTGAGGTCGAGAGCGGATTCGAACCGCTGTAGCAGCTTTTGCAGAGCTGAGCCTAGCCACTCGGCCACCCGACCTAAAAGGGAGGGCAAATATACTTGTTTCATCTAAATATTTTAAATGATTTAGTAATTCTTCCCTTTAAGTAATTCATGATAATTATACGGGTAAAAAATCCTTTAATTTGAGTTATATTCCTGATATTGAGATCTTTATACCAAAATAATCAGTAGAAAAATCCGGAGAAATACCCATTCCTACCGACTTTTGAGTCTGCCTAAATAAGGTTCGATTGATACCCGGATAGAGCCAATAGGCTAGTTTCGTGCTCAGCATTCCAATACCGGCTCCTGTTGCGATATCGGTCAACCAATGTCTGTTATTAAGCATTCTAAATACTCCCGTTCCTGTTGCAATAGTATAACCTGCTATCCCAATCCAGATAGAATGATCCTTGTATTCCTGCCATAAAAACTCTGCACCGGCAAATGCAGTTGCAGTATGTCCGGAAGGAAACGAATTAAATGAAGTTTTATCAGGACGTTCAATCTTGGTACTATATTTTAAACTCAAAACGACAGCAGTCATAATGATGTAGGAACAGGTCAATGCAATACTTCGTTGCTTTAAACTGTGTTTAGAATTTAAACCAAAAATATCAAGACCCAATCCACATGCAGCCGGTGCATACTGACTAAAATCGTCAATACTTAATTTGCGATCTATATGTTCTCCAAGCTCATGTTGTATCGTACCATTAATAAATCGCAACGTATGATTTTCAATGCCTACAATTCCATACACAATTCCAATTGAAGGAAGTATCAATTGCTTGTAATCAAACTTTAATAATTTGTCAGTTGAATTTAAGGTTTCTGATTTCGGTATCAGATGACGTTCTGGTTCTATTTGCGAGTAAGATACAAAGGACATGAAAGCAAATAATAGGTAATAACTTATTTTTAAATTCATCTTTTTGATTTAGTGATCTTCAATATTAATTGCATTGAATGAAAATTAACCGGCAATTGAAACACCAATCAAACTTCCAATGCCAAAAGTTATTGCAGCAGCCATTAAACCAAAAAGAACTTGCCTTATACCAGAATACCAAACATTTTTTCCTGTGAATAAAGTAATGGACGAACCAATTATAAATAATCCAATAGCACTCAATCCGGCACTAAAGAAAACGGCTTTCATGCCACCAATAAAAAAATAAGGAATCACAGGAATAACGGCCCCAACCGCAAATAATATAAATGAAGTTATGGCAGCTTCCATTGCAGAACCTTTTAATTCCTCCGGATTAATCCCTAATTCTTCTTTGACCAATAATTGATGAGCTTGTTTTGTATTTTTAATCAATTCACTGGCCATTTTTCGAGCCTGATCTTCTGGAATACCCTTTGCAATATAAATTAAAGCCATTTCTCTTTCTTCTCCTTCAGGATTACTTTCCAATTCATCCAGTTCCAATTGCATTTGATTTTCATAGAGCTCTTGCGAACTTTTAACCGAAATCCATTCACCCAAGGACATGGATAAGGCTCCTGCCAATAATCCTGCCAAGCCAGTCAACAATACTTCATTTTGTCCACTGGTTGCACCTGCAATCCCCATAACTAAACTAAAATTGGAGACCAGTCCATCATTTCCTCCTAAAACAGCTGCCCGCAATGCATTGCCTCCAACGGAACGGTGCCTTTTTTCAAAACGAGCAAGGCTTGTTCCAGATATCGTGGTATTCGTGTTAAGTATATTCTTTAAGATACTCACATGCGCAGTATCAGAAATAGATGGATTTGTTTTCCCTTCAGATCTTGTTTTTAAAATAGCATTAGAAATACTTTTTTCAGTATCTAACAATACACCAAGAACATAATCGTTTCCGAAAAATTTTCCAACCATTTTTAAAGTTTTCGCTCTCCAGGATGGTTTAGGTAATTTTGAAAGTCCGATACTATTTTTGGCAAGAAAAGCTTTTGCATGACCGGATTCAATGTCGGCCATTTCATAAAAAATCTTAGCAACATTCGGATCACTTTCTGTTTCTGCTAAATAGGAATATAAAAAACCTGCATCTACTTCGGTTTGTATGTTCTTCTGATTAATCATCTTTGTATCTTGTAATTAAGATTAAAATCTACCTGATGATACTAAAGGATCCGGATTTTAGTTTAGTTACAGCTGCTTGGTTTTCAATATAACGAATTTTATATTCTGCCAGGTACATGTAGGTTTCGACGGGAGCTGGTAAAGATTTAAATTTCCCATCCCAACCAATTTTATAATCTCCTGAATAGTCGTAAATAATTTGTCCCCATCGATTGTAAATTTTTATCTTATACTCTTCAATTACATCCCCACATTTATTTGCAGGCCTAAAATCATTATTTAATTGATCGCCATTATCGGGAGTAAAAACATTTGGAAATTTTAAGCAATCACAGTCATCTATTAAAACAGCATTAAAATATTTAATGCCACAATCATCAAGGGTATCAAAGGCAACTTTTTGATAAATACCGGATTTGGTTAGGATTGTATCACCATATTGAAAATGATCGCAAAAATATACTGTGTCTAATTCAATAAGGGTATCTGTTTTATAAACCTTAGAAAGGTTCAAATTTATTATCAAGCTGTCACAAGCTGCTTGACTCTTAAGAATCAATTGATATTTACCGGGATTTGTATAGCTTTGATTGTGGAGATTAAATTCTTTACCGCAGTATTCCTGAGAAATCGTGGTTGAATCGACTTTGATTTTTTTAATATCAATTATATATGTTGAATCGCAAACTCCGCTTTGTCCAGGAATTGTAAGTAAATTAATTCCCTCTTTGTCAAAATTTTTTCCTTTAAAAGAGAAACTAGATCCTTCGCAAATGCTTGCAAAAACAGTATCTACAAAACCGGATTTTACAATCAGATTTTTAGTTATGCTTTTTACCACACAGCTAAATTGCAAAACCCGTGTCACGGCATACGTTCCGGGATTATGAAATAAGTATTTAAGATCACCATCCTGTCGAATGGTATCTTGATCAATGATCCAATAACCTGTTCCAGGACCAGCAGATTGATCGATGAACTGAACTTCGCCAGGGCACACCACACTAGGCGCATCAAATTCTGGTGTCAGTAAGGGAATTTCTTCGCATAATGTGAATTCTTTTAATAAAGAATCCTTGTAGTTAATATAATCAATAATGCGATGTCCTGATTTTAATTGATAGCTAAAGTCAGCTATCTGCCAGGTGGGTTTGTAAATTGCTAATTCAGGGGTTACATCAATATCATGGCAACCTGAAAGAAATTGGTTATCCGTTTTGATAATCAAACCCTGACTGACATTTTTATCAGTATAGGCTCTTGAAAATCCACCCAATAAAACAGAGCCCATGCTGCTTTTTCGCACACGGGTATACTGAGAGCCGTGCATGTTGTATAAAAATGCTTTCCGTATGCTACCATCTTTTCGAATGACGTACAATGCATTTTTATTGGGAGCATTGGGTCCTGAAATATCATGGGCTGAAAAAGACAAAGTACTTACACCAATTGCATAGTCTCCATTGTTTAATAATGCAAGACCCTCACCGATCGTGCTAAGGTCTCGTCCATAGTTAACTTCATAAACATTTGCAAATACGGTATTCATGGCACTATCCACTTTAATTAAAAATGGGTCACTTGCAGAGCTGGTATAGTCGATTTCCAAAATGGTAGTATATCCCGTAATCAGATAATTATCCTGTGCGTCTACCAATAAATCAAATGCACTGGTACTCTGATTGGTGTATCCATAGGTTTTAAATGCAATGGGATTCCCAATAGGATCAGCTTTTAAAATAAATGCCTGAAATGTAGCATCCGCAATGCATCGACCTGTGACAATCAGATTTCCTTTTGAGTCGAGCTTTACAGCATAAGCTTCGTCATAAGTTCCTGCAGGATTGCCAAAAGTTTTTGACCACAAGATATTTCCCATAGCATCCAGTTTCAATATATAAATGTCTGCAGCAATTTTATCTGTACCGTAGAAAGCAGTATTTCCTACTATAACAAAACCTCCATCCGGAGTTTGGACTAAATCTCTCCCGAATTCGGTATTGTTGCCAATGCGTTTCATCCAAATGACCTGTCCTGATTTTGAAATTCGTCCTGCTAAAATGGATGCAAGAAAAAAGCCGGTTCCAAGGTTAAAGCTGAAAACGATATCGCCTTCCGAAGTTTCAACGATGCCTGCATTGGTGTTGGTAGGAGCTCCTGAAGCACCCAAGGATTTAGTCCACAGCACGTGGCCGGTGCAATCATAACGACTAATAAAGCCTTCTGAATGCTGAGGCGTCAAAGTGTCTGTCAGAAATCCAAGCGTTACAAATCCATCATCAGAAAGTGTTTCCACATCATAAAAACTGGCTTCGTTATTTTTACTTCCTGGGACAAAGACCTGTGGGCCGTAAGTTTTTTGGAAGCGGATTGATTGCGCAATTCCCTGATTTATAATAAATAATACAATGGTAAAAAGAAATATGCGAATGGTATGTGGCATAATAAATTCAATTTAATGACAATGTAGTATATTTCAATTGAATGTAATAAGTCTATTCGAATCAAATCGCTTGAGAATGCTTTGTATCTTGCAAACCCTTCATGAAAAAGACCTTTGCAATTAATATTGTCTTATTACTTGGCTTGAATTTGTTTGTTAAAGCCATCTACCTTTTGGGGATAGACCGTCAATTTCAATTGGTTTTGGGTACGACGGATTATGGTTTATATTATAAACTACTCAATTTTACTTTGTTATTTCAGTTCATCAATGATTTTGGAATTCAAAATTATACCAATCGTTATGTAAGTCAAAACAGAGCCAACATTGAAAATAATTTCAATCAATTAATAGGTCTAAAAATCATACTTTCTTTTTTGTACACAATTTGTATTGTACTGATTATCCTGGTTTTTGATTATGAAAAGATCCAAATTGCATTAATTCTGCATTTAGTATTCAATCAGATTTTAATCAGTGCGGTATTTTTCATTCGATCGGTAATTTCCGGATTAGGTTATTATAAAACGGATAGTTTCTTTTCCATTTTAGATCGGGTCTTGTTGATTGTTTTTGGGGCTTTAATTTTGTGGTATCCTGAATTAAAACAGTATTTGAGTATTCAAGGATTTGTTTGGATTCAAACCGTTTCGATTGGCTGTTGCTTGGTTCTTGCTCTTTGTTTTTTGTTATTTAAGGGGATTCGGATAAACTGGCCGACTTTCCATTTTATGCAGTTGAAGCCCATTATAAAGGCTTGCATTCCATTTAGCCTGATTTTTTTATTTAGTACGATCTATAATAAGTTGGATGTGTTATTAATAGGCAAATGGCTTGAAAATGGTGATGAACAAGCTGGAATTTATGCGGCCTCTATGCGTATTTTTGAAGCATCCAGCATGGTTTCTCTTGCATTTGGAAGTTTATTGCTGGCAATGTTTTCAGTTTTATACAAGGATGAAGAAAAACTGACAGAGTTATTAAAAATGGCTTTGAATTTATTGTTTGCATTTACAATTGCATTGGTTATGAGCAGTTGTTTTTATGCAAAGGAAATCATGAATTTACTATACAATCAAAACAACAATTATTGGGAGTTTATTTTTTGTTTAGTAATGCTTTCTTTTTTACCAGCGAGTTTAAATTATATTTTTGGAGCCTTATTTCAAGCAATACACAAAGAGCGGCAATTGTTTTTATTTTACATGTTGGCGGGTATTATTAGCTTTATATTAAATGTTTACTTGATTAAAAGTTTACAATTGATTGGAGTAGCATACGTCACGGTCATTACGCATAGTTTTTTGTTTGGTATTCAAATCATTTACTTACAGCAAAAACAAATCATCCATTTAAAATCAATCTTTTGGTTAAAAATGATTTTTCTAATGCTCATGGCCTATTGTGTAAGTTCTCTCTTAAAATCCAATATTGACGATTGGCGTATTGGAATGAGCTTATCTTTGGTTGGGATCCTTTTCCTGGCAATCTTATTAAAGATGATAGATTTACGCGATTTTATACGCTTAAAATCGGAAGTCCAATCATTCTAAAGGCCTGAATATCAATACAATAATTTAAATTTTAAATTTGTTTTGTAATAAAAGACAGCTCCATTATATTTGCAGCCCCTATTGAATTCGGGAGATTAGCTCAGCTGGTTCAGAGCATGGCGCTAGAAGCGCCAGGGTCAAGGATCAACGGAGATAAAATAAAAAGGGAGATTAGCTCAGCTGGTTCAGAGCATCTGCCTTACAAGCAGAGGGTCACTGGTTCGAACCCAGTATCTCCCACAAAACAAAAGCCACCTTAAAGGTGGCTTTTGTGTTTTAGGAAAAAGGTATAAATTAAAATCACCCATTTCACCAAACAATTCATACTTTTGGTCGCAACCTTTGAGTTTTAAGATTTATTTTCAAACAAACAAACAAACAAACCAATTATGAAAACAAATGTCATTTTGTTTCTATTGCTACTTTTTAGTGAGCTATGTCTGGCGCAAAACCGACAGATCACAGGAACCGTTCGATCTGCCAAAGATCAAACCCCATTAGTAGGTGCAAGTGTATTAATTAAAGGTTCAAATACCGGAACTGTCAGCGATATTGATGGAAGTTTCCGATTGGAAGTAGGGACCAATGCAACTTTAATTTGCAGATATATTGGCTATGTAAGTCAGGAATTGGCAATAAATAATCAAACAAGTATTGAAATCCAACTTGCTGAAGATCTTCAGTTGTTATCTGAAATTATCGTGACAGGGTACGGAACACAAACAAAAAGAGATTTGACCGGTGCAATTTCTAAAATCCGACAAACAGATGTTCGTGACATCCCTGCAAATAGTGTTGAACAGTTGTTGCAGGGAACTGCAGCAGGAGTGCAAGTGAATGCAGGATCAGGAAAATTAGGTCAGGCTATGCAAATCAGGGTCCGCGGTAATTCATCTGTATCTGCGTCAAATGAACCACTTTATGTGGTTGATGGAATTCCAATTACCACAGCAAATTTATCTGCCACTGGTTACGGTGCAACCAATTCATTGGTTGATTTAAATCCAGAAGATATCGAATCCGTCGAAATTTTAAAGGATGCTTCTGCAGCTGCTATTTATGGTTCAAGAGGCTCTAATGGCGTAGTTTTAATTACAACCAAGAAGGGGCATGAAGGAAAAACATCTATAAATTTTACGATTCAATCCGGTTCTGCTGAGGCTGCCAAAAAAGTTAAATTTTTAAATGCAGCACAATATGTAGATTACTATACAAAGGCAGCTGCAAACTCAGATCGCATAGATGGGATTGATTCAAATGATCCAGATTCTTATACCAGTTATATTAAAGGATTTTTTGATGCCATCAGTGCAGGTACATATGGGACAGCCGATCAGGCGGATACTCAATGGGACGAGCTTGGATTTCAAAATGCTCCTCAAACCCAGGTTGATTTAAGTATTGACGGGGGCAATGCAAAAACTAAATTTTATACTTCGGGGCAATATCTGGATCAAACTGGAATTATGAAAGGAAATCAATTAACCAGATTTTCCGGACGAATTGGAGTAGATCATGAAGCCAATGCCTATTTGACCATTGGATTAAATATGGGTCTGAGTCGTTTAAAAAATAAGCGTATCAGCTATGATAATAATTTTGATACGCCGTTGCAAATTATCGCTTTGACTCCTTTGACTCCACTTAAGGATCCATCAACTGGATTATTAATTGGCACACCACCGGGTGATATTAATCTCCCACTTTATTATAATCCATTAATTAATATTGGAAACGCTTTTCATGATGCGATTATACATCGAAATCTAAGCAGTGCGTATGCAGCTTTAAAAATATGCAAAGGATTGACTTTCCGTTCCGAATTTGGAATTGATTTATTAAATCAGCAAGAAGAATCATATTTTAATAGTAAAACGCAAAGAAATCAAGGTCAGGAATTTGGATATGGTTTTAATCAATTTAACCGTGTTGAAAATTATAATTTCAATAATTTTTTAAATTATCAAAAGGAATTTGATATTCATCAATTGGATTTGATCCTGGGAACTTCTTATCAACAATCAGAATTGCAAAGTAATAATGTATCTGGATCAAATTTTCCATCAGATGCCTATAAAAAAATATCCAGTGCTGCTGAAATAATTGGTGGCACATCAACTGAAACTAATTTTAGATTTGTTTCTTATTTTGCTCGGGCGAACTATAAGTTGATGAATCGTTTTCTTGCAAGCGTAAGTGGACGAGTGGACGGTTCTTCACGATTTGGTGCAGATAACCGCTATGGTTTTTTCCCAGCTGCATCACTTGGATGGGTGGTATCGGATGAAAGCTTTATGAGTTCAGTTAGTCCGATTAGTTTTCTTAAGATTCGCACAAGTTATGGCCGTACCGGAAATGCAGAAATTGGAAATCTCCCACAGCTGGGTCTATTTTCTGGTGATGCAGGGTATGGTGGACAAGCAGGTCAAAGGCCTTCGCAATTGGCCAATCCTGATTTAAAATGGGAAACTACAGATCAGGTTGATTTAGGCATCGACTTTGGCTTTTTAAAAGATCGTATAACCGGGGAGCTTGATTTATATAGAAAATCTACCAGTGGATTATTATTAAATGTTAATGTTCCTGCAACAACAGGATTTACCAGCCAGGTAAAAAATGTTGGTAAATTAGAAAATAAAGGCATTGAATTTGTGCTGAATGCAGTTGTGTTGGATCGACCTAATTTAAAATGGATTGCTGGTTTCAATGTGGCAGCTAATCGGAATAAAATAAATGACATTCAAGGTCAAATTATTGAAGCTGGATTTAATAGTATGAGTCGTGCAATGGAAGGTCAGTCAATGTGCACTTTTTTTACTGCGGAATATGCTGGTGTTGATCCAACAAATGGCGATGCATTGTGGTATAAAAACACATTGAATCCGGATGGTAGTTTAGATCGGACAAAAACTGCGGATTATTCAGAAGCGCAACGAGTTGTTATTGGCAGTGCACTTCCAAAATGGATTGGTGGAATTTCAAGTACATTAAAATTTAAACGGTTTGAGTTAAATATGTTATGGAATTTCGTTCAGGGTAACCTTATTAATTTTTATGGCATCGGACAATATGCTTCGGCAAATGGACTCTATGAAGACAATCAAACCATTGATCAATTAAATTCATGGACCATTGAAAATCCAAATACAGATATCCCAGAAGCACGATTGTATTATACTAACGGATCTGAAGCCTCCAGCCGTTATTTAAAAGATGGTTCCTTTTTGCGCTTAAGAAGCGCTAGTTTGTCATATAATTTACCTGCCAGTTTAAGTAGTAAAGCAAGAATTCGCAATGTAAGATTATTTATAACGGGATTAAATCTGATCACTATAACCAAATACCATTTTTGGGATCCGGAGGTCAACTCAGATGCCCTAAGCAATAATAATATTGCACAGGGTTATGATTTTTATACCGCTCCTGTTCCTAGAACAATTGTTGGTGGAATTAATTTACAATTTTAAAAAATTTACAAAATGAAAAATTTTATAATAGTTGGATTTATATGTATTGTATTTGCATCCTGCGATAATCAATTGGATGTAAAACCAAGTCAGGAAATAGATGAGAACGCAGCGTTGAATACGGCACAGGATGTAAAAGTGACATTAATCGGTGCTTATAACTCCTTATCAAATGAAAATGTTTATGGTGGCGGTTTTCAATTGATTTCTGAACTTGTTGGTGATGACCGAGAAGTTGTTTTTGGTGGTTCATTCTACGAATTATCTGAAATGTGGCGTAAAGAGTTGACAACTGGAAATGATTTAGTAAGCCAAACCTGGATTGAGGCATATAAAGCTATTAATCTCGCTAATAATGTTTTATCGGCACTTGATAAACTGGATGCGGCAGAGCGAAATCAAATTGAAGGTGAAGCACGATTTATTCGCGCGGTTACTTATTTTGGTTTGGTAAATGTATTTGCAAAAACATGGAATGATGGAGACAATCTTTTGAATCCAGGAGTACCATTAGTTACCAAGCCAACACGAGTCATCTCTAAGGATGATTTTATTGCCCGGTCTTCAGTTGCAGCAGTGTACGATCAAATCCTGGAAGATTTATTGGCTGCCGAGCAATTGTTAGCTGATCAAGAAGCTGGCGCAAATTCAGGATTTGCATTAAAAACTGCAGCAACAGCATTTTTGGCAAGAGTGTATTTAATGCAAGGAAATTATTCTGCATGCCTGGAAGCAAGCAATAAAATTATAGAATCAGCTAAACATAATTTATCTCCGTCTTTTGATGAATTATTTGTGGATGCGAGTGTCGGACAGTCCAATGAAAGTATTTTTAAAATATTAGTTACCGCACAAGATGGAATCAGTGGTTTAAATACCTACTTTGCTTCTGCAGATTTTCAGGGAAGGGGAGATATTCGGATTCAAAACAAACATTTCGGATTGTATGAGTCTGATGACCCAAGAGGTAAATTCTTTTCCGAAGCCAGTATGCGCTTTTTTACCAATAAGTTTAATGATTCAAGAGGTGATGTTGTAATTGTCCGATTGGCTGAAATGTATTTAAATCGGGCAGAATGCAATTTTCGTTTAAATTCAAGCATCGGAGCAGCTCCGCTCGATGATCTTAACGCAATTAGGGAACGTGCCGGTGCAACTAAATTGGATGTGAGTCAGCTAGATCTAAACCGTATTTTAGTTGACCGTAAATTGGAATTGTGTTTTGAAGGAAACTTACTTTTAGATAGTAAGCGAAACCATTTTAAAATTGATGACCTCGAATACAATGACCCAAGATTGGTTTTACCTATTCCGCAGCGAGAAATTGATACCAATAAAGCATTGCGACAAAATGAAGGGTATTGATTATTTATAAGATGCATAATCATTTAAATGCAATATGGCATAATTAGCAATTATTGAATTCTTTATTATTAGAATATAAATACATCTTGTAAGTAAGAATTCAACATAACTTTCTATATAGCTCATTGTATTTTTGATTTGAGTACCAGGATAGTTTGGTTTATTTAATTGCTTTCTAAAAGAGTGAATTAAATGAAATTGGTTTTTATTGTATCAATTTCCAAATAAACATCGGGACTTTCATCGTTTAATAATTCTTTTAACCTGTTGATTTCCATCGTCTTTCTGGACAACAAGAATGTAAATACCGCTATCCAATGTTTCTAAATTTATTTTTGTGATTGGATTGTCTATATGCCCTTGATGCATTAGATGTCCATCTATGTTAAGTATTTTGAAGCAAGTAAAATTAGAATTGTTTGAGTTTAGTTCAATTTTGCTATGAAACGGATTAGGAAATAATTTAATTCCAGGTTCATTTGAGGCTTCATCATTTTCAGTAATAAAACATATTAATGGGGACATCGGATAAATTAAATTGCCTTTAATGTAAAAGCATAGAAGTACATCTGCATAATCCGTTTCACAAAAATTAAAATGATTAATGAGTCCAAATTGACTGCCAATTCCTTCAATCCAATATTCATGTCCCCAAATTGGTTGGTCTTTTATCATTAGTTTCAGTCGTTTTCTGAGTTGTCCGTCATTCAGTTTTATAGTATCTATCTCGACGACTTGTAAGGTGCAAAATTGCGGAATTTTAAAAGTATCCTTAACTTTCAAACTAAAATCATATAGCAGTACTTCTGCGGCTTGTTCACTTTTGTAGTAGATTCGTTTAAGAGTATCTTCCCGAAGCATTCCATTCTGATACTCCCATTGTGTATTTTGTTTGTCGTATGAATAATAAATCTTGCGATATCGAAGTCCATTAACCAGTGTGTCATCTAGAAGTCTAATGGCGTACGATTTGTATTCTGGCGAAAATGTTGGATATATGGCTACATTCCATTGATTTTCTTTACTAACTAAAACTTGAGCATGTAATCTTGAATTCGTAATAAACGACGTCAAACAAAGCAAGTGTATACACGTAAATACCATCTTATGTTCTGTTAAGTAGTAAAATATTTGCTTCATGTCTTTAAGAATTTATAGGTTTTAGAAATATGTGTTTTCATGTCCTGGATTTTTAATAGGTAGATGCCGGCTGGAACTTGGCTTACATTGCATTTTAAAGGCAGGAGCATTTCTTTAAATTCCAGAATTTTGGATGATTTTAGATCAGTAATTGTAATTGATACAGGTGATGAGAAAGAATCGCTCTCAACAACCAGTTCATTTGCAACAGGATTGGTAAACCGAACTTCTGAAAATGGCTGCTGTTTAGGAAAGTCAATTTTTGTCAAAAGTTGAAAACTATCGCAAGATGGAAGGATGCAACCGTTTCGATCGGTGTGAACGAGCCAATTGTCGGTGTTGTAAATTATTCCAGCTTCTTGGAACGGTTTAATGCTTCCACAAAAGACAAAATCTCCATTTTCCATTTCAAGGCCATCATAAAAATGACTGTATCCATTTATCGAAATTGTATCGTTGTAACTTTTTTCCCATAGAATTTTCCCATCTGAAGCTATACGAACCACCCACCCACTTAAAACATATTTGTTAACTCTGCCAGAGCTCTCCTTCTCTCCGACCAGAATGATATCCCCATTTGATGCTTCAAATAGATTGATGATTCGTTTTGGATATTTGCTGTAAAAAATTTGAAGCCATTCAACATTTCCCATGCTATCCATTTTATAAACCATTGGCTGCCTAGGAAATGTATCGTTAAAAAAAACTTCTATTTCTTGATGCCACAAGCCTACCCATCCATTATCACGCGTTGGTTTTACATGCTCTAATCCTAAATCATAATAGCCTGCATGGGTCCATGGAAGGTGAAAGTTTTGTATGTTCCTGCCACTGGGATCAAATTTTTTTACCATTCCTCTTACAATTCCGTTGTTATTAAAGTAGGTTTTACTGGCAATAAAATTACCATCTAAGGTTGGTCTGAATCCAGTTAAATCTTCATACTTATTTTTATCAGTATCAGTAAATTTATGAACCACTTCAAAATTTTTATCCATATACCATATTTCTGTGGAATCATACCCTTTTATATTCCTATCATGCCAATACAATACATTCATATAGAGCAAATCCTGGTGGTGATTCATAACGATAGGAGAGATTCGTTTGCTATAGGGTCCCAATTCTTTCATATGAATCAAGTTGCCATTTAGGTCAATTTTATACAATCTCATAACATAATTTGGATTGTATTCAGGCGTAACACACAAATAAATAAATTGATCATCAGCCGTCACGCACTCTTCAAATAAGGGCCCAACACTGTCTAATTGAATTCTCCAAATGAGGTCTAAATTTTTATTAAAACACAGTAGGCCAGAGCAGCCTACTGTGTTTTGATGGCAATAATTAGCGGAAAAGACCACATATCGATCACCTGCTTTTGTAATATTCCAGGCAATGTCATTATCTCCCTCAAAATCAAAATGTCGACTAAAATAGTTTTGTCCTTCTACATTTTGGATGAGTATAAGGATTGAAAAAATATGTGGAATGAGTATTTTCATTTGTCTTAGTTTAATTTTGTTTTACAATAAAACGAATTTTACTTGTTATATTTCCTCTTGAATCGAGAAGGTTAAATATATAGATGCCATTTGGGAATTTTTCAAAGTTCAATTTCAAATTTCCGCTATGATCCAGGTTACCAGTTTTGATTTTTATACCTAACAAATTATAAATCTCAAAACGACTCGCTTTAATTAATTTATTGTTATACTTAACATTCAAAATTCCACTGACAGGATTTGGAAATAATTCCAATTGATTTTGTTCATTTAGCGATGTTTTATTATTTCGTTCATTTAACGGTATTGAAGAAGGTGAATAAATTCCAGCTTGTGATTTTCCTGTATCCAGAGCAAGTAACGCTTTGGCATATATTCTGTCAGGTGATTTTGAATCAGCCATATGTTTTAAGTTTTGAAAATCAATATCATTTGGCTTGAAATTCCATTTTTCCCGAAGTCTCTTGATGTTTGTTAATTGTACATTTTTAAATGTAGTTAATTTTTCATTACTCGCTAGAATATTTCTCAATAATTCTTCTGCCTGCTCAAAGTTTTGAATCATTAAATATAAACCAATTGTAAGTCTTAGTTCAAATTCTGATTGTTCTGGATTTAACAATTGAATTGCTTCCTGATACAAGTTTGATTCCAAAAGAGTTGAAATGGTATCTTTAATTAATGAATTTAAATTATTAGTTGCTAATTGAAATTCATTTTGGAGAGTCGTATTTTGTGGATATAAATTTAGCAGGCTACTCACAAAATATATTTTAGATCTTGCTTCGGTTATACTCAATGTAGGTACAATTTGTTCTTCTTTGTTATCGGAACAATTTATTGAAGTATTGACCTTAATTTTATGTAAATAGTAATTATTGAACCCCCCATCTGATAAATTATCACTTGGTGTTTCACAATAAATGTCATGTGGATCACAATATAAAGCTCCGGGCTGTTGCCTTGAAAAGTAATCAAATACACTAAATGGAGATGGCACATAAATATCTACTTTCGATTGTAGGCAGTTATTGGCTACTCGCGAATTGTCACCTTGCTCAGATCTAATACTAGCACCTGGATTAACCACCACACCTATGTCAATGTTTTCAGGAAAACAGTTATCAAGAAACTGTGTTTGAAAATTTATATCTCTGAAGAGAATTCCATTTTCATGTTTGTCAAATTGGTTGCATTTAATCAAATTATGATCATCTCCACTTGCATCAGATACCACAGCCAATGGAATATTTCTAAAACGATTATTTTCAATTCTGTAATGACAGGATCCTTCAATAATAATCCCATTACCAGTAGCATTGAATAAATCGTTATTAATAATATTAACTCGATCAAGACCATTTCCAGAAGCACAATAGATGTGCCTGGTGTTATTCTTAAAATAATTTGGATTGCTGTTGTTTTGTCCTATGTCTAAGTTCCCTTTATAAAATAAGGTGTTATACGATTCTATTCCAGTTGGGAGATTCCAAAATTGATTGTGATCGTAAATTTTAGCACCAAAGTCAACTCCAAAAATTCCTGCGACATCTAAAAATCGAAAGGTGTTGCGGTTGAATGTAATGTCATTGCATTCCCAGATAGTAACTCCTACCGAATTATCTACATAATTTCCACTTTCGCTGAATGTGCAATTGATAAATTTACTTTTGTTGGGATAAATGTATTTCATGAATTCTACACCGCGGCGATTGTCTATGAAGCTGCTGTTTTCGCAATAAATCGCACCTCCAAAATGTGACCAGGCGACTGATCCACCTTGGGCCCACGCTCCTGTTGATATTGCAGTGCGCGCATGCTGTATGGTGGCACCATTAATTACTTGTACAATACCTGCGTCGTTGATCCCATTAATTCCATTTGCCGGGTCTGGTTGTAATTTACTCGGGTTTCCCCATACCTGGATGCCTGGCCAAAAACCATCCGGACACAAATTCGTTAAAAGAGCTCCATCTACCGTGAGTTTTGCGCCGCGCCGAACTTCCACATAAGCTTCCGTACTGAATCGCGCTTCACAAGTAATGATCAGGCTTGCTGTAGGCATGACAATTACCGGGCGATCAATAATCATCAAATGATCCCAGGTGATTATTGAACCTGCTTCAATAATTAAGGGTTCAGTTTGTGTTTCGCAAAATGTTAAAAACGGGCAATTTTTGGAAATTGCATTGTTATAGGCTGTTCCCCATTGACACATGCTCAATGATTTTAAAGTAGGCGCATAATTCATGATATTGGTGCTGTTTCCATTCCATGAACAACAGCCATAAGCTGGACCCCCACAAGTTGTTGTTCCCGGTCCACATTTGCATTCTACTGCCGGATTGATGTCTTTACAAGGATTGATTATGGAAAATGAATGACACAAACCTAAGGTGTGTAAAAATTCATGGTTTAGTAGTTGAGCAAAAGCCCAATGACCAAATTTTGGTTGCACGGAATTTTTCCAAACATGATAATAGGCACCTATGGTAGTTAAACGTGTGCAACAACCGCTTTGACCGCAGGCAGTTCCTTTTAATTCGTCGTTGGGACCTCCGTTAAACATTACTATGTTCATTACATTAGGATATGGAAAAACGTTGGGTTCTTGATCCCAATACCAAATACCGCCATACAGGTCAGCTGGTTCGTTTGGATTGGTATAGAGTACATAGCGTATCCTGGAATCTCCAATTTTATGGCTTAAGCCGGATGGACTTGGAATTAAATTTTTAAAATCATTGTTTGCATGATTTACCATCAGGTGACCATAATAGTTTCCATCCTTCAGATCTCCGTTTGAATTTCCCGGATAAAAATTGCCGTAGTTGCCTTTAATGTAATGAATGTTGATATAAACAATCACTTCTGGTAAAGCATCCATTTCTTCCTGGCTTAAATCACCAAACGGGCAATTCGAAATTTCAGATTCTTGAATGGCAGATCCTTCAGGAAGGCATTCAAAATCAAAAGATTGTCCAAATAAATTGCAATGCACAAGCAGCCACATTAAAGTGGAAATTAATAAGTACTTCATTTTTTTAGGGTTTAGTGTTAATTTAAATAAATATCATAAGGTCGAACCAATAGGCAAACGATCTTAATTCAAATCTAATGCAACTTTGTATTTAGATTTATGCCAACTTATTTAGCTTGCATGAGTTTTTATTGAAACTGCTAATTTGTTGATTTAATAAGAAGAATTACAAACACGTTAAGATGTATATCATTGAAACGCCAAGATTAAAACTTCTAGCCTGCGACCTGCAAATGGTTTCGCTTCTGATTGAAGATGTAAATCGTTTTGAATCCGTTTATGGATTAAATTTAGTGGATCAGTGGACCTCTTTTGGAACGGATCCATTGAATTATACCTTGAAACAGCTAGCAGATCCTACTCAAGCGAATTGGTGGACCTATTTACCCGTATTGAAATTACAAAATTTGATAATTGGAACCTGTGGTTATAAAGGAAAACCAGATGATTTAAATCGGGTTGAAATTGGCTATGAAATTGCCCCATCTTTTCGTCAGAATGCTTATGGATTGGAGCTTGCACAAGCCTTAATACAGGATGCATTTCAAAATCGACAGGTAGATTGCATAGTGGCACATACATTGCCTCACGAAAATGCTTCCACTGCAATCCTCAAACATTGCGGTATGCAATTTATTACATCTGTTGAAGATCCAGAGGATGGTTTAATCTGGAAATGGGAATTGCAAAAAACAGATTGGTTGAAAAAACAGCCAAATTAATCCTTCACAAATACAATATTTACACAAGGCGCAATTACCGTACCATTGGTCGTTCCAGGAAACGCATTGCAGCCATTGGGTCCGCATATTTCTTCATTGAATGAAATGATGCTTAAATTGTCTTTTGTAATCGGAAAGGAAAATGCATCGCCATTTAAATTGCGCACTTTAAAAAACACATCTGCAACAATTGCTACCCCGAGATCCGCACCAGAACTAACATTGACATCGGTAATGTCACCAAAAAATTCACCCCCTTCACTAGTTGACTGAATGCTGGTTTGCGCGATTATGGTTTGCGTTGTCAAATTATATAATTTAACTTTGAATGTATTAATAGCGGGTACTTTTATCCCAAGCTTTGTAATTTTTCCTGTTTTCAAGGGTTTGAAACGAAATCCATATTCCCATATCGCAGCACCATTGCGAATGGTATCAATAGAGGTGCCGCTTTGGGATAAAAAACTAAATAAAGGCATTTCTTCTTTTGATTCGGAATCTTTTGTGCAACTAGTCAAAAGCAGAAAAATTGAAAATAATATAAGGAGTTGTTTCATGAGATCATTTTAATTCGGTAAATTTAAAAGAGTCCTTGCATTCTTTAAAGCTGTTTTCATAGAAATCGCTTCAAACATAGCATAAGAATTAAACCAATTGATATATTGATTCACAGTGTCTGTTTGATTTTCAAAGTACAAGGCCCGTTGCGTTTTATTGGAAAGGATTGTTGGAAAACTTAAGATTAAATCCGTGTCATCAATAATAAAGCAATCATATCCAATGGTTTTTTCCATATATTGGACGTAGCGGTGAAAGTAAATATCAGATCCCTGATCCTGAAATATTTTAAAACGTCGTTCGGTTGATTCAATAAATTGTTGGTTGATGTCATCTTTATTGATACAGATGACAATATCAAATTGAACCGGAACACCTGCGTCTGATTTTCTTCGTAATATTTCAGCAACCCGTTCATTCCAACTATCAGGTGCTTTGGGTGAATTTGCATAGACCACTGAACGGATATTTGTTTTAGCTCGTTCGGTTAATTGCAATGATAAATTATAAATCTCATGATAAGATTCAATAAATTTATATTGTCGGTAGGTTGAAATATGTGTATCTATTGAATTTAAAATTTCATTTTGATTTTCAAGGGCTTGATCAATTCGTGAAATATCCAATGCGCGCTCCAATCCAAGTACAACACAAATCAATCCGATACAGGAATAATAGATTCCTTCATTAAACTTATGAATCTGATCAGCATATTGTTGAAAGATACTTGAAGACGCCTGGTCCAATATGGTACCTAGTAATAATAGAATACCTAATAATAAAATTGAATAAGAAAGCAGACCTCGTAAGGAGGCATTTACGGTTGTAAATAATTTCTTTTTAATCTGACTTCGCTCTGTTTTTATCATGGCTTAGCTAAAATGCGTATCATTTGGTTTTTCCAAAATTAGGGTATTTCATGTACAAGCAAGGATTTTTTTTTATTGCATGTATAAATGATTTATAATAACTGATTTAGCAATACATACTGCTATTTCTAACTCTTTGCGTGACTTTCAGAATTTAATCTTTATTTTTGAATTTTAATTTGTAATATGAAAACAGCAGAAGTATTATATACCGGTGATTTGCGTACGCAGACAACCCATGTTCGAAGCGGACAAACATTTATAACGGATGCTCCTGTTGATAATCAGGGGAAGGGAGAAGCGTTTTCACCTACCGACCTGGCAGCAACTTCTTTAGCTTGTTGTATGATTACCACCATGGGAATTGCTGCAAAAACGCATGGAATTAATATGGTTGGAGCCCGGGCGGAAGTTTTAAAAATTATGGCCAGCGATCCGCGTCGGATTGCCTCTATTGAAGTTGACATCTATATGCCAGATCTTGAATTCAGCAATAAAGAAAAAGTAATTCTTGAGAAAGCTGCAAATGCATGTCCAGTGAATCGCAGTTTGCATCCGGATTTAAAGGAAGTTCTGCGCATTCATTGGTCCTAAGAGGTTTTTTTAATGAATCCCCTTGCTATACAATTACCTGCTTCAAAGAGCATTTCCAATCGGCTGCTGATTATACAAGCCTTGTGTGCTACTAAATTTCAAATTGATAATCTTTCTGATGCAGATGACACCATCGATTTACAACGTTGTCTGAATGAAGTTGAATCTGATAAATTAAACGTAGGGGAAGGGGCCACAACCTTGCGATTTTTGTTGGCATATTTGACGCTTTTAAATAAATCGGTTATACTGGATTGTGGTCAAAGCTTGAGAAAACGACCAATACATGAACTCATTAAGGTATTGGAGTCTCTCCATTGTGAATTTTATTTTATTGAGGGAGATTTCAAATTGCCATTAAAAATTATAAAGGGAATTTCTGAACCTATTCCGGATCTTTTGAAAATTGATGGATCCTTAAGCAGCCAGTTTATTTCTTCAATTTTATTAATTGCACCCTGTTTGAATAAAACATTAAGTATTGAAGTCACAGGGAATTTAGTATCAGCGACGTATCTAACCATGACCATTCAGTTGATGCGTGATTTTGGAATTAAGATATTGCAGGACCGTTCGTTGATTACCATTTATAAATCAAATTATGTTGGAAAAGAATATCGTGTTGAGTCGGATTGGAGTGCAGCTGTTTTTTTCTATGCCTTATTGGGTTTGCAAGAAAAGGCTTGTATTTATTTTTCTGGTTTGAGAAAATCCGGATTGCAAGGCGATGAAACATTAATCACTTTTTTTGAATGGTTTGGCTTGAAGTCAATATGTATTGAAGATGGAATCAGACTCGAAAAATTTAACATAGAAATTCCGGGTTCAGTAGCCTTTGATTTTACAAATTGCCCCGATCTATTTCCTGCTATAGCAATCTTTTGTGCTTTGAACAAGGTAAATTGTTATTTTTCCGGTTTGCAACACCTGCAATTCAAAGAATCAAATCGGCTGGATATCATTTCCAGGTTTCTGGAATCTCAACATGTGCGCATTATCAGACCCACTCAGAATGATGGTATTTATTATTTTGAAATGGCCGCTATTCAATTTAATCTTGAATCAGCATATTCATCCTACATGGATCATCGCATCGCCATGGCATTTAGTCTGATAAAGTGGCGTTATCCAATTGAGATAGAAAATCCGGAAGTTGTGTCAAAGTCATTTCCGAATTATTGGGATGAATATAGAAAATTTGAATTAGCATTTTCTAACTAACTTAATTAGCAAACTTAATAATTAATTCTGCCAGCAAATCGCAATTTACCCGTTCGAGGGGATGAGGAGTATCTGGTAGTATTTGAAGATTACCATTTCCGAGATTTGAAACTGCATGATTAGTTTCTGAAACGCTTACCATTTTATCTTTATCACCCAGACATATCAAAACAGGTATACGGATTTTTTTCAATTCTGCATCTGGTAATTCTTGATTTTTACCCAGACGCAACATCATCTCAGCAGTATTATTGACTAACCGTTTCCAGGAACTTCCATGTCTTTGATATAGTAAATCGCAAAAAGCTGGAATTTGAATTTCCATTTGTTCAGGATTGAGCATGCGGGATTCCTTTTCTGATGATTCAGGATTCCAATCAAATTTTGTTGCCAATGTGATCACTTTAGCAATTTTATTTGGAAGTTTACTTGCATGATACAATGCAACATAACCTCCCATGCTGTAACCAAAAACAATCGGATCAGAGATTGCATGTTGTGTTATGAATCGATCTAATTCCAGGGCCATGTGCTTTATATCTAATGCGTCTAAAGAGGCTGCTTTACTACCATGTCCATCAAATTCTAGAATGTAAACATTAAAATGTGATTCTAAAGCAGTCTGTAACTCCTTCATTTGAGATGCAGAACCCAAAGCACCGTGAAGTAGGATGAGGTTTTTCATTTTGTAAAATTAAAAAGAAGTATTCAATTGGGAAATTGAGAATTAGGAATTAAAAGTTAAGAATTAAGAATTATGGGAGCGTAGTGGACATCATTCTTATTCGGTGTGCGAATTGCGGTTGAAATAATTTGAAAGCTTGTTTTGGAAAGTATTTTTGCTTTGATTTTTGTTTTTGGAGCGACCCTACTATTTAGAGTGGACTGCAATTAGGAAAAATGGATAGTTGATAAAAATAAAAGGAAGTTTTTATGCTAAAATTTACCGATTTAAATCAATTTTAAAAAATAGAACTTTTGCTTGTACTTTTGCAGGCATGTCCGATAAACCACAATTCGCAATAGCCATTCACGGTGGTGCAGGGACCATTTTGAAATCCAGTATGACCCCAAAACTTGAAAAGGCCTATCATCAAGTTTTAGAAAGAGGAATTAATCGCGCTTATAAATTATTAGAGAGAAAAGCAAGTGCCCTGGATGCAGTGGAAGCTGCAGTAAAAATATTGGAAGATGCGTCTTTGTTTAATGCTGGAAAGGGATCTGTTTTTACTGCAAATGGAAAGCATGAAATGGATGCATCAATAATGGATGGAAAGACGCTGGATGCAGGTGCTGTTGCCTTATTACAACGAATTAAAAATCCGGTTCAATTGGCCCGAATGGTCATGGAACATTCAGGTCATGTTTTTTTGGCTGGAAAAGGCGCAGAAGATTTTGCATTAAAAATGGGATTGAATAAAATGGACGCTTCCTACTTTTATACTGAAGCCCGATATCAACAATTGCTACTGGCTAAAAAAGAAGATAAAGTACTTATGGATCATGTGGATCGTAAGTTTGGTACAGTGGGTGCTATTGCTTTGGATCAATTCGGAAATCTTGCAGCAGCTACTTCAACCGGAGGAATGACAAATAAAAAGTTTGGAAGAATCGGTGACAGTCCAATGATCGGAAGCGGAACCTATGCTAACAACAAAAGTTGTGCGGTTTCTTGTACAGGTTCTGGTGAGTATTTTATCCGTATGAATGCGGCGTTTCACGTTTCCGCTTTGATGATGTATAAAAAGTGCAGTCTCGAAAAGGCCTGTAAAGAAGTAGTTCATAACCTACTGCCATCAATTGGAGGCGATGGCGGACTCATTGCAATTGATAGTACAGGCGCTATCAGTATGTGCTTCAATACAGAGGGTATGTATCGTGCTTGCAAATCCAGTTCCGGAAATACGATTATTGGAATTTATAAATAAATATTTTGCTGCTAGTTGTTTTTATTTGTGCATTTATTATGGGAGTCAGTCTAGGTTTGCTGGGTGCCGGGGGAGCTGTATTGACCATTCCAATTTTTGTATATCTCGTCCATATGGATGCACAAGTTGCAATATCCGGTTCGCTATTTGTTGTTTGCGTAATTAGTTTATTGGGTGGACTTAGTTATTATAATAAATCGCAGGTAGATTTTCGATCAGTGGTTTTATTTGGAATCCCATCCGTTATCATGGTATGGTTGAGTAGGACATTTTTATTGCCATGGATACCGGATCCTATTTGGAATTCGAATGATTATTTCATTTCAAAATCTTCATTTCTTTTAATTTTATTTAGTGTATTATTATTTTTTGCTGCTTATCGAATGCTGAGACCTCCAGTATTAGAAGCAAGTAATGCAAATAATTCCAAAAGTTATTTCTTTATATTATTTAATGGGATCCTTCTTGGAATTATTACAGGAATCCTTGGTGCCGGGGGTGGTTTTCTAATTGTTCCTGCTTTAGTTTTATTGCAAAAACTGGATTTTAAAAAATCGGCAGGAACTTCCTTAATTATTATCAGTATTAATACCGGAGTTGCATTGATTTCTAAAATTCAAAGTCTTGCCTTGTTAGAATGGCCATTTGTTTTAGCATTCACCGGTATGGCAATTTTAGGGATGTTTGGAGGTACTAAACTTTCACAATTTTTGAGTTCGGATAAGCTAAAACCACTATTTGCCTATTTTATTTTGGCAATGGGTATTTTTATACTTATAAAGGAATTGTATTGAACTTTTAAGCCTTTATTTACGTTATCTTTTTTATGGCAGTTTTTCGATTTTCATATTTTTTGTAAATCAAGTTATATAAATGCCTCATTTACAATATTGATTTCAATGTTTAAAAATATTTTGGCTCTCACAAATGTTTATTTGAAAAATTCCCCTCCTAATTATTTTTGGAATATTTAGAGTAGTTTTTCAGCAGGCATCTATTGGAGCTAAATTTTCTAAAATTTGTTTTAATTATTTTAATCCGTTACTTATGCGATTCAATTTATTATTAAGTTTTTTATTGATCAATTTTCTGGTAGCTTGTAAAAACGATTCAATGGGTCAAGCTACACCAAAATCAATAGCAGAGCAAATTGCTAAAGATCCAGGCATCATGGTCGATGTACGAACACCCGAAGAGTGGAATTCCGGACATCATCCAAGAGCCATTCATGCTGATTGGGATGGTGGCCAATTTCAAATAGAGGCCGCTAAATGGGATCCCTCAAAAACATATTATTTATATTGCGCTGCAGGGGGAAGAAGTTCTGCGGCTACAGATTATTTGAAAGGCAAGGGATTTAAAAAAGTTTATAATTTGGGTGGATATAACCAAGTTAAAAATCTGAAGTAATCTGATACGTGCAGAAAAATTCTTTTAATATACATACAACCCATAAGCTCCAAAACCAGGAGCCTGAGAAAGCTATCATCGTGGGATTGATTCTACCCGATCAAAATGAACGGCAAGTAACAGAGCATTTGGATGAGTTGGAGTTTTTAGCGCAGACTGCCGGTGCTGTGGTTATTAAACGATTTACGCAGCGTTTGCCTGCAATCAACAGCCATAGTTTTATAGGTTCTGGAAAAATAGATGAGATTAAAAAGTATATGGAGCATTTTCCGGCAGACATGGTCATTTTTGATGATGACCTAAGCGGAAAACAACAAAATCATCTGGAGTCAGAATTGAAAGTCAAAATTATTGACAGAAGCTTTTTGATTCTCGACATTTTTGCAAGTCGTGCACAAACAGCTCAAGCGAAAACACAGGTTGAACTCGCACAACTGCAATACATTTACCCAAAGCTTCGGGGCATGTGGACGCACTTGGAACGTCAACGTGGTGGTATCGGAATGCGCGGTCCGGGTGAGCAGGAGATTGAAACAGATCGCCGGATTGTAAAAGAAAAAATTAGTTTTCTAAAAAAGAAACTTGAAAAAATAGACCAGCAAAGTGTAACCCAGCGAAAGAATCGCGATGAAATGATGCGGGTATCCCTGGTTGGTTATACCAACGTAGGTAAATCCACTTTGATGAATGTGTTGAGCAAGTCGGATTTGTTTGCTGAAAATAAATTGTTTGCAACATTGGATACCACCGTCAGAAAGGTGGTTTGGGAGGCTATGCCTTTTTTACTTTCAGATACCGTTGGGTTTATTCGGAAACTTCCACACCATTTGATTGAAAGTTTTAAATCCACGCTGGATGAAGTCAGAGAATCAGATATTTTATTGCATGTAGTTGATATTTCTCATCCTCAATACCAGGACCATGTACAAACAGTACTGAAAACTTTAGAAGAGTTGGGGGTAGGTGACAAACCAAGTATTTTAATATGCAATAAGATGGATGCATATAGAGAACATTATTTCGATGCCTTGCTGGATGCAGAAACTAAAAATGATTTGGAAAACGAATTAAAACGTTCTATTGAAAATGCCTATAAGGTTCCGGTTATTTTTATTTCTGCAAAGACCCAGGAAAATATTGAAAAATTACGTTCTTTATTGAAAGACCATATATCCAGACAATATCTGATTCGGTATCCTTATAGAAGTAAAACCTGGTAAGGCAAGATGCATTGGATTGATAAATATGCAGAGTTGCTCGTCAACTATTCCTTGTATCTAAAGGAGGGAGAAAAAGTTTTTGTTCGAGCTACTACTTTAGCAGAACCTTTGGTAAAATCATTTTATACCGCTGCCATCAAAGCAGGAGCTTTGGTTGAAACTGAAATCAGTTTTGAAGATCAGGAACGTATTTTATTACAATATGGAACGAAAGAGCAACTAAATTATATTTCGGCTTCATATCAACAAGCCATCCAGAACTTTGATGCTTATTTGGTTATAAGAGCACCACACGAGTCAAGTTTAGGTTTTTCCATTTTAGAAGAAAACAGAACCATCCGTTCCCAGGCATTAGCTCCATTCGATCAAATTTATTTTAAAAGACTTGGCGACGGAAGTCTTAAAAGATCTTTATGTCAGTATCCTACAACGCATGCAGCCAACATTGCAGGAATGAGTTTAGATGAATACACAGCGTTTATAGTGCATGCCTGTTTTTTAGATATGGAGCATCCAGCTGATCAATGGAAGATACTTTCTTTAAATCAGCAACGCATTGTCGATTATTTTAATAAATGCAGTCAGTTTATTTACAGAAATCCAAATTTTGAAATCAAATTTTCTACCATTGGAAGGAAATGGATCAATTCTGATGGAAAGGCTAATATGCCATCCGGCGAAGTGTTTACCAGTCCGGTTGAAGACAGTGTACATGGAGAAATCTACTTTTCTTATCCGAGCATTATGATGAATGAAGAAGTTTCAGGTGTTCATTTAATTGTTGATCAAGGCAATATCATTAAATGGTCAGCAGAAACCGGTCAGCAAGTTTTGGATAAAGTATTTAAAATACCAGGTGCACGAGTTTTTGGAGAGGCTGCAGTTGCAACCAATAATAACATTCAACGAGCTACCAAAAACATTTTGTTTGATGAAAAAATTGGTGGCACCATTCACATGGCAGTAGGACAATCCTATTTGCAAGCCGGAGGAAAAAACACATCCTCTATCCATTGGGATTTAATCACCGATATGAAACAGGGTGGTGAAATTCTGGCAGATGGAACTGTTGTTTACAGGAATGGTTCGTTTTTGATTTAATTTCTACTTTTCTAATAAGGCCAACATGAATGCATATTCCAGTGCAATCTCTTTTAATCGTTCAAATCGTCCGGAAGCTCCCCCATGTCCTGCATCTAAATTAGTGTGAAATAATATGGCATCTGTTTTGTCAGTACGTACTGTTCGCAATTTAGCAACCCATTTTGCCGGTTCCCAGTATTGGACCTGGCTGTCTGCAAAACCTGTAGTTACCAGCAGATTGGTATATTTTTTAGCTTGTACATTGTCAATGGGGGAATACGATTTCATATAGTCGTATTGTTCTTTTATTTCAGGATTTCCCCATTCTGTGTATTCACCGGTAGTCAGCGGAAGGTCTGGATCAGACATTGTGGTTAAAACATCTACAAAAGGAACATTTGCAATCATTCCACAAAATAAATCAGGTCGCATATTATAGACTGCTCCAACCAATAAGCCACCTGCTGAACCACCTTTGCAAAACATTTTAGCAGAACTTGTGTATTTATTTTGAACAAGGTATTCTCCACAATTTATAAAATCAGTAAAGCTGTTTATTTTGTGAAACATTTTTCCCTTCTCATACCAATTCCATCCTTTTTCTTTGCCTCCACGAATATGTGCCATCGCAAAAACAAAGCCGCGATCCAAAAGGGATATGAGATTGCTGCTAAATCCGGCATCCATAGTTATTCCGTATGAACCATATCCATATAATAATGCAGGAGCGGCGGCATTTTTTTCAAAGCCTTTTCTATAAACAATAGACATTGGAATCATTTCTCCATCGTTTGATGGGACCTGAACGTATTCACTCTGATAATTTTCTTTGTTAAAATTTCCGAGTACCGGACTTTCTTTCAATACCTGCAACTGTTGTTGTTGCATTTGATAATCGTAGGTAGTTTTTGGGGTTGTTAAAGAGGTGTATTCCAATCTAAGTATATCTGTATTCAAATCAAAATTAGGTCCTAACCAGCAATCGTAACTGGCATCTCTGAATTTAATATAATGACCCTCTTTGAAATTATTCCATGGTAAAATATGAATTTGATTCAATCCATCTTTTCGTTCAAACACTACCAGTTGATTTTTAAATATTTCAATATCCTGGAGTAAAACAGCATCATTGCCTGGAATCATGTCCATCCAATGTTCATATTGATAATTGCTTACAGGAGTCTTAACCAATTTAAAATTGGGTGCATGATCATTGGTTAAAATCAAGAAAGATCCCTGATAATGATCAACGGTGTAGTAAAAACCGGGTATGCGTTTTTTAATCAGGATAGGTTTTTTATGATAGTCATTGAGTGGAATAAAATGGCATTCTACCATTTCAGTATAGCCGGAATGAATAAAAGCATATTGTTCGTCTTTAGAGGACGAGAGATGTGCATAACTGGTTTCGTCCGTTTCATGATATACCAATTTATCATTCTCAAAGGGAGTTCCTAATTCGTGTAACCAGATTTTATCATTCCGCAAGGTGGTCAGATCTTTCGTTTCATAAAAGAATGCTTTGCTATTGGGTGTCCATACGATTGCACCCGCTATGACAGGTGAATTTTCTTCGATGATCGCACCGGTTTCCAGGTTTTTAACAAATGCTTTATGTAAGTTACGACCCGTTGTATCCAATCCATAAACTGCCAATTTATTATCCGGACTAATTTCCGGAGAAATTACATTGCAAAATTTATGACCTTCTGCCAATTGATTGACATTTAAAACAATTTCTTCGGGATTTGATTCGGCGGGCAATTTTTTTCTACAATGAATTGGATATTCTTTTCCGGTTTCAAATCGGATATAATAACTGTATTGATTGTAATTATATGGAACGGTATTGTCATCCTGTTTAATTCGACCCAACATTTCATCGTAAAGATTGCTTCGTAATGTCTTTACAGGTTCCATCACTTTTTCAAGGTAGTCATTTTCAGCTTGTAAATAGCTTCGCACATTTGGATCTTCCCGATTGTTTAACCAATAATATGGATCGATCCGCGTGTCGCCATGCATCACCAGTTTTTTCTCAATCATTGGTGCTACAGGTTCCGGGATGCTGTTCAAACTTTTTGTAATGCTTTGAATGATTTCTTTTGAATCGTTTGGGGACATTGTTGTTTTTTTAGTGTCGTTGCAGGCCATTACAAAAAGCAATGTGACTACAGCTAAAGGATAATGTGATTTCAAATTTGATTTTTTTTATTGATTGGTTTATGACGGTTGATTTTATTTTTACGGTTTTGAGTTTGAACCTGGCAAAACATCTTCGTTTTCTGCCTGGAGAAGCAAATCAAGTTAATTTTACAAAATATTCTTGATTAAAAAATGTTCGCTCTACTTTAATCAATCTCATGTTATAAGGCGTTACTTTTTTGCGCTTAGAAAGCTTTCAGGATTAATATTTGCTTGTTTTAAAATTGCTGAAAGCGTTCCTTCAGGTATATCTCCTGTGTGATTAGGGATTGTAGTGTACTTGTTTGTTATTTCGTTATACCAAATTTCATGACTTCCTGCTGCTTGTCTATGAAACTCAAACCCCAAAATTTTAAGTTTTTTTACAACATCTCTGTAGCTAAAACCACCTAACCTTCCCATTAAAATGAAATAACAAGTGGATAGTCAAAGCTATCTTTTAAAATTTCCACGTTATTACTTGTCAAGTTTTGGGATTCAATAAGTTTTTTGACCACATCTCTTGCAATTTCCATAGTCTCTGTAATGGTTCTTCCTTGGGCAACCAAGCCTTGAATATCGTTAGAGGTTGCCAAATAAACACCTTCAGGCAATTTTTCAATATGAATTTTAATTGTTCCTTCCATGCTAATAACAAAGATAATAATTTAGTCAAAAATAATTTAATTCCTATAATGTCTATAAAGCTTCGATATTCATCTTATATAATTCGTCTGGAACTTATACCTGCTCTTTTGCAGTCCTAAATTTATAGCAATACCTCTTTTTGAATTATTCTGGTTTATGCTTTCCATTTGATATTGCAACCTAAACTTGGATATTGGATAGGATCTATAGCTTGATTCGAAAGAACAGCATCCAGTGCATTGCGCAAATCAATACCGGTTACCGGAATTCCTGAATTCGGGCGGGATGCATCCATTCTACCCCGATAAACCAATAATTTATTTTTATCGTATACGTAGATATCAGGGGTACATGCCGCATTGTAGGCTTTGGCAACTTCCTGACTTTCATCGTATAGATAAGGGAAGGGATAATTAAATTGGATTGCGCGTTCTTTCATTTTTTCCGGAGCATCGTCCGGATAATTTGCAACATCATTTGAACTGATTGCAAAAAAAGCACAATTTTTAGATTGATATTCACGACCAATGTTTAACAATTCATCGTGCACATGAATCACATAAGGACAATGATTGCAAATAAATAAAATTACATAAGCTTCGTAATTTTTATAATCTTCAAGATGAATGATTTTTCCAGAAAGGGGTTCTGGCAAATGAAAATCAAACGCTTTGGATCCCAATTGGATCATGTTGGATTCTGTACGTGCCATATTATTGAATGCAATTATTTACGTTTCGTACAAAATCAATCAAATGCAGCGATTGTATGGCTTGATATCCTTTAAATCTGAAGATGGAAGATTCATCAAAATTGCGAAGTTGAGCTTCCCAAATTGTTTTGGCAGTGGGCATGTAAGACCAATGCCAGCGTTCTTCGTGAAAACCGCTAACCCGTTGTTCGTCAAAAGCGGTATACGTTTGACAAAAACCAAATTTTCCGGCGTTGTTAAATAACCATTGGTAGACTTTTTTTCCTTCCGGAGTTTCAAAATATTCGGATTCTGTGGAATTGATATCAATATCAGTACCCCAATGGTGCCTTGAAAAACCAGGTGGCGCTGAATACTCCATAATTTTAAGCGCACGCGCTACCGGATCTTTAATATGCAAATGCAGCTTTTTTCCATCGACAGGAGTTTTACCAAGCCACTTATTTTCCCACAATTCTTTTTGATAATCAAAATTTCTGGTAGCTGATACAATTTCCAGTTTTACAGAATCAGCCGCAGCTGCCTGTGCCATTTTTAAATAAGCGATATAAACTTCCGTTCTCAAATACATCAGTTTATTAGATGTATCTGAATTGAAACTAACAAATTCCGGATTTTTAGAAGGGTCAAATTTTCCAGCAATGTAACGAGCATCATCCAAAGCTAACACTTTTGGATTTTCGACCACGTGTTGCATGTTTTCTGTCATAATCTGAAACAGTAAGATGATTTTTAAACTAATTATATAAAGTATAGGAGTCAAGTGTTGAGTATTGGTTGATAATTAATTAATTATTACGAATTTCGAATTACGAATTACGAAATACGAAATGCTTGTTTTAATTTAATTCATAGCCTCTCTTAAATGTAATTTCCAATTCGTAATTCGTAATTCGTAATTCGTAATTCGTAATTGTATCACTATCTATAAACATCCCTCAATTTTTTCCTTCGCTCTTCTTCTTCCTTTTTAATTTGATCTTCCAAAGTTTTCTTTTGTTCAAGCGTCTTTGAATAGCCTCCTTTTTGATCCAACAGATAATAAATATTGGTCAACCATTTTGAGGTATCCGGCTGTTGAGAAGGGGAGGTAACATATTCTTCAATGATTGGAGGTGCCAGGGTAAAAGGAGAATTATCCATGAGGTAACTCAGCTTTACGTGTGCATTTCGAAGGGTAGCATAACTTCCGTAATGTTCTAATTTAAAACATTCCATTGGAGGGATATCAAAAGTTGTCCAACCTGCATAATTTGGTAATTTGTTTTCAGTTGGTAAGGCGGCAAGAATGTAAACCTGTCCGGTAGAACCTTCCCAGTCTAAAATTAAACCAGCCGGAGGTCCTGTAATTGGAATTTTAAGCGAGTCTAGAAAATTATAAATTTTTGGATAACTCTTTGCATAGAATGAAGGAATCTTATTATTCTGAACTATATTCATAATTCCAAAATAATGATTTCCAGGATAGATGGTTTTTGAAATTCCAAAACTGTCTTTCAATAAATTTTCAATATAGCCCTTCATGCCTTCCAAATCATTGGTAAGCATTTCATCCAACTGTTTTTTTAATCCAAAATAATACCCTCGTTTATAAAAAGGAATTTCACCTTGAAGTCTGGCTGTTAAATTTACATAAACTGCTTTAGAACTTTCAGAAACAATTTGCCAACGTTGTTTTAAGTTGCTGGGTAATTTGGATGCATTTAAGTTCACAGTAATAAAAGAATCCTGATACGACTCTTCTACGATGACACTTCCGGTACCCATTTTTTTGCCTTCAAAACTGAAATTTGCACCCACGGCATATTGAAAATTGCCAGGCGTAAATTTTAAATCAGGGTCATCTTTTTTCCAACTAAACCATTTAGACCAGTCCTTAATATCATTTAAAAGCAGGTACACAATTTTATGAGGTCCGTTAATTCTTACATCGTTATTAAATTTATAAGAGGAAGGACCTAAAAGGCAGAGTAACAAGTAAATAACTGTAATTAACAAGACACTGTATAAGGCAATTTTCTTTGCAGACATAGTCCAATTTTAGATTGCAAAATTAAGTCTTTGAAATCGGTTTTTGCAGCTTTCTTGGTAGCTTTGGACTCTAATAACAATTTAATTTAGTTTGCAATTCATGAAAAATATTTTAGTTTATCTATTGATATTCAGGCTTTTAGCTTCAAGTATGTCGTTAAAGGCCCAATTAAGTCCGGAAACCATGATTCGGGTAGATGTTGTTTATCTGGCATCAGATGATTTGGAAGGTCGACAAACAGGAACCGTCGGAGAAGCCATGGCAGCAGATTATATCTCCGAACGCATGTTAAAAATGGGTTTGAGTCCAAAAGGCAGTGAAGAATGGTTTCAAGCGTTTAAATTCAATTCAAATCCACATGGTGGCAGTCAATTGGACAAAATGGGGAAGAATGTCATTGGATTTTTAGATAAAAAAGCAAAAAAGACTCTGGTGATTGGAGCACATTACGATCATTTGGGATATGGAATGGCAGGATCTTTACGTCCCGACGATCATTCCATTCACAATGGAGCGGATGACAATGCCAGTGGTATAGCAGCATTATTGTATTTAGCCGACCAATTAACGAAAGAGAAAAAATTAAAATTCAATGTCTTATTCATTGCATTTTCCGGAGAAGAATACGGTTTATACGGTTCAAAGGCATTTATGGAAAATCCTACTGTTCCAAAAGAAAGCATCTTTGGGATGATTAATATGGACATGGTGGGTCGACTCAACAAAGAAAAAACTATAGCAATTAGTGGAGCAGGAACTGCTTTGGAATGGAAAGACATTTTAGAGAGTTGTAAAATGCCGGGGTTCAGCTTTAATTACAGCGATGGGGGCATTGGTCCATCCGATCATACTTCATTTTATTTAAAAGATATTCCGGTCCTTCATTTTTTTACCGGACAGCATCAGGATTACCATAAACCAAGCGATGACAGTCCTTTGGTAAATTACGATGGCATTTGGGAAGTCAGCCAAATCATTTGGGGTGTAGTATTAAAATTGAATGCCAAACCCACGTTGACATTCCAAAAAACAAAAGATGAAAATAAACAACAGGCCAGCAGTTTTAAAGTCACCATGGGCTTAATGCCTGATTATGTTTTTAATGGAGAAGGCATGCGCATTGATGCAGTGTTGGATAACCGCCCTGCTCAAAAAGCCGGCTTATTAGGAGGCGATATCATCATACAGATCGGCAGTTATCCGGTAAAAGATGTGTACCAGTATATGGAAGCCCTCAATAAATTTGAAAAAGGACAGGAAGCGGAAGTTACAGTAAAACGCAAAGACGAGGTTTTGGTGAAGAAGGTTGTTTTTTAGGGAGGAAGTCTGTAGAGAGAGGAAGTCTGTAGAGAGGAAGTCTTTAGAAAAGAAGTCTGTAGTTAAGTTGTCTAAATTACTGATGCACTCTATCAGTAAATGAAATGAATTCAATGATCGATTAAAAAATTCATTTGGTATATTAATTCAGCTTTTTTTTGTGGGTTTCAACTTGAATTACTGAGTTGAAATTTTTCATAATTGAATGGAATTGTGCAATGCGTGGATAAGTAGCATAGTGTAATGATTGCGTAGATTTGTATGTTATACTCGACCATTTTTAGACACCATGTTTACATTAACATGACTATTGACAACTAAATGAAAAAGAATCTATAAAAAACAAAAGAGAAGCATGGCCACATGCAATGCAATCTCAGTATTGCTTCACTTTTGCCCAAAGTGCATAGACCGTTTTTTTTATAGCGGATTGTCCTTTTAAAATACTAACTTTGTTCAAAACAAAGGTGACAACTATTATTTCAGTAACATGCATAGCATCTTCACAGAAAAATATAAAACAGCTGCCAACAAATTAATTCTTCTTGACTATGACGGAACACTTGTTGATTTTGAGTCAATGCCTGATAAAGCAAAACCATCTGCTCAGTTATTAGAAATTTTAAAGTCCCTAACGGACAACCATCAAACCAACGTAATCATTATATCGGGCAGAAGGCAATATGAAATTGATAGTTTTTTGGGCGATCTTCCAGTAAATATTATAGCTGAGCATGGAGCAATGATAAAAGAAAACGGAAGATGGAAGAAACTGGTAATTGAAAACGATTTATGGAAACAATCAGTCCTTCCAATATTTGAGCGTTTTACTTTATCCTGTTCCAATTCATTTGTTGAAGAGAAACAATATTCTCTCACATGGCATTACAGAAATGTTCAAACAGAGTTGGGGTATGAATATTCTAGAGACTTAATTCGCGCACTGAGGGACAGTGTGCGATCTTACAATTTGCGAATCATTGATGGCAATAAAATTGTTGAACTAATGAATAATGAAATTGATAAAGGCAAAGCGGTTAATAAAGTGTTTTTGCAGAACAACTATGATTATGTATTATCCATTGGTGACGACCAGACTGATGAAGATATGTTTCGCGCATTGTTGGACAACCTCAATGCTTATACAATTAAGGTTGGTGAGGGAAAAACTTTTGCTAAACACAAACTGAAATCCGTATCGGAAGTTCTAAACTTGCTTTCGCAATTAACAAAATGAAGTTAAATCTTGCACTCATACTATCCATCATTGTAGCTGTAGGCTTTGTTGCTTTCGGCTTCACGTATTTTCAAATTTCAAATGAACGTGAAAGATTAAGTGTTGAGTTAGAAGAAAAAGTAAATCTTATTACTGAAAGATTCATTGAATCCAACTTGCCCGAAATCGAAAAGATGCCGGGCATACTTACACAAGAATACATTGATAAAACCCTCAACCAATACCGCTTACTTGCAATCACAGTTTACTACAGCTCTGACAGCATTCTTTTTATTGGTTCCCCTGCCACTACTTTACTCGAAAAGTCAAACGACTATATTTTTCAGGCTGCAACTGCCGATACAACAGTTAAAAATTATTTTTCTTTTAACAACAGAAAAATCTACCAACACATCAGGCCGGTTAAAACAAATGACCTCTTGAATAAAACTATCATCTGCTATTCTACAGCAGACCACATTGAAAACATTATCAACAGAATTTGGCTTCGCAATTTTTTCCGATGGTTTATGCAGGCACTTTTGGTTTCATTCATTACAATACTTGTAGTTCGATGGGGAATTTTCAGTCCCATAAATAAAATTGTTGATTGGGTGAAAGCTGCGCGAATCGGAAACATTGATGAGCTCAAATCAAACCCACCAGCAAGTTTTCTTGCACCACTTCACAAAGAGATAACGCACATTGCCAAAGCCATGCACGATGCGAAACTTTCGGCAGAGGAAGAAGCAAGGTTACGAGCAAATGCTGAATCGGTTTGGACACCTGAACGACTCAAAGTAGAAGTAGAAACTCTATTACAAAACAAAAATTTGGTGGTAGTTTCTAACCGTGAACCTTATATGCACATTCATGCAGGAAAAGAAATCAAATGTATTGTTCCCGCAAGCGGAATGATTACCGCAATGGAGCCGATTCTAAAGGCATGTGGTGGGCTTTGGATTGCTTCGGGCAGTGGTGATGCAGATAGGGAAACCGTTAATAAGCATGATAAAATTCAAGTTCCACCTGAAGAACCAAAATACACTTTGCGAAGATTGTGGCAGACCAAAGAAGAAGAAGAACATTTCTACTACGGCTTTTCAAATGAAGGACTTTGGCCACTATGTCACATTGCTCATACTCGACCAGTTTTCCGAAAAGACGATTGGCATTATTATAAAAAAGTAAATCAAGATTTTGCCGATGCTGTAATTGAAGAAACTAAAAATCAAGAAGCCCCTTTCATTTTAATTCAGGATTATCATTTTGCACTGTTGCCCGAACTCATCAAAAAAGAAAAACCCAAAGCCTGTGTCGCTATTTTCTGGCATATTCCCTGGCCTAATCCCGAATCATTCGGCATTTGTCCCTGGCAAAAAGAAATTCTGATAGGCATGTTGGGGGCTGATTTAATTGGTTTTCACACTCAATATCATTGCAATCATTTTCTTGAAACCGTAAATAACTCGCTTGAATCGCGTGTCCTTTGGGAAAATTTTTCGGTTAGAATGAGTGGACACACAACACTTGTAAAACCTTTTCCTATCAGCATTGCATTTACTCCAAAAGATTTCGAGAATCATTCTAAAAAAACAAATCCCTCACATATTTTAGCTGAGCAGGGTATTACAGCTGAACATTTCGGTATTGGTGTTGACCGCATTGACTACACTAAAGGCATCATTGAAAAGTTTCTTGCACTTGAACGCTTCTTTGAAAAAAATCCTGACTTTATAGGTAAGTTTACCTTCATTCAGATAGGCGCTCCAAGTCGCACACTCATTAAAAATTATGCTGACATGGTTAGTGCAGTTGAAAAGGAAGCAGAAAGAATTAATCATCGTTTCAAACAAAAAAACTGGAAAGCAATTTTGCTTCTCAAAAAACATCACAGCCATCAGGAAATAAAACCCTTTTATATATCTGCTGATTTGTGCATGGTAACATCTCTGCATGATGGCATGAACCTTGTTGCAAAAGAATTTATTGCCGAACGCAGTCAAAATGATGGTGTGCTTATTCTCAGTCGTTTTGCAGGAGCGTCACAGCAAATGAAAGGTGCATTAATAATCAACCCTTACGATACTGAACGCACAGCGGAAGCCATCAAACTTGCGCTCGAAATGCCCCAAAGCGAACAACAACTCCGTATGCAAATGTTGAGACAGGACATTATTTCAAACAACATATACACATGGGCTGCAAACCTTCTTAGAACAATGGCAAATCTCATATAAATGAAGCTCTCTAAATTATTCATAGAGTTTTTTGAAAGCGAGAAGGCAGGAGGTATCTTGCTTATTTGTAGCGCAACACTTTCGCTTTTGCTTGCAAACTCATTTTTTCAACACAACTATTTACAATTGTGGAATTTTCAAATTGGTGGACATAGTTCAATACATTGGATAAATGACGGACTAATGACCATCTTCTTTTTGCTTATCGGTTTAGAGCTAGAAAGAGAAATTTATGATGGAGAACTTTCAAGTTTTAAAAACGCCGCACTGCCAATCTTTGCAGCACTTGGTGGTATGCTTGTTCCAGCAGGTCTGTTTTTGCTTTTCAATTTTGGGACAGATACTCAATCAGGAGCTGGTATTCCAATGGCTACGGACATTGCTTTTGCAATCGGGATACTTTCTCTATTGGGTAATCGTGTTCCTGCATCGCTTAAAGTTTTATTGATAGCGTTGGCAGTTATTGACGATTTGGGAGCAATCATAGTTATTGCAATTTTTTACACAAGCACATTAGTGTTTACAAACTTGTTTTTTGCACTTGGAATTTTCGGACTGCTGCTTATCTTAAACCGACTGAAAGTGCATAACCTAATTCCTTATCTCGTTGGTGGTGTTGCCATGTGGTATTTTATGCAACAGTCAGGTGTTCATGCGACAATCACAGGAGTGCTATTGGCGTTTGCAATTCCATACGGTAACGGTGGTGAAAAATCACCTTCTTACATACTGCAACATTGGTTACACAAACCCGTTGCGTTTATCATTCTGCCTTTATTTGCTTTGGCAAATACGTGTATCCCTATTGATAGCGGTTGGCAGGCAGGTTTAACTCTAGCAAACAGTATTGGAATTTTTGTAGGATTATTAGTTGGTAAACCACTCGGTATTTTTCTTTTCAGTTTCATAGCTGTATCTCTTGGACTTTGTACTTTGCCAGACGATTTAAATTGGAAGCAGGTAATCGGTGTCGGACTTTTAGGAGGCATCGGTTTTACCATGTCCATCTTTATTACGCTACTTGCATTTGACAATCCTGACCTAATCACGCAGTCAAAGATTGCAATTTTAATTGCTTCACTTGTGGCAGGAACACTTGGCTATTTATGGCTTTGGTCAACATTAAAAGACCCAACAACAGAAACAAAAGACGGGGACTGAGAAACTCAGTACTAGTGGCAAATATTACCCTACATAAAATGAAAAAGATTAATCAATATAGATCCAACACATTTGCACTTGCATTTGCAGCCTCGCACAAATCCGTGCAGGCAACCCCACGGGTTTACCGCATAATTTGACAGACACCGCATCAATAGCAAACCACAGTTGACAGGTTATTGTGCTAACTTTACAGTACCCGCTTCTATGGTATAATTTTTTCCAGATTTATACCGTTTGACTTTTGCTTATGTTTAGTGCTGTTGCATAAAACCAAATTCGTTATGCTTTGGAGGCATAATAACCCCAAACTAAATGTAAGAAATTAACTACAGCAACACTACCTTTGAACTGGAATCACCTGAAAGTTTAAACTTAATTTATGAAATTGATTGTGGCTTTATTAATTTGCATTTGGACATTTTGTTTTGGGTGTAATGACAATGAATCCAAATTTGAAACTGACAATAAATTTGTTCAGACATCAATTGCAGAAGAAAATCTAACTCCGACAGTTGACATTGACCATTTTGTTTTAATATCTAATAACACTGAGGCGCAGATAAAAGATGCCAAGGAGATCTTGAAAGTTAAACGCAATTTCCCGCTTGCTATGCAGACAAAAGATGAATCTTTGTTCAACAAGATTTTGGCTAAGAATTTCGCTTTTCGTGCAGAGGATGAGTTTTATAATAGAGCAGATTATATAAAGGACCGGACGACTTGTACTGATACAGTAACCGCAGTCAAATATGAAAATCTTGTTTTGCAGTTTTTTGGTGATATAGGAGTTCTAACTTATCGAAACATTGTTGAGAACAAAGGCATTCTGCATGACACGATTGCAATGGATAAAAATTGGAATGAGTATATGACATGGGCTGATATTTATGTCAAAGAAGAAGGAATATGGAAAATTGGAAGCGTCCATCAAATTGAATACAGAGCAGATGTAAAGTAAAAGCACTCCATTCCTTGACATCATTCACTTTAAAGCGAGCGTAAATCGAACGCAAAAAAAGAGATTAAAAGATCCTGTGGATTCAATGGTTAATCAAACATTCGTATTTTTGGTAAAAAGTAGTGGTATTTTGACTGATCGTGAATTTAAATTGGCACTTGGTTAAATTTATACACATGTGTAGCTATAGAGTGAAACCTACATTTACAGACTATGGAAAAGAATGGAATACAATATAAATTTAATGCGAATGTTTGGGTTTATGATGGACCTGGTAGTTGGTATTTTGTTTCTCTGCCCCTTGACTTTTCAAAGGAAATTAGAGAAAACTTAAAATCAGAGGAAGAAGGATGGGGTCGATTAAAAGCAACTGCAAAAGTTGGGGCAACAGAATGGAAAACGGCAATTTGGTTTGACACGAAACGGAAAACGTATATTCTCCCATTAAAATTGGAAATTAGAAAAAAAGAGCAAATAATTGCTGGTCAAACAATTACTATTTATATTTGGGTTTAACAATTTTAAAATAAAAAAAATGACAAACGCGATTAATTGGTTTGAAATACCAGTAACAGATTTTGAAAGAGCAAAGAAATTTTATGAGACGCTTTTTGGTGCAGAAATTATGGAAATGCCATTCCCGGGTGGAAAGTACGGTATGCTTCCAGCCGATATGCAAAATGGTGTTGGCGGAGGAATTGCGCAAGGTGAAGGGTTTGTACCCTCTGACAAGGGAACGATTGTTTATTTGAATGGGGGAGATGATTTAAGCATTCCGCTTTCAAAGATTGAAAATGCGGGCGGAAAAATAATTATGCCAAAAACATCAATTGGTGAAAATGGCTTTATGGCACATTTTATAGACACAGAGGGAAACAGAGTTGCATTGCATTCAATGAAATAAGTAATATGCATATCAATTATAATTTAGCGCAATGGTCAACTATTGGATAAACCTTACCATTGAGTTTAACAAGTTGACAAATTCTTCAAAGAAGCAGTCTGTAGAATAAAGATACTCAAAGGCTTTGTTAAGCAAACGCATAGAATGACTAAAAATCAATTGAAAGATTAATTTAAACAAATATATTATTATGAAAAAACTTCAATTTAAAATAAGCATTAATGCACCGTTAGAAAAAGTCTTTGACCATATGCTGGGCATTAAAAATAAATCAACTTATGAGCAATGGACTGCATTGTTTAATCCAACTTCCTCCTATGAGGGCAATTGGACTAAAGGCAGCAAAATGCTTTTTATAGGCACCGATGAGAAGGGAGAAAAAGGTGGAATGGTTTCTAAGATAGCTGAAAATATTCCCAATCAATTTGTTTCAATTCGTCATTATGGATTGGTACAAGCAAATGTAGAAATTACTGAGGGACCAGAGGTGGAAAAATGGGCTAATGGGTTTGAAAATTATTCGTTTGAAGTAAACAACGGAATTACTAAAGTTACAGTTGATTTAGATATGACAGAAGAATTTATGGATTTCATGAACGAGACCTACCCAAAGGCACTTGACAAGTTAAAAGAACTATGTGAAATTTAGTAGCTCCCGTAAGTAATACGATAGCACTATACTGAACACAACTTATAACAAAAAGTCATATAGAGACTTGAATAGTAAGTTGAATATTATTTCAACCAGCTAATATTCATTGAACGGCTTAGTAAATTGATTTAAGAATATTATTATGCTTGGAAAGGAACTATATTTTCAAGCGGTTTTATCAAGTGAGATTTCAATTTATTTTGTAGAATTGCTAAAACGAACAAAATCGTTGATCGAAATATTATTGGTATTTTAGCTCCCAATATGCTTACTATTTATCATAATTTTCCAATCCGTACAACTCCTGAGCTTTTATTTGAAGCCATTTCATCTCCTAGAGGCCTGGATGCCTGGTGGAGTAACCATTGTTCTGGTAATCCAGCAATGGGTGCAAACTATTCATTTGACTTTGGGCCGGAATATCAGTGGATTGCAGAAGTAACAAGTTATGAATTTGCCAAAGCATTTGAATTGGAGTTTGTGCAATCTGATTTGGATTGGAACGGGAGCAAGGTCGGATTTTTGATTGAGCCAGATGGAGAGTTTACCCAATTAAAATTTTACCATACCGGTTGGCCAACATTAAATGAGCATTTCAAAATATCAAATTATTGCTGGGCCATGTATCTGAGACTATTAAAACGCTATTTGGAATTTGGAGAGTGCGTAGCTTATGAAGAAAGACTTAATGTTTAATAAAAGCGATTTTAAACTTGTTCATTGAGGAAGTCTGATATAATATTTTTCGTGTAGTTCTTGAATAAGTTGATCCTTGTTTAATCCTGGAGCATATTGTTACATAAAGTATTTAAGCTAAATAGTCCTCACCCTTGAATTCTACATTGTTAAACCACCTGGAGTAATTCAAACAAACCGTCCGGGTAAAAATCCGATCATACCGTCATTAGACTTTAAGTGTAAAGCTGAATAGATTTACATCTATCATTATTGTTGTTGATTTAAATCCGTTTCAGGATGTCAGTATTATCATACTTTTCAGTATTGTTAAACATAAATCAATAGAATGAAAAGTTTGTTTTTATTACTGGTGGTATCGATAGTTGTTGCATGCAATAAGGATACGACGAATGAAGAAGTAGATACTGAATATTGGGAAATTGTGAGTACCAGAGTTTATGATACCCTTCCTCCTGGATCAGAGAACTATGGTATCGAAGTAAATGATGGTGTAATTAAAGCACGATATGCATTAAGTAATGATGAATGGGTGTTTTTATGTAATTATACCAGCCCACCTAAAAAGATCCGGCCGACTGATAAAATTCCAATCAATATGGAAGTCACCATATTGGTAAATTCCGGAGATCAATATTCGGCAAATGGTAATTTTACTCTTTTTTTCGACCGTCCCGAAGTGGAACCGGGCTTTGTAATTGCTCCATCCTTTTTAAAAACAGCAGATGGGGTTATTAGTAGTATTTCACTTACTCACAGATTAGGAGTTCCACCTTCACCGGCTTCCAGCATGGTTGTTTACATTGATGGAAAATCTTTGCCTACCGGGACACATGGTGCGCAAATTGCATTTTTAGCTGCCGTGGGCAATGGCCGCAATACTCTGTATAAGTATATTTATGAATGGAAAGGACAATAGCCAGAACAGTGTTTTTATTTAGCTATTCAGGTTTTTAGTTTTTACATTAAATTTAGGAAAGAAATTTCATGCAGAGACGTAAAGAAATAAAGCAAGTTTTCAGATTTTAAATTTAGCTCAATTAGCAATTTAATTTCTTTTTCAATTTCAATCGAAGCGAAAAGTTCCTGAATGCATCCTCGCCGAGGGCAAAGGGATTTTAATTTTAGAGTAATGAATTTCAACTATAAATGAAGATGAAATCTTGATTAAAATCAACTTAGTACTCCACGAATCCTCGGCGAGGATGCCTTCGGAAACTTGTGTTATTTTAAAATAAATCTAGTAATGAATTATTAGTAGAATCAATTTAGTACTCCACAAATCCTTAGCGAGGACGCCTTCGGAAACTTGTTTTATTTTAAACTTAATCAGTAAATGAATTATTGGTAAAATCAATTTAGTACTCCACGAATCCTCGGCGAGGACGCCTTCGGAAACTGGAGTTTAAACGTTGATCAATCAACTTATCCGCTCTTCCCTTCCAGCAATTTCTCCAATACTTCAAACAAACTCACCGAAGCGTTTTGAATTGCTTCTATTACAGAATCCATCGTAGTCTTTACAAAATGACCTGCTTCCGGAGTGGAGTTTGTAACAACGGAAACTGCAAGTATTTGCATTTGACATTGATGCGCTACGATGACTTCAGGGACTGTTGACATGCCAACGATGTCGGCACCTAAAATACGGATCATGCGGTATTCTGCGGGCGTTTCAAGACTGGGTCCTTGCAAGCCAAAATAGATGCCGGTTTTAAAAGGAATGCCCGATTGGATGCATGCTTGTTCGGCATTTTTTAATAAGGTTTTATCATACACGCTGGATAAATCCGGAAATCGATCCCCAAAACGGGGATCATGCAATCCACGCAAAGGATTGGATGGATGAAAATTAATATGATCTTCAATAAAAACGATGTCACCGGATTGAAAATTTGGATTTACAGTTCCGGATGCATTGGTGATCCATAATTTTTTTACTCCTAAATGATGGAGTACACGAATTGGAAAAGTAATTTCTTGCGCACTATACCCTTCATAATAATGCAAGCGACCGGATAAAATAAATATCAGTTTCCCCTTCCATTTGGCTAAGATCAATTTTCCAATATGTGTTTCAACAGTGGTTGGAACAAAAAACGGAATTACTTTATAAGATAATTCCCGGATGATTTCTATTCGGTCGGTCAGTGAACCCAAACCAGTGCCAAGTATGATGGCGTGATCTGGAAACTGGTCAAATTTTTTTGAAATAAAAGCAGCACTCTGCTCAACCTGTTGAAATAATTCAGTCATGGCTTTCGAAATTAATCTACCAACATTTTTTGATGATCCAATTGCTGATCCTGGATTGCTTCAGGAATTGCAATAAATTCATATTGTTGGTTGCGAAGTTTAGGAATAAAGCCAGCTTCCCGAATTGCATGTTGAATGCCACTGGCAGTAAAACGATGGGCAGCTCCGGCTGCAGAAACTACATTTTCTTCGATCATAATACTTCCAAAATCATTGGCTCCGGCATGCAGACAAACTTGAGCAGTTTGTTTGCCAACGGTAAGCCAGGAAGCCTGAATATTAATAATATTGGGCAGCATGATCCGCGACAAAGCAAGCATCCGGATGTATTCATCTGCAGTACAGGCGTTGTAGGCACGTTTAAGCCGCTTGAGCATCGTCCCTTCATCTTGAAATGGCCAGGGAATAAAAGCCAGAAAACCTTTGGATCCTGCGGGGCGCTGCTCCTGAACATCGCGAATGGAAACCAGATGTTCCATGCGTTCCAGCAAGGTTTCAACATGACCAAACATCATCGTAGCAGAGGTGGTGAGATCCAGTTTATGGGCTGTCCGCATAATTTCCAACCATTCCTCCGCGCCACATTTGCCCTTGCTCACCAATCGCCTGACCCGATCCGATAAAATTTCTGCACCGGCCCCAGGAAGTGAATCCAAACCTGCTTCTTTTAAGGATTTCAGCACTTCGAAATGGGAAGATTTTTCCAGTTTGGTGATATGTGCAACCTCAGGTGGACCGAGTGCGTGTAATTTTAAATTGGGGTATAAGGACTTTAATTCCCGGAATAAATTGCAATAATATTCGAGTCCCAGTTGCGGGTGGTGACCCCCTTGTAATAAAAGCTGTTCGCCGCCAAACCGGAAGGTTTCTTCTATTTTTTGCTTGTATTCCTCGATCGTAGTGATATAGGATTCGGCATGACCCGGAGGCCTGTAAAAATTGCAAAATTTGCAATTGGCTACACAGACATTCGTAGTATTAGAGTTCCGATCAATGATCCAGGAGACCGTATTTCCGGGAACTTTTTTAAACCGGATGGCGTTTGCAACGTACATCAATTCACCCAAACCTGCCTCTTTAAACAGGTATAAACCCTCCTCGGCATTCAGAAATTCGAGATTCAGGGCCTTTAATAACAGTGATTTGGTTTTTCCGGAACGATCCATCAATTGGGCTCAAATATAGCAAACAGCCCGGTGGCTTGATTTGTTTCATGAGCCCAGCCTTATAAAACCTTGTAAATCTGCTAAAAAGTATTATCTTTGCAGGGCTTTTTAAAGGAGGGGACGGGAGTTCCCTCTTTTTGTTTCAAGCAATCGGTGCATGTACACAGAAGAGATTCACAATTTACTGACTGCTAAATTCCAGGAAGAAAGCTTTCAGGATTGTTTTTTAGTTGGCATAGAGCAAACAAAAAAATCCATCCGGATATTCATAGATTCGGATAGTGGAATTAATTTTGAAAAATGTCAAAAAATCAGCCGTTATCTGGAATCCCATTTCGACGAAAAAAACTGGTTTGGGATTGATTACTTGTTGGAAGTTTCTTCTCCAGGTATCGACAGACCCCTGCTCTTTCCTAGACAATACAAAAAAAATATTGGTAGAGAATTGCAGTTGATTTTAAAAGACGGAACAGAAAGCCAGGCAACCATTAAAGAAGTTGCAGACGATCATGTGATTGTGACACGCGAAGAAATTCGCAAAGAAGGAAAAAAGAAAGTAAAGGAAACTATTGAAACGCATTTACCTTACGATATCATTAAAGAAGCAAAAATTGTAATCAAAATTTAAGCAAGATGAAACTTGTAGAAACTTTTGCAGAATTTAAAGCCGGAAAAAATATAGACCGCCCTACACTCATGCGGGTGTTGGAAGATGTATTCCGCTCCCTAATCCGGAAAAAATACGGTTCAGATGAAAATTTCAATGTCATCGTAAATACTCAAAAAGGGGATTTGGAAATTTGGCGTATTCGCAAAATTGTACCCGATGGCGAGGTAACCGATGATCTCAAAGAAATTGCTATTTCTGAAGCGCTTTCAATTGATGAGGATTATGAAGTAGGCCTTGAATGTTACGAGCAGTTGGAACTGGATGATTTTGGCAGACGGGCCATCATGGCAGCACGCCAAACACTTGTTTCTCGTGTCATGGAATTGGAAAAAGACGACGTATACAAGCGATACAGTGAACGGGAAGGTGAAATGGTTATTGGTGAAGTCAACCAGGTATTGAAAAAAGAATTTTTAATTATTGACGATGCAACCAGTAACGAATTAATTTTACCTAAAACGGAAACCATCCGTGGAGATCATTTTAGAAAAGGAGATATCGTACGTTCTGTAATTAAAAAAGTAGAATTGCGCAACAGCTTACCCGTAATTACACTTTCCAGAACAGACAGTAATTTCTTGCAGCGATTGATGGAACAGGAAGTACCAGAAATTGAAGATGGTTTGATTGTTATACGAAAAATCGTTCGGATACCGGGTGAACGTGCCAAAGTTGCCGTTGAATCATTTGATGACCGAATCGATCCGGTTGGTGCTTGTGTGGGTATGAAAGGAAGCAGAATCCACGGTATTGTACGCGAATTGAGAAATGAAAACATTGATATTGTAAATTTTACCAATAATCAAACACTGTATATCCAACGTTCGTTGACTCCTGCTAAAATCACGACCATCGAACTGGATGATGCTACGAAAAAAGCAAATGTATATTTGAAAGCAGATCAACTTTCACTGGCCATTGGTAAGGGAGGTGCAAATATTAAATTGGCATCTAAATTAACCGGCTATGAAATTGATGTATATCGGGATCAGGAAGAAGGTGAATTGGATGATGTGGATCTGGATGAATTTACAGATGAAATTGAAGAATGGGTTATTGAAGCATTTAAGAAGATTGGATGCGATACGGCCAGAAGTGTATTAAATTTAAGTGTTGAAGAATTGGTACGTAGAACTGATTTGGAAGAAGAAACCGTTCAGGAAGTAATCAAAATTCTGGACGAGGAATTTAAAGATTGATTTTTATATTAAGCCTGAGGGCTTGCAACTATATTGAATGAAGTTATTAGTTAAAGTAGCAACGGAGTTAAACGTCGGACTGCACACAGTCGTTGAACACTTGCAGAAAAAGGGATTTGAGATTGATCAAAAACCTACTGCAAAAGTTACCGATGAAATGTATGCCGAGCTGTTAAAGGAATTTCAAGGATCTATCAAGGAGAAGGAAGCTGCTGACCTTCTTCAAAAAACAATGCCGGCTGCTCCTGTAGTAACTAAGGATAAGCCAAAAATAAATTTATTTGGAGATCCAACACCAGCACCTCCACCTCCTGCACCAAAGGAGAAAGTTGAAACTAAAAAAGAAGTAGTTCCGGAAGTAAAACCGGAAGAAGTTATCAGTGCAAAAGTTGATGAAGAAAATAAACCTAAAATAAAGGTTGTTGGAAAAATCGACCTGGAAAAACCGGAATCCAAGACTAAGAAAAAAACAAAAAAGCAAGAAGTAGTCGAAGCCCCACCAGTAAAAGTGGAGCCGGTTGTACCAGAAATTCCGGCAGAAGAAGAAATTACGCGAATTGAAGCTCCTCAATTAAAAGGGCTAAAGATTCTTGGTAAAATTGATACCAATAAATTTAAAGAACCCTCTAAGAAAAAAGAAGAAGCTAAAAAACCAGCGGCTTCTTCCACACCCGGAGCGTCTCAATCTAAATCAACAGCCGAGTCAGAAGCTGATAAAAAGAAACGCAAACGCAAACGCAAAAAAGTTAATACCAACGAGTTTCAATCTGATGATCGTCGGGGAGGTGTGCGTCGTCCGGAGGAAACAGTAAAAGAGGTTACACAAAAAGAAATTGAAGATCAAATTAAGGCTACCATGGCCCGCCTTAATTTAGGAGGTAAAAACAGACGTTCAAAAATCAGAAGAGATAAGCGGGTGGTGATGCGTGAAAAAGAAGAATTGAAACAATCTGCTGAAGATCACGCCGTATTGCAATTAACTGAGTTTGTAACTGTTTCTGAATTGGCAAGCTTGATGAATGTACCGGTAACGGATATTATCATGACCTGCATGAATATGGGCATTATCGTTTCTATAAATCAGCGATTGGATGCAGAAGTAATTGAAATACTTTCAGAAGAATTTGGACATAAAATAGAATTTATCAGTGCAGAAGAAATTGATGAAGACACGGAAGAAGAAGAAGAAGATCCAAATGCATTGGTAGAACGAGCACCCATCGTTACAGTAATGGGTCACGTGGATCATGGGAAAACCTCTTTATTGGATTATATCCGAAGTGCAAATGTAGCATCCGGTGAAGCGGGTGGAATTACCCAACACATCGGTGCTTACGAAGTCGTTGTCGGTAAGGACAAAAAGCACATTACTTTCTTGGATACACCGGGACACGAAGCATTTACAGCGATGCGTGCGCGGGGTGCGAAAGTGACAGACGTTGCTGTAATTATTGTAGCAGCAGACGACCGGATCATGCCACAAACCAAGGAAGCAATCAGCCATGCGCAAGCAGCGAATGTTCCAATGGTTTTTGCAATCAACAAGGTAGACAAAGCTGGAGCCGATCCAGAGCGAATTAAAAATGAATTGTCTCAAATGAATTTATTGGTTGAAGAATGGGGCGGTAAATACCAGTCTCAGGATATTTCAGCTAAAACCGGACAAGGCATCGAACAATTACTTGAAAAAATATTGCTTGAAGCGGAAGTACTCAATTTAAAAGCCAATCCAAGCCGGATGGCAACGGGAACCGTTATCGAAGCATCTTTAGATAAAGGACGTGGTTATGTAACCAAATTATTAGTCCAAAACGGTAGCTTAAACAATGGGGATATTATACTTGCAGGTGATCATGCCGGTAGAGTAAAAGCCATGTTTAATGAACGCGGACAAAAACTAAAAACTGCTGGTCCTTCAACGCCCGTTATGGTTTTGGGTTTACAAGGTGCACCCACCGCCGGAGAAAAGTTTAAAGAAATGGAGGATGAGGCAGAAGCACGCTTGTTGGCAAGCAAACGCTCACAGATCAATCGCGAACAAACCAACAGAGCATCTAAACGGATTTCTTTGGATGAGGTTGGAAGACGTTTGGCTTTAGGTAATTTCAAAGAACTTAAATTAATTATCAAAGGGGATGTCGATGGTTCTGTTGAAGCCCTTTCAGATAGTTTGATTAAACTTTCTGTAGAATCCATCAAGGTAAGTGTAATCCATAAAGCGGTCGGACAAATTGTAGATTCTGATATTTTGTTGGCTTCTGCATCCGATGCGATTATCATAGGCTTCCAGGTTCGACCTTCACCCAGTGCCAGGGCATTGGCTGAAAAAGAAGGCGTTGAAATTAAAATGTATTCCATCATCTATGAAGCCATCGATGAAATTCGCGCTGCTATGGAGGGCATGTTAGAACCTACTAAAGTGGAAAAAATTGTAGGTCAGGCAGAAGTCCGTGAAGTTTTCAAGGTATCAAAAATTGGAACCATTGCAGGATGTATGGTCATTGATGGAAAAATTGCCCGTAACAATCCAATTCGGGTGATACGCAATGGCATCGTCGTGTTTCCAAATCGCGAAGGTGCAACCGGTGAGTTAGCCTCCCTCAAACGATTTAAGGATGATGCCAAAGACGTCAAAGAGAATATGGAATGCGGTATTTCCGTTAAAAACTTTAATGACATTAAAGTAGGAGATATCATTGAAGCCATCGAGATTACAGAAGTTAAGCAAAAATTATAGGAAGAGTCTATAGATAATAGTCTTTAGCTTAATAGTCTGGAGTACTTGTATTACAACAAAATAATAATAAGCTCTAATAGCCTAAAAGTCTAATAGTCTAACAGACTAACAGTCTAACAGTCTAACTGCATAATACACTCTAACATGACAAAATATTTAAATCTTATAGCATGTTTTCTGATTTTATTCTTTTGTGCATGCATCCCTACCTATAAACCCCATCAGGTAATTATTCAGGATGATTATGTTGAAATTAAATTCGGCAGAAAGATGTCCCGTGAATTGCTAGACTCCATACGCACTGCAGTTTCCGAAAAAGGAATCAACTTAAGTTATCCGGAAATCATTTACGATGGTAACAAATTGACCAGATTGGAAATACAAGTCATTGCCGGCAATCAAGTGGGACATGGCATTACCAATTTTGTTTTTAAAGGCAAGCCCTTTGGATTTCGGGTTGACAACAGACCCACCGCCCAGGTTTTTTTAAAGGTTGGGGAGTTGGAGTAATGGTCCTATTAGATAATTTTTAATTGATAAATTCTACAATTCTACAATTCTACAATTCTACAATTCTGCAATTCTGCAATTCTGCAGGCTAAGGTCTTTGTCAACTAATTTAGAATATGATCTAAGACAAAATAAGTTGTATTTAAGATTAATCTGAGCCTTTTATCACTATTGTTTAATAATGCGGAATGATTTTAAAGTCATGCCAAATTCTTTGATTACTAATAAGTAAATTGCTGAAGAAATTGAAGGTAATTTTATAAAATTACTACCCTGAAATCCTTTTTGACTGAGAATTAAACAACCATTTAAATCATACAATTCCAGAGTTAAATTCTGTGGATTGTAATCTATAAGATTTACAACTAAAAAATCTTTGCAAGGATTGGGCCAAGCAGAGATATTTATTTTTTCAGTATTTTGTAAATTAACTGTTCCGATTTGAATGTTTCTACAAAGCGTATCTGCACCATTTTGGTTTGATACAATTAAGCAGACAGTATAAATCCCATTGGCAGTAAATTTATGTGATGGATTTAATTCAGTACTTGTATTTGATGTGCTTGCAGGATCTCCAAAATTCCAGTACCAATTTTCAACATTGTAAGCACTGAGATCTTTAAAATAAAATTGCAGATGGTTGGCTGTATCCTGATTATACCGCCAATGGCACCAGGGTACATTATCAATACCTAAAGTATCGCAGGAACTCCCATCTATGGGTCCCAGTCTAAAATTTGGAAATACGGGAATGCTAATTTTCATAGTTGGGCAATATATATCATGCTGCTTAAAATTGCATAAAGGAGTGGGTAGGTCAGGTTCGTGTAGCGTATGCATAGATCTAAAACCTAGGATTTCATTCATATATGCTTTCCCGTCGGGTGCGTAAGAAAGGGGTCCAAACTCTGTAGAAGCAGTAAAATTTGGCCCAATCACTTCTCTGTAACCATCGTAATAGTCAACTACTTTGCGATTTTGTGGCAAGCCATTGAAGACTTCAAATTGATACAAAGTGTCAACGCATGCATAATAAAAATACGCATCATTTTTTGAAAACATAGCTCCTGCATACCATTGTTGAGGCTGAAAGGGTAATTTAATATTTACATAATCAGATAGAATTCCACTGCAACGGTCAAAATTAAACCAATTGAGATAGTAAAATGCTTTTGGGCGGTCAACACGTGCACTAGCAAATAATTTACCATCACTTGAAAATACATTTTGGCCGGCTTCTCCTCGAGACTTTATTTTAGGAAAATCAAAACGGTGTTTTAATTGGGCACCGCTCGGGGAAACTAAAAATACAAAATATTCAAGCCTTGTATCTTTACAACAAATCAACCACCAATCTCTCCCATTTGCATGTTTAATTGCTGATAAACCGGTGTCGTCCAATGTGTCTTGCAATATTCTAACTCTCCTTTTAATCATTTTTCCTTTACCATTATTTTTGGTCATATCCACAATTGAATATTCAAGATATCTATGACTCAATCCAAAATTGTCAAAATAATGAGGTACTTTATTAAAGACCAAATATTGATTATCATTTCCAGGAGAAGGTAGAATTAATGTTCCTTGAAATGAAGCAGTCCCAAATTCAGGATACTTTTCAAATGGTTCGTCTGTAAGTTGATCAGCATTTTCCATTAAACTGTCATTGGGCCCATCAATGTAAGCACCATTAAACGAAAAGAGGTAATCGCCTTTTTCGTCACAAATATTTATTGTGTTTGTGTTAAAGTCAATTCGTTTATATTTCTCTTCATAAAAAACAGGATTACCATCTTCGGTATTAAAATCCATTATAGCACAACCCCATCCTGTGTCAAGCGGGTTGTCTGCACTGCTATAACCCATGATCCATTTAAAATCGTATTTTTGACTTAATATGTTAGTTGAAAATAATGTTAAGCTGTAAAAGAGTAATAAATTTTTCATAGTAATTTTTTAAATAGCTTGGACAAGACATTAAATAACTTGCATAGGTAGTATCAATTTATTCAAGCTGTGATCATTAAATATTAAGCTTTCAAGTATTTGGAAAATGAAAAATCTTATAAGATATTGAATATTGAAATATGTTGTTTGGTATAGCTAATATATTCTTTGTTATTTAATTACAAAGAATTTTAACATATGTTATTTCAATTTATATATTTTTAACTATAATAGCTAAGTACTAAAAATTGAATTGAAGTAATTCAACGTTTAAATAAAATTAATTAAAAAACTATTCTGATTAGGCAACAGTCACACCACGATCCAAATACACATTCTGAATGGCATTCAGAATTTCAATTCCTTCCTGCATTGGTTTTTGAAATGCTTTACGACCGGAAATCAATCCCATGCCACCGGCGCGTTTATTGATAACGGCAGTGGTTACTGCTTCCTGTAAGTCTGAACTTCCCTTGGATTCGCCCCCGCTGTTGATTAAACCGACGCGGCCCATATAACAATTGGCTACCTGGTATCGGCATAAATCAATGGGGTGATCGCTACTTAATTCAGTGTACATTTTTGGATTGAGCTTACCATAAGAGGATCCTCCCATATTTAAGGCAGTATATCCTCCATTGTTGGTAGGTAATTTTTGTTTGATAATATCTGCCTGGATCGTAACTCCCAAATGATTTGCTTGTCCGGTGAGATCGGCAGCATTGTGATAGTCTACTCCATCTTTTTTGAAAGATGCATTGCGCAAGTAACACCAAAGAACGGTTACCATGCCCAATTGATGAGCTTCTTCAAATGCATTGGCTATTTCAACAAGTTGACGGGTACTTTGATCGGAGCCGAAATAAATCGTGGCACCGATACCTACGGCTCCCATGTTCCAGGCATCCCGTACATTCCCAAATAAAATCTGGTCCGCTTTATTTGGATAGGTCAGCAATTCGTTGTGATTTGCTTTTACAATAAATGGAATTTTATGTGCGTATTTTCTGGAAACGGATGCCAGAACTCCAAAGGTGGATGCAACGGCATTGCAGCCCCCCTCAATGGCCAGCTTAACGATATTTTCCGGATCAAAATACATGGGATTTGGAGCAAACGAAGCACCGGCACTGTGCTCGATGCCCTGATCTACAGGCAGGATGGAAACATATCCACTGGATCCTAAGCGACCCTGATTTAAAATCGATTGCATGCTTTTCAATACCTGATTGCTGCGATTGCTCACAGTCCATACCTGATCCAGATGCTGCTGGGAAGGTAGATGCAATTGTTCTTTAGAAATGGTCTTGCATTGGTGATCTAAATAAAAGGACGCCTTATCACCTAAAATTTCTGCAGTAGATTTATTTGACATAAATTAAAAAACGTTGGTACGGTCAAATTATTTTTTACGTTCGATAACAGCAACCCCATTCGCCATAAATTTCATTTCCTCTTTGGGGGCTGTGATTTTTGCAATTTCTGCTGCGGATTTGCCTTCATCTTCGGCATAATGTTTTAATTCATCGACTCCAGTAATTTCTTTATAGGCTTTGCCTTGAATGGTCACTTTGGAACCACTTAGATCTTTAGGCACAAAAAAGCCATAGTCTCTGAATTTTACAAAAAATCCAGTAGTATCATCTGGATTTTGACTGAGAATCATCCAGCAGCCTTTCATCTGACAAACTCCGGTAACATAACCGGTTACAGAAGTGATCGTACTGTCAGTTGTTTTTAAACTCATCAGGGTTTCGTCAACCGATTTTGCGTCTGTTGTTTGAATCGTATCCCCATAATACTCCATGCTCATGGCAGGATTCACTGCAGCCGGAGCTTCTGCTTGTTTGTTTTCCGTTTTACAAGCCGTTAAACCCAAGATGGCTGTAGCTAAGACATAATATTTCATATTAACATTTATTTTGATGCGCAAAGATACTAATCCCTGGTGCTTTCAAGTTTGGAATTGATAGCCCATTCACCATACATTTGGAAATACGGCCATTATAGTATATATTTGTTTAATGCGTTATTTAAATTTGACCAGATAGCAGGACGTTTACCTTGATTTTACACCTTTAAAATTTCAGCACATGAAATATGGATTCATTTTATTCCTGCTCATTAGCATTCCATTCGAACTCTTTTGTCAAACCTGTATCAAGGGAGATTGTAAAAATGGTTTCGGCTCCTGTTATTACAGCAATGGAGGGCGATACACCGGTGAATTTCAGCTGGCAAAACGTAATGGAAAAGGAATCTATTATTATGCCAATCAAAATAAATACCTGGGCGAATGGCGCAATGATTTAAGGGAAGGGGAAGGCAAACTCATCTTCCGGAATGGGGATGTGTACAGCGGTAATTTTAAAGCGGATAAAATGGAAGGCTATGGGGTCATGGAATTTGGTTCTAAAGACCGATATGATGGCAACTGGAAACTCAATAAACCAAGTGGAAAAGGAACCTACTATTTTGCTGCCGGAGACCGGTATGAAGGTGATTTTGTGGATGCCCGTTTTGAAGGGGAAGGAACCATGTATTACCGAAATGGAGCGAAATACCTAGGGCAATGGAAACAAAGTAAAAAACATGGCTACGGAGAATTAATCACCAAAGAAGGGAAAAGCATCGTAGCCCAATGGGAGGCTGACAAACCATTGAAAGTGTTGGATGAATCCCCAGCAATTGCTAAAGATGAAGTTATTGTCCAGGATAAACCAGAGGACACCAAACAAGATAAAATTAACGAGACAGCTGTTATTAAAGACACGGTTTTAGAATCCAAAAACAAACAGCAGGACGCAGAAAAACCGATCGTTCAGAATGAAACCAAACCTCAAAATCCGGTTTGTGAGCAGGAGGAAAAATTGCCAAACTGCAATACCAGTTATTGCGCTGAGGGGAAAGGCATATTCTATTACAGTGACGGATCCAAATATGTTGGGCAATTTGAATTGGGTGAGCCACATGGCAAAGGAATCTGTTTTTATGCCAACGGAGATCGTTACGATGGATATTGGGATAAACATGCTCCTCATGGAGAAGGAACCATGTATTTCGTTTCCGGCTTAACGTATGTTGCCTTATGGGATCATGGCAAAGTTCAAAAACAACTTTCCCGAAAGCAAGAATTTCGGTTAAATCCAAACATAGAAGTAGATCAGAATCCGGAAGTAAAAATATGGGCGGTTGTAGTTGGGATTGCGCGGTACGAACACATGCCCAGTTTAAAATATTCCGATGACGATGCGTATCGAATTTATGCCTTTTTAAAAAGTCCGGAAGGAGGCGCACTTAAAGATGAACAGATTCGGGTTTTGATCGATGAAGATGCGACCCGTTTAAAAATTTTACAAGCACTGAATGAGGTGTTTTTAAAAGCGGATGACAACGATGTCGTGATGTTGTATTATTCAGGTCACGGACTGGAAGGAACCTTTATTCCAATCGATTACGATGGTACCAATAATTTGATCTCCCACGAAGAAATCAAAGATCTCCTGAGTCGTTCCAAAGCAAAACATAAAATCTGTTATTTCGATGCCTGTTATTCGGGCAGTTTGCTGGCCGCTAAAGGTCCTTATTCAAATTCCCTTTTGTATTTCTATGACGAACTCGACCGCACACCCGGCGGTACTGCATTTTTGATGTCTTCCAAAAACAAAGAATTTTCTTTGGAAGACGGTGGATTACGGCAAGGCATTTTTTCACATTTTCTAATCAAAGGGTTGAAAGGGCAAGCGGATGTTGATGTAAACAAAACCATTACCATCAAGGAATTATTTGATTATGTCTATAAAAATGTTCGTGAATATACGGGCAATGTTCAATCACCTATGATTGCTGGCGATTACGATGAGCACATGCCGGTTGGATTTATTAGGAAAGATTGAATTAAAGTATAAGAATTGGAGACCATAGGATAGAGGACCATTGGACTGAGAGACCATAGGAATTGGACCATAGGCTTAAATTTTTGAGTTGCTTACATGGGAAATTTAGTTTATAAATTCTTTATAACAGGGTGCACGAAATAATTATTAATTTTGTTACTTGCTTTCGAAAATACCGATTCTTTTTTATATTAATAAGGGCTTACTATTTTACCAGTTTATTTAATTTTAATAAATTTGTATAAATACCCTTTAAGTGCCCTTTAAATTTGAAAACCTTGATATTTGGAAACTGTCTATTGAATATTCGCATGATGTATATTCAATGACTTCAAATTTTCCTAAAGTAGAATTTTATAATTTATCCATTCAATTCAAGAGAGCAGCAAATTCAATTTCTTTAAATATTTCAGAAGGGTCTATTGGCCAATCCAATAAAGAACAATGCAGGTTTATAAATTATGCCATTCGTTCTATGGCAGAATGTGTTAATTGTTTATATTTAGCATTAAGATTAAATTATATTTCAAAGTTTGAATTTGATCAATTGTACATAAAATCAGAATTGTTATTCAAAAAATTGCAAAATTTTAAAAAAGCAATAAATAAACAAAACAACTGATACAATCTAAATAAAATTTAGTCAGGAATTTTCGAGTCAAATGGTCTCCTGGTCCCAAAGTCCTATGGTCAATGTCCTATGGTCAATGTCCTATGCTCCTATTGTCTATGCCCTATGCCCTATGGTCCTATGTTCTATGTCCTATGCTCCTATGGTCTCCTGATCCAAAAGTCCTATGTTCTATGTCCTATGGTCCTATGTTCTCCTGGTCCCAAAGTCCTAAGGTCAATGTCCTATGCTCCTATTGTCTATGCCCTATGGTTCTATGTCCTATGGTCCCATGGTCCTATGGTCTCCTTCTCTCCTGTATTCTGATCCAATGGTCTCCTCCATCAATAGTATCTATCTAAAATAGGCCATATTTTTTCACAATTTATATTATATTTGAAAAGCATTTGAATAACCAATCGTGCTATACTATGCAATTTGAATTTCTTATTTATTTATTTATTTAAACCCGGCACTGAGCTATGAGAACGTATTATTCACTTTTAGTATGTGCGTTAATTATTGCATCAAGTGTGCAATCTATTTTTGGACAAATTTGGGAAAGACTCCCTGGCCCGGTAGGAGCTACCATAGTTACAGCCATCATTACGCGCGACAAAGGAGAGCTCTTTTGTTATACCTCAACAGGTAAATTGTTTTACTCAGCAGACAAAGGGAAGACTTGGGAGAATTATTCAAATGGATTAATAGACAAAAACGCTCCTTATGGTTCAAAACTTAAAGAATCGCCCATCGGGGAAGTTTTTTTATGTACTGAAAAGGAATTCTATAAATGGCAGCCAAAAACTAAACTGTGGCTGAAGATTGACTCTTCGTTGGATGAGATAAGAGATTACAATTTTTCTCCAGATGGGCAAACAATATATTCCGGAAGTTTAAATAATTTTTATCTGTTTAATATGGCTTCAGGTGCACAAAGCTCGCAATCCTGGTGGACCCATGATGTGGAATTTCTTTGCCTGGGAAATAATCAGAATTTTGTTCGTAAAACATTGGGTGCCTCAGGAGCAATTTGGAAATTTGATGACGATGGATCCAATCTCAGGAAAATTTCAAACTCTTCAAGTAGTAGAAATTTATTTTTCCATGAAGCTTCAAATACATTATTTGATTATGATTACAATATGTATGTTTCTTCAGATTTTGGTCAAACTTGGACTCAACGCATTTTACCGCCAGGAGTTTATATTAATAAATTGGTTCTTCTTAAAAATGGAACTTTAATGGGAATTGGTCAGTCTGTTTACCGGTCTATTGACGGCGGAATCAATTGGATAAAAGATCCGGATTATGCTATTGAAGAGTTGAAAAATGTATATTTCCAAACAGGCGTTTCAAATTCAAATGAGGATGATATCGTATTTGATTTTGGGGCCTATGCATGTTACTGGAATGCACAGGGTACATTAAATAACATCGAATTGCCCTTAGTGGAACCAAATATTAGTAGTTTCCAGCAAATTGGAAGAAATCATCTTTTGTGTCAAACGGATAAAAACCTGCAGATATCTTCTAATGGAGGGTATGAATGGAATAAATTAGGCATATACCAAAACAATGAATTGTATTTATGGGAGGATGGAACACTCATGTTTTTAATTCGTGATACGATGCTTTTTAGCAATGATAATTTCAAAACCACTTTCAAAAAAGTATTGCCGGATATGCTGCCATTAAATTTATTTAAGAATATGCAAGGACATCTTATATATATAAGTGCGGTCAATACATATATTTCTTACGACAAAGGAGATAGTTGGAATTTTATAGGGAAACATTCTGATTTTCCTTTACTCAGTAATCTGAAATTATCAAGACAAAACATATTGTATGCTTTGAATTTTTCTGACACAATTTATTATTCATTTGATTATGGCCTTTCATGGAATAAATTTTTTGCAGAAGGAGCAGATGATGTGACTTTTGAAATTGTATTGACCCAAAATAATGTATTTTGGTGGTTTGCTTTAGATGGAAACTTTGAATACCATTGGATGTACACAACTGATTTTGGTAAAACAACGCATAGGTTTGAAATCACCAATGATGAGCGGTTTCTTTATTTAGATGAATTTGAAAATATTTATACTTTAACAGGAGATCCACCTAATTTTTCAATCCATGTAAGCAACGTACTTTCTCAGGAAATTAACGAAATAAGTTTAAGAGATGTTTTTGTGGATAACAACAGCAATATAAGATTATATAGAGGCGATAACGATACTTTGTATGCTTCTATTAACAATGCCCCTTTATATAAATATACTAAAAAAATGAGTAGCGCAAGTGGACAATTTTCGGGCACTGTTTTTAACGATGACAATTTAGATTGTATTCGGGACACAATGGAAAATGAGGCTGGAAACTTTCAGTTAGTACTCCGGGAAAATAACCGTTCGGTCACAGTTCCAGTTTCTCCATCCGGAATATTTAAATCCTATGTCATACCAGGTAATTATAATGTGCAGCTTAAGAGTCCATCTTCAATTTGGACCCCCTGCAATTTTCCAACCCAAGTAAACATACAAGTCAATCAAGTAACTCAGAAAGAGAATTTATTGGTTCAGGCAAAAGAGCAATGTGCCGATTTATTTCCAAGTTTTGTTTTAGGGACTTTGAGACGGTGCTTTGACAACAATTCTGCAACATTTAAAATACGAAATGAAGGTTCTGCTTCCGCTTTTAACACCAGGGTTTCCATTACTTTCGATGATTATTTTGAAAATATTCAAGCTTCAATTCCTCCTAACTCAATGCAAGGCAGGGATTGGACATTTATAATTCCTGAATTAAAACCTGGAAACGCAGCGCAGATCAATTTTCAATTTAAAGTTTCATGTACAGCTAGTCTTGGACAGGAACATTGCATTCGATATTGGATTGACAATCTACAAGAATGCAAGGGTTTACTTCCAATCAGAGACAGTATTGTGATCTGTGATACTAATAGAGGAGCCTTTGATCCCAATGATAAAACCGCATATGTTGGTGGAAAGTCTGCAGAATCCTTCCAAGCAAAAGACAGTGTGTTAAACTATCTGATACGGTTTCAAAACACGGGAACTGATACTGCATTTACCGTTCGTATTGTAGATAAACTCGATTATGCTCTTGATTGGTCAAGCTTTAGTCCAATTGATGGCAGCCATCCCTATACCTACAGTCTTGATGAAAATGGAAACCTGGAGATCATTTTCAAAGACATTCAGCTACCCGACAGTACACTAAACGAGCAACATTCTCACGGATATTTTTTGTACAGCATTCAACCCAAAAAAGGATTGCGGGTTGGTTCATTCATTCACAATACCGCAGGCATTTATTTTGATTTTAATGAACCCATACTGACCAAAGTAGCCATCCTTCGTTTGAAGCAAACTACAGGCGTGACTGACCATGATGCCCATTCCACACAAATCTTAATAGCGGTTCCCAATCCAATGAATCAATTTGCGGAGGTCTATATCCCCCAGGACTGGCAATTTCAAAGAATTGCCGGATCATTGAACTCGGCTGATGGCCGTACGATTCAAAAGTTCACGGGGCTTAACCGACAATTCAGAATAGAACGAAATGACCTGCCCGCTGGATTGTATTATTTGCAATTGCAGGATGACAAGGGAAACAGGGCAATCGCTAAAATTGTATTTGAATGAATTTTGCCAGGAAAAATCAATTTTTCAAAGATTGCAGGGGGTCAGGCTGAGCCCATCCAAATCCAGCCAGTTTGCTTGCGACCAGGCTTTTCAGGCCAATAATTTTTCATTATTGACAAAAATTTAGCTGTTTTTCAGGCAGTTATAAAAAAAATAGTGAAAAATATTCTAAAAAATTAGTCAAAATTTGACAGAAGAACTTACATTTGTGCCCGCTTTGAAAAAAGCCAGTACTAATTTAAATTCAATAAAGTGAATACACGTAGTTACGAAACGAAACACAGACGCCCGGAAGACGTCCAGCGGAAGTGGTTTGTAATTGATGCAGAGACCCTCGTTGTGGGGCGTCTTTCATCCCAGATTGCCTCCATTCTAAGAGGGAAGCATCGCGTAGATTATACCCCTCATGTTGATTGTGGCGATTGTGTAATCGTTGTAAATGCATCTAAAGTGCGTTTTACAGGCAAGAAACTTGATGATAAAGTTTACTTAACCTATAGCGGATATCCAGGAGGTCAAAAAAGCATTACTCCACGGCAAATGCTCGAAAAACACCCGACCCGAGTGATTGAAACAGCCGTTCGCAAAATGCTCCCAAAAAATAAATTGGGAGATGCCATGTTCAGAAAATTATTTGTTTACGAAGGTCCGGAGCATTATCATGCTGCTCAAAAACCTGAACCTTATACAATCTAAGCGATATGGAAATGATCAATGCAATAGGTAGAAGGAAAGCTGCGGTAGCCCGCGTGTACCTTACAAAAGGAGCCACCAATGAAGTAATCATCAATGGCAGGGCTTTAAATGAATATTTTCCAATAAAGGACATTGCACAAAAAGTAATGGATCCGATGCAAACTGTTCAATCCGAACAAACTTATACTGTGAAAGCGGTAGTAGATGGAGGTGGATTGAAAGGACAAGCAGAAGCATTGCGATTGGCAATATCAAGAGCACTTTGTAAAATTGATGCAGAGTTTCGGGCACCACTAAAAGAAAAGAAATTTTTGACACGAGATGCCCGTGAAGTAGAACGTAAAAAATTCGGTTTACGTAAAGCACGTCGTAGTACGCAGTTTAGTAAACGTTAATTTCTTAATTTATCATTACAGAGAAAAATGGAAAAACCTAGTTATAATCAACTCCTTGATGCGAATGTACATTTTGGCCACTTGCGTAAAAAGTGGAATCCAAAAATGCGTCAATATATTTTTAAAGAACACAAAGGCGTACATTTAATTGATTTAAATAGAACCGCAGAGTGTTTGGAAAAAGCCGGACAAGCATTAAAACAAATTGCAAAATCCGGAAAGAAAATTATGTTTGTCGCAACTAAAAAACAAGCGAGAGACATCGTTTCTGAAGCTGCAAAAAGTGTCAACATGCCTTTTGTAACGGAGCGTTGGTTGGGTGGAATGATGACAAACTTTACAACCATTCGTCGTTCTGTTAAAAAAATGAACAACATCGAGCGTATGCTGGCAGATGGAAATGTTACCAATATTACAAAGAAGGAACGTTTGACATTGAGCCGGGAACGCGATAAAATGGAACGCGTATTGGGTGGAGTTGCTAATTTAAACAGATTGCCATCAGCTGTATTTATTGTAGATATTTTAAATGAGCATTTGGCAGTGGATGAAGCAGATCGTCTGGGCATCCGTACGTTTGCCATGGTTGATACCAACAGTGATCCAAATTTGGTTGATTTCCCAATTCCTGCAAATGACGATTCTTCTAAATCTATTGAAATTATTACGCGCTATATGGTTGAAGCCATAAAAGAAGGATTGGAAGAACGCAATGCAGAAGTTAAAGAAGAAGCGAATTAATAAATAGTATACATAATAAAAAGACAATATGAGTTTTACCTTATCAGCAGCGGATGTTAAGAATTTAAGAGATACGACCGGAGCCGGAATGATGGATTGCAAAGCAGCATTGACTGAAGCTGAAGGCGATTTTGAAAAAGCAATAGAAATTCTTCGTAAGAAAGGACAAAAATTATCTATTAAACGTGCGGATCGTGAAGCCAAAGAAGGAGTTGTAATTGCAAAAGTTAATGATTCAAAGACTAAAGGCGTTGTTGTAAAAGTGAGCTCAGAAACTGACTTTGTTTCAAAAAATGAAGACTTTATAAACACCACCAAAAAAATTGCTGATATCGCATTGGCTACCTTTCCTTCAAGTCTTGAAGCCTTACTTCAACAAAATTATGAAGGGACTACCAGCATCGGAGATAAAATAACCGATATGGTTGCAGCCATTGGTGAAAAAATCGAATTGTCTAACTATGAAACCCTCGAAGCAGCTCAGGTAGAATTTTATATTCACATGGGTAACAAAGCCGGTGTTTTGGTTGGTTTAAATAAGAGTGGGGATCAATTTACAGATGCTGGCAAAGACGTTGCCATGCAAATTGCTGCCATGAAACCAATCGCATTGGATAAAACAGACGTTGACAGTGCAGTTATTGCAAAAGAAATAGAAATCGGAAAAGAACAAGCTCGAGCAGAAGGTAAACCTGAAGCCATGCTTGAAAAAATAGCTCTCGGTAAACTGGAAAAATTCTACAAAGAGAGTACGCTGCTGCATCAACAATTTGTAAAAGACGGATCCCATACCATCTCGTCTTACCTGAAGTCATTTGATAAAGATTTGACTGTTACAGGGTTTAAACACGTGAAATTAGGATAGGTAGCGTTTCAACGAATTGAGTTTTTAGCCGATTCGCTAGTTAAAATTTCCCATTCCCTTCAGCATTTATTAAATTGGCTCGTAAAGAGCAATTCCCAAAGGTGTCCTCGCCGAGGGTAAATGTCAGTTAATGTTACTTCCAATCTTTTTAAAGTCGAATCAACGAATTCAAGCAATTTGGCTTTCCCTGACTGCCACTTGGTATTATAAATAATCTCTATATTTACTCAAACATTCAAACATGCCAAAGTATAAACGAATCCTGTTGAAATTAAGCGGGGAAGCACTGATGGGGGATCAGGCATACGGGATTGAACCACAAATGTTAAAATATTATGCAAGCCAGATTAAAATGGCGGTTAGTCATAAGATTGAACTGGCTGTGGTCATTGGTGGTGGAAATATTTTTCGGGGAATGGATGGGGAAGGATCCGGAATTGAACGGGTACAAGGTGATTATATGGGTATGTTGGCTACCTGTATCAATGGAATGGCCTTGCAAAGTGCACTTGAATTAATAGGAGTTTATACCCGATTGATTACCGCCATTGAAATGCGCCAAATTGCAGAACCATACATTCGCCGGCGAGCAGTACGCCATCTTGAAAAAGGACGCGTAATCATTTTTGCAGCGGGTACCGGAAATCCCTATTTTACTACAGACTCTGCTGCAGCCTTGCGTGCAAGTGAACTGAATGTAGATGTTATATTAAAAGGGACCCGGGTGGATGGAATTTATGATAAAGACCCTATGAAACATTCAGATGCAGTAAAATTTGAGCGACTTGGATTTGATGAAGTGATCTCTCGTGGTTTGCAAGTGATGGACATGACAGCTTTTACAATGTGTAAAGAAAATCACATGCCCATTGTAGTATTTGATATCAACCAATCCAGCAATTTCGAACGCATTATTTTAGGAGAACATGTAGGTACGCTGGTCAGCTAAAAACCTTGCTCCCTTCAAGACAAATTTTTTTTCTTCAAGAACCTGGGGTTTAAACCCCAGGTTCTTGAAGAAAAAAAGTTCATAAACTGCCTTTATTTTAGGATCATATTAAATATTTTTAATATATAATTTACTACCTTTGCGCCTTCATGATCTATTCAGTCAGCGGTAGTATTTCTGTTAAACATCCTAATTATGTCGTTATTGAAACGCAGGGTATCGGATATCAGATATTTATTAGTCTGCACAGTTACAGTCAACTGGAGGGATTGCAACAAGTGAAAATGTTGACCCACTTGATTATTAAAGAAGATGGGCATCATTTGTTTGGATTTATTACAGAAGAGGAACGACAATTATTTATTTTATTAATATCAGTAAATGGAGTGGGTCCTAATACTGCCAGGTTAATCCTGTCGTCTTTAGATCCATCAGGAATTAAATCAGCAATCCATTTAAAAGATGATGCGGTATTTCGTAAAATCAAAGGGGTCGGCCCCAAAACGGCCCAACGGATCATCATTGATTTATTTGATAAATTAGGAAAGGACCTGATTGTAGGGACTTCACATCCGGTTCAGGCCGGAAATCAGGTAAAATCTGAGGCCATTTCAGCACTTTTGGCCTTAGGTTTTAACCGGAATGCAATCGATCAGGCTTTTAAATTAATTCCCGAAGCCACTCAATCAGATATAGCCATTGAAGTTCTGATAAAATTGGCTTTAAAAAAATTATCCTGAAGTCTTGTAAAACATACCTTTGCGCCAATTTCTTCGTTATAGTCAGGCGGTTTTTTCTATAAAATACTTGAAATCTCTTATGTTAAGTGCGGAACGTACACTAATCTTATTGTTTTTCCTGATTTTTTTGCAATGCCAGCTTTTGGCAGGTGGTCACGCAGTACCTAACTGGGATGAAGTTGTTTATTCGACTTCGGCAGATACCGTTCCACTCAAGGATCGTTCAGGAAATTTTGTCCAAAATCCTAAAGACAATCCTTTTGATCTCAAAGATCCAAAAGTGGTCGAACAAAAAATTGAATACGATCCGGAATCTGGAGAATACAAAGTGACCGAAAAAATCGGTGACGAACATTACCGTCCTTCCAGCAATCTCAGTTTTACCGAATTCATGAATTTTAAAGCAAGGCAACAGGATCGTGAATACATGAAAAATCTTGCCGGGATCAGTACGACCAGACGCAATACTGAAGGAATTATTGATCCAATCACTAAATTGAATTTAAAGAAAAATCTGGCAGATAAATTATTTGGTGGATTTGGAATAGATATCAAACCTCAAGGTTCAATAGGATTTACTTTAGGAGCGAATTATTCGTTTACGGATAACCCTCAAATTCCTGAAAGACAAAAGAGACAACTTACACCCGATTTTGATATGGATATCCGGATGGATGTAACCGGAAACATTGGCGATAAATTAAAATTAAATACAAACTACGATACCAAAGCTGCATTTGATTTTGAGAATAAATTAAAGTTGGCTTACGATTCAGAAAAATTTTCTGAAGATGACATCATTAAAAAAATTGAAGCGGGAAATGTGAGTTTGCCATTAAGAACCAATTTAATTCAGGGCAGTCAAAATTTATTTGGTTTTAAAACAGATTGGCAATTTGGTTATCTCCGTTTGACCGGTTTGGTTTCTCAGCAAAAATCTAAACAAGAAAGCATTCAAACAAAAGGCGGAGGTGTCTATCAGGAATATGAAGTTCGCCCGGATCAATACGATGAAAACCGACATTTCTTTTTAAGTCACTACAATCGCAACAGTTACGAAACGGCGCTGGCAAATCTGCCAGAAATCAACAGCCAATTTAAAATTAAAAACATTGAAGTCTGGTTGACAGAGGATGCACAAAACAGCCGGGAAACTGAATTAAGAGATATTGTTGCATTAAATGATTTGGGAGTTTCTGAATTGGAACTTTTTGATATGGATCCAACACAAGCACAAACTTATCTACCGGGTCGCGCAGTGTCTCGTGACAAAGGAGGTGCTTTTGTTCCATCCAATACTTCCAATACCCTGCTCGATCGGATTCTTTCAAATGATGAAGCAAGGGATTTAAATAAAGTGGTGCGTTATCTTTCAGATCCTGCTGGTTTAAATTTAAAACAAGGACGCGATTTTGAAAAAGTACGTGCAAAACGTTTAAGTCCGAATGAATATAATTACAATGCTGAATTGGGTTTTATTTCATTACGCGTCAGACCGCGGCCCAATCAGGTTTTGGCAGTGTCTTATCAATATTTACAAAACGGTAGAGAAATTGATCCACGGACCGGTGCAGTTTATAAAGTAGGGGAAATGAGTTCTGATGTGAAATCAGATTCATTGAGTTATAAGGTCATTTTTGTAAAAATGTTAAAATCTTCCGGACAACGGACGGATTTACCTTCTTACAAATTAATGATGAAGAACGTATATCCGACCGGTGGATTCAATTTAAATCAGGAAGATTTTACTATGGATATATTTTATGAAGACCAGGATGGTATTTCAAAAAGATATATTCAGGAAGTAGAAGGATATCCATTATTGAATTTATTTAATTTGGATTTTTTAAATAAGACCAATGATCCACAACCAGATGGAGTTTTTGATTTTGTCAGCGGACAAACTGTAATTCCAGCAAGTGGTGCTGTGATCTTTCCAGTGCTTGAACCATTTGGAGCTTCATTAAAAAAATTATTGGGTAAAGTCATCACAGATCCCAATCAACTGGACGCTGTCTTTAATAAATATAAATATACCGAGCTGTATGATACTTCAATTACAGCAGCGCGTCGAGAATTGAAATCAAATCAGTTTTTAATAAAAGGAACCTACAAAAGTGGAAAATCAAATGAAATTCCTCTAAATACATTCAACCTGGATCCCAATGCCCGAATCATTGTAAGTGCAGGGTCTCTTACTTTAAATGAAGGTTCTGATTATATCGTTGATCGTAATTTGGGCAAAGTAACCATCCTCAATGAGGCCTTATTGCAATCGGGAGTACCCATCAGCGTGAAGTTTGAAGACAATGCGTTATTTAGTTTTCAGACTAAAACCATGATTGGATTGCGTGCAGAATATTCCAAGCGAAAGGATTTATCTTTTGGTGCCACCTACATGCACTTATTTGAAAAGCCATTTACAGAAAAAGTCAATATTGGTGAAGATCCAATCAACAATCGAATCGTTGGATTGGATTTCAACGTTAAACAAAAAGCACCCTGGTTAACGAGGGCTTTGGATAAATTGCCTTTGTATTCAACCAAAGAACCTTCTACCTGGACAGCACAGGCCGAAGCAGCTGCTTTGATACCTGGCCACTCTAAAGCCATCAATCAACAAGGAAGTGAAGGGGGCGTCGTTTACATCGATGATTTTGAAGGCAGTTCATCCGGAATTGGATTGGGCTTTAACGTATCTCAATGGATTTTAGCAAGTGCACCCCAGGGATTAAGTGATCCTGCTTTTTTTGGAACCGGCATTTATGATAATCCAATCAGTAATGCCAATCGCGCTTTGTTGAGTTGGTATCGGATTGATGATTATGCAAGGGTAGATAGCCGGAATCTTTCGAATTCATATACCCGATTGGTAGATGAGACTGAAATTTTTCCAACGAAACAAAGGCCTTTGGGATTTAGTACGGAGTTGACCTTTGATATGACCTATTATCCAAGAGAAAAAGGACCTTATAATTTTGATGTCGCTGGTGGTCTTACCGCAACGGATCCAAAGCAAGGTACTTTTACCACAGGAGGGATAGATCCAGACAATAATTTACTGCAACCGGAAACACGTTGGGGCGGTTTGATGACCCGTTTAAATACGGTGGATTTTGAAGCCAATAATGTGGAATATATCGACTTCTGGATGCTCAATCCGTTTTTGGAAAAAGCAGATCCCAATGATCCTGTAACCGGAAATGGAAGAATCTATTTACAGTTAGGTACATTTTCTGAAGATATTTTAAAGGATGGTAAGCAACAATTTGAACATGGATTGCCTACTAAAACAATTCCGCTGAGAACCGATGTCAGTGTATTTGGAAACATTTCAAGAGTGCCACCGATTACCAGTAGTTTTGATGTCAATGACAGGGAACAGCAAGATTTAGGTTACGACGGATTGAATAGTGAGTCGGATCAATTGGAGAAAAATGAATTGACATTTTTTAAAGATTATCTGGATAGACAAAAAGCCTATCTCAATCCCCAGGCATTGCAGAAAGTAGTATTAGACCCATCCAATGACAATTATGTATCGTATCGATCCAATACATTTACCGGAAACGAAACGGTATTGGATAAATACAAACGTTACAATATGCCAGAAGGGAATGGACAAATTGAAACGGGAAATGCGCAATCAACAGCTTATACGGGTTATCCGGATCAGGAAGATTTGAATTATGATAAGTCCCTGAATGAAATTGAATCGTATTACAATTATGAAATTCCCTTAACGCGTACAGCTGACAATAAGATTTATTTTGATCCATCGGATCCGAAAAATTATGTTACTGATACCGTAATTGTAAGACCACCCAATTCAAATAATGTGGAAGAAGTCTGGTATCGTTTTCGCATTCCGGTAAAATCCGGAACTGCTGTGGGCGAGATCAAAGATTTCCGTTCTATTCAATCCATGAGAATGCTGTATACCGGTTTTGATCAGACGGTTACCTTTCGTTTTATCAAATTTCAGTTGGGTAGAAACTCCTGGAGGAAGTATAAAGATTTTTGTGCTGCAGGACAAGACGATGGAAATAAAAGTTTAATCCTTGATAAAGTAGATATTGAAGAAAACTCTGGCAAAACGCCGTTTAATTATACAACCCCTCCTGGAATTCAGCGGGAGCGTTTTTACAGCACCCAATATGCCGACATTCAACAAAATGAATCTTCCTTATTGCTTCGAAAAGAAGGTTTGTTGGCCGGTTGCGAAAATTCCATCTATAAAATTATTGATTTAGATATTCGTAAATACAAACGCATCAAGATGTTTGTACATGGAGAATCCATTAAATCGAAAAATACAGACAGTGTGTGTGTATTCATACGCTTAGGAAAAGATTTTACTAATAACTATTACGAATACGAAATCCCTTTGCGATATTCCAATGAAGCTTTTTTTAATATCCGGGATTCCATTTGGCCAAAAGACGATGAATTTGATTTTCCATTGCAGTTGTTATTGGATTTGAAAAACAAACGAAACAATGATCCCAATGCATCTTTAAACAGTTTGTATGAAATTGCGGATCCTGAAAAACCAGGAAATCGAGTACGAATTATTGGAAATCCAACCATTGGATTGGTGCGTGGCGTTCAATTGGGATTTAAAAATAAAGGAGGAGAGGATGTCGAAGATTTAGAAGTATGGTTGAATGAATTGCGGTTGACCGGATTGGAAGAAAAAGGAGGTCTGGCTGCACAAGCACGTGCTGAATTGCAATTGGCAGATTTAGGCAATTTAAGTTTGGCCGGAAATTATTCAAGTGTAGGTTGGGGAGGTATCGATCAAAAACTTGATCAACGTGCCAGAGACAATACCAAGCAGTTTGATGGAACCATGAATATTTCTCTGGATAAATTTTTACCAGAAAAAGTAGGCGTCCGTTTGCCTTTAGCGCTCCAACTTTCAAAGACCATTCGGACACCGGAATATGATCCCAATAACACCGACTTAAAATTGAAGGATCAAATAAAAGCAGCGTCCAGTAAACAGAAAAAAGATTCGATTAAAGATTTAGCAGTTGATTATTCAGACATCAAGAGTTTTGCTTTAAACAACATTCGAAGGGAACGAAAAGGAACCAGCAAACCCAAACCCTGGAATATTGAAAATTTTTCTGTCAGTTATGCGCATTCGGTTTCAAACAAACACAATCCGGTAATTGCAGAAGATAAATTAAAATCTCAGCAAGGTGGGGTGGATTATAATTTTTCACTGACTCCAAAATACATTGAGCCATTGAAAAAAGTTATTAAGAATCCCAACTTAAAATTCTTATCAGAAATTAATTTCAATGTTATTCCAAATTCATTTTCTGTTAGAAATGCCCTGGATCGAAAATCTTCCACCAGAGTGTATCGATTTGCAGCACCTAAATACAGTACCTGGGAGGATCGAAAATTTTCATGGAACAGAGATTATACCTTGACCTGGGATTTTACAAGATCCCTTAAATTTAATTTTAGTGCGCGCAATGAAGCAGCTGTAGATGAAATCACCTTTAATCCGCTACGTCAATCGTATATAAATCCTATAACCGGACAATCAGTAGATGCATCTCAACGCGGTAAATTTGTAAGGGAGAATCTTGCTGATTTTGGACGCAACAAGGATTACAAGCATAATTTTACTTTGGCGTATGCAGTGCCGATGAGACTTTTCCCGTATTTGGATTTTGTGACGATTCGTACGCAATACACAGCCAATTACAATTGGGCAGCGGGTTCATTAAACAGCATCGATTCGTTGGGATCTGTAATCAGCAACGGACAAACAATCAGTTTGACCAATGAGTTTAATTTCACAACCTTGTATGGTAAGTCCAAATTTCTGAAAAAATATTCAGGAGAAGGAGTTTCTTCCGGAAGATTCAGACCTGCAAACAAATCTCGTGAAAATGCAAAACCCGAGGAGACCGAAAAAGGTACAAAAAATAAAAAAGAGAAATCTGAAAAAGTTAATCCATTGATTAAAGTTGCTGTAACACCATTGATCATGTTAAAGCGGGTGCAATTAAATTTTAGTCAGAACAAGGCTACAACCATTCCCGGATTTATGGAACGACCTGAAATTTTGGGACTGAATGGAGGATTTGCAGCTCCAGGCTGGGATTTCATCACTGGAAAGCAACCTGATTTTGGAAAAAATGGTTGGTTGGATCGCATCGCTGAAAAAGGTTGGATTTCTGCCAATTGTTATTTTAATAAGGAAATGCTTCAGAAGAAATCAAATACAATTGGCGCCAAATTAAAAGTAGAACCCGTTCGTGATTTTAACATTGACTTAAACATAGATCGAAATTTCACGCGGGATCATGCTGAAACATTTAAATTGGATTCCGTATTTGGTACGAATTTAATGGCATTTCAGCATTTCACACCGTTTGAAAATGGTCAGTACACGATATCGTATGTTTCATTGCAAACCATTTTTGAAAAAGATATTGACAAGGTATTCAAACGATTCAGTGATAACCGACCCATCATATCTAAACGTGTTGCCGATCGTTATGGAATAAAAAATGTCAGTCCGTTTAATCCAGAATATTCTGATGGATTTCAAGGAGATCACATCGACGTTGTAACGCCTGCATTTTTAGCAGCCTATACCGGACAAGATCCAAACTCATTTAATTTGGATTTATTTAAAACCATTCCATTGCCAAACTGGCAGGTTAATTACAGCGGTTTAGCCCGATTGCCCAAATTGAAAGATATCTTTCAGGATTTATCCATTCGGCATGGTTATAAAAATACGCTTACGATCAATTCATTTAGAACCAATTTGGATTATCGTACCAATACCAATGAATTGCCAATCAGTCGCCGGGGCAATGAGTTGAAAGCGTCTTATCATTCAAAATACGAAGTTCCTGAAATGGTAATCAACGAACAATTTGCACCTCTCATTGGAGTCAATGTCAAAACCAAATCCGGAATCGAATTGGGATTGGATTTAAATAAAAACAGAAATTTAAAATTGCAGAATGGCATTGAAGGACAGCTCCTGGAAACTAAGGCTACTAATTATACCATTAAAGCAGGATATACCATTAAAGATTATTATATCAGCTGGATCCCAGGCATGAAAGCACTTAACAAAGGGGTCAAGATTCCGAAGAAAAAGAAAAAGTCTAAAAAAACGGAAGAACAACAGGCAGCAAATGCACCGAAAGGCAATGACCTGGAATTTACTTTTGATTTTGGAATTAATGATAACATTACAAAAATTCACAGATTGGATAATAATATTCCAAGTCAAACTACGGCCGGTGCAAAGCAAATAAGCTTTACTCCTGCAGTTAAATATAGCCTGAATAAAAATTTGAATGTGCGCTTATTCTGCGATTACCGAAAGACGATCCCGTATATTCAAAATCAATTTAAGGATGTCCGGATTAATGGTGGCTTGACCATCTTGTATACTTTGAATTAGCATAGACTGCTAATATCTTGATGGGTTTAATTTAGAAAAATATATTTTTTCCAGGCTTATTTTTCTTAAACTTTAGTATTACTGAAAGGTCTTACTTAAAAGTTTATTATGAAAAAGCTAATCTTTAATTTCGGTATTTGTTTCAATTTATTTCTGGCTTTTAATTTAAAAGCAGAAATCAATCCGGAACCAGGCATTGCAATGATTCCATTTTGGTTTGCAGATCATGATCATTTTATTTTGCAGGAAGCAAAATTGATTCAATCGAAATCAACGATTAAAGAACATATCAAATTTGGAGATGCTCAAGTATCAATTTACCCAGTACCTGCAACAGATTTTATAAAGATTAAGACCGATGATTTCAATCAGTATCAGTTATTTGATGAAAAAGGGGTTGTTTACCGGAAAGGTTGGATTGATGAATGTGAAACTATCGAACGCTATGCGCTTCCTACCGGAGTTTATTTCTTAAAGTTGTCAAATATTTTAGGGGAAGTATATTATCACAGAGTAATTTTTAATTAAGAGAATAATAGCTGTTTAAATAGGCTATGAGAATCCTTCAAATTGTTGCATCCCGTTTTCAAGCCAAATTCCTAAACCATGGGTTTAAACCCATGGTTTAGGAATTTGGCTTGAAAACAAATCAAACGTTCACTCTGTGTGACTTCATTTAGTAAGATCTAATTTATGTATAAACATATAAGAAATCAAAATGAGACGTTGATTAGACCCCTTAATTTGTATTCGTTTGAATATTAAATCTATTTCAAGTATTCTGAATAAGCTTTGGTTATATGCATTCAGTGTATATACCTTTGCAAGTTCATGAACATCTTTTCCACACTTGAAACTTTAGCTTCAAAGAAAATCCTGATATTGGATGGTGCTATGGGATCTTTGATCCAACAATACCAATTGCAGGAAGCAGATTTTCGCAATGAACGATTGACGGATCACCCCAATGATTTAAAGGGCAACAATGATTTATTGTCCATTACACGTCCTGATGTTATTAAGCAGATCCATTTGGATTATTTAAAATCAGGCTCAGATATCATTGAAACCAATACGTTTAGCGCAAATGCCTTGTCTCAAGCGGACTATGCATTGGAAAGTTGGGTGTATGACATCAATTTTCAGTCTGCTAAAATTGCCAAAGAAGCCGTACTTGAATTTCAAAAGACAGATCCTTCAAGTCCCCGGTTTGTTGCAGGAGCCTTAGGACCAACCAATCGGACGGCCAGTTTAAGTCCGGATGTAAATCGTCCTGCTTTCCGGGCAGTAAATTTTGATCAGTTAAAAGAAGCGTATTACACGCAAGCCAAAGGATTGCTAGAAGGAGGTGTTGATATTTTTTTAGTTGAGACCATATTTGATACACTGAATGGCAAGGCAGCTTTATATGCTATCGATGAATTGTTTGAAGAAATTGGGTATGCGATTCCATTGATGGTATCCGGGACCATAACCGATGCAAGTGGACGCACCTTGTCAGGTCAAACGGTTGAAGCATTTCTGGCTTCTATGTCTCATTTACCCATGTTTTCAATCGGTTTAAATTGTGCATTGGGTGCAAAAGAACTCAGACCATATCTTGAAACCTTGAGTAAGCGAGCCGATTGCCGGGTGAGTGCATATCCAAATGCCGGTTTGCCAAATGAATTGGGTGGCTATGATCAATCGGCTGCTGAAATGAAAGCGTTTATGCTGGATTTTGCAGAGCAGGGCTATGTAAATATTATTGGTGGATGCTGTGGAACCACTCCTGAACACATTCGTTTAATGGCCCAAGCGGTTCAATCCATTGAACCCAGAAAAATTCCCAGTGGTTCCACGTATACAACATTATCTGGTTTGGAGTTGCTGGAGTTTCGTCCTGAACTAAATTTTGTGAATGTTGGAGAACGAACCAATGTCACAGGTTCAAAGAAATTTGCACAGCTTATACTCAATAATCAATTTGATGAAGCCATTTCAGTAGCACGCCAACAAGTTGAGTCAGGGGCACAGATTATTGACATCAATATGGATGAAGGCCTATTAGATGGAGAGAAAGCCATGACGGAATACATCAATATGATTAGTTCGGAACCGGATATTATCAGAGTTCCGGTTATGGTAGATTCTTCAAAGTGGCATGTGATTGAAGCCGGATTGAAATGTTTGCAAGGCAAATCCGTTGTCAATTCCATTTCTTTGAAAGAAGGGGAAGAAAAATTTATTGAACAAGCAAAAAAAGTAAGACGCTATGGAGCTGCAGTGGTCGTTATGGCATTTGATGAAGCAGGTCAGGCTGATACAATTGATCGTAAAGTAAGTATTTGTAAGCGTGCTTATGATTTGTTGATAAATAAAGTTGGCTTTAAATCGCAAGACATCATATTTGATCCAAATATTTTTGCAGTTGCAACGGGTATTGAAGAACACAATGAGTATGCTATTAATTTTATCGAGGCAACCAAGCAAATCAAACAACTGTGTCCAGGTGTTAAAATCAGTGGAGGCGTAAGCAACCTCTCTTTTTCATTTCGTGGAAATGAAATCGTGCGCCAGGCAATGCATACGGCATTTTTATACCATGCAATTCATGCTGGTATGGATATGGGCATCGTTAATGCAGGACAAATGGAGGTGTACGATGAAATCCCAAAAGAACTGTTAGAGCTGGTGGAAGATGTATTATTTAATCGCCGCAGTGATGCAACAGAACGATTGACAGACTTTGCAGAACAAGTTAAAATAAAAGTTAAAAGTAAAATACCCATAATTCAGGATGAATGGAGAACAAAATCAGTTGAAGACCGTTTGAAACATGCTTTGGTTAAAGGGATTACAGATTTTATTATTGAAGATACGGAGGAAGCCAGATTAAAGTTTGCAAAACCATTGCATGTCATTGAAGGACCCTTAATGGATGGAATGAATGAAGTGGGTGATTTATTTGGTTCTGGTAAAATGTTTTTACCCCAGGTTGTTAAAAGCGCACGGGTAATGAAACAATCCGTTGCTTACCTGACTCCATTTTTAGAACAGGATAAAACTGAAGCTGCAAAAGCAAAAGGTAAAATTGTACTTGCAACTGTAAAGGGGGATGTACATGATATTGGTAAAAATATAGTAGGCGTTGTACTGGCATGCAATAATTACGAAATCAGCGATTTGGGTGTCATGGTTTCCTGTGAAAAAATATTGCAACACGCGAAAGATATTAATGCAGATGTAATTGGATTAAGTGGCTTAATTACACCATCCCTGGATGAAATGGTCCATGTAGCGATGGAAATGAAGAAAAACAAGATTACCCTACCCTTATTAATAGGTGGAGCTACTACTTCAAAATTACATACGGCATTAAAAATTGAACCGCAATACGATTTTCCTGTGGTCCATGTGCTCGATGCATCAAGAGCTGTCTCAGTGGTTAGTAATTTATTGACCGACAACTCGGAAGTTAGAAATCAATTTTTAAGTAATTTAAAAGAGGACTATGAGCGTGTTCGGATTCAAAGACAACAACGCCAGAAATTTAAAGAATTGTTGAGTTTAACAGAAGCTCAGGCCAATAAATTAAAAATAGATTGGGATCATACCTATTTTAATCCACCGCAACAAACTGGCATTCGTGTTTTCGAATCGGTTGATACCGGAATATTGAAATCATTTATTGATTGGACTCCATTTTTTCAAACCTGGGAACTGGCTGGAAAGTATCCAGCTATTTTGGAAGATCCAGTTGTTGGGAGTGAGGCTAGCAAATTATTTGAGGATGCACTGGTATTGCTTGATGAATTAATAACTAAAAAATTACTGACAGCGAAGGCAGTCATTGGAATTTTTCCGGCTCATTCATCTGGAGATGATATTATTATCTATGAGGATGAAACTTGTTCTGTTGAAAAACTCAGACTGCATCATTTACGTCAGCAAATAAAAAAGACAGCAGGTCAAGCGAACTTTTGTTTGTCAGATTATATTTCACCTGTTGGTTCAGACCAATGCGATTTCATAGGTGCATTCGCTGTTTCAGCAGGATTTGGTGTTGATGAATTGGTGAAGCAGTTTGAACAAGTACATGACGACTACCATGCGATTTTAGTCAAAGCACTTGCGGATCGATTGGCAGAGGCATTGGCAGAATATATGCATCAGTTAGTGCGTACGGAGATCTGGGCTTATGCTCCGTCAGAACATTTTACAAATGACGAGTTGATTAAAGAAAGTTATACCGGCATCCGTCCTGCTCCGGGATATCCTGCATGTCCGGATCATACTGAAAAACAAACACTTTGGAATTTATTGGAAGTTGAACGTTTTATTGGATTGCAATTAACAGAAAGTATGGCTATGTTTCCGACAGCTGCTGTGAGTGGTTGGTATTTTTCACATCCGGATGCTAAGTATTTTGCAATTAGTGAAATTGGAGAAGATCAATTGAAGGATTATGCTAACCGTAAAGGGTGGGATGAAGCAACTGCATCCAAATGGTTAAGTCCATTATTACCCTAATTTGAATATATTAAAATTTACAATAAGTATAGATATGAACCGATACATTAATTTTCGAATTTTTATTTTAATCATAGCAATTGGATTTCAAACATCCTGCGCCATTTTTCAAAAGGAGAATGCATTTAACAAGCAAGCATTTCCGCAAGAAGAAACGGTGTCATTAATTATACTTCAGGTAAACGATTTTTATGAAATCGCTGCATTGGATCAGGGTCAGGTTGGGGGTGCTGCACGAATTGCAAGCCTCAGAAAAAAACTGTTGCAGGAAAATCCGAATGTATTAACTGTAATGGCCGGTGATTTTTTAAGCCCTTCATTAATAGGTACACTAAAGTGGGAAGGAGAGCGTATCAAAGGAAAGCAAATGGTTGATGTTATGAATTTGGTAGGATTTGATTTGGTAACTTTTGGAAATCATGAATTTGATATCGATGAGGCGTCTCTTCAAAAGCGAATTAATGAGTCAAGTTTTGAATGGGTTTCAAGCAATGTTCAACATGTAGTTAATGATACAAAGCAATCATTTTACAAAGAAGTTAATGGGCTTAAAACTGCCATTCCTGAAACCCGAATTTTACCATTTTCCAATAAAAAGGGAGCCGTATTAAAAATTGGAATTGTTGCACCTTGTCTACCTGCGAATAAAGTAAATTTTGTTAGTTATAATGATGTCTTTCAAAGCGTTTCAATGGCATTAACTTCATTGGCAAACACTACCGATCTCCAAATCGCATTGAGTCATTTAAATATGGAGGATGATATAAAAATGGCAAAATTAAATCCAGCATTGGACTTAATTATGGGTGGCCATGAACATGAAAACATGAAGCACCAAATAGGATCAACGGTATTGACTAAAGCAGATGCCAATGCTAAATCTGTGTATGTCCATCGAATTTCATACAATGTGGCATCAAGAAAATCCAGCATTATTTCAAGTTTGGTAAAGTTAGATGCAAGCATAGTCCCAGATGCTGAAGTTGCTCAATTGGTCAGCAAATGGAAGGGTATAGAAAATAAAGTCATTCGGGAAATGGGATTTGATCCGGATGAAGAGTTGGTTAGTTTGCATGAACCCTATGATGCAAGAGAATTAACCTTGCGAAATAAACCGGCTGCTTTTTGTGAAATGATCAGTAAAGCCATGTTGGTTTCCGCAAAGAAGAAAGCAGATGCAGCTATTATGAATTCCGGAAGTGTACGGGTGGATGATATGCTGAGTGGAAAATTAAGTCAGTATGATATTTTACGGGCATTGCCTTATGGTGGAAGTATTTTAGAACTGGATATTACCGGAGCGCTGTTAAAAAAAGTATTGGATATTGGGTGGGCCAATCAGGGTTCGGGTGGATACCTTCAATGGGCTCAAATCAGCCGAACCAAGAACGCTGAGTGGTTGATAGCTGGAGAAGTACTTAATAGTCAAAAGAGCTATCACATAGCAGTCAATGATTTTTTATTGACCGGCTTAGAAAAAAATCTCGATTTTCTTACACCAAAGAACCCAGAAATTACAAATGTTAGCCAAATCAGCACCTACCCTGCATCGGATTTGCGCAAGGATGTTCGGTTAGCTGTGATTGATTATTTGAAAAAAGGTGGCCGCTAAGGGATTCGGAAATTAGGAAGAGACTTATTACTTTTGTCAAAACGAATACAAATGGAAAACTCAAAATTTAATTATCGGTTTACCGCAGTCTTACTGTTTCTGTCTGCCATTATGATCAATGCCGGATATCTGATGCGACCGGTTCAATTGCAGGATGCATTTAATCTTGCTTCCTTACTGACTGCGCATGACAACCAAACACTTTTTATTTGGTCCTTTAGGGTACTTGTTTTTGGAGTCTTTTTAGGAATCATGGGATTATTTTCTTTAGGCAGTTTAATGCGAATATCTCCTGCTCATCCGATTCTCAATCCGGGTATCATTGTGTGTTGCCTTGCATTATTTGTAGGCACCACTGCAGAAGCTTATTTTATGCATATGGGTGCATGGGCTGGTTGGAAAGCATCAACACTTGCAGCAGCTGAACAAGAACCCTTTGTTAAAACTTTAGAAGTTACTTATGAATGGGTCTTATGCTTAAGGCGTATGGGTTATATGTTTTTCTGTTTGGGATTCCTTCCTATGGGTATAGGAATTATCCGCGATTCCTTTTTACCAAAATGGTTAGGTTATTTTGCTGTCATTTTTGGCGCTGCCGGGATTACAATTATGTTGATTTGGGATTCCAGCACGGCTTTTTATGAATATGTTCGCTATGCATATACTTTATTTTTTGCAATAATTGCGGTCAAGATTTGGAATAAATAATTTCTGAACATTCGCTATAGTTCATTCTCAATACAGAAAGTACTTAGTATTTAAAAATAAAACCTCGGTTGAAATTATCAACCGAGGTTTTATTTTTAAATACTATTCCAAACTAATGAATATTGGGACGCATCAGATGAATTGCTTTATTCTTCTTTTGCAGTAATACCCTTTTAATAATTCGTTGGAGTAAATTTGTAATTAGTATAATTTTATTGCTTTTCAGATTCAGGCATAGAACTTACATTCATATCCCGGACACAGACGTATTTACCATCTCGTTTTTGAAAATAAGACATGTAATGTCCTTTTTTTACTTCCGCTCCGGCAGGATTCATAACGGTCCATGAGCCGATTTCTATTGCAGTATTACCTTCTGCAAACAGATCAACCACTTTATAAACATTGTAGTTTCCTGTTGTGTCTTTGGCGATTCCTTTTGCAATTTTTTCTTTAATTGCAGCTTTCCCAGAAGCAGGCTCTTCGTTACGGCTATAACTTACAGCATCATCACTGTAATAAGCCACGACCCCATCAGCATCTTTCGCTTTTTCAGCAGCAGCAAATGCATCTTCCATTTTTTGAATTTCAACTTTTAATTGATCCATATCAATTGCTTTTGGTGGTTCAACCGGTGCAGCGCATGAAGTTAAAAGTAAGGTAAGCATACCTAAAAAGGCATAAATTTGGTTTTTCATAAATATTGATTTGTTTAAAGTTTTGTGCAATGTAAGTATTTTTTGATCCAATAGTGCATTTATATTGATTTCTTCTATTGTTTAGTGAAGTTTTAAATACTGAATCAAACCATGGAGTGAAACCAAAGTCCAGCAAGCTTCCAGTATAATAAATGGAAAATAATTTAGTAATATTGAAGCAAAACAAGCTAATCCGGCACCTCCAATATTTAGTAATAAATAGCTTAGACTTTCTTTTTGAATTATGCCTCTCAGGTTCATAAAAAAGGCAGCAAGCAATAAACTTACACCTATGAATCCAATCCAATCTGTCAGGTTCATTAAATTTAAATTAAATTACATTTCAAAAAAAAGAGATTATTCAAATCGTGTATCCAAACCCATATGGATTACATTCGATAACAAACTGCGTTAATATTCATTCCTGCCCCTACAGATGCAAATAATACCAAATCTCCTTTTTCTAATGTAAATCCTTCAAGTTTTTCTTTACGCACTGTATCAAATAAAGTTGGAACCGTAGCTACTGAACTATTTCCCAGTTTGTGAATATTCATTGGGATGGTATTTGTAGGAGTTTGGTTGATTCCATACAATTTGTATAAGTTTTTAATAATGGCCTCATCCATTTTTTCATTTGCCTGATGTATAAAAATCATTTTAACATCCTGGATTTTGGCATTTGCTTTATCCAGACATTCTTTCATTGCGGCTGGTACATAGGTTAGAGCAAATTCATAAATCTTACGACCTTTCATTTTAATAAAACGTTGACGTGGGTCTGAATTTGGAAAATAAGATTCTCCTAAATTTAAAAAATAAACTTCTTCCATGCAATGGGATGCGCTTGCCGAACTCAACATGCCACTTCCATTTATTGCATCTACTTCCTGATATTCTACAACACAAGCACCTGCACCATCTGAATAAATCATGCTGTCACGGTCATACACATCGATGACTCTGCTCAAAGTTTCTGCACCTATGACTAAACATTTATTCGCTAATCGGGCTTTTAAAAAAGCATCAGCTTGAATCATTCCCTGAATCCAACCTGGACAGCCAAACAATACATCATACGCTACGCAATGGGGATTTTTTATTTTAAGATTATGTTTGATTCGAGCAGCCAGGGAGGGAACCATGTCAGATTGATTCGTATGCTTAATCACATTGCCAAAATTTTGAGCTACGATAATCTGATCTAAGGATTCAGGATCAATGCCGCTATCATCTAAAGCTTCTTTGGCAGCATACGTTCCAATATCAGAAGTATTCATTTCGGTAGGAGCATAACGTCTTTCTTCAATGCCTGTAATTTGTCTGAATTTTTCAACCACGACTGAAGGATCTGTTTCGATTCTATTTTTATTTTCATCAAAAAAATCATGTACGGTAAAGTCCCTATTCGTTTTAATTATAGGCGGAATAAAACACCCGGTACCTGTAATGACGGTTTTATATACTAAATTACTCATGAAAATTTGTATAATTTGGGAAACGTGGTAATTGTTTGCATGTTTGGGCAAATTATGGCCAAGCTTGGTTCCATACTGCCACTTGACAAGACCAAATATAAAGCTAAATTGACAAAATGTGGGTAAAATAAGGTTGAGATAGTTTACATTTATCAATCCCGGTAAGGAATACCAAAGTTAATCCATTGTTTATTTTTCTTAATGAAGCAAGTCTTAATGGGATAAATCTTTCTATTTTTTATTTGAGCAAATCTCAACCGTTATTTGAATTTGGATTTAGCAACAATACTTATTCCTTCGATGGTAAATTTGATGAATTAGTTTTATTGAACTATTTGATTATCCAACCAAATTGAATCAGTTTAATAATTCTGCGTTATATTTAAGTATTCTCTTTATAACAATAATTTAGTTCAGCTGACTTTTTTTAATATAGATTAACTATGTTTTTTCCAGTATTTTTTACCGTAACTACAGAAAATTTCATCACCAGCACGAATATCCTTTATGGCCATCAGACAAACTTTGTCTTTGTCAGTAAGTGTAATTACAGCATTATTTTTGAACTTTGATTTGGATTTGCCATTGGCGTCATTTGCATATTTAGCAAAGCATTTGGAATTTATAGAATCCATGATACTCCCATTCAGCATATTGATGAAGTACCTGTCTTTTCCTTCTTTAACTCTTTTATTTATTTCAGCCTCACTTAATATTTTTCCTTTATAAATTGCAATGATTTCATCTTTGTAAATGTCGATGGCTGTAAACAATCCATAGCCGGCATCTTGAATTTGAGATGGGGCTTTGTATAAATAATCAGACTCGGCTGCTTCGATCGTATTGTCACTATTTAAAGATGTCAATTGTATTTATTTAAATGTGTTGTAAAAATATGGACAGGGGTTTACAATACCGCAATGCTGCAATGTTACAATCCTGAAATGTTAGAATATTTTAGTTTAATAAACTTACTGACATAATACTTTGTCATGCTGTTAATTAAATAAATATCGGCCTTTGAACAATAAGACTTCTAAAATTGGCAATTGTTCTAATAAGTTAAAATAAAAGAACTCTAAACTGTCTTTTTTCAGCTAGTCTTTGAAGAAGTTAATTCCAAAGAAGTCACATTATTAAAAACTATCACCTATCAACTAACAACTATCACCTATGAACTACGCTTACCTTATCAAACTCAAATCACCTTTAAACTCCTGAAGTGTTCCGTTGGTTAGTTTAACTCGTGCATAATACACATAAACGCCAGGATTCATTTTCTGATTTTTAAAACTGCCATTCCAACCGGTTTCAGCACGATTTGGAATGCTGTTTTCTGTTGAAAACAATAATTCCCCCCAGCGACTGTAAATTTGTAAAAGCTCTATGTGAATGTCGTCATTTCCGATAAGGTAAAAATAATCATTGATGTTATCACCATTTGGAGAAAAGCTGTTGGGGACAAATACCTTGGTTTCTTTTCGAACACGAATGAAAATAGAATCTAATGACTGACAATTTCGTTCATCCGTACTCAATGTGTACACCCAAGTATCCTGATTGGTCGTCCATTTAATTTCATCACAATTCGTGCAACTTGTAAGTTGGTTTGGAATCCACTGTATAATTTGGGGCTTGCGATTGTAATTCAATTTTAAATTGAATTCCGTATTGGCATTAACTTCCAGATCATTTCCTAAATCGGTAATCAGTGCAGGAGGATTGTCTAATTTAAATTGTAAGGTATCTGTTATACAGCCCGAACTGTCTTTCACGTAAATCAGATAGCTGCCGGGTTTTAATTTATTTAAATTTGATTGGTTGCTTGAAGTTTGGTTGTTTAGGTTTACATCAAAGCTGGTTCCAAAATCTTGTATATTGGTAATTTGGAGTTGACCATCATCCGCATTAAAACAACTAATCGAATCAATGGATATTTTCAATTTTAAGGGAGCGTAATCTGTTTGAATGTATACCAGAGAATCGCAACCCTGATGGTTAATCAATAGCATACTATCCAAACCTGCTTTTGTTGGAAAGCAACTGCTTTTGAATTGATAACTTGTATCAGAAGCCACAAATTTTGTTTCAATTATTAGCACACTATCACAGAAGGTTCCTGAGATTCTGAATGTATCAATTCCTTGTTGATTGGTGATACAGGTCTTCTGAATTCGATAAGCGGTATCTGCTTTAACAAAATCCGTTTTCGTAATGATAAAACTATCGCAACCGTTTCTATTTATTAAGTTTGCCGTTGTAATTCCTGATTCATTTAATTTACAAGTAAATTTTTGAATCCATGTGCTGTCGGATTTCAACAACGCAGTATGTGTTTGGATGACGCTGTCGCAACCAAATTGATTTTTAAAGATTTGAACTCGATTTCCTGTATCAGCTGGAAGGCAACTATATTTTATTAGATTGATTTGTTGGCTAGGGTCTAATATAATTTCCTCTTGTACGATGCTGTCGCAACCAAATTGGTTTTTAAATATATTTTTTTGCATGCCTGCTTGTGATGGATCACAGGTATGTGATTGGATAAAAATGCTGTCCTTAAATAATGGTAGATGTTCTGTGATTACTAAACTGTCACACAAACTCGTTGTAAAAAGCATTGTATCTGTATAAGTAGCAACTAAACCACATTCATACGATTGAACGTGTGAAATTGTTTGTGGTGAAAAATCAGTTTGAATGGTTACAATGCTATCACAAGCAAATTGATTTTTTAAATTTAATACAATGGTTCCTTTTTGTGTGCTGTCACAACTGGTTTTCAATAAATGGATCGAATCTTTTCGCAAAGGCAGGTGTTCAGTGATGATAATTGAATCACAATAGACTCCCTGAAGGGTCAAAGTATCAAATGTTCGGCTGGTATAATTACATGAAAAATCCTGTACCTGATTTACTTGAATTGCATGCAAGGTGTATGAATTGATCACAATTGAATCGCAACCAAATACATTGATAAAGTACAAACTATCCAATAGTTTTTGTTGTGGATCACAGGTATTAAAGAAAAATCGACTCGTATCTGGAAAGACTTTGAGGGTATTGACAATCACAATGCTATCACAGCCTGCGATCTGGAATTTCATAGTATCTGAAATGGAATTCGGAATACTACAGGAAGTTCTGTTTACTAAAAAAGTATCGCTGCTTTTACGATTGATAAATGTGGCATTTGTGCTGTCAAGATTTCCACATTTATCTTTCACATAAAATGTAACATCTAGTGGTGATTTAGTAGAATCGCCTTTAAAGTTGCTTGTCCACAATACAGTATCACAATCATCTATAGCTTCTGCGTATGCGTGATAATACAACCACAATTTAAGAGAGTCGCGCCAGGCTGCATCGCAATTTAAATTTCTGCTTTCGGCTATTTTATTAATTTTAGGGGCACTGGTATCTATTACAATGAAATTTCCGAATACACTGGTTTCTTGACCGCAAGGATCCTGTGCGATGAATTCAACCAGGATGGTATCGCAGGATTTTTGCGGATTATGATCGTAGGAATTTCGCCAGGTAATTTTACCACAGGCATCAAATGCAGTTGCATTGCCATTGTTTTTAATCCAATCGGAAAATTGTTTTTGTACATCACCAGAGCAGCTGACTCGGGCATCAACAGGTGCCTTTTTTATTTCCGGAGGGGTTTTATCTGAAACGGTTATAATTTGCTCTTCATAAGTTATATTTCCACAATCATCCCGAATTTCCCAATTTCGTGTAATTATCTTGGTGCACGGATCGATCAATTCCAATTTTTCTTTAAAAGTAAAGTCTGGATTTAAATCGCAATTATCGTTTACATTGAGAACGGGTACTTTGGGAATGTCTTTATCACATTCTACTTCAACATCATCTGGCGGATTATTTACAATGGGACCTTCCTGATCGCCAGGACACTCAAAAATACGGATGTCATCAATTATAGTGCCGCCCCATTCACTGCCTCCAATGCTACTGAATTCCATCTTGGCAGTAGCTGCCATTGCCATAAATTCAAAGGTCACTTTAAACCAAAAAACACTTCCATCAACCGAAACAGTCCAGTTTTCATTCAACCAGGCTCCGCCAGCAATTTTTAAAGTTCCTGTAGATGTATAGCCACTCCCGTTTTGCGCGGTCCAGAATTCAATTCGGTACATATTACCTGGAGTGAGGCCTGTAAGATTGTATTCAATCGCTCCAAATCCGGGCGAACCATGTAAATCAATAAAATTGGAGCGCCCATTTGGGTTGCCTAAAGTCAGATTTCCAAAAAAGGCATCTTTATAATCAATAGTAGCCCGCGTACAGGTCCACCCACCAAAAAAATCACCCGCAGAATATAAAATCAGTCCACCGGGAGGTGGCAAAGGCGGATCTTCAAAATCAAGGTTGGGAAAGAAAATTTCTGTGTATTGCCCACAGCAACAATTTCCCCCTGATGGTACATTTACGAAATGGTTTTGCTGAGCAGTTACAAGTGAGCTAACTATAAGTAATAAAAATATATAATAAAATTTCAACTGCTCGATTTTAGTTTACGAAGATAGCTGTTTCACAGAAAAGCTGCAATTTAATTCACGCTTATTTTAAAAGAAATTGATATGGGGAATCCAGTTACCAATTAATATCAGTAATTGACTTTCAAGCATTGTTTTAAATGGAGTTAAACAGTTTTGAAGGAATGGAGTTCGAAAGTGTGAATATTGCAATTTTAAATTTAATATTGATTGAAATTATTTGAACGTATTTTAGCCAATTCCAAATTAAAAATTGTTTTTACATTGGGCTGTTCAGTTTTAATTAAGCAAATAGAATTTATAAGGGAAAGGCTATGACACTATTTAAATTTCTGTTGGCAATACATATTTTTTGTGGTGGGGCCAGTCTATTGCTTGGATTCTATATTTTAATTACCAGGAAAGGCAACAGAAGTCATAAAAACATTGGAACAATCTATTTCTATGCAATGTTGCTAACAGCCCTTGTGGCAATTGCAATAACGTATTTACATCCTAGTTATTTTTTATTTACTATCGGAATTTTTACAAGCTATATGTTGTTGACGGGGAAAAGCTATTTGAGAAAAAGATCCCAATTTGATGTTAAATACATTGACTGGATCTTGAGTATAATCATGTTGCTTTTCGGTTCCGTTTTAATTGCTATGGGTTGTTACAAAATGTTCCTGGGAAATTATTTCGGAATCGTTCATTTAGTCTTTGGAGGGTTTAGTTGCTTGTTTGTTTACCAGGACTATATAAATTTTAAAGGCAGGTCAAGTGTTCAGAATTATTGGCTGGTAACCCATCTCCAAAGAATGATAGGAAGTTACATTGCTTCCGTTACCGCTTTTATAGTAGTTAATAATACTTTTTTACCAGGATATATCGCTTGGCTCTTACCAACGGTTCTGTTGGTTCCTCTAATTATTATTTGGTCACGAACACATGAAAACAATCCTAATTTTCAATAAATTAAAAAGCTGTAAAAATGGATATGAATACACAAAGCACCGAAAATATATCATCCTTGCTCATTTCGATGGGATACCTTGTTGTTCCAATTACTCAGAATATTGCAGGCCAATTGATAATAAATGGTGTTGAAGGTTTATATATTCTTGACTCAGGAGCTGGACAAACTGTGGTAGACACAAAACAATGTGAAAATTTAAATTTAAAACTTAATATGGATGATGCGACCTATTCAGGTGGAGGGCTTGGGGTGCACAGTATTGAAACCATCCCATCTTATAACAATAAAATTGAAATTAATGGATTTAAAATAGATACCTTGCCCATTGCTGTCATGTCGTTAGCATCTGCATGGGAGTCACTTGCTGTAATTGGAGCACAAGAAGATCTGTATGGTATAATGGGTGTCGATTTACTAAGAGCAGGCGAGGCCATTCTTGATTTCAATACAATGACACTTTATTTAAGGAAAGTAATTCCTCAATTCAATTGAAATTATTAGGCGTTTTTGTTCTATTTAAATACGTATGTGTAATAATTAATTGGATAAAACGATTCCTAAATCTTTAAAATTGACCTTTTTCGAAACATGATTTAAATATTGAGGAATATCATTTGGATCAATTCGGCTTTCATAATAATTTTGCATTAGAATATACCTTCAAGTTAGGGCCCGGACTTTGAATGCGTTTATTGAATAGTTTTAATGCCGGAACTATTTTGATAATTTATCCATGAAGGAATGTAACATAAGCCTACGTTCAATGATTTTAAATGGATTTAGTTTTTCAACTTTGCTTACTTGAATTTTGTACTGCATTTGTCAGTTGAAAGCCTTATGTTTGATAATTTTTAAATTTTATTGCCGCATAGCATTCCCCGTATTTATATAGCATTTTTCTGATAGTATCCGTGCACAGCTTATTTATATCTTATTAAAAAATAATTAGTAACTGTGTATATTTGAGTATGGTATATGAATTTCTTCGGATTGTATAAAAGCACATTGGAAATGAAATCAGAAAGGAACTTAATACTTTATATTGCATGCAGTTTAGATGGCTTTATTGCAAAGCAAAATGACGACTTATCATTTTTGTCAATGGTTGAAGAACCAGGTGAAGACTATGGATACCATGACTTTATTGATAGCATAGATTGTGTACTCATTGGACGGAAAACCTATGAATGGGTTATGAACCAGGTTTCTGTATTTCCTCATAGTAACAAGGAAACTTATGTTATAACAAGAAAACCAAGGCCAAGCATTGGCAATATTCAATTTTATACCGGAAGTTTAAAAGATCTGGTTTTTAAGCTCAAAGCACGTGAAGGAAAACATATTTTTGTTGATGGAGGTGCAGAATTAGTGAATGCACTATTAAAAGAAAATCTCATTGATGAATTTATCATTTCTATTATTCCTGTTCTTCTTGGCAATGGGCTAAGCTTATTTAAATCTGATAGCTTTGAAATTCCTATGAAATTGATAAGTACTAAGCAATTTAACAAGGGACTGGTTCAGCTTCATTATAAGCGAATGCTCACATAAGTTTAACTTGCAGACACTTGTTTAATTAACTCATTTATAAAATTTAAACTTTCGTGATTGTAAATTCAAGAGTTATTAATTTCGCAGTTTATTTGGGTTCCTCTTATCCTCTTATGAGAGGAGTTAAAATTAAACTCCACAAGTAGTTTAAATTAAGACTAATTTGCCCCGACTTGAACCTGTTGCTTAAGTTAACTAGCTAAGATTATATACTAGTTCTTGGTTAATACTTGAATTAACAGGATTAAAAGTTTGTTAGCATACTTTAAGGAGCGTCATGTATTAACATAATTGCAAATCATTTTGAAATGATTCGTCAAAATACTTTGATTATTTTTGGAACTGTTCAAACCCAAATTTTCATTAATATTTAATAATTTTGCAAATTATTCAATGATTTAGAATGATTTTTAAAATTAAGGTGTCAACCATTTACAACTGTTCATTGGAGCGAGCCTTTAAGACTCCAATGCTATGCGATGTTTCTAAAGTACACACAGGTTATGGTTTGATGCCAAAAGTTACACATAGTACAAATGATGAGTACTGGGGAACTCCCGGCTATTCCAAAAATATTTTTGTTGCAAAATCACTCACACAAAATGGCGGTTGGGCTTCTACGGATAAAGTTTTAGAGCGGATTGAAAATGCATATTGGAAAATTGAAGTTAGTAATTTCAAATCATGGATGTTAGGTTTTTCTAAATTTATTGGTGAATGGAAAACAACTGAACTTGAGCCTAATAAAATTTTAATTGAGTATTCCTATACCTTGTATTCAGACAATGCATTGCTTTATCCGTTAAATTGGATTTTCGCCAAGACTTTTTGGAAACGGTATATGAAAAGAGTTTTAGAGAATATTAGAACGTTGACAATAAATAATGAGCCCTATTTATATAATTGAAAAATTGGATCAATATGTCTAAAAATATTAAAAAGGAGCTGAGCTCAAATCAAATTACTGCGTTGCTTGAGGTATTGAAAAGTCGCTTTGAAAAAAACATGCAACGTCATAAGAATCTTGAATGGAGTCAAATTCAAACAAAACTTAAGGCTCAGCCGGCTAAACTTTGGTCGCTTCAAGAAATGGAGCAAACAGGTGGTGAGCCAGATGTTATAGATTATGATAAAAAATCGGGTGAATTTATTTTTTGTGATTGTTCGGTTGAAAGCCCAAAAGGCAGACGAAGTTTATGTTATGATCGCGAAGGATTGAATTCAAGAAAAGAATTTAAACCTGAAAATAGCGCAATGGATTTGGCAGAAGCTATGGGCATCGAACTTTTAACTGAAGAAAATTATCAAGATTTACAAAAACTTGGAACCTTCGATGCAAAAACTTCGAGTTGGATAAAAACACCTGCTGCAATTAGAAAACATGGCGGTGCATTATTTGGTGATTTTCGTTACGGTGCTGTATTTATATATCACAACGGAGCATCCTCTTATTATGCTGCAAGAGGATTTCGTGGATTGTTACGTGTTTAATTTTTTATCTAAAATTTTCCTCCAAAATAATTGGAAAATAAATTTTGAGCTCAGTCAATTTACATTGCCTAAAATCCTTATTAATATTTTTGTCTTACGGACCTCAGTTCCTCATCCCTCCAGCCCTACAGACCTCCAGTCCCTCAGACCTTTAATTTCAACCCTTAAAATTATACTACCTTATTTCCTTACCAGGAACTTCCGGCATTTTATAGGCCTTGTTTTTTAATAAGCTTTGTGTTTCCTGCAATGCTCTTATCAATTGCGCATCCTTACCATTCGAAAGTGCAGTTAAATCTTCCATAACTTCGATATCTGGATCCACTCCATGACCTTCTTTAAACCAAGTGCCGTCCGGATTGTACATTCTAAAAGTGGGCGCTGTTATTCCACCCCCATCAATTAATCCGGGGACCCCACTGATTCCAATAAGTCCACCCCAGGTACGAGCACCAATGAGCGGTCCTAATTTCTTCTTTCTAAAATAATCCGGGAAGGCATCACCACCGGAGCCACTCCATCCATTGATCAGCATAACTTTTGGACCAAAATGAGCGTAGGGTGGCCATGGCCATACCTTTCCATCACGTATAGCAAAATAGGATAAAGGTTCCCTGTTAAGTAATTCCACAAATCGATCGGGAATTTGACCGCCATTATTAAAACGTTCATCTATGATCAATGCTTTTTTCTGCCATTGTGCATTAAACTGACGGACCAACTCATTTTGTCCATCCAAGCCGGTACTGCGAACATATATATATCCTACCTCGCCATTGCTATTCACATCCACCCATTTGCGATTGGATTCGATCCATGCCAAATGTCTTAAACGTGCTTCATTGCCAATTGTTTGAACAATAATTTTCTTTGCATTTTTCCAATCCGGAGTGGTGTTATAGGTCAATTCAACGGCTTTGTTTGCTAGCCCTTGCATAAAGGCTGCTGGCTCCTGACTTGTATTTAATGCGTTGCCATTTACAGCCAGAATATAATCCCCTTCTTTAATTTGTAAACCAACTGCATCTAATGGGGAGCGTACTTCAGCATCCCAATCTGCAGCGCGGATAATGTTCTTTATTTTATAAAAATTTCCTTCTGCTTGCCAGTTAATTCCCAAATACCCAACATTTTTACGGATCGCCTGTTCTTCATCGCCCCCTCCATTATAAGTATGAGATGCATTCAGTTCGGCAATCATTTCACCAATAATAAAATTTAATTCTTCGCGGGTAGTTACTCCTTCAAGCATTTTTAAATAACGTTGTTTAACTTGTTCCCAATTGACGCCATGCATATCCCCATCGTAAAAATAATCTCGCTCTAAACGCCAGGCATCTATAAGTAATTGACGCCATTCTTTCATAGGTTCAATCGTCATTTCCATTTCATTTACACGAATTGGTTTTTCAAATTTTTGATTTTCTTCTGGTTTTATTACTGCAAATGATCCGTTTTTTGCAATCAACATTTTAGAACCATTTGCACAGAGCAGGTAATCTTCGGAATCATCCATTATGGTTTTTTCCTCACGTTTTTCAATGTCATAATAAACAGTAGATGCTTTACTATTTGTTGATGCACCTGTATTTGGATATTTTTGAAAGATAATTTTACCCTTCACTGCACTCAGGTTCCCATAATTTCCAGCTTTAAGAGGAAGTAATTCCAAACGGGATTCAATTCCAGTAAAATCTATTTCTACAGGTGAAATGGCTGGCTTCTTAGCTGCAACGGTGTCTTTGGTAGCTCCTTTGGATTTCTTTTTATCCTTTGGAGTTTCAGCTGTTGTGTTTTCTTCTTTTTTAATTTCAACCGTATCGTTTTTTACATAAAGTATGGAAGGAGTTGTTTTTAATAAACTAATTGCAGCCAGTTGCGTGGAATTTGCATAAATAAAGGTGTTATCCAGATCGCTGTATGATGGTTGAAAATATTGATTTGTTAGCAGGTAAAGGTATTTTCCTTCAGGATCAAATACCGGATTGTTACATTCGTAATATCCGCTGGTTATCTGATGGCTTTTATTATTCTGCACATCATAAATAAAAACTGCATTGTGGTAATTATCAAGATCACGATGGTAAGCCATCCATCGGCTGTCAGCTGACCAATTGACTTTAAATCCAAGTAAAGGACCATGCGACATACGCATTCCCTTGTCAACATCCGTGGTAAGTCCTGTATTGATATCCAATACTTTTATTTGCATGGCTTTGTCAATAAATGCTAATTTCTTACTGTTTGGTGACCAGTACGCTTGGTATCTGAAACCAGGACCGTAGCTGGTAATTTTTTTGGGTTCAAATTTGCCTTCTATACTTTGGATCCATAATTCATATTCACCCGATTGGTCGCTCCAGTATGCAATTGTTTTTCCATCCGGAGACCAAACAGGAGTGCGTTCTGCAACACCACAACTTGCAGTAAGGTTTTTTACAAACCCATTTTCAGCTGGCAATGAAAATACATCCCCTCTTGCTTCGACTAAAACCCGATTTCCATCTGGGGCAATGGATACATTTTGAATTAATTTATCAACCGTTTCAATTGAATTTTTAAGAGCAATACGGTCTGATACTATGTTTACTTTTATTTCTTTTAATTGTTTGTTGTTAAGTTGAAATAAATATAATTTTCCCTCAGCCTCAAAAACAATTTCTTCTGGTCCGATAGATGGAAAATGTACATCATATTCTTTAAAAAAACTTAATTGGCTGCGTGTTTTAGAATTTAGATCGTATTCCCAAAGATTCATTCGTTTTTCAGGGCCATTGTCAGATAAGTAGTAAATTTTCGAACCATGCCACATGGGTAATTCTTCACCAGCATCTATTTTAGAAGATATGTTTTCAGATGCTTTATTTTCTAAATTAAAAAGGTAAATATCTGCAACATCTCCACCCCGGTATCGTTTCCAGGTACGGAAAACTTCAGATCGAAATACCAATGCCAATTGTTTTCCATCAGGTGAATAGCTGCCAAACTCTCCATAAGGTAGGGGTAGTTTATCCGGATAGCCTCCATTTCTGGATATTGTATAAAATTGGTTGAAACGCTCTTTTTCACTTTCCCGACCTGATGCAAATAAAATTTTACTTCCATCCGGATGCCAGTTGATTACCCGGTCCGTCATGCTGTGATAGGTAAGTCTTTGAGGAACGCCCCCATTTACAGAAACTAAATAAACATCCGTATTCCCGTCATAATTGGCTGAAAACGCTATTTCTTTTCCATCAGGTGAAAATTTTGGAAAACTTTCCACACCAACCGGTGAACTCAATTTTGTTGCGGTACCACCAGTTTTGGGTACCAACCATAAATCATTTGAGTAACTAAAAACGATTTGATCCTTGGAAACATCCGGAAATCGATATAAGCCGGCATTTACCTGAGCCTCCAGGTATTGTAACAGAAAGAACGTACATAAAGCAAGAGACGAAATTCGTATCATTTAATAAAATTTTATTTTTGAATTAAAACACAAGATAAAAGGAATTTCAAATTGCACTATGCAATTAAACCAATTTTATTAAATGTGGGGATAGACTTAATATAACAGTTGTAGTAAAGTTTTATAACACTTTTTGATTTAATAATTGCATCAATTCATCCTTTTTTTAGGGGAGCTGGATATAGAATGGAATTCCTTCATCCCTATTTTCAAAAATAGTAAAAAATTATAATAATACAATTTTTAAAATTGAAATTGTAAAAGGAAGTGAATTAAATCCAATACCTGTTAATCAGGATGGAAGCAAAATTTGCGAAGTATCAAAACGGCTATGGCTAAGTATTGAAATTACAAATTCAATAATGGAGTTATAATAAACTAAATATAAGTGTTCCAAAGTCAGCTACGTCCTAACTTAAAATTAGAGTGAACCACATCATTGGATAGTGCCACTTTCATAATCAAAAATCTTGGCTAAAATCCCCCGATACAAGCAATAGCCCTGTATTGTATACAACGTCCCTATGAACCAATCGTAATACTTTGATATAAAATTTAAATAGTGTTTTTCAGGAACTATTTAACGTGTTTATGCGTTAAGTAATAAGTTTTGAAGTTTAAGACTAATTGCTTTGATTCAATTTGCAATTGGATATATTTCATCTAAACCTTTAAAATCTTCAAAATCTATTAAAATTTTAACATCATGAGCAAAGACAAAGGAACTAAAAACATTAAAAAAGCACCTGCGGATAAATCAAAAGCCAAAGTGGTTTCTGATTATAAAGCAGAAAGTAAAAGCAGTGGATCCAGTGGTTTAAAAACCTTTTCGCCAAAAGCAGATAGTAAAAATGCTGTTAAGAAATCTTAAGTGGTTTCTAACCCAAATGGTTTAGGAACACTTATTTCTGAAGGAATCCTGTATATTTGAATGTAAAACAATTTAATATGCGGGTTGCGCCATTCATTAAAAGCATCATTTGCCTGTGTCTGACTACCAAATGCTTGCTTGCACAACAGTCACAGCCCGTCTTCATATTAGATGCATCAATCGGTGTAAAAACTACAGGCAATAAACTTTCGGAATGGTTAGATCCCGTTCGTCAAGTAAAGGCAATCCAAAATACAGACCAAAATCAACCGGAATGGATCCCTTCAGGATTTGCCAACAGGCCTACCATCCGATTTAATGGCAGTTCGACCTTTATGAACATGCCTTCGCTGTTTCCAGTCAATAAAGATTATACCATTGCAGTTGTTTGCAAGGCAAATGGTCCTTCCAATAATATTCTGGGAGGGACCACGCATACTTTATGGATGGCCGGAAATACCAGTACTAAAATATTGCACAATGGGGATTTTAACAATCAGGTTAGTTCTGGTTTTGATCCAGGTTTGGAACCAGTTCTAATTATTGCACAATACAACAACAGCTCTCAAATCGGCAAGCTGGTTTTGAATGGTATCTATGAAGACTCTTCCTACTGTCCGCGAAATACCGATAATTCCATCTATATTTCTGCATACCAGGCTGGTTATTACTTCAATGGTGATATTTCAGAAATCCATTTGTACGACCGATATTTGGATCATACTGAACGAAAAAAATTAGAAACCGATTTGAAGCAAAAATATTCAATTAAAGACCCTCCACCTCCGGATACTAGTTTTTCACAATTACCGCAGGATTATCAATTTTTTCCAAGAGATTCAAATGATGAAGCTACCATACAGGTTGCCGGAGTTACAATCCAGTCTGGTTTTGATTCAATCCAGTTGCTGTTATATAGAGAGCAATCACTCCTTTCTATATCAACTCAACGATTGCAATTTGATACTTCAGGAAAAGCAAATTTTTTATTGAGCACAAAAATTAAAGCTGAATTAGCAAATTATGCAATTGAAATTAAATTAACTCAAGATGCAAATGACAGTTTGCTTGCACGGCGAACAAATTTAATTGCAGGCGATGTTTACATTGTTTCAGGTCAATCCAACAGCATATTTGGTGGGAATCCTTATACGAATTCGTTTATTCGAACTTTTGGTAAAAATTATTCTCTGAATAGATCGGATACAAATTGGACAATTGCATCTGCCGTTGGCTATGGAGGAGGACCTGACATTGGAGCCTGGGGTATGGACCTGGCAAAGTCCATCGTAGAAAATTATCAAATACCTGTTTGTATTTTAAACGGTGGAGTTGGAGGTACTTCTATTCAACAACACCAACGGGATGATATCCAGCCTGCACTTCCAGCAAACATATATGGTAGTTTATTATACAGAGCAATAAAATCTAATTTAACAAATGCTGTTAAAGCTATTTTTTGGTATCAGGGTGAAAGCAATGGCAGTGCCCTTTATTTTGAAAACTTCAAGGCCTTATATGAAGACTGGAAAAACGATTATCCAAATGTTAAAAAGGTTTATGTTGTTCAGATTCACCATGGGTGCGGCGCCGGGGACCATTCTGCACTCCGGGAAATTCAACGAAGATTGCCTGAAACGTTTCCAAATATCGAATTGATCAGTACCATGGCTTTGCCAGGACACGATGGATGTCATTATACCCTGGATGGATACCTTCGTTTAGCTAAGACTATATTTCCGCTCGTGCAAAAAGATTTTTATCAGGGAATCGATCGTGCTGAATTTTATCCACCTAACATTCTAAAAGCGTATTTTAGTAAACAGGATTATTCAGAAATTAGTCTGGAATTTAGTAAAGAGCAGTCAAGCTTGCTACTCCCTGCAGATACCCTGGTCAATGGCACTCCAATTGCCTTAAAGGATTATTTTGCATTGGATGACCAATGGAAGCAAATTAAACAGTTGCGTATTGAGGGAAACAAAGTAATACTGGAACTAAAAAATCCAGCACAGGTAAAAACCATTACGTATTTACCGGAAGTCTATTACCATGATTTCAATGTCGTTTATCAAGGACCTTATTTGATGAATCAAAATCAACTGGGCGCTTTATGTTTTAACAAATTTCCAGTAGATAAAGAAATTCCAACGGTTGATGCTTATGTAAAGGAATCAAAAGAACCTGAAGTTATACTCTTTCCAAATCCGGGAACTGTTCAGACAACGCTAACAATTCAAACAAATTTCAAAGAAGATTTAGTGCATGTAGAAATTCTATTTAGGAATTTATTTGGGGAAACTGTATTTAGTAAAACAATAGACCATATATCTTCTGGGATCTCAAATATTGAAATAGATTTTCCAAACCAAATACCCGGAACCTTGATTTGGCAAATAAAATCTGAGAATTTTTTAAATACCGGCAGGTGGTTGTCTTATTAACGATTGAATCGTTTTAATGAATGCGAAGAATTACCACGAATGCACGAATGAAAGACGAATGGATTTTATACGTCCTTAAAAATTCGTCCTTAATTCGTGCATTCGTGGCAATTCCTGCTTCTTCAATTCGTGTCTTCATTCGTGTCCTTCATTCGTGCATTCGTGGCAATCCTCCTTTCTTCAATTCATCCTTCATTCGTGCATTCGTGGCTATCTTCCTTTCTTCAATTCGTCCTCAATTCGTGCATTCGTGGCAATCCTCCTTTCTTCAATTCGTCTTTCATTCGTGCATCCGTAGCATTTCCTCCCTCTTAATTTCGTTTTCCATTCGTTCACCCATGTCATTTCATCGATGTACAAATCGACCTTAACTTTCTTTTACGTGTCGAAATTCCTTCAAAATCAAGAACTTACTTATGCCGCTTTCGCGGTTCTTTTACTTTTCTTACTGCTGTAAGAAATTCCGCTATGCGGAAATCGTTCAGTCATCCTTAACATAATTATTACTGTGCTTGCGAAAAAATTATTCTATGAGCGCTTGATTTTATTGAACTTTTGACTTTCGCTCCGAAACGTAAAAAAAATCAGGGTTTAAATAAGAATACATCGGCTCTTACTAATTTAAAACCCGCTTTTAATAAATTCAGCCCTTAAACTTGTTATTAAAAATTAGTTTTGTGCATTGAACACATAAAAATCATGTCCACAGCTTTAACATTACTAAAGCAATATTTTGGTTATAGCCAATTCCGACCCCAGCAACAGGAAATCATTGAAAGCGTGCTCTTGAATAAAGATGTATTGGTTTTAATGCCGACCGGAGGTGGTAAATCTGTTTGTTTTCAAATTCCTGCTCTATTAAAACCAGGAATGGCATTGGTAATATCTCCTTTAATTTCCTTAATGAAAGACCAGGTTGAGGCATTGGCAGCAAACGGAATTTCGGCAGGTTTTATTAATAGCAGCATGAGCCCTTCAGAAGAAGCTGAGATGATTGGTAAATGCCAAAATGAACAAGTAAAATTACTTTATCTGTCGCCCGAAAAAGCCTTAAGTCTTAGCGGAAATTTTCTTAAACAACTTCCGATCTCCATGATTGCAATCGATGAAGCTCATTGTATTTCGCAATGGGGCCATGATTTTAGACCGGAGTATGCCCAATTAAAAAATCTACGAAAACAATTGAATGCAATCCCCATAATTGCTTTGACAGCCACTGCAGATAAAGTGACCCGGAGAGACATTGCAAACCAACTCGAATTGATTGACCCGGAATTATTTGTTTCTTCTTTTGACAGACCTAATTTTCATTTATCAGTTCGAAGCCAACTTAAAGCTGCTCAAAAACAAGATGAAATTCTTGCATTCATTCAAGCACATGACCAACAATGTGGCATCGTGTATTGCCTTTCCAGAAAGAGCACAGAATCTATATGCAATTTTCTGCGAAACCAGGGGATCCCTGCCGATCATTATCATGCAGGCATGACTTCTGCTGAGCGTTCCAAGGTTCAGGAAGATTTTATCTATGATAAAACAAAAGTCATTTGTGCTACCATTGCGTTTGGTATGGGGATTGATAAATCGAATGTTCGGTGGATCATTCATTACAACCTTCCGAAAAATATGGAAGGGTATTATCAGGAAATCGGACGTGCAGGCAGGGATGGGGCTCCTGCAAAAACCATTTTATACTACAACATTTCGGATCTCATGATGCTCAATAAATTTGCAGCAGAAAGTGGTCAGGCAGAACTCAATCTCGAAAAACTAAAACGCATGCAACAGTATGCGGAAGCCCGGGTTTGCAGACGAAAAATTTTGTTGAGTTATTTTGGAGAGAATTATAATCACAATTGCAATTCTTGTGATATCTGCGATAACCCACCCAACTATGTGGATAAAACTCAGCTTGCACAAAAAGCCATATCAGCATTAATAAGGGCCAAAGAAGCCATAGGAATCCGGATGTTGATTGATATTTTAAGGGGCTCGATGAATGCAGATTTAGTAGCTGCCGGGTATAATAAAATTAAAACGCACGGAGCGGGAAGAGAGTATTCTTATGATGTTTGGCAATCTTATATTCTGCAACTTTTGCAAACAGGCGTTTTTGAAATGGCATATGATGAAGGATTTGTTTTGAAAGTGAGTGATTATGGGAAACGAATTGTCAGCGGTGAAGCAAGCATCGAATTGGCAGAAGAATTAGCGAAGCCCAAAAGAAGTTTTGCCAAAAAGGAATCGAGCTCAAGTTCTGGGGAAACAGATTTATTTTCAGAACTTCGATTGCTTCGAAAACAAATTGCAGAACGGGAAGCGCTGCCTCCTTATTTGATTTTCCATGATAGCAGTTTATTGGAAATGGTTGATCAAAAACCAGTAACACGTGAACAAATGATTAATATTTCGGGGGTCTCCTATACAAAGTATTTAAAATACGGACACTTATTTGAAAAATTAATCAGGCAAAAACTAGCTCTTTCTCAAGTAGAAATGGAACCAGATATTAATGAGTATCTAAGCGATGCGAAAATTGCAAATTATATTGAGGAACTCAACAAGTATCCGGTGCGCATTTCACATACTACCATTGGAAATTTACTTTTAGCTACAAAGCAAAACAGCTATCCGGAAACATTGCGTAACATCAGTTTTTATGGTTTGTTAAAAAATCAGGCTAATTATAAAATGATAGGTCCCAAACTTCAATCCTATTTTAAGAACAATCAGGTTGAGACCGGAACTCCATCAGAAATCGAAGCTGCTAATTATTTTTCCTTTCCAATAAAAAATGAACTTACAGCGGATCAAATTCAATCATATAAAGATACGGTTGCAGGTTTTGACAACAGCAGGCCCTCTGATTCAATTGACAATGAATATATATTAAAGCAACGCAAGGAATTTCCCCGTGCTTATGAATTTTGGAGTGAGGAAGAAAACGACATACTATTGGAACTTTGTTCAAAAACTAATGATATAAAATTATTAGAATCAATTTTGCAGCGCAATGAAACGAATATCAAATCACAGTTTAAAAAGCTAAAAAAGTGATTTTGTATTTTATTAAAATAATTTAGGAAATGCCACGAATGCACGAATGAAGAAGGAGGAAATGCCACGAATGCACGAATGAAGAAGGAAGAAGAAATGCCACGAATGCACGAATGAAGACACGAAGAAATGCCAGGAATTACAGACGAATAAAATATTTAATTCGTCCTCCATTCGTGCATTCGTGGCTAATCTTCATTCGTCTTTAATTCGTGCATTCGTGGCTAATCTTCATTTGTCTTTGATTCGTGCATTCGTGGCCAATCTTCATTCGTCCTTAATTCGTGCATTCGTGGCTAATATTCTTTCTTCAATTCGTAGCAATAATTATTTTTAATATTTCACAAACTTTATGGATTCTACAGAATTTGATCTATTATACACTTGAATTATATAGACACCCCTGTTTAGAGAAGTTACATTTAAATTAGTTTGTTGCATAGATGCATTATTTTCAATAACTACATTTCCTGTAAGATCTATTAAAATAATTTTATCTGGAATGCCTTGGGCGGAAATTATCGTAATTTGATCCTGGGAAGGATTCGGATACACATAGGATTGATCTTGTTTAATTAGATCTTGTTTCGTTGCAACAGCGCAGCAATATTCATAAGGGCCGATATCCAAAAGTACCGTACCATCGCCATCTCCATCTATGGGTCTAATGCGGCCATCGAAATCAGAGGAAACACTTCCTGTTAAAGATGTCCCCTTATCAATTGCTAAATTACTTGAGCTTGTTAAATGAAAATCGGTTGCAGAAACAAAGTTTGGATTCCCTTGAACTCCGTTTAGTTCATGCGTTGGATGATTCGTTCGGAATGAAGCCAAAGTAGTATAATAATTGTTACCAATATTTAGAATATTTCTACCGCCAGCAGGATAATAATAAAGGTTGTGGTCAAGCGTAATGCCATTAAGTCCTGTGTTTGAAATAAAACCAAGCAAGCTATGTACAACTGTAGCAGTTGTTTTATAAAAAATGTTATTTATAATTTGCAAATTGATCGGATTGATTGCATTTGTCAAAAATAAAAAGGGTTGATTAGCACCCGTATGAATTAAATTATTGAAAAAGTAAATATCCTTAACCGGACCATTGTCGGAAATAAAAACCTGGGCAGGAAAAATGTTGTTTCGCACCATGATGTTTTCACTAAGCAAGGTTTGGGTTCCAGATTCTGAACTAATTCGCAAGCCTTGTGGTGCATCATAAATTAGATTGCCCTCGATAATTATATTTTTTGTACCCGCAGATTGGTCTCCACCCACATGCATGGTATGGATGTAGGTATTGTGAATGCGATTATTGCGAATAATTAGATTTTCAGAAGCCCGAAGTTTTAGTCCATCATCCGCATTTTTAATTTCATTGCCTTCGAACAAAATATTTTTGGATTGGCTGATGTAGATGCTGTGTACAAACACACTGCCACAGCCATTGCTGTCCAATACATTGCTTTTAAATTGAACATCCGTAGCTGAGCAGAAAATTCCTTGTCCCTGGTTGTCGTTGCCATTTTTTTCGAGCAGGCAATTTTCAACAATAATATTGTTTTGATATAGAATCATTCCACTCTGACATCCCTGGATTTTTAATCCGTCAAGAATGATGTGATGAGGTTTTAAATTATAGAAGCTTTCATTAATATACACTCCAATTGGTCGACTTCCAATGGGTGAATTGCTCAGCAAATCTAAATTCTGAAACGTGATAAAAGAAGTTGCAGCATTTGCTGAACCCCGGCAAAGTAAAATTTCACCTGCTCCTGATTTTTCAATACGTGGTTTACTTCCGGTACCATACGCACCTACAAATAAATATTGATCCAATCTACCCTGTGCTGCATTTACGGCAATACCTGAATTTTCGATCCATCGATCTCCTCTGCGAAGGAAAACACTGTCGCCTGGTGTCAGACCAGAATTCAATAAATTATTTAAAGCAGTTAAACTTTTCTTGGGCCCATCTGATTGACTTCCATTTGGCATGGAAATTCTTCCACTCCAGGCATCATTTCCAAGACTTTCGGAAAAGTAATAATTGGTAGAATAAATTCTAATGGAATATAAAACCAGGAAAACGATCAGGATGTTGCTTAGTTTCATGTTTAAAAATATTTTCGAATATTGGCAAATTCAATTGTGAATTTATGAAACAAACTAGAGCTTTTATTTAATAAAATAAAGGGATACTACCTAAACTCATAATTCAACCCATTTGCCTGGGTTAGTAAGTTGGCAGGAGCATCTGTCGCTGTGGCACGTCCTTCCAATTTAGGGGATACCGGAGAATGTTTGGCCAAATATTCTTCCATCACATCATGGATTAAATTGGGCAATCGGGTAATTTTATTTACATTTTTAATTCTACAAATCAAATTTTTAGGGTCACCCTCTCGTTCACAGGATACAATTTGATAGTTTTTCTTTAGGTCAATTTTTTTGCCTTTTATTAAAATTTCATTCACGCGTTTGCCATATTCACGAGCAATGGTAAAATTAATTTTCATACCCTGAAAACGTACCAACCAACCGCCAAAGCGTTTTGCTGGATCGGATGCAAATACATTTTCCAATTCTTTTTCCAACCAATCCATAATTTGCTGACCACTAACTTCAGCAAGAATTAAATTATTATTACTCGGCAACATGCAATAAAGAAAGTCCACAGTGATATTTGCTGTTCCAGATTCATCCGGATTCAAAGGCGGACAAAATCTAAATCCATTTGAAACTGCTATGTCCGGAGTAAACTTCCACATCAATGCATCTGTTATCATATTATCCATTGGAGTTTCCAGAATGTAGTATCGAATGAGCGGTGTTTTGGTTTTGCCAATGACCCGATTTAATTTTTGTTGATATGGTTTGCTGACTTCTTGGATCATGGCTGCCATTTCTTCATCTGCTTTATATTTTTCCGGATCTACTTCAATCAATTGATAGGATTCCTCTTTAATAATTCCATCTTCTATTATTAAATCCAATTTACCTAAGAACGATCCAAATGCACCGGGTTCAGTAACTTTGGCATACTTTGCTTGCAAGGGTTGTCGAATGCGTTCATGGGTATCAGCACCCAATATATAATGCACCCCTTCAGTGTATTCCTGAGAAGCTAGATGTATTTGTTGGGTCAATCCCATATGGGTGAGTACAAAAATTAGTTTGCAGTTTTCCTGATCGCGTAAAATTTTTATATACTTACTGATATTGATTTCCGGTTTTATAAATTTTATTCCATAACTATATGCAGGAGGTTGTCTGGTTGGTGTCAAAGGATCATTGTATCCAATGAAACCCATTTTAACACCTGCGATATAAAATATTTGATAAGGAGGAAACAGAAACTCCGGATCCGTTGCATCATGCGTCATGTTCGTGCAAACTTTTCGGGCATTATAAGCTCCCAGATCATGTAACAACATTTGTTTGCCATAAGCAACTTCCCAATTTCCGGGAAGTACCAGATCATAGTTTAATAGATTCATTAAAGGAATCAATGCTTTTCCTTCAGAAAGCGATGCAACTCCGCTGCCTTGAAAACAATCGCCACCATCTATCAAGAGTGAATTTGGATTTTGCATTCTTAATTCTGAAATCAAGGTTTTAAGGTGAGCAAATCCTCCGCGTTTTTTATAAACTACCCGATCATTTTCTAAAAAAAATTCATCATGCACCTGCAATTGACCATGCAAGTCCGTGGTATGCAGCAGACTGATGTGTTGCACTTTGCCCGATTGAACCAAATTAGATTTTAAAATATCTTCTGTCTTTCCTTCTTCCCACAAGGCCATTGAAGAAATGGGGGATATGCCCAAACCAATTCCAGCGGTGCCAATTGTTTTTAGAAAATCTTTTCTGGATATACCTTCTTGGGATAAGGGCTCATTACAACCGCAATTGCAATCAGTAGGGTGTTTTGTCATGTTACTTTTTAGCTAATTTTTTAGCAGCAGCTATGGGTTCAAAAGGTCCATATTTGTGTTGCTGTTCTGAAAACGGATCCGCATAAGGTCCGAATGGATGGTCAACGGGTTTGCCAGCAAGTTTAGGCCAATCCATTTTTAAATCTTTCTGAGGGCGATCTTGTGAATTTACAAATGCTGCAATGTCCCAGGCTTCTTCATCACTAAGAATGATATTTTGATAACTGGCGCCAAAAGGCATATTGTGTTTGATGTATCCTGCAAATCTGGAAAGACGATATAAACCAGCGCCTGTATTATAACTTTTAGGACCCCAAAGTGGAGGATACTGATACGTGATTCCATCCGCATTTAATTTTCCACCACCCGTTTCGGTATGACAACTGGTACAATGCTTTTGATAAGCAGTTTTACCTTTCAGGGGATCCGCGGCTCTTTTCAGGTATGGTAAATCTACAATGCCAGAACCTTTTGGTTTTTCACCTTTGGGTACTTCATTCCCCAACCATTCAATGTATGATTTAATGGCTTGCATTTCTTTGCTTGAGGTATCCAGTGCAGTTCCATTGAGACTTCGTTCGATGCAGTCATTAACCCGTTTGTAAATTGTTTCAATGCTTCCGGAACGCTCTCTGAATTTTGGGTAAGTAGAAGCGACCGCACTGTAATTATTTCCAAATGGTTTCGTGCCAGCTTCTAAATGACAATTCTGACAATTCATTCCATTGGTAATTTTTGCAACACTGCCGTTTGGTCCTAAGTATTTAGCAGTATTAGCAATGAGATCGCGACCATATTCGAGCATCGCTTTTGCTTCTGTAGCTGGAACGGCATCCAAATCAGGTGACATCCAAATTTTATTTTTATCCATTTGCTTTTGAGCGGATGGACTTCCATTTGTTGCATTTACAGAATTTGTGGAGTTAGAATTCGTTGACTTATTAGTTTTAATAAATCCAGGGGGTCCAAAAATTATTATTAAAATGGCAGCGATTAATGCAATGCTAAGCAAGCCGACTAAATTGCTTAGTCGGTTAATCATTTCAATATAAACCTTGTCTTTATCTGATTGCTCCATGCATTCCAAATGCTACAAACATGAAATAATAGATGGGATTTGATTCAAACGATAAAATCGCAAGGACAACTGCATTGTTTTTACAATCCAGCCTTAAGATAACTCCAGCCTTTTTCCTGCTTCATAATAATTTCGCCTATTCCCATTGGAACAAAACCAACTTCAGGTAAGATTTCTTCCTTTTTAATATTTTTTTGTTTCATGGTATTCTCACAGGCAACAAAGCGAACACCGGAATGAATAAACTCCTCTATTTTCATTTTTTGGGTTGTTTTTGCATTCATCAATAATTCAATCCCATTTGAATGAGCGACTATTTCAATCTCTACTGCATCACCCCATCCCTCCCGAAGATTTTTCAGATTATTCATTAAACCTTTCCAGGATGCGGTGTCATTTGTCGTCAGTTGCATGACAACCCGGTGTTTGACGGCAGTCGATTTTTTTGATTTGGAAGGGTTTGGATTCGTGTTACCTTGAGCAGCAAGACCATTGATAAGAAAGCCAGAAATTAAGAATAAAAATATTCTAAGCATATTTTAGGTTTATTAAAATTAATAAATTAGGAGTCCAAATATAATACAATTTCAAACATTCAGAAAAATGGTAAAATGACTTATTTTGGAACACAATTTCAATTTTAGTTAAATTAAGCTGAACTATCTTTGTTACGATTAATTCCCAAATTAGGTATTATTTAATTTAACATCAAATGAAATCAACGAACTTAATTTATTATGGTTGCCTTTATTTAATTGCATTAGTTTCCTGTAAGCAATCAGTAAGTGCTCCTGTTCAGGAGTCTCCCATTCAAGCTGAAGTTATTAAAACTCCGGAAAATGATACCACTGCAATCATACAGGGAATTCGAAAATTTATCCATTGGTATCAAGAACACTATACGATGGTTAATCAAGTTAAATTTATAGCTAAAGATAAATCAGGTAACTATCAGGTAAATTTATCTGAATGCGCTCAGTATTTAAAAAATCTTGAATCCAGCGGATTGATATCACCAGATTATCTTAAAGAGTGGAATAAATATTTTGAATCCAAAGCTGCTTATTTGAAAGAGAATCCTGTATCAGAAGGTCCGCCGGAAGGATTTGAATTTGATTTGGTGCTGATCACCCAGGAACCCGAGTTAGTATGGAATGCAATTGACAGTTTGACAATTGAAGTAAAAATGACTTCAGATCAAAAAGCCGTAGCGACCATACCAGGTGATTTTGCTTATGAAATTGATATGAGCAAATTGAATGGTGTATGGAAAATTGATTACATCTCTACTATGAATTATGATTAAGTAATTCGGAATCCACTCCTGTTTTTAATTCCATTTTAATTAAACTATAACTAAGCTTTATATTAAGTATTGAATTTTAACTTGAATTGCACGTATGTTAATGCAATTATTGGATTTTTCTTTAAAGCATAAATAATAGATGGAATAAATTACTAATTACCATACAGTAGGAATGCATTGAAATTTGTTTGTATATTTAATGGGACTTACAACGAGAGGAAAATTTTTAAATAAGGACAACTCCAGAACAGGCATTTGACTGTTAAATAACAGAACCCGATAAAAACCTGGATGCGCTTCTTGAAAATTAAGTGTTTTAGTGTCAGAAAATCCATCGAGCTCCTGGATTATCTGATTGCTTAAGCTATTGTAAATTTCAATCGTATCGAATTTCTTCTCACCAGTGCTTTGCAATAAAATGTTATTATTCAAAGGATATAGTGTTCCTTCTAACTGTACTGTTAATAATCGTGTTGTAATTAATTGAATATTTTCAGGATCCATTGGATGTTCTTTGACGGCTGTAATCCGACACGGACCATTTTTGATATGGATGTTCGTGAAAATTTCTTCTGGACAAAGCGTTGTATCCTGCACAGACAATTCAGCGGATCTGCCGTTTCCGGCATCTGGAAGCAGGTAAACTTTATTTGCAAACCGGGATTGTTTTTCTAAATTTCGTTCATCTACATCCCAGTCAGATGGATAAACTGCTTCATTTAAATCAAAGACGCTGCCAGCATAATGTTTAACAAATGGATTCAATAAAATAACTCTGGGCATCGTTTTAAAGCCTCCAAATTACAAGAGTCGTGACAATTTGATTACCAGCCCTGGAAACCCGACGGCACAAAAAACAATTCCCCACCGATATAATCGGATGGGCAAAGTTCCTGTTTGATCATCTTCCAAAGCAAACTGTTGAATGGACTTATATATATAATAATAAATTTTAACAGATTGACCTGGTTTATAGGGACTCGGGTTTTGGAACGTTCTTGAATAATGTAAGTATTTTCCATGATCGGTTTTGAACTCAACAACCGGAGCTACAGGATGATTATTAAAAGATTCCACAGTATTGCCGGATTCATCGCGCATTTCGATAACTATTCCTTCAGCAACATGACCCTTGGACAAGGTATGTGCAATTTCATTGCTTTTTTGATGGGCAAGAATTAATAAATACGTACCCAATAAGACTAAAATAGGTCCAATGGAAATTAATAAATTTTCAATAAACTCCATAATGGCTAACTGTTTTAAAAATTACTTGCTTAACGAATCGGAATTATAATTGAACAATTAAAAAATGATTTGAAACCAATTGTAAAGAAAAATTATTTCCCGGATTGCATAAATAGAAGTAAGATAATCAGTCCACCGATTAATACGAGAATAAAGATTCCTATAGGAATGTATAAAATAAGGTTGGCTGCCCGATCATTCCCAATATGTTTCATATAGTAAGAACCAACTAAGATACCCAGGCTTAAAAAGATGCGTTTAAAATTCATCCAGTTGTAATAATTTCTATCCGACCAGTTATTAATTTGATAAAAATATAAAAAGATAAACATCAGTAAGACCAGCGCAATTAAAAAGAAGCAGGGCCAGTACAATTTATTGAGGAGTGCGCTAAACATACATTCGAAATTGATTTTTAATATTATGGAATGAATATAAAAACTAAATTTTAAAACAATCAACAAGTATAGTAAATATAAGACAGGATGTTAAAAAATTGCTTATTAAATATTTTGTGGAGGATCAGGGATTCCATATCCAGCTGCAAGCAGGAGAACCCAGGCCCCTTGCGCTTAAAGCGCCATGCACTAGCCAGCTGAGCAAAAGCAATTAAAAATAGTTGATGTCTTTTAAATATCTTTCAATGCCTCTATTCTTGATTTTTGTTTCAAGGAGGATTGCTTCAGGGCGAGAGTTTAATTCAAATTTCTTAACCACTTTCCAAGGGATTCCTTTACTAGTAAATTTTGATTTACTACGATTATGTTCATCAATCCTGATATCAAAATGTTGTGTAGATCCAACATAATACTTATTTAGTGAAACACTAAATAAGATATAAACGGTATACATTCGAAAAAAGGGTGTTAAAAAAAAAGACCGGACTAAGGTCCGGTCTTTTTGTGGAGGATCAGGGATTCGAACCCAGGACCCCCTGCGTGCAAGGCGTTAAAAAATTGATTTTTTATGTATTTGTAAATGCGTAAATACCTGTATTTCAATAACTAAATTTTCAAATAGCACCATATCTTTGCATAATTATTCACATTCTGCTGGCAAATCGCTGGCAAATTTTAAAAGTGCTTAAAACAAAAGATTATGGCAGTCTCTGTAAAAATCGAATTAGATCGGAGAAATACCAGAACTGACGGTAGACACCCACTTAAATTATTGGTGGTAGTTAACCGGAACCCAATCCGAATTTCATTAGGTCATAGCCTGCATCCAAAAGACTGGAATGGCAAATTACAGAGCGTCCGTAATTCCTGTAAGGATTTTGATAACCTTACTAGATTTAATAACTGGCTTCAGAGCGAGAAGAGTAAAGTACTGAGCAAGCTTGTCAAATTAGAGGAGTCTGGAAATCTAAACCGTCTTTCAGCAAATGATATAAAAAATAACATTACGCAGAAGAATACTGAAGTTATGACCCTTGAGTTTTTTTCTTCTGTTATCAACGAAATGGAGACAGCAAAAAGGTTTGGAAATGCTCGTGTTTATATGACTGTATCTCGGAGTATTGCTAGTTATATGAAAGGCAAGGATTTTCCCTTAAAACAAATAACCTACACCTGGTTAAAAAAATACGAGTCCTGGTATCTATCAAGAGGAAATACATTGAACGGTTTGAGCGTAAATATTCGAACGCTTAGATCTCTATATAATATAGCAATCAAGCAAAGTAAGATTACTCAAGAATATTATCCGTTTGCAGATTATTCCATTAGAACTGAAGAAACAAGAAAAAGAGCTATTAGTCGGGAAGACCTAATTAAATTTCTTCAGTTTAAGCCAGTAATTGGATGGCATAGTAGAGCAAAAGATTACTTCCTAATCAGTTTTTATCTCATGGGTGCTTCCTTCATTGATATATCCTTCCTTAAAATCAAAAATATTATAAATGGACGGATTGAATATAAAAGGCAAAAGACTGGAAAGCTTCACTCGATTCCTGTTTCCAATCAATTGATGTCTATTTTAAATGGATATATGAAGGGTAAAAAGGAAAATGAATTCATCCTGAATATAATTCACTCAACCGATCCAAAGAAACAGCTTGTTGAAATACGAGATGAACTTAGACGTTATAACCGAACATTAAAAGAAATCGGTGAACTTTGTGGTATCGAATCTAAAATATCCAGTTATGTTGCTCGCCATTCATACGCAACTAACGCAAAAAAACTTGGAGTGCCGACCGCAATTATAAGTGAAGCACTCGGGCATACAACTGAAAAGATGACTCAGGTATATTTGGATTCTTTTGAAAATAATACTGTAGATGCGTACCATACCCAAATTATCAATTTGTAATTGATAATCTTAAAACTTTATTGATGATTGGATATTCCTTAACGTAGAATCATGAATTTCCATATTGCAATCATGATTAAAAATCAATAGGGAAAGATTGTATAGACTATCTCCAATAACTCGAATTGACAAACAATGATTTTCCACCTCCTGAAATACATCTTCCTGCCTTTCATGAGTGAATCTTGTCTGTAATACAACACCTAAAATATTAGAGAAGCTCCGAATGTAATCAATTACAGTTGTCATTAACTCTGGAGTATTCATTGTAATAAAAGCCAAAGGATGAATCATAATATAAATCAACCCATTTTTATTTTGTGGTATCTGTTGTGCTTTATCTTGAATCTTAGCCAGAATTCGTTTTGTTTCATCAAAAGGCACAATAAGGCCATCGACATTATTCATGTTCGTTCCTATTTCTTCAGATAATTTCTTCAATTCATCAAATTTAAGTAGTGGGGCTACTGAAAACTCCAATTTGGGGTGGTTAGAAACGGTAATTATCTCATTGTAAAGACAGGCATCTTGCTTAGCTTTCGCAATAACTTCAAAGATTACTTTCCAATCTTCCTGTTCAATTAACTTTTTTTGCCTTCCAGTAAACGGTAAAAACACACCAGATTCAAAACAATATCTAATATAATTGTAATTGCCACAAATTTTATTCCTCTCATCGCTCTCACCTAAACTGGTGATTTCGACAAATAGTAAATCATCATTGACTTGATTGGTAATTTCAATATCAGGTGTTCTTCTAGTTTTGTTTTCATCGAGGTATTTAACATTAAAGCTAGAACGTAGTAAAGAACTCCCAACTGCAACAAATGGGAATCCTTCAATAATTGATTTATCAAATGAAAGTATTTTTCCTTTCAATTTATTGTAATTGCAATTAATGGATTTAAGCAATTTTAAATTATTCGCAAATTCTATTAATTCAAGTATTTGCCAGCCAGCTTTATTAAAAACCTTATTTGTGAGCGGATGAAATTTGGGGTTTCTTTCGTCTCGATTATTCTTTTCATGTTTATCCCTTGCAAGAATGTTTTGGCCAAATTCGTGTTCAAGAAATTGTGTCGCTTTAATATATTCATCCTTAATCTTACTATCGATTGCTTCCTGTTCTAAAACATACTTTATATGTTCATCCCAATTTCTTTTGTTGTTTAAATTCACAATAGATTGCGTATTATTTGCTTTAAAAGTTAGTAATAAATATCTTCAACTTTTGATTATCCCCTGGTACAATTAAATTTGATATCCAACTCCTCAATAAATGCAAAATCATTAATCCATCTTATACCCATATTTTCACAAACATTCGGGATTTTTATTCTTTTAGAACTTAACGCGGTTACTTTTTCTTCTTTTGTTACTACTATTGCTTTTTCATTCATGGAATGGGCAATTACCCATGGATCAGCAATCGATCTTGATTTTATATTGTCAACTAGAGTTTTGTGTATCGGATCATGATCATAGATAGCTTGAAGACATTTCGTAACCGGCTCCGTGATTTTTTTTATAGGTATATTACTAGATTTTAGCCATTGTAATAATTCATCTTCCGTCTTTGTAATTTCTTCATAAACTAATTCTGGTATAAAAATTATTTCCTCGTCTCCTAATTCATTAAGGATATCCCAATATTCGGGACAAAATTTTGGGTTATAATATTTTTCCCATGCTTGAATAAGGACATTCGCATCTAAACAATATTTATTTCCCTTTGTACTCACTTAATTAATTGTGCTTCTAATTTTTGAAATTTATTTACCTGAACGTTTAGTAAGTTACTTGCCAAAGTAGGTTCAATATAACCACCATAGAAGGCATCTAAAACGGTCTGCGTAAAAAGCCTACTGTTTCTATTTAATTGTAGCAGAAAATAATCAGGGCCTCCGGGTTTATCTCTTTCTTTTTGTTTTGCCTTTTTTTCGGCTTCACGCTTTAAATAAGCGTAATAATCTGCATCAGCTTGTTTTTTTAGGTTTTTGTATACCGGTGTTGAAATTATATTAAGATTAAGAGCGCGTACAAGTAAGGCAAAAGAACTTACTCCCATCATTTTTGCAGTTTTGAAAACCGCTTTGGAACTTTCAAAAGTATCTTGTCTGAAACTTAGCATTATATCTTTAGGCAATAGGGAATTCGCTGCAACCTCATTACAAAAAAGTTCAACAGGGTGGAACTTATCTCTATTTTTTATTTCTGGTTCTATATTATTTGAAATTCCTGTTTCCGCTATCCATATATGAGCTAATTCGTGCACAAGAGTAAAAAGTTGAGGTGCATTCCAATCTTCCGAGTTAATAAAAATAAATGGAGCGAACGGATCGGAAATTGCAAATCCTTGAAGTTCTTCAGAATCGAGTTTTAGTCTGGAGTGTATAAAACTTGTTCTCGATACAAATATTCGATTTGTTTCGGAAGCATCAATCCATTCTCTTATTGGGTTTTCAGTTTTATAATTCGCAGGATTAATGTTCAGAGTTAGCAGTATGTCTTTAGCAACTTTTTGTGGATTATCTTTAATCGTAAACCGTCCAACAAAAGGCAATTTAGCTTCAGGATCATCAGCATAAACATCGCTTAGCCAAACTTGCTTTTGCTGTATTTCACGAATAATAAAAATTGAAGAAGTAGTCAGTTTTTTTGATCCAGTTTTCCGGAAGTCTTGCAGTGGTTGGAAGTCTCTCGGAACCTCAGGAAGAAAAAATAAAGCAAATGGTCTTTTATAAGCTTTTGCTAATGTTTGTGCTTGTCGAATTGTTGGTTGACTTATTCCAGCTTCCCATTCCTTCAGTTTCTCGACCGTCACCGAAACTTTAGTAGCAGAATCCACTTCTGTCATTCTTGCTGACTCTCTTGCCCATTTAAGAACGTTTGGTGTTATATATGCCCTGTCTGCCATTATGGGCAAAATTACGATTTTAAAGAGAGTTATTCTGATGGTTAATTTGGAATTCAGATCTAAGCATTTAAGGGGTGCGGGTCTCCCGCCAAGATTGCATTTCGCCATAAGGCAGATATTCATATCGCCATGGCGAAATGCAATCTTGCATCTTACCCAAAATAGCATCCAGCCTAGTTATCTTCGGCATATTCAGAATCTAAATCGTCCTCGTCTTGAATTCCGGCTTCTTCTTCTGAATCGTCAGATTCTGGGTGTTCATTTCCATCTTTAATATCTTCTTCAATCCCCCTTTCGAACCCATCATTATCCTGCTCGCGCTCCTGATTTTTTGTATCCCTTAGACTGGCAAGCTCTTGAAGTTGCCTTGCTTCTTCTTGAGCTTGACGGTTTAATTCCTCCAGCTTATTGAGGTCAAATCCGAGAGTTTTGAAACGGTAATGTCTTCCGGATTCATCTTCTACTCCATATACTTTACCACCTCTGCTATACGAATTATATCCCTCGGATTTGAGCTCAGAAAGAAAATTATCAAGCGATTTAGATCGACTATAAACTGTCTGAACAGTTTCCAAAAGTTCTTGCTTTTGTGATAATATTCCTTCACGATCCTGGAGCTTTAGCTCCGGATCTGTAAGCTGGAGTTTTTGCGATTTTCCATGAGAGGGAAGACTATTAATAAGCTCTGGATATTTTTCCTTTTGATATTCATCCAGAGCGAGTTTTAAGTCTTTGAATTCTTGTCGAGAGATTCTGTTAGATTCTCCGGTTAAATATTTGTGTGCGGACATAACTATATGAAGGTGAATATGCTCTTTATCATGATGGGTTGAAACCAAATATTGGTTCTCCTTACCACGTAGCTCAATGTATTTTTTTGTTATGTCCTTTAACAAATCCTGATTGATTTGTTTTTTATCCTTGTTTGAAAAAGAGATAATTGTATGATGAAGCCGGATATTATCTATACGCCTATGCATTCTCAATTCAAAATTCTTATCCAATTCCTTTGTCCAACCTTTGGTTGTCCGACTTTTTAAATTATGTTTTAGTATTGGTTTTGGCTTGTTGTCTTTTTCTTGTTTGAATAGATAGTTTACAAGTTGTCCGGTATTATTTCTACGGGTGAGATTTTTTAAGATCATAATGAATTAATGAATTCAATAAGTTTGGGTTTGCCCTTCGGATTTTTTGAAATATGCTCTTTTATGAATACTTCTAATGACTTTGGATTATTCAAAACAGGAAGTATTTCTCTTTCCAAATTATAGATGGAATCCATAAGTGTTCTTGCGACTTTATTTTCGACTTTATTTTCTTCAATTAGTTCTTGAATTGAATTGTATGTCAGAGAAAGCAGTTGAGATATTTTTCTAACTTCTTTTATGTCTGGAACAATAAAGGATTTATTTAGATATGCAAAACACGATTGCTTAATGAACTGAGTACGACTTAATTTATGTCTTTTTGATTCAGTTGTAATTTCTCTAAATTCATCTTTTGAAAAAGAAACGGCAATCTCTTTGTCTTGTCTTCGTTTATTATTACGCCATTTCTTTTTGTATTGTTTCCAATATTCTTTCTTAACCTTTTGAATTTCCTCGTGCGTGCCATTCTCAAGAACTCCACTGGATTTTAAATAGGAATATAAATTGCTTTTGGTATTAAGCCTTCTTCTCTTCATCCAATTGAATTAAAGGTGGTACATCAAAATAAAGTTTATTTGATGGTTCATAAGGAGGCCTTTTTGTTTTTGAATTTAGCCTCCAGTCATTGTAAAATGGTTTTAGTTGTGCATGAATTGGTGGTTTGTTTCCAATCAATATAATTGCTTTGTCCGTCATCCTAATTTCATCGGCAGTCATTAGTTGCCTCGTATGTCTTACTTCATCTTCATCCAGATATTCAAATCGTCCTAAAATTGTTTCAAGCTCCTTGCAAGTTCCAATTGGTTGACCTGGGAGATAGACTTTGGCGTAGCAATTGGCAGTAATATTCTTTGCTTCATAAGTTCCATAAATATGTTCCAACTGATGATAGTCTTGGTATATTAAAAGTATTCCGCTATTGTATTTGCGAATATTTGATATTGTCGTTGAAAGTCCCGGCAAATACATTGATGATGCTTCATCAAGAAGAAAGAAGATATTATTTTCGTTCTTATCTGGAATACGCACCAATAATTCATTTAAAAATTGCTGAAAAAAAAGAGAAGTCAAGGCTCCATAATAGTGCATGTCTGGCACTGAATTGTTTATAAACAGAGCCACCTTCTTAGTTCTAAACTCAGCAAAATCAATCGTATCAATTGATGTAATGGATGCAATTACTTCATCGGTAAATAAAGTTAGTGAGGCTTTTACTGTAGCGAGTATAGAAGACAAGGTTTTAACGCCGTATGCAACAAATGCCTTGTATTCTGAAAGCATTTTTTCATCTCTGGTCTTTACAATAAGCTTGTCAATTTTTTCTGGATTACCTGCAAATACATTGACTAAATGGAGTACATTGTAAAGTGTTCGATATTCTGGCTCTGCATAAAAAATTAGGTACCTAATGAAAAGGGAGATGATTGCTTCTGCGCTTTTGTTCCAAAACGGATCTTTAGCATCACCTAATGAGTTTCTGACAAGCAATGACGCAAGCTTCTGAATATCTGAGATAGTTTTGCACCGTTTTAATGGATTGAAACATTCTGAATTTAAACTGCTATAATTTATTACTCGGATTTCATATCCTATTTCAATTAGTGCTCCACTGACTAATAACCGGATTTCATGGCTTGGATCATTAAAGATTAAACTTGAATTTCCCTTCGCCATCAATAGCGCACTATTTATTAATATGGTTGAGGTTTTTCCTGAACCGGAACCACCAAAAGCAACTCCATTTTTATAACTTTCCGTAATTGACAGGCAATGACTTCCGTTAAGACAAAATCCTTCATCAAATTTGCTTAAGATCTCACTGGCCGGAACGAAATCCGCATCATACTCCGTTTTTCGTTCCTGACCAATGAGTGATTCAATAAATTCTAACAATCCGGTAAATATCGCAGACAGGATTTCAAATACAAGTTCTAGTATAAAGCCAATAACCCTAATCATTTCACTAATAATTTTTCCAAAAATTCACCAGTTTTTAAAAGGATCGTTCCGGTTAATTTACAGGAGTAAGCAAATAGCAAAGTCAATAATTTAAGTGCTGAGACAATCAAAGACTTTAGTGTTTCAAAAAAAATGTTTTTACTTGATTGAGACATAACCTAGAAATTATTTATTTAAATAGTTCCTACGATATGCACTTTTGCTCCAAATGATTCAAACATCCTTTTGTAAAACAGAGATAAGGCTTCATATCTATTACTATCAACGGTATCCTTTGGTAAATAGACAAAGTAGATATCTATTCCCTGTAGTTGCTTTAGCGGATACTTTTTTAGTAATCTTTTTCTCATTTCATCCGGATGCTTTCTTATTACATTCATCGTCGCTGTGTCATAAAAATTAACAAAAGACTTTTCCATAAAATCAGTATTAAAAATTGCTGTCTTTGAATCAGCAGTAGATTCACTTAATCTATTAAGTTCTTCTGTTAATACTTTAAATATTACAGATCCTGAACGATCATGTTTATCTCCAATTATAAATTTTAAACAGGAATCAATCTTCGAAAAATATTCATTTACCAAATCAGTTCTTTCATAATCATTTCCCATCAAAAGGTTTGAGTCCTTTTGAATTACAACATCATAAGATCGATTAAATCCTAATTCTGTTATAGGTACCAACCTTGTCAACTCTCCATTCATAGAATTTTTAGTCAGAGCTGATACTTTTTTGAATTCTGACATTGCAATTCCTTTAAAATGCTCTTCGGTCAAATCATATACAATGGTTATGTTGTGAACTTTCGGTTTTTCATTACAAGATGAAAAACACACTGCTGAAAATATCAGCAGTGTGCAATAACAATAAAGCGTCTTCATGACATTTGATTATTTTGAATTAATAACTGAGGTGGTTGTTGTGAACGTGAGCCACTTTTAATTGTAAACTCGCGATTACAATTAGAAACGATGTGGTCTCTTTCACTATCCAATTGATTAAATAAATCGCTCCTGTAAATTTTAAATCCCTCAAGCTTCTGCTTGCATTCATGAATCCTTTTTACTTCATTCTCAAGCTTATCCAATAAATGTCTCTTCTCAGCTTTTAACTTTTCAATTTCCTGAAGCTTTTGATCTTTCAATTGCTTTTCTTTTTCTTGAGCATCCGTTGGAAGCTTAGTATATGCAAGCAAAATGGCGATTGCATAAAAGAAGTCATTTAGGAGCATCCAGATAAAAGGTGAATTAGCAAGTGAGCCGTTATCTCTTAAATATGTTTGCCTAAGCAAGCCCAATCCAAAAAATGCAATACCGCCACCAACTATACCAGATAAAAACCAAATCCACTTGGCTTTAACAGTCATAGCTTTTTGCATACGTTTACCAATTGTAACAGCAGAAGTTGATAAACCGTAGGCGGTTAGAGCGGAAAGCAAAATTGCTAATATAAGATTCCTTGCAACGACCTGGTAGCTGGAATAATTCATTATTGTATCAATAAAGCACAATGCAATTATACCAGCCCACACCTTATAATATGCTGGCCAATCATAAGTGATTTTTATTCTTCTGATATCCACTTCAATGTTATTAATCTTCTGGTCAATAAGATCAACTTCTCGTACAGTTTGAAGCTTCAATTCCTCTAGGTTAGCTTGAAGAATTTCTTGAGCCAATTTTTCAATCTCTGGATTAAGGGTCTTGCTTACATGAGCCTTGAGAACTTCAATAGCTGTTGCAATTTCATGTTGAATAACAAGCGTGTCCTTAAGACCTTGATGAACTATCAAGTCTGTGCTTTGGAGAGTTTTCTCTCTGAGCTCAGTAAGATTTGTTTTGATATAGTTTTCGAGTGATTCAACCCGAATACCAAAATAAAATTCATTGTTAGGCATATAAAATATTTTAAAAATGAATTAATAGATTATGAAGGTTAATTGTCTGATTTTAATTCCTTAGATGAAACAACTTGGTATATTTTCTACTCTTCAATGCATTTTTCATGCTTGATGATCATGAGTAGAAGCAGGAAATAAATAAGAAAGTAAAAAGAATTCATAAGCATATTTATTAGTTACTAAATATGCTGAACCCCTTGTCAGAACGACTTTATTTTTAACCATTCGTTCGTATATTTTCAAACAAATGGTCGTATCTTTACTAGACTAAATCGATTCCGGTAATTTCGGCCAAGAAATGGAGTCCGGATTCAATTTACATTTGGGCTGGTTCTGAAAAGGATCAGCCTTTTTATATCCGGCGAGCACGACAATTCTTTATTTAAAAAGCCAATTATTTTTATTCTTTTTTTCTGATAATCAATATGTTATATTACATTTTTTAATAATTTGTAAAAAAACATAAAGTATAAAATACTGTAATTCAAACTTTTGATATATTTGTATTACGATTTTTTAATATATCAAATTGGAGCAGTATAACTTACACACTACGGATCTTGTAAATAGATTTTACAAAGGGAACATAGGAGCCATGACGAGTATTATGCAAAATGCCGGACTGCCTTTACATTTTATGGATGATATTTTTAATGAATCACTTGAAGAAGTCTGGAAAATGAATAATAAAGGTCAAGTACTTACCAATTTTAATAGGTTTTTTATTAATAGAATTTTCAAAAACAATGTTTTAAATTTTGCTCAAAAGGAAAGATTGAGAACAAAAGTTGATCTTTCAAATACATCAAGTGCTAACTCAGCTAAAAATTGGCATGAATCTAAAGTGGAGTTGGATCATCTAGAGTACCTGTTGAATTTAATGGAGCCTAAATGCAGACAAATTATAAGCTTATTTCATGAAGGTTATTCAAATGAGGAAATCGGCGAAATTATGCAATTACAGAAAGCCACAGTTGCGACTTATAAATCAACTTGCTTTGATAAACTCGAGCAACTAATTGCAACAAAAATGTAAATTAATATTTTATGGATATAACATGGAACGAATTACTAAATAATAATCAAGATAAAAGAATTGAAATTCTAGCAACAATGTATGCAGAGTATCAGGAATTTAAACAATATCAAATTTTGCTCAAGCAAGCTTCATTGGAAAGAGCTTCTGATAATTTAAAAGCTGAATCTATAGTGAACATTGAAACGGTTGAACTAGAGAATATGCATCACTAATTTATCCAATTAAAAATCCTACCCAATAACTAATTGAGTAGGAATTAAAATTTGATTCATCCGGTTCACCCTATTTGAAATCCAAAATATATTCAACAGCCTTTTGCGCCTCAGCAGAAACCTTGAAAATAAACCTCGAATCTTCCTTAAGCACCTTTAGCCAACCAGCCAGATAGGAAGCATTGTTTTGCACTACGGAATCATAATCAATTTGTGTATGTGAACATAGAAATGATGCCCCCATTTCGGCAACCAATTCCTCCTTACTATAAGGTATAGTTCCAAATCCGGAAAAGTCCATAACTTCAGCCCTTGCCAGCCTGGAAGCATGACCAGTTGCGTGGATCAGCTCGTGAAAGTAAGTTGCATAGTAATGTTCTGAAGTCTCAAACTGCCCAACGGAAGGCATGTTGATGAAATCCTGAGCTGGTGAATAAAAGGCTCTATTTGAGTCAATTTGCCTCAAATCTGGTGGGTTGGGCATATTCATGATGATTTCCTCACATCGGGTTATTTTCTCATTATCTGTGAGTTTTACCTCCGGAAAACGGCTGTGGTCTATCTCAATACCTTCGATGTCTCCGACATTAAAGACATTGTAATACCGAATGAACCTCAATACTTTAATTTCTTCTCCTTTTTTGTATCTGCCTTTGGCTACTTCAGGAGTAAGTGTCTTGTCATCACTATCCTTGTAATACATTTTGAAGTAGATGACCATACTGGCCTCCGTTCCTTTTTTAATTGTTCCACCCAATTCTTTGATTTGATTGAATGTCGCAAAGTATGGAATGGGATGTCCGGTATTGTTCATAAGAATGTAATTGATGCCAGTGTAAAGTCTGCCCGAAACATAATTACGCGCTATGCCATAAGTGTTCCATGTTTTTCTCCACGGAGCTACGCCTTTTTCAATCATGGCAATTATCCTGTTTGTCACCTCATCATAAAGTGATGCAATAGTGGTTTGTTGAACCCTAGGTTCAGGTGTTGTTTTCATTACAATAAATTTTAAAAGTGAAAAATGATTTACTTAAAGCATTCCTTCGTCAGCGAAGGAATAGAATCCGGAATGTGGAGAAAGAATAAGGTGATCTATCAGTATTATTTCGTGAAATCTACCAATCTCTTTTATCTTTTTTGTTAACTCTATGTCTTGAGAACTTGGTTTGATTGAACCAGATGGATGATTGTGTCCGGCAATTATTCCCACGGCAAGACCTTTGAGTGCTGTTGCAAAAAGAATTCGTGGATCGGCAACTGTTCCAGTTAATCCACCACGACTTAATCGCAATATTCCCTTTACATAATTAGCTCTATTAAGAAACAACACATTGAATTCTTCAACCAAGTCTATGTCATCACCCCAATTAATTCGGAAAAATTTTTCTGCATCGTTTGAACTATTAACTCTAGGGTGATAGGTAAAGGGCAATTTGGATTGGTAAATAACTTTTACTTCTGCTACCTGCAATAACGGAGGTATTTGGCTTTCGCCATTTAAATTTTTCATAATTACTGATTTAGATTGTTAAAGAATATTTCTAAACCAGTTTATTAGGAATTAGGATTGAGACAAAGACGGTAGAAATTGCCAATTTGGCAAGATGTGTTTATGATAAATTGTAATATTCAGAAACAAATGGAGCGACAAAAAATGTCAAGAAACTATAAGAAATAATAACTTGATGAATTTTAATTGTAAAAATGCTAAAATCATTCTATGTCATCACATTCACATTCACAAGAAGTAATTAACCTTAATTCCAAACTCAAGTTTGGTATTTTATTAAATACTATCTTTACAATAATTCAATTCACAGTCGGTATCATTTCTGGCAGTTTGGCTCTCATTTCTGATGCAGGACACAATCTAACTGATAGCTTAAGTCTAGTTATTTCATATTTTGCTCAAAAAATGTCTGGCAGAAAATCGACACCAGACAAGACATACGGGTATGGCAGAGCGACAATAATATCTGCTTTGATAAACAGTGTCATTCTTATTACTCTTGCTATTTATATCTTCTACGAAGCATATACTCGCATACTGCACCCAGAGGCAGTGAGCGGTAGTTTAATAGCCATTGTTTCTTTCATTGGTATTCTCGTAAATGGAGGAATTGCACTTCTGTTCCGAAACAGCACAAAGGATTTAAATATGCGAAGTGCTTTTTTGAGTATGGCATTTGATACTCTTGCCTCCGTTGGTGCATTAATAGCAGGTATCATAATCTACTTTACTCACTTCTTTATCATTGATGCAATCGTGAGTATTATTATCGGTTTGATGCTTCTATTCAGTGCATGGGGTGTTTTGAAAGATGCACTACATATTCTCTTTGAAGGCACACCGCGGGGTATTGATTTTGAAAAGGTAAAGAAAGAGATTTTTGATGCTTTTCCAGAAATTACTAATGTTGATGATTTACACATTTGGTCTATATCATCAAATAAAACTGCTTTGAGTTGTCATATCACCTTAGAAAAATCTGATATACAGAAATCAGTTGAAATAGTCACAGAGGTTAAGAAGATACTTCACGATAGATTTGCGATTGAACATTCAACTATTGAGATAGAGCTTAGCCCATGTATTGATGGAGTTTGTTAGAAACGACTTTTATGTCATTTAATCTGTTCCTCACTTGAATACTCTGTCTCAAAAAATCTTATTTCTTAATAAAGTGATTTTCATTTATTCTTTGTAATTCATCAAACGTAAACTTGTCAGGATTACAATTAATGTTACCCCTACATCAGCGGCAATGGCTAAAACTAAATTACTGTAACCACTAAAAGCCAATATGATAAAGATAAGTTTTACAGCAATAGCTCCGATGGTGTTGAATTTTATTCTTTGTAATGTTTTTTTACTGAGACGAATAAGAAATGGGATGAGTGAAAGTTTATCATTCATCAATGCAATGTTTGCAGTTTCAATGGCTGAATCGCTACCCGCCGCACCCATTGCAATACCAACAGTACTTAAAGCCAATGCAGGGGCATCATTAATACCGTCTCCAACCATAGCTACATATTGATATTGTTTCAATAATTCTTGGATTTTATCGGACTTGTTTTCCGGAAGCAACCCTCCAAAGACTTTTTTGATGCCTACTTGATGAGCCACATAATGAGCTGCTTTTTCATTGTCACCAGTAAGCATGATGGGTTCAATATTCATTGCTTCGAACTGTTTTAATGCTTCTGCGCTTTCAGGTTTTATTTCGTCCATCAATCCGATAATACCTGCTACACCATTACCAAAACTAACAACTACACTTGTTTTGCCTTCTGCTGAAAGCTGCTCAACAATTTTTTCTGCTTCTTTATCTATGGGCTGGTGTTCTTTTATGAATTCGAGTTTACCTACAAATATGGTTTCATCCTCACACACTAAACATTTTGCAGTAGCACCTTTTCCCATTATGCTTTTAAAAGATTCTGCTTTGTGAGGTTCAAAACCTTCTTTTTTACTTGCATCTACAATTGCTTGTGCCAATGGATGTTCAGAAAATAATTCTGCACCTGCTGTACAGGCTAAAAGCTCTTCACGACTTGTATCATTTAGAGGAAATACATCTGAGACGATTGGATTTCCGAATGTAATGGTTCTGGTTTTGTCTAATGCAATGACTTTAATCTTTGCCAACGCTTCTATATATTTTCCACCTTTTATCAGTGCTCCTTTCGCAGATGCATTACCGATAGCAGAATATATAGCCACGGGTGTAGAAATGACCAAAGCGCAAGGACAAGCAATTACCAATAAAGTAATGGCTTGCAAGAGCCAATGGTCAAAATCAAGGTTCAATACAAAGGCAGGAATTACTAACATCAAAACAGAAAGAAAAATAATGGAAGGAGTATAATACTTTGAAAACTGTTGAATGAATTTTTGCGTATCACTTTTGTTGGCTGATGCTTCAAAAGTGAGTCGGATTATTTTAGAAAAAGTAGTATCAGCAGAAAGTTTTGTTGTTTCCATTTCAACAAATCCATTCTTGTTTAGTGTTCCTGCGAAAAGCAAATCGCCTCTGTGCTTGTCTTTTGGAATGGGTTCTCCAGTAATAGAAGACTCATCCACGCTAGTTTCTCCCGTTATAATTCTTCCGTCAAGTGGAATCATTTCACCTGGCTTTACCTGAATAATTGTTCCAACAGAAATTTTATCAATTGAAACCATTGTGTTTGCTGCCTTCACAAAACCAGCTTTCGGCGCTTTACTAACTAAATCATCTAAGGCGGATTTTGAATTTTCGATACCAATATCTTCCAGACGTTCACCTAAAACATATAAAACGGTCAATACTGCAGCTTCAGAAAATTCCTTCAGATAAAATGCCCCAATCACTGCAATGAGCATCAAGAGGTTAATATTGCTAAAATTTAGTTTTGCTGCAGCTTTAAGACCATTCCAGATTACGCCATAACCTAAGCCTAGAATAAAAACTAAGAATACAAACGGGGCATAGGGCATGGGAATTTCTATGCCAATAATGGATAATACCTCTAGTGCAATCACAATAAGAATTGCGAAAAGAAGAAATAAAAATTTCTTGTCATTTATCGGTAATTTCATTTTTATTTATTTTGTTTTCTAAAGATCAATTGAAATGAATTGAATATTCCTTTTTATTTAAAGGAAGAGTTCCTTTTTTATTTAGGGCTAATAAAAAATAAACAAATAAAAGCACCTATCGTTATCCATAAAATTGGTTTAAATTATTTAATTGTTTTCGTTTTAATTCACAATGATATTAATGTTCATGTCCTTCTCCCTTATTTGTCATTTTCGCTAAAATAAAAAAAGCGCCATTCGTAACTATTCTTGCGTCTTTTGGTATTTCTTTAAGTAAGGTTATTTCACTGTATCCCACATCAGAAGTACCTTTTCGGATTGGAATTTTTTCAAATGTCGTTCCGTCTTCTTTTTCATCATGCCCGTTTTTTTCTTTTTCGTTGTGCTTATGGCCATGCTCATCATGTTGTTGCGTATCTTCTCCGGCTTCATTGTGTTCATGGTGTTCTGCTTCGCTATGCGCATCAGTAACGATAAAAATATAATCCTGTCCTTCGTGGTTTACAATGGCATTTGTTGGAACCGCATCTACCGTAGCGTTTTCTAAGCTAATCAATGCAGTGATACTCATGCCATCAATCAATCCTTGCTTGTTGCCTTTCACCATTGCGTGCACAGCAACCGCTTTGGTGTTTTGCTCAAACGTATTGCTAATTGCATAGACCTCAGCATCGTATTCTTTACCTGGATTATTGGTAAGCGTAAAGTGGATGGTTTGACCTACTTTGAGTTTTTTCAAATCCTTTTCGTATACATATAAATCCAAATGAAGTTGATTATTATCCACTATTTCCGCAATGGGGTTGCTTGCATCAACATAGCTACCGATATTTATCAAAACAGTACTTATAGTGCCACTGATAGGACTTGTGATGTTTACAACAGATTGAATGTTCTCGCTTGTGAGTGAGGCGGAATTTATTCCAATAAGTTCTAATTGCTTTTGCAAGCTCGCTTTTCGGGATTTCAATATTTTTAATTCAGTTTCTGTTGTTTGCAAGTTTTTTAATGCTCCAGCATTACCTTGTATCAATTCTTTTTGGCGATTGTATTCTAATTGTGCCAAATCAGTTTTAGCGGAAACTGAAATCAATTCTTCTTGCATGGTAATAAAAGAATTATTAGTGATTGTCGCCAGCACTTGTCCTTTTCTAACGGAATTGCCCGTCTGCACCAATATTGATTTTATTACACCACCCAATAAGGCTGTTGCATTAGCTTTATTTTGATTGGGCACTTTCAGCAGTCCATTTACTTTGAGTGATGCAGTAAGTTGCTTTTTCTCGATACTACTTAATTCAATTTTTATGGATTTCATTTGCTCAGCCGTCAGCATTGTTGTATTTTCGTTTTCGTGTTCAATGTGCGATTCTTCAGAATGCACGGCTTCTTCTCCATGATTATGTCCGTCTTTTTCTTTGTGTTTTTGACAAGAAGTAAGCAACCAGCTTGCAGTTGCAAAAGATATGATGATTATTAATTTATTCATTTTTTTAAATTTACTTGTTGATTAAGAAATTGATATTGATAATAGATTGGTTGAGCTGATTGATGGCTTGCAGATAATTTAATTGGACATCAGCAGCCGTCTGCAAAGCCTGTAAGTATTCAATATAGCCGACGGCCCCACTGTTGTAAGCTGTTTTTGCCGTATTAATAATTATTTCTGCATTAGGCAAGGCACTTGATTTGTAATAGTTGTATTGTGACAAGTTCTGATTATATAGCTCAAAAGCATTTTGTAGTTTAGCTTGGAGTTGAAGTTTTCCATTATCAGCTTCCATTTGCAAAGCTGCGCGTTTGTAATCCAGCGATTTTATTTTTGCCGAGTTACTAAAAAAAGTTAATGGTATGCCTACACCTACATTGAAACCTTGAAATCGTTTGCTCCCATCATAATACACTTCCATTCCATTTACGGTTTGTGTACCTATTAAAGACTGATTGAAATAGCCCACATTCAAATCTGGAAAAGTGGATGAGATTTCTACTTTTCTATTCTGCTCTGCAATGAGAGCCTGCTGATATAAAACTAACAGTGATGGATTGTTAGCTATTAGTGATATATCAAACGAAATATTTAGGATTAACGGTTGATAATTGTCATTGGCACGAATCGCAAAATCTTCACTCGTATTCAATAAGGTTTTAAGCGATGCATAAGCCATTATCGCTTCTGTTTCATTTTGTTTAATTATAAGTGATAGTTGCCCTCGTTTTGTTTCAGCAGTGGCTTTTTCCAGTAAATTTGTTTCACCAGTTTTATATCGCAAATCGGCAGCACTTACGAAATCAATATACAAACTGTCTAATGACTTTAATTGTTTTTTTGCATTTTGCAAATACAGTAATTGATAAAACCAATATTGCACCTGAGCTTTAATTTCACTTTCCGACATTTGCATTTGAAATTGACTTCCTTGTAATTCGGCATTATATAGCCTGGCTTTTGCCGTATAGTAAGTCGGGAATGGAATGGATTGAGTGATCTGAAATGCTTTATCCTGATTAATGCTATTGTATTGCCCAAATTGAAAGTTTACATTAGTTTTTGGCAATTCAAAAACAGATTTTTTTATAATGCGGGAAGATTGCACATTGAGTTGCCGAGATTGAAGCTCTAAATTGTTTTTCAATGCAACACTTAATGCATCATCTATACTTAATTGTTTTAGAGAAATCTGGGCATTTGCATTTTGAGAAAAGAACAACCCAAAAACTAGTAGGCATAATGTTGAAATACCCTGGTTGACTTTTCTTTTTCGTTGCGAAGAAAAAATCAAATACAGTAATGGTAAAACAAAAAGTGTAAGAAAAGTTGCTGTAATCAGGCCACCAATTACCACGGTTGCCAAAGGCTTTTGCACTTCCGCACCTGCACCATGAGAAAGAGCCATTGGTAAAAAACCAAGTGAGGCAACTGCCGCTGTCATAAGGACTGGTCGCAAACGGATTTTAGTTCCTTCTTTAATTCTTTGAAAAATATCGTTTACACCATCTTTCTCTAATTGATTAAATGTGCTGACCAATACAATTCCGTTTAAGACGGCCACGCCAAACAAGGCAATAAAACCAACACCTGCTGATATGCTAAAAGGCATATCGCGAAGCAACAACGCGAAGACACCACCAATGGCAGCCATTGGAATTGCTGTGAAAATGAGAGTTGCTTGCTTTACAGATGTGAATGTAAAATAGAGAAGCATGAATATCAGGGCTAGAGCAACTGGTACAGCAATCATCAAACGGGCTGACGCCGCTTGTAAATTTTCGAAAGTTCCTCCATAAGTATAATAATATCCCTCAGGTAATTTGACCTTTTCATTAAGTTGATTTTGAATATCTTTTACTACACTTTCTACATCTCGATCTTTCACATTAAAACCAACCACAATTCTGCGCTTACCATCCTCACGGCTTATTTGCGCAGGGCCCAATTCCATTTTTATTTCCGCTACTTGTGATAAAGGAATTTGAGTTCCATTGGCAGTAGGAATGTATAAATGGCTTACATCTTCAATATTGTTTCTATGGGTACTGTCCAGTCTAACCACCAAATCGAATTTACGCTCGTTTTCAAACACAACACCTGCTTCTCCTCCTGCAAAAGCGGTACTTACAATATGATTAATGTCTTCAATATTGAGACCGTAGTTGGCGATTTGAGCGCGATTATAGTTGATAACTATTTGAGGTAAACCTGCAACCCGTTCTACACTTGGAGCAGTGGCACCCTCCACTCTTTGGACTATGTTATTAACCTTATTGGCATACGATAAAAGTGTATCCATATTTTCACCAAATATTTTTACAGCAACATCCTGACGAATACCAGTCATAAGTTCATTAAATCGCATTTGTATGGGCTGGCTTTTTTCAAAGAAAACACCTGGAATGTTTTCCAATTTTTCGAATATTTCATCGGCAAGATCATCGTAAGAAATTTTCCGTTTCCATTCGCTTTGCGGTTTAAGAATGATCATCATATCGCTAGCTTCGGGTGGCATAGGATCAGTAGGAACTTCGGCACTACCCGTTTTGCCAACGACCATTTTTACCTCATCAAATTCTTTGATTAATCGTGATGCCTGCATAGATGTTTCTATACTTTGAGATAATGAAGTGCCTTGAGATAATATGCAATGAAATGCAAAATCACCTTCAGCTAAGGTGGGAATAAATTCACCGCCCATTCTTGAAAAAATAAAAGATGTGAGTAAGAATATGGCTACTGTTAATCCCACGACATAAATTTTAGCTTTAATAGCTCTTTGTAAGAGCGGTGCATAAATGTTTTGAAAAAATTCCATCATCCTGTCGGATATATTTTTTTTATGAACTATTTTCTTACTAAGAAAAAGAGAAGATACCATCGGAATATAAGTCAATGAAAGTATAAAGGCACCAAGTATCGCAAACGAAACAGTTTGAGCCATCGGGCCAAACATTTTTCCTTCAATTCCTATCAAAGAAAGAATTGGTAAATACACAATAAGAATAATTATTTGTCCGAATGCAGCGGAATTCATCATTCGTCTTGCGCTTTCGAAAACGGTTTCATCCATTTGTCTTGTGGTAAGTTCTGTTTTACCACTCTGCAAATGACTTGTAGTGATTCGGTGAAAAATACTTTCAACAATAATGACAGCACCATCTACAATTAAACCGAAATCAATAGCCCCTAAACTCATCAGGTTAACACTTACTCCAAATACATTCATCATTCCCAAAGCAAACAACATGGATAGTGGGATAGCTGATGCGACTATCAAACCTGCACGGAGATTTCCGAGAAACAAAACCAGTATAAAAATTACTATGAGTGCGCCTTCAATAAGGTTTTTTTCAACTGTTGAAATAGCACGATTCACTAAATCAGTTCTATCTAAATAAGGCTCAATGACTACATCAGGAGGCAATGATTTTTGAATAGTTTTCATTTTCTCTTTAACACGGTTTACTACTTCCGCACTGTTTGCTCCTTTTAGCATCATAACTACACCACCAACTGCATCTACCTCCCCATTATAAGTAAGCGCCCCATAACGAACCGCAAATCCCAAACGCACATCTGCCACATCTTTAATTAAGATTGGTATTCCGTTAGGGCTATTTTTTACTGCTATATTTTTGATATCTTCAAATGAGCCAATCAAACCAACTCCTCGTATAAAATAAGCATTGGGTTTTTTATCAATGTATGCTCCTCCTGTGTTTTCATTGTTTTTTTCCAATGCTGAAAATATTTCAGGAATGCTTATTCCCATTGCTACCATTCGGTCTGGATTTACAGCAACTTCGTATTGCTTGAGTTGACCGCCAAAACTATTTACTTCTGCAATACCTGGAGTGCCGTATAATTGACGTGCAACAATCCAGTCCTGCATAGTGCGGAGATCCATTGCAGTATATTTATCTTCGCTGCCTTTTTTCGGATGAATGATATATTGATATACCTCTCCTAATCCGGTACTTACTGGTGCTAATTCAGGGGTACCAATTCCTTTTGGAATTTTTTCTTCTGCTTCTTTGAGTTTTTCATTGATAAGTTGTCGGGCAAAATAGATATCTACTTTGTCATCAAAGACAGCGGTGATCACCGAAAGGCCAAAGCGAGAAATACTTCTTAGCTCCTCAAGATCGGGTAAGTTGGCAATGCTTTGTTCAATGGGATATGTTACCAATTGTTCCACTTCTTGTCCGGCAAGTGTCGGGCAGAGTGTTATTATTTGTACCTGGTTGTTCGTAATATCAGGAAGGGCATCTATAGGTAATTTGCTTGCGCTCCATACTCCCCAGATAATGAGGGTAAGTGTCATCAATCCTATGATGAATTTATTTTTTATACTAAAAGCAATGATTTTATCTAACATATTTAAATAAATTAAAGAATATAGAAATGACCTGTTGAGTATTCGCTCAACAAGCATTCAAGCTTATATTCCGTAGCCGGAATATTTTAAGAATTCTTTAACTGATTTTTGGCGGTTGCCAAATAAAGTAATAATCCTCAGAAGCAAAGGATAGTGTATAAATGGGAAACTCTTGTGTTAAAAGAGGAGCAAGATTTGTAGAAAAAATCGGGTAAAAAATATTGGTTACCGATTGTCCACAACAGACACACATACAAAAAGGAGAACAGTGTTCTGTGTCGTTGTCATGGCTTGAATGGTCGGTCGTTGCAAGAGTGTATTTCTCGGTACTCTCAAATTTACAGTCGTCTTTATCACAACAAGGCACCCATGTCAAAGCCATGAAGTAAAAACTAAATATGACCGTAAAGCTTTTCACCGCGCAAAAATAAGGAAAAATTTGTCGACTATGCCAGTATTTTTTGAACAACCTCTAGGTTTGTCTAAAATTGTCCTCTCTTTATAGTGTGGTAGATTATTACTTCAAATTAAGAAGATATTATAGTAACCGCACTGAACGGCCTACTTGGCTTGCCGTCAATCATCAGCTTTAGATAAATTTTGTAGTTGGGTAGATTAATGAAATCCTCAACATCAAATTCAGGATACATTTCTTTTGCCATCAACATTGCGTCTTCCGTTCCGATACGGAATGAAATGATAGTTCCAGCATTGCCGAGCACTGCACTTTTAATATCAGGATCAAGTTGAGCCATATACTGGTGAGCCATTGTCATTCCAACTTTAAACTTACGAAGCTCAGAAAACATTCCGATTAGTGATAAGGTGGTAAAATTATGGAATTCATCTACATAGACCATAAATGGAACTCTCTTGTCTTCTTCTGTATCTACTCTGCTGAATGAAGCAGAAGCAATTGAAGTAATAAACAAGGCTCCAAGTATGTGTGAGACATCAGCTCCAACATGCCCTTTGGAAAGATTTACCAGAACAATTTTCTTATCGTCCATTGCTTTTCTTAAGGATACTTCATCCGGATTATCAATTAAAACTCGTTTAATAACCGGATGAACAAGCATTCCACCAATTTTATTCAATACAGGCAATAGGTCGTATTTATGATACTCTTTAAATTCCCGATCCCAGAATTTTTTTACTGATTCGCTTTTGACATACCTTAATGCATCTGTCCGGAAATCTTTGTTCAATAATATTTCTACAATGTCTGCAATAGTAGCTTTAGGCTGATCTAACAAAGTGAGAATTGCGTGCCTTAAGATATGCTCCAACTTAACACCCCAAGCACTATCCCATAATTTTGAGAAAACATCTAAAATACCAGAGGCAACTAATGATCTTTTTTCAATACTAACTTTTCTAAATGGGTTATATTTCAACTTTAAACCAGCATCAGGTATATTAAAATAAATTAAATCACCCTTCCGGTTTTCAGGAATGGCTTTCACCACCTTCTCAACGAGATCACCGTGCGGATCTAGTAAACAACATCCTCTTCCAACTTGAATATCTTGCATAATCATATTCTCAATTAATGTGGATTTTCCAGTTCCGGTTTTACCAATCATGTAGGTATGCATGAGCCGATCATCTTGCTTAATCCCGAATCGTTTATTCTGATTCCGATATGTGGTTTCTCCAATGTAAGTAATTTCAGGATTGAAATTTTTAGGGGTGTTTTCATAGTCCATGAATTAAGTATATTGATTACACTTAACTTGATGTAGACAGCAGAAATTTCCAGAATGACATTAAATGCCGTCTAGTCATTACTACTCTCCTGCTTAAAATTATTTGAATGAGCAATGAAGAAAAGAAACTTTCAAACTGGATACCATTTCCAAGAAAAATATCTTCGGATTTTCGCAATGGAGTAATTACTCTTAGTGAAATGCAGGTATATAACTGGCTCCGGCTTAATGCTAATCCTTATGGGATTACCATTACAAGTTTGATAGACATTTCAACAGATCTTTATAAAGGAAGGAAGTCTGAAAATTCTATCAATAAAATACTTCTAGCTTTGAAGCAGAAGAAGTGTCTGTACTATAAGAGAAGAACCGGAAGCAGAGGTTCTTTTGAAGTTCGTTTTGGTGAATTCATTTTACCTACAGGGCAAATTAATTCCATCGATAGATTCTTTGAAACAGATGAAAGCAGAACTTCTGATTTGCAATCTGTCATTAGTGAAGCAGAACATGAGCAGAGCTTTGGTTGTGAATGTCAGAACTTTATTGAACTAAAAAGCAAGATAAAATCTGTTGCTTTAGCTTTTTCAGTCAATACTGATGGCAGAACTTCTGATATCGATAATGATAAAGAAAATGATATATCGATTTCAATTAAGCCAAGAACGAAGTTATCGGATTTCGAACCTCGAAATCTTGATGAACAACTTTGCTTAAATATTGCCTCCAGCCTTAATGAAAGACATATAAATTTCATTTTATCTACTTTTAACAACTATGGCAGAGATACTCTAGAAAAAGTATGGCGTGTTTTCAAAGAACACGAATTAAAGACCGCAATTAAAAATCGTGGAGCATATTTTAATTCTTTGATTAGGAGGATTACCAATAATGAAAAGATTTAAAGCCATGGAACTCAATCCCAAAAATGAAACAATTTTTTCAGATGTGGAATTGGAAAATATTTCCGGCCTTTGTTCTCTTCTACAAAAAATACGAAATAGACTTGTTTCTGAAGGATATTCTATTGAGGAGTTAAAAAGGCAACTATCGGATAAAAATGTAGTATAATATAATAATGCCAATGAAAACAACGGAAATCGAAAAACCATATAAAAATCACTACTTGAGCTACAATCGTAAAAGTACGGATGATGTTGATAATCAAAAAAATTCTTTAGCATACCAAGTAAGTGAAGCAATTCCATTTGCTAAGACAAATCATCTTTCAATAGCTTCTGTGGATATTGATAACTTTTGCAAGGGCGGTATCATAAGAGAGAGCCATACTGGATTTAAAGAGGATGAGGATTTTGAAATTGATGCGTCTGGAAATGTCACATATAAGATTGAAAGACCAAAATTCTTGAGATTGATAAAATACTTGAAGGAAGGATATTTTAAAGGAGTTATTTTCCTGTGTTGGGATAGAGCAAGTCGGAATAAAAATGATGATAGTGTTTTGCGTAAATTAATGAAACAAGGAGTTGATATTCGATTTGTGCAAGCTCAATATGATTCTGATAGCAGTGCCGGAGAGCTTCACATGGATGTGGATTCAATGTTTGCTCAGCATTATTCCAGAGTAATAAGTGAGAAAGTTTCAAATCAAAATAAAAAGCTCCGTCAAGAAGGAATTTGTACCTACCGTGCTCCGGTTGGATATTTAAATGTAGGGAAAGCGGAACATAAACCAATTGATCCAATTAAAGCTCCAGTAATTAAAGCAATGTTTGAAAAATATTCTGAAGGCACATGGAGTCTTCATGATTTAACAGAATGGGCTAAAGAACAAGGACTCACAATGTCTCCTTCAAGGCGGAGAAGAACTTCTTCAGAAATGCTATCTGATGAAGAAATAAAACTTGAACCGATTTGCAGAATACCGACATATCAACAAATTCATCGAATTCTTAGTAATCCATTCTATATTGGAATGATTAATGACAAGGATTCTGATAATGGATTACGTCTCAGCAATAGTCATCAACCAATTGTAAGCAGAGAACTTTTTAATCGCGTTCAGTCAATTTTAGCGAAAAAACGAGTCAGTGTTCATTATACCGAAAAACTCAAATTGCCATATCGTGGCATGATTCGTTGCGGAAGTTGTCAGCGTATTTATACACCCTATGTACAAAAGGGCATAACTTATTACGGCGCAAGATGTGAAAAGAATTGCCTTAATCCAAATAAAAGTATTAATGCAAAATTCATTGAAGGTAAGGTAGGTGAACTTATGAGTAAGCTATATTATTCTGAGCAAGAACTTGAAGAAATTGACAAGCTTTTAAAAACCGATTTGAAAATCCTCGAATCTAAGCGACAAAAGTCCCTAGAGCAAACTGAACGCCAAAAGAGTAAAGTCCGTGAAGACCTTGCTTACCTTCGAGAAAACAGATTGCCATTACTAAAAAGCACAGTTTACACTCCGGAAAGCTTCATTCAGGAAGAATCAAAGTTAATGGAACGTCTCCAGAATTTGCATAATGAAGAAAACGCATCCGACATTGCGATTGATGAAGTAGTCAAAGACCTTGTGATTCTTTCCGAACTCTTAAAAGATGCTTATTTATATTATTATTATGCACTTCCGTTTGAAAAAGAAGAACTCATGCAAAAAGTCTTTTCCGAACTCAATTTATTTGATGATACCCTTACATACAAAGCCAAAAATGGATTTAAGCTTCTTGAAAGAAGCGAACACACATTATGCGGGTCTAGTGTGTGGGTTTCCGAACTTATTATGCTCCATTCGCTAGTAAAGATAAGTATAACAGAACTTAGGGGTTTTGCTATTTAATGTCTTTATGATTTTCAAGATACTTTTTAAATTCTTTCTTTTAACGAAACTACTTTATTTCCTGTATGCATACTTGAAATTTTTCCATTACTACCATACCTATAATCAACAGTGTTTAAGCCTATTGCTGGTATATTGGTAATATTACCTCCTTCACTCGGAATTATAATGCCAAGTCCCTTATTTTCAACCATCATTGTTCGTTTTTGAAAATCCTTAAGTTCTTGAAGGTCAAGAGATTCCTTTAATTTAAAAGAGTCGTCCTTTCTTACTCTTATAAATATAAATGAAGAATCTAAATCAGTGTTATTTCTGACTAATTGGTAAGTTTTTTCATCAATCTTTTTATATACCCCGATATCTATTGACTGCGAAACAGTCTTATCACTTTTTGCATCCGTTGCGCTAAAATCGTTAAGCCATCCACTACCGGCTTTCTTTTCGTCATAAAACAACATTATGTCTGAAGGTTCTCTTTCTTTCTTTCTTCTCGCCCTTATCTTCACCCATATAATTTGGATCATCCAAAATATTTTTAATTCTCTGAGCTTGTCCATTTTCTAGAATCTTATAAACAGAGCCTTTTTGTGTTTCAAACGAGTCAAATTTTAAGATGTTGTTGACTTCTTTTTCAGGGATATAATTTAAAATTTCATAAATAGATGTTGCTGTTTCTACTAGATATTTCCCTTTTTCTACTCTAATGCTTTTTATATTGCTTGTATTTGTATTATTATCAAATTCAATAGGAAGGCCGATACTAACATCTCGTTTTAATTTTCCTTCCAATTTAGAACCAACATTTACAGCTGAATTACTACTCAGAGATTGTTTGAGGAGCGAAAGTTCCATACCTGCCTTTAACCCTAATTTTTGGATTATTTTTTCGCTTTTTATTTTTTCAGTATTATTTTGTTGTGATAATTGATCAAATGCCATAAAGTTTGCAAACTTGCCAGACTGACAATTTCTACCGTCTTGACAAGGTCTGGCGGGCGTAGTGTGTGGGTTTCCGAACTTTTAATACACCACCCACTAATACAGACAAGTATAGCAGAATTAAAAATATTTAGGAAAAACTAATTTGAATTTCTCAGCAACACCCAGAAGCCATGAAAAGTAGGTTTCCCAATTTTTCTCTTGTTCGAAATATCCGGTATATGATACTTTAATACGGCTCGCCTTTTTTTCGGGAAGTTCCATCCACTCTAGCTTTTCACTAAGCTCAGCTTCTATCTGGCTTTTTACACCACTTAACTTTGAATATAAGTCTTTATTATCAGGAATATATAATTCAACCCCAAATAGATTCTCCCTTGAATTTATTGTAAGTGAAATATGACAATCACTACTTCCAATGCTGATGTGAGTCCAATGTTGAGGATAGCTCTTTTGGAAACGAAGAGTTGTGTTTGTTTGTTGGGCATAGCTTTTAAATGCATCCCAGAATTGCAATTGTTTAATCTTTGTATCAGTAAGCTCGGTACTTTCCACAGAATTTTTTACTGCTTTTGCCCAATCATTTGGCTTAGAGATAATCTCAAACTTAGGTGCGAGTGGTGAATCTGCAATTTGCCACAACTCAATTTTTAATAAATAAAAACCAATCTCTTCATTCGTATTTTCATTAAGCCAATCAATTGCACGTCGGTGTTCTTCTCTTACATCTTTTACAACCCAAATAATAATTCGGGCATCATAACCGGAAGCATAAGTAATAATTTTACCCAAATGATCGTGGTTTGTTATTTCTAATTGATTTTCTATGATTATTTTATGTCCAGTATTTTCTTCTTCACCAAGAATATCAACATTAAAACTACCGACTTTCGCTTCGGTTTGTATTAGCTTGATGTCAAATCCAATCTCATTGCTCAATAATAAAAGGTTTTCTTCTTGAGCTAACCATTTGGTGAAATCCATAGCTTCATGTTTCCATCCTTCTCTTAATTCAACCTTTTTAAGTTTACCTAGACTCATACTTTTTATATTAGCACAAATAATGAAAAATGCATTAATAAGCAAATATAGGGAAACTGCGACTTGACAATATGCAATTGACTATGATAAAATAAGAGTATCAAGAAGGACTGTATGGTTTAACATCGGGACTTCAGATACATCCTCTCTAACTTCGATTATGAATTGTGTAATCGGATTTAAAATCATTGGCAACGGTGCCTTTGCACCGTTGGATTGCAATCTGCGATCACCTTCAATATTCGCAGAATCTGGGTTCCGACGGGTGCGGAAGCTCCTGTTATACCATTTTGGCTTAACCGGATACTCTTTGAAGTATAGATTTAAAACAAAGCGTGGATCTCGGGCGAAAAAATTGACAAATTGGCAATTTCTACCGTCTACGATTGATAACATTAAAGGAATAAACTTAGGGCATCAGGGAAATCATACCTGGTGCCCATTTTAATTTATGTCCTCACCACCAAATTATTTAAAAGTTTATAGAAAAAGATCAGGTTTAATCCAGGAAGATATCGCTTTCATATTGGATCTACCAGATTACTCTAACATATCCAGATATGAGAAAGGACAAAGAACACCTAGTATTGAACTTTTACTTTTATATCATCACCTGTTTAATGTCCCGATTGAATCCTTCTTCGAGCAGGAATCTCAGATTATTAAATTAAAACTTATACAGAGGATAATCAAACTGGTACCTGAATTAAAAAAAGAGCAAATAACATTAAAGAGCACCCAAAGAATTAAATTCCTTGAAGAAACTATTAAAAGATTAACAAGATAAAATCCAATGAATGTAAAAAATGAAAAACAAAAAATTGTGTACGCAATTTATCCCAATGCCAATGGCTTTGGCTATGTCTATATGAATGGCCCACGTCAGCTTTTAGATTATGGAGTTGTTAGAATTAATCCGATTTGCAACTTTCGTATCCTTAATAAAATAAAGGACTCTATGAATTATTTTCAACCGACAGTCTTAATCTTATTAAATCCAGAAGCAAAATCATCAAGAACCGGAAATAGAATCAGGAATCTCATTAATAAAATAACAGCATTTGCCGAATCGCACCACCGACAAGTGGCTCAAATTTCACGCGACCAAATCCGGGATGTATTTGAAAATTTTGGCGTAAGTACAAAATTTGAAATCTCTCAATGGCTATTGACGGAATTTAAACAGCTTGAAACGCGTCGGCCTAAAGCACGCAATCTCTGGACAAGTGAGGATAGGAATATGGCTATTTTTGATACCTTATCATTGGCATTAGTTTGGTATTGGATAAATTAAGGTGAATTAAACTATCTGAATTAATTTAAGTCCATCCATTTATTTGCTTTCTTCTTTGGTTTAATCGCTTTAATATATAATCTTGACCATTGTAAGCAATATGAGAAGGCACCTGACAGAAAGTTTGATCTTCCGTTTGAATATAATCAATAAAAGTCAACATTACATTTTTTCTGTTATGCGAATAATAATTGCTTTCAATATTTTGAAAAATAGATTGTTCAGTTATTGGTGTAACCTCAATCATGTCAAAAAGATATTCATTATCATGTAAGCACCAATTATAATGTTCAATGCCCGAAGGAGATATCTCTAGTTTCTTGGAATCGCTAACATTAATGATAGTCGGATCATAAGAGTATATTAAACCTTTTTTCAAAAGTAAATCTAAATGTTTCGAAGTGATAGATCTATCAATTCCCATAGCATTGAAGTAATCAAGTATTTGGTCTACTTTGATATAATTATCTTCCTTAGATCTTTCATTCCTTCTATCCATTAAAACTTGCAAAGCTCTTAACGAGAGAATTGGAGAAGTATTTAGATTTCCTGTCAAATAGAATAAATTTTGAATAAAAGGATGGTTGTTAATCGGATAACTAGTATATACCCTTTTTATTAAGGCATTTTTAATTTTGTAGGGCTTAATTTCATATTTTCTATCGTTTTCTTCGCTATGCCCTGTAATATACGTTTTCAACAATTCGTCTAAAGAAAGATGCGGAGATGCAATTATATCTTTGGTTAATTCAAGGCATCTTCTTATGTCATAATTAGCGAAATGACCAATCCATTTTGCTACATATTCATCTGATAAAAAAATACTTTGAAGGAATTTGACAAATTCACCAATATTTGATATTTCTAATTTTATTCCTCTGTCAAGAAAATATCTTCCTTTTTCGATACCGGTTGTAGTAATTCTTTTTTGTATAAATTCAATTCTCTTCTCGATTATTTTCTTTGGTTTAGGCATCGGCAGGTATAACACTTCATTTTCAAATGATTGAATCGCTCCTTGTTGTGAAAGTTGCCAGCTTGTTTTATCAGTAATTGGAACAATAACTAAACATATTTCCCTTTCATATATAGATCGAGCATATTGAAATACAGTTTCTTGAAATTCGATGCTGTAGTGGTCTGTATTATCAAAAACTAAACACGGAACTTTAAGTCGAGACTTAGTTATATCGCCTATCATCCGCTTTATATATTCTGACGGCCTAGTTTCTCTTCGTTCTTCTATATGTTTTCCAAAATCTATTTTGAACTGATCCTTATCTCTTTCATACAATTTATTCCAATTTCCTGTTCGCAATCTATCGTACTCAAAATAAAACATTCCTTGAATTTCTTCAAAGGAAGGCTTCCCATTATAAAGGACGCGTTCACACTCCTCAAGCAAAGTAGTATTCAACCAGTCAACAATAGTTGAAAGATTGCCATCACTTAATCCAAGATCAATTCTAATTACGATACATTGTTCTCTCAAGTCTTGTTGAATAACATTTTCAAAAAATCTTTGTATGAAAGTAGACTTACCCGCCCCCTTACTTCCGATTAATATTACAAATTCGTGTCGATTAGTAGTTCTGACTTTTTCAATAATTTCTGTTAACAGCTCTGCTTGCTCAGTTTCAAGTGAATGTACCCTTCTAATTAAGTCCTCAGAAATTCTTAAAAGCTCCTTATCTGCTACTTTACTTTCCTTTGTTTCCACAAAACACTCTTTTAATAAATCAGGATCTGAATCACCAGTCAGTTTGGAAAAAAATTCGTTCATGACACGATCAAAATCAAGAGCGTGCTGTTTTTTGGGGATGACCTTAAGAGAATATTCATCTTTGATAGACTTAGCAAAATCTTTTTTTCTTATTTCGGCACCTTCCACTTCTTGGAAAAGTGCTCTAAACCTCAAATCACTTATTCCTTCAGGACTCAATAACTCATAAAACAACTTGAATTCATGTTGAACACTTTCTAAAGTGCTAAATACAAAACCCTTACCATCAAGCACCTGTTTTCCATCACCTAAACGATTAGATCTAAAAACAATCCATGTTCTTCCATTAGTCAAACATGATAACTCAATTCCATTGTGTGCTGAATAGTATATAGATTGGTCTAATCCTTCTTGAACAGTTTTGTCTTTAAAAACTGGGCCATTTAAATTAAAGGCTCTTCCACTATATGACTGGTCAATATTAAAATCTAATCCATCCTTTTTAGCTTCAATTGCTAATTTAGGTAAATTATCAATGATAATTTTATAGTCCAGAAAGCCGATACCAGCTCTAGCTTCCGTTAATATATCTTCAAATCTATACCCTAGTACTTCTATAAGTATACGATCTATTATTTTAATTCGACTATCTTGTTCGCTAAAAATGCTATTGTCATAGGTTTTTATTTCTTCAATAACCTTTTCAAGTTGTTTAAAAGCGTTGTCAATGAGTTCCATGATCTGGATTTCTAAGTAGATTTATGAAATTTCATTTGTAAAAATAAATAATTTAAATTATGAGTTTAATTATATTTCTTAAAATTCTCAGCTTGTTCAAAAATTTCCTTAAACACTTCATCCTTTGGCACTGGTGGATAGCCATGTTCGGCAAGAGTCAAAATAAGATCCACTTTTAATTCTGCTTTGATATCTTCCTTTTGTGCCCAATCTGTATATTTTGTTTTGTCATCCACGATTTGTTTTACAGCCTTAGAAAGTACGATTAGTTTATCATGTGGATATTCAAATTGATACTTTTCTGCGATGGCTTTTAAGATATCGTAGAATGATTTTTCTTCAAAATCAATTCCTAACTCAACAAAAGAATTGCGTTCTTTTACTAGGTCATTGAATAAATCTGCAAATTTATCAGCTACATCATCAAGTACATCACTTTGGAATGCTTGAAAATCCTTACGTTCGTTATAAAGGTCTACTAGATTTTTTAACCGCTTTGAAAAGTCAACTCCTTGAATTCTGTTAGTTTTCTTAAACTCATCAATTGCCTTGGATAATAACTTTTGAAGCAGTTTAATTTTTATATTTGGTAATTTGATTTTCTCAATCTTTGCTAGATATTCATCACTGAATATGTTTAAACTATTTTTAGGGTCGCTATCATCTATTTTAATGATTTCTTCAATGCCGTCACTTATTAATGCTTCTTGTATAAGCTTGCGTACATGCTCATTCATTTGTGATGTATCAGGTGCTTCACCAGTGCTTATTTTATGAATGATTGATTTAATAGCAGAATAGTAATGAATATAATCTCTTTCTGTCTGACTAATTTCTTCACTACTGCAAGATAGATTAAATGCTGAACGCAATTTTTTAGCATTATCCATAAACCGCTTTTGCCTGTCATCAGTCTGCTGTGCAAACTCAACTGCTAAATTTAGACACTGTAATTGCTGTAATGGGGTTCCTTCAAAATATAATCGATTGTCAAAACCATGAAAAAGTCTGGTCAATAAATCTAATTGGTCTTTTACAATGTTTACAGCTTTTTCAATCCCATTGAAATTTTCCTCTTGAACGACACCATATTTTTTTAAGGCAAGGTTCATACTACTCTTGATACCAATGTAATCAACAACCAAACCCATTTCCTTTCCCTCATATACACGATTAACTCTGGAAATTGTCTGAATTAATGAGTGCAATTGCACAGGTTTGTATATATACATTGTATCCAAAAAAGGAACATCAAATCCTGTAAGCCACATATCTACAACAATGGCAATTTTAAAATTAGATTTTTCATTTTTAAATTGTCTATCGAGTTCTTTTCGATTGTCCTTGGTTCCTAATAAGTCATATAATTCCTTTTTGTCGTCTTTATCGCGGGTCATTACCATTTTAATTTTCTCGATTGGTTTAACCTTTTTCCTTTCAGATTCCGTTAATTCTACACCATCGTCACATTCTCTGATTTCAACCCATTGTGGCCTTAGTTCAACTATTTGCTTGTAAAGAGCAAATGCTATTGGACGACTTGGAGCAACAAACATAACCTTTCCCTTTATGGTGGCTCCTTCTTCGATTCGTTTTTCGTAGTGTTTAATAAAATCCTGCGTTATTTCCTTAATAATATCTGGATCACCGAGTATTTCTTCGATTCTAGTCACTGCTCGTTTACTTTCTTCAATTTGATGCTCATTGGTTCCCTCTTCAGCACATTTCTGGTAATATCTTTCGATTTCTTTCAGTTTTTCTTCGTTCAATATCACTTTGGCGGCTCGACCTTCATAAACGATTTTAACTGTTATTTCATCATAGACGGATTCGTTCATGGTATATGAATCGGCAACGCCTCCAAAGACATTTATAGTTGCATCAATTGGAGTTCCGGTAAATCCAACATAGGTGGCATTTGGTAATGAATCATGAAGATGTTTGGCAAAACCATAAGTTTTTTCGACTCCCTTTGATGTTATTTTGACTTTTTGTTCTAAATTAATTTGTGAACGGTGAGCTTCATCGCTTATACAAATCACATTATATCTGTCAGTCAGTAAATCCGTATCTTCATTAAATTTGTGAATAGTAGTGAGAAACACGCCTCCGCTTTTGCGATCTTGTAGATATGTTTTTAACTGCGCTCGGCTTTCAACGCTTACCACTAGGTCATCTCCAATAAATTCTTTAGCATTTGTGAATTGACCAGAAAGTTGGTCATCTAAATCCGTGCGGTCTGTTATTAACACAATTGTTGGGCTTTGAAAGTGGAGGCTCCGCATTAGCATCCTTGTAAGATATAGCATTATAAAGCTTTTTCCACAGCCGGTAGCACCAAAATAAGTACCCCCTTTACCGCTACCTTCCGGCTTCATATTTCGAATAATGTTATTAAAAAGCTTGTTAGTAGCATAGTATTGTGGATATCTTGGCACTATCTTTTCTTCTTTAGTACTGGTGTCTGGAAAAAACACAAAATGTTGAATTACATCGAGTAATCGCTCTTGATTAAACAATCCCTTAATCATTGTGAAGAGTGAATTTATGCCTTCCTGTTCGACAGGCTCATCACCTTCTACTTTTCTCCATGAGTAAAAGAAATCATAAGGAGCAAAAAGAGAACCAGCCTTTGTATTAACTCCATCACTTACTACACACAAAGCATTATATTTAAACAGTTCAGGGATGTCTCTTTGGTATCGTGAGGTTAATTGCGTATAGGCATTCCGTATAGTGCAATTTTCTTTAATGGCACTTTTAAATTCCAGAACAACTAAAGGCAAACCGTTTATATATACTATGCCGTCGGGAATTCTTTTTTCGTATCCTTGAATTTCGAGTTGGTTTACTATTTTGAATATGTTATTTCCACCAAGGCTATAAGCTTGTATTGGCTCGGCAGCGATTTTAAAGCTTTCGGTTTCGGCAAACTCATTGGCCTTTTCAACTATAGAATAGTCAATGAGCTGAATGAATAAATCTTTCTTATTACGGTCTTCTCTTTTTAAAGTAAACCCATCCGAAATAATTTTCATTACCGCTTTATTGCTGTCGTATAAGGCAGAGGAAGGCAATAGTTCCAATTTTCGAATAATGCCATTTATCTCTCCTATAGTAATATTTTCATGACTATATCTATTCAACAAAAATGCCTTTAAGTCATCCCGAAGAATCACATCACTCATTTCTTTATGAATGTGAATGCCATTTACATGCTGATAATTTTCAGCTTCAAATAGTTCAATTATGGCTTGCTCTAATGTTTCTTCAGTGAATTTCATTTTAATTATAATTATCTAATAAAACCCTCTATATCATATACATTCTCTTTACCAAACCAAGATTCAATAGCTGTTATAGCAGTTGAATCAAGTTCAGATAAGCATAAGACTACCAAATTATCTATCGCTCTGGAACACTCTACATAAAACAAATTTCGTGTCCTCAATTTCCGTTCTTCAATTTTATCTGAATCATTAAAAAAGTCTTTGAAATTATATTCACTTGGCCATTCGGTATCATCGATGACAGCAAGCACATTTCTATATTCATCCCCCTTTGTACCATGTTTTGTTGAAAATACAGTATAATTTTGAATATGCTTCCAAAAAGTAAGTATTTCTGAATATGGAAGACTTAAAAATGAATCTAATAAAATCTTATTTTTTGCATGAGTTTCCTTTTCTTCTTCAGGAACCAGTTCCTCGGAAAGGTTTGTCTTAGTAATAAATTCATCAAGCCTCTTGTCGTAAATAATTCCATTTGCTCTCGTAATTTCTAACAAATCTTTTACAGAATCACTTGTCCTCATCCTGGAAATAGTATCAATTAATTCATAAATCCGCTTTTTGTCAATATGTTTAAATTCACCACTAAGGGCAGTACCTTTTTTCTTGATAAACCTTATTACTTCATTCTGATTATTTGCAACCCAGTAGTCTAACAAATGCTCAAGTCCAGTTTTTCTTTCTTGTGATGTTTTTTTGTCAATCGTACCTACAAAAAATGTTATCAATGGATGTGTTCTATCTAAAAGTCTTTCCTTAGTGGCCAGTCCAAAGCGATTTGAAAATATCTCAAATAAATTTCCAAAACCTGCCCTTTGAGCTACTCGACGATTTGCAAGAACTAAAATTTTATCTTCTGAAACTCCATTAAAAACCCAACCTTCTGATTTCAATTTATCCACCATCTTGTCATACAAAGCATTTTTAACAATAGATGTTTCCTCATTAAACTTTCGAATATCTTTTTTAGGCTTTTCAGGATGCTTTTTCCAATAAATAAATCTTGAACTACCTTCTACTTTTCTTTGAGGAATTTGATTAATATTCTTCCTGAAGTTATTCAAAAGACCTACAACTGCCTTTGATGAACGATAATTTTCCTCTTTTTTTACGAGTTCAATTTCGCCCCCATTTGATATATAGTACTTTACTAGGTCACCAACACCATAATCGTATATTTTTTGATGCGAATCACCATAGAATCCAAGGATAATGCTGTTTGTATTTCTCTTTAATAAGCACTCAATTAAAGAAAAAATTGTATCGTTTGCCGTATCTTGGTATTCATCTACAAAAATATAAGGAAATCTCTCTGCAATAATATCTGTCAAAAGGGTATAATTTTCATACATTGATTTGGCGATTTCAATAACATCATCATGTTGAAGAATGCCATTTTCAAAATCATTAAAGGAAGTATCGTTATAAACTACTTTCTCTATTGCATCAATTCTTTCCGCGAGATTTGCGATATATCTAGATTCGGCCTTTCCTTTAGATATATCGTTTGCATGATTTATTTCATTAAGTTTGCAAAGTTCTAATTTTAATTGCTTTTGGTATTGCTTAATAGATGTCCACATGAATTCATGGATAGTTGATACAAGAACTAAATTATTATTATCAATTCTATCTATTATTTCCTTTTTAGCAACATTAGTATATGTAATACAAGCAATCTTCTGATTTGATCTTCTAATCTTATCACCGTAATTTTGAATTAAATAATCCAAGGTCTGTATTAACGTATACGTCTTTCCTGAACCAGCACCGGCTTCAAGTACAAAACTTTTTCCTTCCTCTAAATATCTAGTTATATTTTCAAATGCATTCATATTATTATTCTATAAAATTGCTTGCGAGCCACTCTAAACCCTCTTTGATATATTTTGGTACATTCCACTGAATACTATTTTCAGATTCATTAAATATCATTAAGTCAAATGTAAAGTTTGTTTTATCTCCAGGATTTGGTGCAAGTTCATAAGGACTTGCTGAAAGATCCTTACCTTTAAAAAGGGTAAAAGAATCCTTTACTTTAAAATCGCCCTCTTCGGTTGCATATTTGGAATTAAAGAAGTCCTTATTTATATTGATTATTGCTTCTTCAAGGCTTCTTGCGACATATTCTGAATCAACTTCTTTAATTTGATATGCCACACGGATAAGTTCAGTGTCATATTTGGCCTTATCGGGACATGATATTAGTTCACTAATTAATGTTTTTTGAGGCAACCAATTTATTAATGTAGAATTAGAGCTTCTAGCATTCTCTTTATTAGTAGGACAAGCTCTTCGATTATCGTCAGGGTCGACAGAATCAATGTCAGTTATGACTAGGGTTTTAACCGCTATAAATTTTATAAGTTCTTTGAATTTAACAGTATAAGCTCCACCAACTTCAATTATTGAAATATATTCATTATTTAAACTCATTGCGACTTTATTAATCATTAAAGGGAGTAAAAGTCTTTCAGTTGATCCTTCAACAAGTATTACCTTATCAGCAAAGAAAATATCACACCGATTCAAACTCATATATTGCTTTAAAAAACGAAAAGTTGCGATATCATTTTCTCTATGCTTGAATTCATTAAAATCTTTCACTTCAATAATATATCTCTTTTGTTCTGTAAAATAAATCTTAGAAAAATATCTGATTCTCTCAAAACTTCTATCAACATCAATTCCGGCTTCGGTAATTATATGGGCTGAATGTGTACTTATAATTACTTGAACCGATAAATTATCATTATTCCTTGCTTCTATAATAGATTTTTTTATTTGCGAAATAAAAACTTGTTGCATTTGAGGATGCAGATGCGCTTCTGGTTCTTCTATCAATATTGTAAGCGTTTCAGATTTGCTTAGTGGATTATCCTTTTGAAATTTGTCAATGAAACTAACTACTTTTAAAACAAGGTATATTAAGTTGCTATATCCCAATCCATTATAATTTTCCGGTAATGTGATATTGCCTTGCTTATAAAAGTACTTAATATTTTTTCTTAAAATATTCTCAGGGTCAAATTCGGCCTGTAATACAATTTCAGGAATTGTTATGTGGGGCTCAACACCAAATAGTTTTAATTTTTCAAGCAATTCTTTTAAAATGTTTTCATATTTTTCATTGAGAACTTGAGCTGTTTCTTTTAATTGAGTTTCTAGTCTGTTAACATCGTCATTATTATCTTTATTTGATTCTCGATAGTAATCAGAAAATCCAACAGCTAATGTTTTATTGTTGTCCGATTTTGTGTCATCAAATTTTCTTGAGGCTTGAATGGATTCAAATCTCATAATAGAAAACAACATTTTCTTATAATTATCATCTATTAGATTATCACCGCCATAGCACTTTACTTCATAGTGATGTGTTAAATTATTATTTAGCCAATGTATTAAATCGTCTTCCTTTTCCTTTCTTTGTACAAAAAGATTAAAAAGTCTAACGCTTTCTTTAGGTTTATAAATTAATTTAATTATCGCATTATGTCGTTCATCTTCTAAATCGCTAATAAATTCAGAAATATTTATTAAGCTATCATTTTCTTTGTCATATTCAAGTTCAATAGTTAGTTCAATGCAAGGCATTGAACTTATTAAATTAATTTCTTGCTCCTCTCTTTTTCTTTCATCCTTTTCTTCAATAATCGATTTATACATTTTATAACATTCTTCGAATTTTGAATAGGTGGATTGCGAAAAGTCATGAAAACTAAAATTGTTTTTTTCACTAGTAAACATATTTATTACTTCAAAGAGCGAAGTTTTTCCCGTATTATTTTTACCAACAATTAGAGTTATGTCATTTTCAATATTAATAGATACATTCTCTAATAGTCTGAAATTTGTAATTAATATCTTGTTGATTTTCATATTTAAATTTCTATTGTTGCCAATTTAGAAAGTAAAAGATTCTTTGTGATTTCCAGTTTTTGCCTCTGAATATTTTTATTAGCGACTAATTCAAAAATTGGTTTAACTAAGTTGTGAAAATCTGCAATGAGCTTATAGTCTAATTTGCCTATTAAATAATGTTTCAAATAATCTTCATGTACTCTTTCGCGTCCAGATGAACCTACCATACTGCTAATTGCATAAGAACGAAAATTTTCATCTTTAGCTAAACAATAAACCCAATAAGGACTTATATTATTCTTAGCTCTCATAACAATAAATTCAGTTGAACCATAAGCAATTTCATTTTCATCTAAAAAATTGACAAAGCCTGTCTTCCCATTTTCTAAGCAAGGTGTTATTCGCGCAAGTAAAGTATCATTTAATTGAAATTTAGAACCAGCCGTAAATGGCCTTCGAATAAAACCATTAATACACATACTATCTGTCGAAAGATCACTCATTTCAACATATCTTACTAATGCATCTTTTTTAATACTTAAATTGGGATTAATGAGCAAGTATTTTTCTATTTGTACTTTTTCTTTAGCTCCATCCTCCATATCGACAAACCATTGTTTATAAATGGCCTGTGCTGTTTCTTCTAATTTCTGAATAAGTCGATTATTAAGTGCAATTCGGTCTGTGATAATGTTGTATTCTTTTACAATTTCTTTTTGTTTCTCAAGGGCTGGAATTGGTAATTTTACTTCACACAAATCTTCCCAACTAAACATTTCTCGAACACTTCCATGACTTATAAATCTTGCATAACGGTCAAACTCTGGTCTTCTGAACCACATCATTAGATATTCCGGCAAAAGCTCTCTCGAATTTGTAATCTCAAAAACATCATACGCTTGGGAAATCATTGCTGTCTTATCTTTATCATATAAAGCGATTGTTATTTTTTCTCCATTTCGGGATGTGACAGGGCAATATGCAAATTGATTATGGTTTATAATTCGATAAGTAGACATATCTGTTCCAATTGTGTTGGATATCGATGGAATAAATACCTTCTGAATACTCAAACCTATTAAATTATTATTTTCCAAATCCCGATTGCGTATATCAAGTGGCCTTATGAAGTTACCAAGACGTTTATAGTTTGATTTCATAGCCTAATTCCTTGAAAACGTTTAATAAATCATTTTTAAAACTTTCTTCTTCCTTAAGTAAATTGGAAAATTCTAATTGTAGTGCCTTCATCTTTTCTTCAAAGTCAATATTCTCGTCTCTATTTATAAATTCAATATATTTACTTGGCACCAAAGAAAAGTCCTTTTTCTCAATTTCAACAAACGATGCACTAAAACAAAACTCGGGAGTATTTTGATACGTTTTTTCAAATCCGACTTGTTGCCAATTGTGGAAGTTGCTGGTTACTTTTTTTATATCAGTTTCTGAAAATTGTACATACTTTTTCTCAAAGGGTTCTCCCATCTGTCGCAAATCCATAAAAAGTATTTCACGTTCACGATTTCGGTATTTTTTAATAATACCGTTGTGTTCAATTGTTCGTGCTTTTTTGTTTTTGTTCAAAAACCAAAGTGTAACACTGATGTCGGTAGTATAGAATAGATTACGTGGCAAAACCAAAATGGCTTCCACCAAATTATTTTCAATTAACTTTCTTCTTATTTTATATTCATCTCCACCGCCACTTAATGCACCATTAGCCAGTACAAATCCTGCTACACCGTTTTCTGATAGCTTACTTACCATACTTAATATCCATGCATAATTCGCATTTCCTGTCGGTGGTACTTCATATCCCATCCAACGAGGGTCATTTATTAGTTCATTTTCTGCTCTCCATTGCTTTTGATTAAAAGGAGGATTCGCCATAATGAAATCCGCTTTGAGATCTTTGTGTTGGTCTCTGAAAAAAGTGTTTTCAGGAACGTCACCAAGATTAGCTGATATACCCCGAATAGCAAGGTTCATCTTTGCAAGTTTGTACGTGGTAGCTGTGTATTCCTGTCCATATATACTAACATCTTTGGTATTTCCATGATGCGCTTGTATAAATTTAATGGATTGCACAAACATACCACCTGAGCCACAACAAGGGTCATAGATTTTGCCTTTATATGGCTCAATCATTTCGGCAATTAAATTAACTATACTCTTTGGAGTATAGAATTCTCCTTTACCTTTTCCTTCTGCTAATGCAAACTTGCTGAGGAAATATTCATAGACCCTTCCGACAATATCTTGTTGTTTATCTTTTAATGTATCAATGTTGTTGATAGTATCAAGTAATGAGGCAAGTTTACTAACATCAAGATTCAAACGAGAATAATAGTTATCAGGCAATGCACCTTTAAGTACCGGATTATTTTTCTCAACTGTAAATAAGGCAGTGTCAATTCGAATGGAAATATCGTTTTGCTTTGCATTTTCAATCAAATAACTCCAACGAGATTCTGGGGAAAGATAAAAGACATTTTTAGAAGTGTAAAACTCCACCATGCCCAGATATTTCTCTTTGTGCTCAGCAAAAAGTTCTTGTCTTCGCTCTTCGAATTTGTCGCTGGCAAACTTTAAGAATATAAGCCCAAGTACAACGTGTTTATATTCCGAAGGCTCAACTGTTCCCCTTAACTTATTAGCTGAATCCCATAATGTTTCTTCGATTGATTTTTGTTTTTTTTCTTTAGCTTGTTTTGCCATATTGTTTTTATCTTAACTATAGTCTACAAATAAGGTCATGTTGCCTTTTCCTCAATACTAGAATAGCATTTAAATTGAGTAATTACAATTCAGTAAACCCAATATAGTCTACCTCAATTTTATATACTATAATTCTCTGAGGTCGCTATCTCTATTCTTAGCTATTCTCAAATTTG